>CAYWTB010000048.1:0-33066 GCA_964461135.1 uncultured Caldithrix sp. | reverse complement strand
GGCGCCGTACCCAAGTGGCTAAGGGAGAGGTCTGCAAAACCTCCATTCGGCGGTTCGAATCCGCCCGGCGCCTCAGCCGGTTGAAGGCTTTCTGACACGAAAGCCTTTTTTTATTTCCTCAATTTATGTTAAGTTCTGTTTTCAGATTTTGTTACTTTACCACTACGTTTAATAACTGCAAGCCTGTATTTAAATAGACCGGAATGATTTGAAGATATGACTTCGTAATATTTATCTTCGGCGTTTATTGAATGTCTTTTTAAATTATATTGAGGTTGATTTTACGTTCCGGCTGAGTGTATTTTTTGTCAATTTACAGGAAGTCGGATTAAGGGAACTGTATGGATAAAAATGGTGTGCTAATCGGGATTTCCGGAGCCAGTGGTTCCGGAAAAACACTGGTCACCCAAACTCTTTTTGAAACACTGGGATCGGAACAAGTGGTAACTCTGCAGGAAGATTCCTATTATAAGGACCTTGCCCATCTGCCATTTGAAGAACGAACTCAATTCAACTTCGATCATCCGGATTCCTTCGACCATGTTTTACTGATTGAACACTTGCATGACTTGTTGATGGGAAAAACCATTCAGCATCCGGTGTATGATTTTACTACTCACACACGCAAGAATATTACCAGAACACTCGGACCGCACCGTATTATCATTCTGGAAGGTATCCTGGTTCTGGCCATACCGGATTTGCGTGATCTGATGGATATAAAGATATTTGTGGATACACCTGCCGATATCTGTCTTATCCGCAGACTGCAGCGGGATATCCACGAGAGAAAACGTAGTGTGGATTCTGTGATAAACCAGTACCAAAACACGGTACGGCCCATGTTTATGCAGTTTATTGAGCCGTCAAAACGATATGCAGATATCATCATTCCTCATGGCGGAAGGAATGTGATCGCCATTGATATCATCCGGGCAAAAATTGAAAAATTGCTGGTAAATCAACATTAAATTGGTCATAAATTAGATAATCAACACACATACCAACTCATAAAACAAAGTGGAGACCCCATGTTGTCTATCGTCCATCGTAATATCGGTTGGATTGAGGTCATTTGCGGAAGCATGTTCAGCGGAAAAAGTGAAGAGCTGATCCGCCGGTTACGTCGGGCCATTATTGCCAGGCAGAAAGTAGCTATTTTTAAACCTAAAATTGATACACGTTTCAGCGATGATCATATTGTATCGCACAGCGAATTGAAAATCCCCTCCAAAGTTGTGGAAAGTGCCTGGGATATCCTGGAGCAGTCCCTGGAAGCACAGGTAGTGGGAATTGATGAAGCTCAATTCTTTAATAATGACCTGGTCCTGGTATGCCAGAAACTGGCAAATATGGGGAAACGAGTTATTGTAGCCGGGTTGGACCAGGATTACCGTGGTGAACCATTTGATCCTATTCCCCAGATGCTGGCTGTAGCAGAATATATTACCAAAACCCATGCTATCTGTGTGATTTGCGGAAATCCGGCCAATTATACCCAGCGTAAAACCCCAAACAAAGAACGCGTTGTGGTTGGAGCGGCAGATATCTACGAAGCTCGCTGCAGGAACTGTTTCGAACCACCGGAAGAATCCAAGAAAGAGATAAAACTCTCAGCCGGGAATCGTGGCAAGGCACAGGAGACCTCTAAATGATTACTGATATACTCTTTGGTATACTGGGCCTGGCGTGTTTAGTAGCCATAGGTTTTTTATTTTCTGATAACAAGAAAAAAATAGACTGGCGGCTGGTGGGCACTGGTATTTTTCTGCAACTGATATTCGCAATATTTGTCCTCAAGATACCCGGTGGAGAAGCAGTTTTTAATGCTCTGAGTCGGTTTTTTGTCACGGTTATTAATTTCACGTTTGATGGTGCCGCTTTTGTCTTTGGCATTCTGTCTTCACAGACTCAGATGGAAAAAATTCTGCCACCGGATCTGCAAAATATGGGATTTGGTTTTATTTTTGCATTTCAGGTTTTACCCACAATTATTTTCTTTTCCTCATTGATGTCCGTCCTTTATCACCTTGGAGTTATGCAGAAAGTGGTTCAGGGAATGGCCTGGGTCATGGCAAAAACCATGAAGGTGAGTGGGGCAGAATCCTTATCAGTTGCTGCTAACGTATTCATAGGCCAGACAGAAGCCCCCCTGGTTGTTCGGCCTTATGTATCCTCAATGACTCATTCGGAGCTGCTGACTCTGATGATTGGCGGCATGGCTACCATTGCCGGGGGTGTGCTAGCGGCATACGTGAATATTCTGGGTGGAACCAATCCCCAGATGCAGATATTCTACGCCAAACACCTGCTGTCCGCAAGTATCATGGCCGCACCAGCCACTATGGTAATTGCTAAAATCCTCAAACCGGAGACTGAAAATTCCGAAACGAAAGGAACAGTTCAACTCAAGGTTGAGAAAACCGCCGCCAATGTTATTGATGCCGCAGCAACAGGTGCCGCCGATGGTTTGAAACTGGCCCTTAATGTCGCAGCCATGCTCCTGGCCTTTATTGCACTCATAGCCATGTTTAATTATATTTTGGAGAGTATCGGCAGCATTACCGGTTTAGATACTGCCATGGGACAGCCATTAACTATGAACCTCTTACTGGGTTATGTTTTGTCTCCCATCTCCTGGATTATCGGCGTGCCCTGGAAGGATGCAATCAATGTAGGGTCATTAATCGGGGAGAAAGTGGTTCTTAACGAATTTATTGCGTATCTTGATCTTGGAACCATGATTCGAGGGGGATTACTGTCAGAAAAAGCTCGAATAATTGCAACCTATGCCCTGTGCGGTTTTGCCAATTTTTCTTCCATTGCCATTCAGATCGGGGGAATAGGGGGAATAGCTCCAAACCGACGCAAAGATTTAGCCCGCTACGGATTGCGTGCGGTGCTGGGAGGTTCCCTGGCAACCTTTATGACGGCAACCATAGCCGGTGTCTTAACATCATTATGAACAAAATAGTGAATTGAATTTCATGCTGAATTTCAAGTTTAACCTGGCAGGTAAAAAGGAAAAGTGAGGTCTCAAATGAAAGGTTGGATGAAAATACTTTTGCTCATTATTGTTATGTTTATTTGTGTGGGGACTTTTTATTATCTGATGTTCTCCAGTTTTTTTGAAGGACCCCCACCTATATCACGGGATAGTTATCTGCAGCTGGACGTATATGGTGAACTTCCCGACCGGGAAAATCCCGAACCCCTGGCACGACTTTTTTCACAGGAAGTGCCCACCATGAACGGTCTGCTTGAATGTATTCGAAAGGCAAAGATCGATAATAATATTAAGGGTGTGATCCTGCGGCCTATGGGAATCAATGCCGGATGGGGGAAAATTGATGAATTAAAAGAGGCCATTGAGGATTTCAGAACCAGCGGGAAACAGGTTTACGTTTATCTGGAAATGGCTGCCAACAGAGAATATTACCTGGCCTTGTCGGGAGACATGATTTTCGGAGCACCGGAAGGCCTTCTTTTTATCAATGGCTTGATGGGAGGCGGCTATTTTATCAAAGGAACACTGGATAAAATCGGAGTAAAAGCCGATTTCATCAAACATGGAAAGTATAAAGATTACCCGGAAATGTTTACCAGAACCAGCATGAGTCCTGCTGCCAGGGAGATGGTCAGTTCCATCCTGGAGGATATTTTCGGCCGTTATGTGGCTGAACTGAGCAATGCGCGCCTGCTTCCTCAAAAGCAGGCGGAACAACTCATTAATAAAGGCATTTACAGCCTGAATGATGCATATAATAATCACATCATTGATACTCTGCTATATTACAATGAATTTAAAAACTATCTGAAAGAGGAAGATCAGAAAGGGCCGCGAATAATCTCATACAGCCGCTACAAGGATATACCATTCAATAAACTTGGTGTTAAAGCAAAAGACTATTTTGCTCTGATCTATGCATTGGGCACAATTGTATCCGGCTATGGAGATGAAATGGGTGAAGATGGCCTGATCATATCGCAAAGTATGGCCAGCAATATCAAAAAAGCTGCGGAAGATAAAACAGTCAAAGCCATTGTTTTGAGAATTGACAGTCCGGGTGGATCAGGAACAGCTGCCGACATAATCTGGAATGAAATAAAAAATGCCAGATCTGAGAAACCTGTCGTCGCATCCATTTCAAGTGTAGGTGCGTCCGGTGGATACTACCTGGCCATGTCTGCGGATTCCATATTCGCTGAACCCAGTTCTATTGTCGGAAGTATAGGAGTGTTCTCCGGGAAGTTTTCAATGGAAGGACTGTACAAAAAGTTGGGGATTAATAAAGAGCTAATTCCCATGGGGAAAAATGCGGACCTTTTTTCGGAAACCAGTTTATTTAATGACAACCAGCGCATGATAATTCAAAACCAGGTGGATGAATTTTACCGTGTATTCGTGACCAAAGCGGCGGAAGGACGCCATATGAGCTACCAGGCCGTAGATGCCATTGCACAGGGTCGCGTCTGGACCGGTTCGCAGGCTATACAAAATGGTCTGGTTGACAGACTGGGCGGGCTTGAAGATGCCATACAAACTGCGAAAATTCTGGCAGGTATTTCCCCCGATACTTATGTGAAACTCAAAGTATACCCGAAACAACAATCATACCTGGACCGGTTACTTTCCAGCGGAATACAGGCTCAATATTCATTGATTTTCAATAAAGTGCCCTCATTTGCACTCGCTTATCTGAAAGGTTTTTTATATTACCGTGATTATGAACCCCTGATGTTAATGCCGTTTTATCCAGAAATACAGTAATCCTTAAAACCACTGACGCTTTATGAAAATTTCTTCTTATTTTCAACAAGGAAAAATCTGGACACTTTCAAACATTTTAAGCTTTTCACGCTTTATACTGGGCTTGGTTCTGTTTTATTTTATCTACACCCGTCATACTTACCTGGCCATATTACTGGCATTGCTGGCCGTTATATCTGATTTTGCAGACGGTTATGTGGCCAGACTGCGCCATGAGATTACTGAACTGGGGAAGATTCTGGATCCTGTGGCAGATAAGATCGCGGTGGCTCTGGGTGCCATTGCCCTGTATAAATCTTATGGTCTGCCATTATGGATTGTGCTGGTGATAATTGGCCGGGATATACTTATTCTCATCGGATCATTAGTCCTGATGGAAAGATTAAAAGGTGTGGTTTCCTCCAAGATGCCCGGTAAAATTGCGGTTACAGTGATCTCCATACTATTACTTTCTTATCTGTTTGAATGGCATGCCGTAAAAAATGTCCTTATTACTCTGACGATTCTGGCCATTATATTTTCATTCGTTACGTATTTTATAATATTCATTAAATTTATGCTAAAATCGGATATTGATCTGGAAAGGAATGACTCATAGAAAATAAGTTATCCGCTCACATTGAGGAAAGCCTCAGTTATCTTCTGAACAGAGTTGATATAAAACCGTTGATAGGTATAATTCTGGGATCAGGCCTGGGAGATTTTGCCGAGACCCTGGAAAATCCGGTAAAAATTTCTTCCGGGGATATACCACATTACCCTGTATCCACCGTTTCCGGCCACGAAGGCATGCTCATATTCGGAACCATAAATGGCTTAAGGGTACTGGCAGTGAAGGGGAGAACTCATTACTATGAAGGGCATAGCATCAGGGATGTATCATATGTGGTGAGAATAATGGCCAGGCTGGGAGTTCGTCTCCTGATAGTGACAAACGCTGCCGGTGGGGTTAATCCCCGCTTCTCACCAGGAGATCTTATGATTATAAGTGATCATATCAATTTCATGTTTCGCAATCCACTTAAAGGAGGGGTACTGCAGGGTGAATCCCGCTGGACCGATATGTCTGATGCGTATGATGGACATTATGCGGATTTAATGGAAAAAACCGGCCTGAGGCTGGGTATACACCTGAAAAAGGGAGTTTTATTTGCCTCTACCGGACCTACTTACGAAACAGCCGCCGAGGTCAAAATGGCACGAAAATTTGGTGCAGATGCCGTTAGTATGTCAACTGTTCCCGAAGTTCTGGTAGCCAGAGCCAACAATATAAAGGTGGCGGGTATCTCCTGCATTACCAATATGGCAACGGGGATAAGCTTAAACCCGTTATCTCATGATGAGGTGACCGCAATCGCCCGACAGGTTAGAACAAAATTTACACAATTGCTGAAAGAAATCATTACCGTACTGGGCAGGCAGCTGAAATAAAATTTATCACCGTTATATGACAAAAAAGCCTGGCTGTCAGCCAGGCATATTCTTAAAATCATATACCTTTTAGTTGTATTATGTTCAGGGATATCTCTGGGTAAAGATGAAGACTGGGTTCAATCCAGAACTGCAGCAAGAATTATTCCCAGAATGAGCCATAAGGGGATTGAAAACAGCAGTGCCCATGCCAGACCCTGCACGGTTTTAAGGCGTTCCTTTAAGGATCTTTTTTCAAATGCCCTTTCAATCCGTAATTTAACATCCTCCATATGAAAGGGTTTGGTGATGTAATCATAGGCCCCTTTTTTAATGGCATCTACAGCGGTTTCAATGGAAGGATATCCCGTGATCATCAGGAAAATAACTTCTTTATCAATATTCCTGATACGTTTTAACAATTCCAAACCATCGATATTAGGCATCAGAAGATCGGAAATAATGAGATCAAAATTCCCTTTGCTGAATTTATTCAGAGCATCCTGGCCATCTTCGGCAGTATCTACCTCATAATTCATACTTTCCAGATAATTGGACAATACTTCACGAATGTTCTCTTCATCATCAACCACCATTACTCGACCAAGTTTTTTCATGTGTCACCCATTTTTTTAAATACGAAATTACACCTTTACCTATTTCTTGTCAAGCAAAAAGGCAATATTTCTAAATCATCGTCACAGAGGAAATTAGCTTTAGTTCCTCTCTTATTTAAAAGCTGTCCAATTTGCGATTTTCAGCCGAAACGGAAAATCACAGAAATCAAACGGTTCCTTAAACTGGAATAGAAATGAATAGAAGTTGAAATAAGATTGAAGACACAGCATCAAATCCGAAAATCTCACTCTTAAAATTGAATATTGACAAAGCGTGAAAATAGCAAATCCATCTCATTTCCGGCAGGGATATAACCGGTTTAAGCTACAGTGGATCCATAGCCGTTTTTCATATTATCCTGTTGTCATTTTGATTAAAAGGTTTACAGACTTAGAATTACGCATCTGCCGCAGGAAGTCAATAACCAGATTACCTAAAAATCAATTTGATTTAATAATGAATTTGGCCTATTTTGTAACAAAAAATATTAGGGGTGTATATGAAAATTATTGAAAATCTTATTAAAATTCTTTTTGTGCTTCTTCTTTTGTTTCTGCTCATCCAGAATTCCGATCAGCGGATCAATCTCCAACTGTTCACCCTCTACTATCCCAATGTAAATCTGGCAATTGTTTTGCTTATTACCCTTGGTATTGGGGCTGTTCTGGGAGCCGTTATGCTCAGTTTTAATATTCTATCTCTACGTTCAGAAATTCGAAATGTACAGAAAAAAAATAAGCAACTCATCAGGGAGCTTGAAAATCTGCGCAATATTTCAATTGAAGAGATACCGGATGGTGATGTTCAAGATGCTACTGAGAAAAAGGAGAATTCTTAAATGCAGAATCCCAACATGCTGACTGAATTACTGATCATTATTCTGGTTGTTTCTGCACTGCTGATCATCTATTATTATACCCGGGAATACCGTAAACCTAAAAAAGATAAAAATCATTATCTTGAAGCGTTGGAACATCTGGTGGACGGTCATGAAAAATGGGCTATCCAGAAATTCAAGGAAGCGGTTCGGGAAGACAGCGAAAATATTGAAGCCTACCTCCGGCTGGGCGACCTGCTACGCAGAAAAGGTATGGCTGCAAATGCTCTTAAAATACATAAAGATTTGATGCTACGCTCCAATCTCTCCCAGGATATGAGAACCAAAATTCAGTATAGCCTGATGCTTGACTATGAAAACATGGGGAACACCAGACTCGCCATAGAGACAGGGGAAGTTATTCTGGAGGAAGGTAAATCCTATCAGAATGAAACATCCGCACGTTTACTCAATTACCTGGAAAAAGAAGCCAGGTGGATGGAAGCTCATAACACCATTAAAAAATACTTCCGGGACATTCCCGCCCAGTTGATAAAAAAATCCGCCCTATATCTGGTTTTCGACGGAATGAAACTGCAGGAGACGGGTGAGGGGAGGGATGCCAGAATCAAATTTAAAGAAGCAATAAAGGTTGATCCCGAATGTGAAGCTGCCTATTATTATTTAGGCCAATCATATTATGTGGAGAATCGTCTGGACGATGCTATTCGGGAATGGAAAAATTTATCGGATCAGATTCCCCGCAAAGCCTATGTGGCCTATGATGCCCTGGAACGGACCTGGTTCGACCTGGGCCGTTTTACTGAAGCCGAAAAGCTTTACCAGTCCATTTTAGAAAAAGATTCCCGGAATTTATTTGCTGCCCTGGCCCTGGCCAGAATTTATGAAAAGAAAGAAGACTATGATAATGCCCTGGCAATCCTTGAGCATCTAGATGATGAAAGTCAGCATGAACCAAGAATTGTCGGTTACAAAATCCGGTTATTGGGCAATAAAAACCAGTATAAACAGGCCAGTAATCTGGCTCTTGTTTATTTCCAGTCTAATCTAGACCTGGAAGATGTCCATTTCGTTTGTCAGGAATGCCATTACAGATCTGTTGAACCTTTATGGATATGTCCACAATGCAAAAGTATCAATACATTTGTGGAATAATTTTTACTCTCGTTGTAAATTATTCCTTTGGTTTGAGCCAGAACCAGGCCCTCGCTCAGCTTTATGTAAATAATAATATAACAGAAATTGAGCGATTGTATACCGAAGGCAAAATTAACCAGCCGGACTGGCAGAAATTTGCTGCCGCTTTATTTACTGAAAATCTGGATGAGGCTCTGAATCAATATATCGAATTATATAATTATACAAGAGATCAACAGTTAAAACGATTTATAATTGACCGGGTTTCTCAATATTATTATGCTAAAGGTTTATATGATTCTGCCGAAAGATTATTAAAGGATGATGCCTTTAGAGAGCGTATTTTTAAAATAAATATTGAAAAAATATACTTTGGTGTACAGCTGGGGGCATTTTCATCACGAGATAATGCACAAAGCGCCAAGGAACGATATGAAAAACAACTGGATAATATCAGCATCATCACAAAAAACTCAGGTGGGAAGGAGCTTTTTGTGGTTGTGTCCGGTAGATATGAAAACAGATCACGGGCAGACCAGTTAAAAAATCAGCTTAAAGACAGGTATGGATATAAAGGACTGGTAATACAATATTAAGATGAATACGGCTAATGGATTCAGAATTCTTTAAACAAATTCCGCTTTTTTCCGAGTTAACTGACCGGGACCTTGAAAAGATTATTCAGGTTGCCACTAAACAGCGATATCATAAGGATAATATTATTCTAATTGAGGAAGAGGTTGGTTCCACCATGTTTATTATCCTTTCCGGCCGGGTAAAAATCTCCCGCATCAGTGACGATGGTCGCGAAGTTATTTTGTCTATTTTAAGCGATGGTGATTTTTTCGGTGAAATGTCGCTCCTGGATGGCCATACACGCTCTGCCAGCGTGACTGCTATTGAGGAATCTGAGTTACTGGTGATAAGGCGTGAGGAATTTCTTCAAATGCTGCGGGATTTTCCACAGATTGCCATTAATTTGCTGAAAGAACTGGCTCAGCGTATTCGTAAAAGTGATGAACACATCAAATCCCTCTCTCTGCAGGATGCTACCGGCAGGGTAGCTACAACTCTATTGCGCATTGCTGAGGATTCCGGTGTCTTCCGCAAAGGACAGGTGGAGATTGCCGAACTTCCCCTGCAGCAGGACCTGGCAAATATGGCTGGTACCAGCCGGGAAACCATCTCCCGGGTGATTAAATCGCTGACTGAAGATGGTTTGTTAAAAAAACAGAGCGGAAAGATTGTTATCCTGGATTATGAAAGATTTCGTTTAAAATTTTCTAAATAGCCTGCAGGCTGATTTTGTAAATAAAATGAAGATAATTATTGCCGGAGAAGACAGGGAATCTTCTACCTACATCAGAGATTCATTGGTAGAGTCCGGGCTGGACATTCAACTGATAAACTTTGATATTCTTAAGAAAAAAAATCTGAGAACAAATCCCCAAAATCTTCTTATCTTAAATTTTTCCAACCTAAATTTGTTATCCCGGGAGGAAATAAAAGGAGTTGTACAGGCAGCAAAAAATTATACTCCTTCTATTGTCACTTTTATAAAACAGAATGGCCCTCAACTCCTGTACAGTCTGAAAGAGGAAGGATTGGAGAATATAGCGGAACTGCCCTTTTCTCCGTCCGAAATTCAGATGTTTCTGAGCCGCTTCCTGCAGGATTCTCCTGGTCAAAAACCTGCCAAAGGGAGCGGTGTCACTACCGGGGAGAAAGAATTGATACTTAATGATTTTTTTTATATGATGGAATCTCTGCGCCATTATAACTGGTATTTTGGCGAAGTAATACGGGAAATCCTTGAATTCTCCCATCGTGCATTACATATACCGCATGTTCTACTGCTGGAGGACCTGGGAGATACCCAGGGGCTGGTGAAAGACGCAATTTCATCCAGCTGGATAAAAAATGATTTAAAAATAAATTTTGAAGATTTCATCGAGGCGGATAGGCCTGTTAATGAAGCTATTATGGTTGAAAACCTGGACAATGAACATCCGGTTCATATTTTTGGCAAATCCGTACTGGGATTGGCTATCAAATCCTATATCCTGTGTCCGGTCATATTGCACCAGACCAGAAAATTTTTGTTCCTGTTTCTGGAAGATAATCAGGAGAATTTCTCTGATACACAGAAACGTTATATTTTCTATTTACAGAAGCTGGCTGAATTCAGTCTTGAAAAAGAAAAGATATATCCCATGCTCAGAATGGAACCAGGTAACGTACAGGCCATCTTTTTCCAGGGGATAATGGATCATCTGAACTTTGGAATAATTATTATTAACCGGAAGTTGGCTATCAAATTTATAAACCGTGAAGCCGTAAATCTGCTGAATCTGCAGTCAGATACACGAAAATATGAAAATATTCAGGACATTTTAGGAGAGCAGAATACCCGGGCGGTGGTGGACTCAATGCAAATTATGAACGGGGCGTTTCAACGACCGGAGATAGAACTGCTCACACCGAATGGACAGAAGGTCCTGATCGGTTTTACCCTGACGGAATATGTGGACACACTCTCCGGAGAGAAAGGCTACATTCTATCCTTAAAAGACATTACTTATACTAAGGAACTGCAGGAAGAAATGAGCCGGATGGACCGGCTGGCATCTCTCGGTGTCATGGCCAGCGGTATTGCCCACGAAATACGTAATCCTCTTGCCGGGATAAAAGCCATTGCCCAGACCTTTGAAGAAGAGCTGTCAAAAACCGATCCGAAAAATGAGTATGTCCAGCGGATCATCAAACAGGTGAACAGACTGGATGATTTGCTGAAATCCCTTTTTTCCTATGCCAAGCCCCAAAAACCCAATCGCCAGTTCTACTTTATACAGGAAATTGTGCAGGATGTGCTTTCCCTCCTTAAACAGAAGCTTCAGAGCCAGAATATAAAATTATCACAGTCATTTGAAAAAAACCTTCCACATATTTTCGTTGACAACTCTCAGATTCAGCAGGTACTTTTCAATTTGCTTCTTAATGGTATTGAAGCCATAGACGAATCGGGGGAAATAAAAATTATTGTTAAGAAGGTAAAGCCTCATGATGAGAACTTCAAGCGGAAACCGTTCTACAAGAAAATAACGGAAAATCCATACATTCATATCAGAATATCCGACAACGGTTCAGGCATCTCACATGAAAATCTACAGCAAATTTTTAATCCCTTTTTCACCACTAAAAATTTTGGAACTGGCCTGGGCCTTTCTATTGTTTATCAAATCGTCCAGGAAAATTACGGTGTCATTTATTTTGAGAGTGAACTTAATGTGGGAACGGATTGTTATCTTTTCCTGCCGGCTTTTGAGCCGATTCCGAAAGACTCAATAAAAAATTAATATGATTAGGTTCGTTTCATCATTTCGTTTACTTTCTGCCCCTCTATTATATGCCATTGAAAATAAAATGACCGATAATGATGTCAGTATTCATTATCTGCCGGAAGAGGAGGTTTTTAATCAATTAAAAGAGGGCAAAGCCGATGCTGGTCTCCTTTCTCCCCTGGCCTATGGAAAAAGTACTGGGGAAATTTTACTGGTCAGAGATTTCATGATCTCCAGTCCTAAAGCAGGCAGTAATGCACTCCTGTTTTTTAAAGGCAATTTAACAAACATTAATACTATCCATTATCCGGAAAATCCTTTTACCGGTGATTATGACCGGTTTATAGCCGAGTTGGTGCTGAAAGAATTTTACGAAATAGAAACTGCTTGGATACCGGTGGCCGGGTTGACTCCGGATCTGTCAGCTCTTGAAAAATATAAGGTCATTTTCATTCCTCATCCGCAGGCGTTTGATATCTATTCGGATTATACTAATTTCATCGATTTGTCAGAAGAATGGTCTTTACGTACAGATTTGCCAATGGTTCAGGGACTGTTGTGTGTACACCGGTCGTTCCATAATTCTGATTTTCTGAAGAGATTACGGCTCTCCCGCGAGCTTGGGTTACGAAATCTTATGAAAATTGCCAAAACTTATGCGGCGAAGCATCCCAGGAGTTGGGATATCTATTTTGATCTGTTGAACGAAAATTATCTGTATTATTCTAACCAGTCAGGATGGGATGCCCTGCAGAAACTGATTTCTTATCTTTTTTTCTATGCCCGCACGGATTATATCACGGAACTGAAGTTTTTTGAAGAAAAAAGTAGCAATTAAATTTTTGTGCACTGTAAAAAATATATACACCCATCTTAAAAATGATCCGGCATTAAAATTTCTTCTATTCCATGCATAAGTATACTAAATCAAGATTATTTTGCATGCCGGGATGGCGATGAAGATTGGCAGAAGTTTTGCATATATCTTTTCGACAGGAGACAAAATTATGTTAAAATTAGAAAAAAATTCCCGATTTCATATTCTGGTCTTGACAGCCTGCCTTAGCTTTGTTTCACTGCTGTATGGCAGTGGAATGAATGCCTTCAATTTTCTACAGATGAATATCGGCAGCAGGGCTCAGGGTATGGGTAAAGCCTATACGGCCATGTCAGGTGATCTCAATGGGATTTATTATAATCCGGCCAGTGTGAGTTTTGCCTACCGCCCTGCAATGATGTTTTTTCATGCACAGTTGTACGAAGATCTGGCTGTGGAAAATTATTCAGCCATGTTACCCAATATAAATAATTTTGCCTTTTCATTGGGAATCAGTTTTCTTCATGTTCCGGCCATTACCAAATATGAGATTAATCCGGGGACGGGAGAGCCGATAGAAAGAGGACAATTCCAGTTTTATGATTTCGTACCACAACTGGGGGTGAGTTATCGTTGGAATAATGCAATTTCCACAGGATTTCAGATAAAATATCTGCAGGAGAGAATTGACGAAGTATCGGCTTCGGGTATTGCTTTTGATCTGGGTATGCTTTATAAATTACCAATAGATTTTCTGAGTATAGGCGCTGCCGTCCAGAATCTGGGACCCGGCATTAACTTCGATCAAACAAAGGAAAAATTGCCGCTTACTTACCGTATGGGAGTTGCTTACCAGCTTCCGGCGTACATGTTTACCTTCTCTTTCGATGCTGTAAAAACCATTAATGAAGACTGGCAGTTTTATCCGGGATTGGAGTTGGAGTTCATGAATAGTGTAGCTTTGCGCGCCGGCTATCAGTTTGATACTGAAATTGGCGCCGGTTATAATGTTGGTGCCGGATTTAAATTTCTTGACAATTACCAGATCAATTATGTTTTTTCTCCAGCAGGCATTCTGGGCAGTACTCACCGGGCTGAAATTTGCTTCAAGCTTGGAAGCGCTTATTCCCGTGAAGCTTATGCTCCTTCCTACGATTATACCTCCGGTGAGGTATTATCACGGGCAAATGAAAACCGCAATATTTCTTACTTTCTGCCAACACCTACCGGCCTGGTTTCTAAAAAAGTGAATGACCAGCTGATTCTTTCCTGGGACAAGACTCCACTCTCCGAGGCAAAATATCTGGTATGGGTTGAAATTCCCGGAAAAACAGGTATTGTGAAAGTAACCAAGACGCCTGTTGCTGAAAATACCTATACATTCAAGCCAACTGTGGATGAAATAAATTTGACCTTTTATATCAGCGTCATTAAAGACAACCGCGAGAGCGAATTTTCAAAGCCGTTAAAGGTAAAATATCACAAATAATCTTTTTACCAGTACAGTTCCAGTAATATTCCCATTCGAGTTCTAGTTCCTGCGGACTTTTGATGAACAGAATTATTATTACTCCCTGCATTTTCCAATCCTGAGTATAACAAAATAATACAATTTCCCTGAAATTTTCCAGAAAACAGCCGACAATATTTTTAAAGCCAGGGAATGGAAACGACTATAAAATTTAGCAAGTAAAGGACCCTGTAATGGATCTGAATATTGAAAAGAATAATAACTCGATTCATATTTCCATCATTGGGGCGGTGGATAATGAAAATGCGGAGGAACTGAAATATCAGTTCCAGGATCTCCTTACACAGGAATTCCGGGAAGCAATATTCGATCTTAGTTATGTCCCTTTCATTACCAGTTCCGGAATCGGTAAATTTCTTGTTTTTTATAAAAACATAATTTCCCGCGGACGCTGTATGAGGATTAAAGGAATAAGTGATAATTTACTGGATTTATTTCATTCTATAAAACTTGATCAACTTTTTCCCATTGAGAAATAAAATACCCGGGTCTTCATGAAAGCAGATTACCAGCCCACCATGTTAGTAGTGGATGATGAGAGACTAATTGTGGAGTTGCTGGGTGAATTTTTTACCAAATTAAATTACAATGTTCATAAAGCCTTCAGTGCTGAAGAAGCCCTGGAAATATTACAAAATGGCACGAACTTTAATTTGGTATTGACAGATATTAACCTTCCCGGGAAATCAGGACTTGCCTTATTGAAAATTATCAGGGAAACCAGGGGTAACTTGCCGGTGGTGATTTTAACCGGCATGAAAACACTGGATAACGCAATATCCGCCGTTAAGAGTGGTGCTGATGATTATATCACGAAACCGTTTGAACTCAATGTGGTGCAACGGGTGGTGGAAAGAATTATACGAAAGCAGCATCGCCTGATAACTCATGAGATGGTTTACAATAATCTTGACTACCTGAACCTGGGATTTCAGTTTGATACAGATGCTCTGGACCCGGGTATCCTGTCAAACGAACTGGCCCAGTTTCTTGAGAAGATGGAATTTGCCGGCGAGGAAGAGGTCGGGCGTTATGAAATGGCCTTCACCGAAACCCTGGTCAATGCCGTTGAACACGGTAATCTGGCATTGTCTTCCAGTAAAAAAAATCCGGATTCGTTTAAACCTACCGAATTCGAAGATTTAAAGGCCAGCAGAATTTGTGATCCCAAATTTGCCAAACGGAAAATATACATCTCACTGGAATGTAATAATGACCTTTTTAATTTTACCGTACGGGATGAAGGACCTGGTTTTAACTGGAAAGCATACATTGACTCCTTACATCGCATTAAACCGGCGGATACCGAACCCTATGGCCGCGGATTCAGGATGATTCAACATGTAATTGATGAGGTACATTTTAATGAAAAAGGAAATATTATCACCCTGATCAAAAACCGGACATTCCATGTATCCCCAAAACACAATAATCGAGATGGAAGCAAAACACATTGAACAGAAAATGTTCCGAGGTGAGTTTCTCGATTTGCCTTTTCCGGTAATTTTGCTGGATGATTGTGGGGCGTTTCTATCTCTCAATGATGCTGCAGAAGACTTATTACATCTATTATCCCGGGCCGATCAGTCTGTTATTAGCAAACGCATCGGGAAGATGATTAAAAATCAGCCATTCCATGACGGAAATGCTGCTGATTTTTTTTCTTTGAAAATAAGAATTGCGGAACTGAACTTTGAGAGAATTATTGTGATCGTTCCGGTTAAACGGTACGAAAACAAAAAACATTTTTGGGCGCTTCTGTTACCGGTTGTTCCTGAGAGTCTGAAAGCAGAAGAACGATACATTCATTATTTGAAAACCATAAACAAAATATCCAGCAAAAGTTATCGCTTTAAAAGTACCGGAACATTAACCAGATTCATAACTTCGGAATTATTCAGTGAAGAGTACGATTTCTTTCATGTGGGTTTATTTTTGCGGGAAAATCTTTTTACCGGAGAAGATGTAGTATTAATAGATGTGGTAGGCGAATCGAGGAGTCTGTTCAGGAATAGCCAGCAGAATAAATATCGCCAGTCCATTGATACCGGCATAATTGGCTGGGTTATGAGAAATGCCAGGCCGGTTGTAGTAAATAATACCGATGAATCAGAATTATATCATTGCACCCCCTTTTTCAGGGGCAAATCTGAAATCTGTGTTCCCATTCTACTTTTGAATGAGGTCATTGGTGTAATTAACATTGAATCAAAAGAATTAGCTGATTTTGATGATTCGGATGTGTCATTTCTGAAAACGGTGGCGGATATTTATGCAGACAACATTTACCGGATTCATACTACCGGGGAAATCCAGCGGAAAAATCTTAAACTGGAAAAATATCTGAAAGAGATCAGAAAAGCTAAAGAATCTCTGGAAATTCAGTCGGAAGAATTAAAAATTTCTCTGAAGAAGGGCAGGGAAGCCCGGAAACTCATCAAAAAACAGAATGAGATAATGCAGAATAAATTAAAAATGGGTGTTGAACTTCAAAAGTCACTTCTCCCTCGTGAATTCCCAAATATCCCCGATATTCATTTCAATTTTACATATATTCCCAATTCTCAGCTGGGGGGCGATTTCTTTGACGTTTGTCAGCTGGACAAACATCATCTAGGTATCATCATAGCAGATGTATCCGGCTATGGCGTCTCTGCCGCCATGATTGCCGCAATGTTTAAGGCTTTTTTCAATAATTATCGGAAGTTATCCGGTTCACCGGCAGAAATAATCGGCATGATGAATAAGGAGTTGTATTCAATAATTAATACCGGAGATTTTATTTCCGCATTTTATATGATTTTGAATCTTCAAAATTATAAAATTTGCTATACCAATGCAGGACATCCCTATCCGCTACTGTACAGACATAGTCTTAAAAAAGTGGAGCTTCTTGACACTCCGGGATTTTTTGTTGGTGTATTCGATGAAAATATTTACTCGGACAGGGAATTTTTCCTGTGTCCGGGAGACCGGATATTATTCTATACTGACGGTGTTACTGAATCCAAAGGATCATCACTACAAGAATTTGGACGCGATAGATTGAAAAAAATTTTCAAATCCGGCACAATAGCGGGTTTAAACGGAGAGAATACTCTCAAAAAGCTTAAGCGGGAATTACGCGGGTTTACCGGTACCCGGTTTTTTAATGATGATATAACACTTCTCCTGATGGAACGTTATAAGGAGTAAATCATCCTTTAATGTTTCACCTTTCTAAATTTTTTATTATATTTTATGGTAATATTTCAGGTTTACTCAGGTACTAACATCCATTTATGTTAATCCATCAGGTATTTATCCACAGCTGAAAATTGAAGGATACTACATGGCACAAGTTACAGTACTAACGGTTGATGATGATTATGGTGCCCGTCTTCTTATCGAGAAAATTCTGGGGAAAGAAAATTATAAAATAACTCTTTGTTCAAGTGCAGAGGATGCTCTGGAGCAGCTAAAGAAGGAGTCTTTTGACCTGCTCATATCCGATCTTAAAATGGAAGGGATGAGTGGTATCGAACTTCTGAAAAAGGTAAAATTGATAGAACCTGCCCTGGCAGTTATTATTCTCACCGGTCATGCTTCCATTCACAACGCTATTGAATCACTCAGACTGGGTGCCATTGATTACCTTACCAAGCCAGTAAATCCTGATGAGCTCCGCATACGGGTAAAAAAAGCGATTGAACGTGTTAACCTGGAAAAAAGACTTACCGAAATTGAACGCCAATTGACTTATAATGCCACAGTTACTACCGCCAATCATGAAATTAATCAGCCTCTCACGGTAATTCTTTCGGCTGTGGATATGATCAAAATGGAATTTGAACGTCAAAATATTCAGGAGACCCGGATTGTAAATTATCTTAGTCTAATTGAAAAATCCAGCCTGCGGATTGCTGATATTTTAAGAAGCCTGAGAGAAATCTCCTCGCCGGTCATCCAGAAGATACCTCATGGCATGCGCATGATTGAACTAAAAAAGGGTAACAAGCGAAAACACCAGATTGAAAAATATATTCTGGTAATTGAAGATGAGGAACAGATCCGGATCCTGATCAAAGATATGCTGGAAAGCGCCGGATTTAGAGTAATCCTTTCATCCAGTGCAGGGGAGGGGATTGAAATTTACCGCATGCAGAAGCATGTGATTGATCTTGTATTGCTGGATTATTATCTTCCGGATGGCACCGGTTTGGAAGTATTCAATAAGCTGAAAAAAGTTGATGAAAATTGTCGGATACTGATTACTTCTGGTTTTGAACTGGATGATGATATACAAAAGGCTCTGGACGCAGGTGCGATTGGATTTCTAAGCAAACCTTTTAACCGGGAACAGATTGTAAGTTTTATTCAGCATGTAACAGCAGATTAGATACCTACAACTGTTAACAGGAATTTTATTCCTTGCAAACCATAATTGCCCTCGATATAAAATTATTTTTTGTCATCAATAATGGATTCACCAATCCATTGTTTGATCTGTTCATGCCTTTTGTCACTAATCTGAATAACTGGAAAATTCCCATCGTACTGATCTGGCTGTTTCTGATGATAAGAGGAGGAAGAAAAGGCCGGGTGGTCGCCCTTCTTCTTATCTGTTCAGTCGTTATTACCGATCAGCTGTCTGCAACTCTTATTAAACCACTGGTGGGGCGCATTAGGCCCTGTCATGTTCTGGATCATGTTCGTCTGCTGGTGGGATGTGGCGGAAAATTCTCTTTTCCATCTTCCCATGCCACCAATATTTCCAGCATCGCCGTTATTTTTTCATTTTTCTACCGCAAGGGAACTGCATGGTTTGTTTTACTGGCTGTCATTATTGGTTTTTCCAGAATATATGTGGGGGTACATTATCCTCTGGATGTACTGGGGGGTTTCATCATAGGCAGTTCCGCCGGTTTTGCCGTGATTTTAATTTATCTAAAGATTTCCGGACAATTTCCGGCCATAAGTTACCGGAAAGAGCTGGTAATTGAGGAGCAAAACTCTTCGCAACCTGAGAAACGAGACGATACCGTAACATGAGTATTCTGTCCAGGATAAAGAATAATATAAAAAATAACTTTCTTCCCGGTATCATTGTGGTAGTACCGCTGGTTATTACCCTGCTCGTACTGAGATGGCTGATTAACTTTTTTGACGGTTTGATACAACCATTATTCGAAAATTATATCCGTATCGATATTCCCGGGCTGGGTTTGCTGATCAGCTTTATCTTTATCTATCTGGTAGGATTATCCACAAAAAATTATTTTGGCATTAAATTGATACAGATAGGAGAAAAGCTTCTTATACGTATTCCGGTAGCCAAGACGGTATATGTGGCGGTAAAGCAGATAATCACAACCCTGGCATCACGGGAAAATAAAAAGGCTCAAAAAGTTGTCATGATAGAATATCCCCGTAAGGGGCTCTATTCACTTGGTCTCTTTAATGGACAGATGGATGATCCGGTTTCATCTGCCAAACTGGGCAGTGTTCTGATTATTACTTCCATAAACCCCACTTCAGGATTTACCGTCCTGGTACCTATTAGTGAAATTCGCTTTACTGATTTGCCGGTAGAACATATGATGCGCTTTGTTGTATCCGGCGGGCTTGTGATACCGGAAAATTTCAAAATCCTGCATTTTGAAAATAAAGAAAGCGAAACCTGAGAGAGATCAAAAAAAGAACTTTACTAATTGTTGTGCTGATCGGAGATGAAATTTTCTCGTAATTGAGCCAGGTTTATTTTGTCATTTCGAATCATTCGACGGATGAATTCCTCAAAAGTGACATGGCCTTCCAACTCATGAAATCCCGTCCGATCCCAGTAAAAGGCGGGTATATTATATAGAAATTTTAGTATTTCTTTCTTCTGGTATATAAATTTGTCAATCAATTTGGACAGCGATTTATGATTTGCTACCGCCTCCTGTTTAAGGCGATCAATGTGTATGGCTGGCAGGTATGGATTTTCCCGTTCGATGATCTTTTTCAGCCGCATTTCCAATACGTCCTCTTCCACCGCAGTCACGGTTCGGAAAAAATCCAGTAAATCATTCTCAGGCAAGTCTTCATCGCTGGTTTTCTGCCTTGTAAATGAATCAAGAACTGACTGAAAATCATGTAGATTTTCTTCAATATTTTTGATTAGATTTGAACGATAAGAATCAGTCATAATAAATTATATTTTAAGAATCATCTTAAGTTATAAATATAAAGGGAAGAAAAAAATGATATTCATCACACCCCGTTTAATTTTACTAATTCTAATATTAATTTTTTTGGGGGAATATTCAAATACATTTTTCTTAATAATATAATTTTTATTAAATAAAACTAAAGCTTTATGATTTTTTTTAAAAATAGATTTGGATCATCACTGTATAAGTGTTAACATTTTCGTTTTATCGGCTTTACAGGGAGTATTCATTGTCATCATTCATTCACCTTCATAATCATACCCACTACAGCCTGCTGGATGGTGCCGCGGAAATTCGGAAACTGCTCAAGAAAGCAGTCGATCTTGATTTTCCTGCTCTGGCCATTACTGACCATGGATGTATGTTCGGCGTACTTGAATTTTATCTTGAGGCTAAAAAGATTGGCATTAAACCAATAATCGGTATGGAGGCATATATTGCCCCCGGCTCACGCTTTGAAAAAAAATCCAGTGGAAAAGGCATGAAACAAAATGCATTCCATCTTCTGCTCTTCGCCAAGAATAATACTGGTTATAAAAACCTGATGAAACTCTCCTCTCTGGCCTATACCGAAGGATTTTACTACCGGCCCCGCATAGATAAAGAAATATTACGTAAATACAGTGAAGGACTTATTGGTGCCTCTGCCTGCATGAAAGGTGAAATATTTTATAAACTAAATCATGTGAACCGGGAAGAAGGAGTAAAAGCTATAGAGGATTACCTGGATATCTTCGGAGGGGACTTTTATCTGGAACTGCAGAATCATGGTATTCCTGAAGAGGAGGGGTATGAGAAAATTTATAAAATAGCAAAAGAAATGCATGTACCGGTAATCGCTACCAATGATGTCCATTACCTGGAACGGGAACATCACACCTCTCATGATATATTGCTATGTATCCAGTCCGGGAAAAACGTTACAGACCAGAACAGGATGCGCTATAATACCGAAGAATTGTACCTGAAAACAACCGAAGAAATGTATAATGCTTTTCCTGGGAAATCAGAAGCTTTGGAGCAGACGCTGGAAATTGCTGAAAAGTGCAATGTGGAGATCGAGACCGGTAAAATTCTTCTGCCCAGATTTCCGCTTCCCAAAGAACATTCAAATATGGAATTGGATGATTATTTAGAGTTGGAGGCAAAAGACGGGGCTCGCAAGATGTACCGGGATCTTACCCCGGAAATCCAAAAACGACTGGATTATGAACTCAATATTATCCGGAAAACCGGCTATGCCGGTTATTTTCTCATAGTCAAAGATTTCATTGATTTTGCCAGGACAAATAATATACCGGTAGGGCTGGGCAGGGGGTCGGTGGCGGGGAGCCTGGTAGCCTATGCCACCGGAATTACCCGGGTGGATCCTTTGCGGTATGACCTGCTGTTTGAGCGCTTTCTGAATCCCGACAGGGTGACTATGCCGGATATTGATATCGACTTCTGTTATGAACGCCGGGAAGAGGTAATCAATTATGTACGTAAAAAATATGGTGAGAATAACGTTGCCCAGATTATTACCTTCGGTACAATGGCCTCCAAAGGTGTTATCCGTGATGTGGCTCGTGCTCTGGGGATGGAATATGCAAAAGCTGATACTCTGGCTAAGCTGATTCCGGTCTTTCAGGGGAAACCCATGCCGTTGGAAGAAGCTCTCCGGACCGTTCCTGAATTAAAGGAAATGGCGCAGAACGGGGACGAACAGTTTCAGGAACTGATGAAGCATGCCCTGGTGCTGGAAGGACTTGCCCGGCATGCTTCCATTCATGCTGCAGGCATTATCATTGCCCCGGATGAAATAACTAATTTTGTTCCACTCTATCAGACCGAGGAAAAAGGACAGAAGGTTATTGCCACTCAATTCAGCATGACCGGTTGTGAGACCATCGGCCTGCTAAAAATGGATTTTCTGGGGTTACGGACCTTAACTGTTCTGCATGACTGTGTCGAGATGCTCAAGAAAAAAGGCATCCAGCTGGATCTCGATTCTTTACCCCTGGATGACCAGGAAACTTATGAAATATTCTGTGACGGAAACACAGTGGGGATTTTTCAGTTTGAAAGTGGCGGAATGCAGGAATATCTGAGAAAGCTCAAGCCCAACCGGATTGAGGATCTTATCGCCATGAATGCACTCCACCGCCCAGGTCCCATGGAGAACATTGACGCTTATATTGCCCGCAAGAACGGTCAGGAGACCATAGAATATCTGCATCCTAAAATGGAACCTATCCTGAAAGAAACATACGGAATCATCGTTTACCAGGAACAGGTAATGCGTGTAGCTTCTGACATGGCCGGGTTTTCCCTCGGTAAAGCGGATAATCTTCGCAGTGCTATGGGAAAAAAGAAAAAAAGTGTCATGGAAAAACTGAAACTGGAATTTATATCCGGTTGTCAGAAAAATGGCATTGAAAAAGAGACCGCTAAAGCGGTTTATGAATTGATTTTCAAGTTTGCCAGTTACGGTTTTAATAAATCACATTCTGCCGCGTATGCTTTATTGGCATATCAGACAGCCTATCTAAAGAGACATTTTCCGGCGGAATTCATGGCCGCCACTCTTAGCTCCGAAATAAACGATTCTTCACGCGTATCGGTACTTATTGAGGAATGCCGCCGCATGGGGATCAAAATTTTTCCTCCGAATATCAATCTGTCGTCGGACACCTTCAGGGTAACACCGGAAGGTGACATCAGCTTCGCACTGGCAGCTATTAAAAACGTAGGTAAAACTGCTATCCGTTCCATTATCAGGTCGCGCAAAGAGAACGGTCCATTTAAAAATATTTTTCAAATGCTGCAGTTTGTGGATCTCCACTCAGTTAATAAGAAAATACTGGAAGCCCTGGTACAAGCCGGCGCACTGGATGAACTGGAAGGAACCCGTGCTCAGAATTTCGCTGCCATCGAAACAGCAAACAGTTTCGCACAGAAATATCAGAATCAGGCGCAAAATAAAACCCAGATCAGTATGTTTGAAATTATGTCCGATACCGGAAAGGAAGGGGAAAATACTGAGTTTGTGACTTATCCTTCTCTGCCGGATGTCTCTGAATGGCCGATTCAGGAAACGCTCCAGCGTGAAAAAGACTTGCTGGGTTTCTATATCAGCGGTCACCCCCTGGACAGGTATAAGCGGGAAATTGAATTATTTACAACCCTGAACTGGAAAAAACCCGAATCTTTCAATCCCGGCAGGGATGTACAGGCGGGTGCCATCCTGACGCATGTTAAAACACATCTGGACAGGAAAGGAAATATCATGGCCTTCATTACCCTGGAGGACAGGTTCAACAGTTTTGAAGGGGTTGTATTTTCCTCTGTCTACGAAAAATACGGGACCTATCTGACTAAAGGGGAACTGGTTTTTGTGAAGGGAAAAGTAAGCGATGCGGAAGAAAAAACTTTCAGGATGCTGTGTGATGAAATCATGCCACTGCCGGAAGTAAGAAACCGGCTGTCATCCGGCCTGCAGTTAACCATTGATCCCGGGGTTCTGAAAGACGAGAAAGTAACCAGCCTGTTTCAACTTATCCAGAAATATCCGGGAAATATTCCGGTTTACTTTGACATGCGTCCCAATGGAAATGGAACAGGACTCATTATGCGTTCAAAAAAATTTCGGGTGGTCCTGACAGATGATTTTCTGGACCAACTCCAGGTGCTTCTAGGTAAACAAAATATACATATTAAAATCTGAGATGGTTTTGACAGATGCGCGCAGTGGTTCAGAGAGTTACTCATGCAGCAGTTGAGGTTGAGGGTAATACCGTAGGCCGGATAAATAAAGGCTTGGTAGTGCTGCTTGGGATTAATCATCAGGATGATGAGGCAGATGCGGAATATTTGGCTAAAAAAATAATTAATCTGCGAATTTTTTCGGACCAGCAGGATAAGATGAATCTAAGCCTGAAAGAAATATCGGGTGAAATATTGGCCATATCTCAGTTTACTCTGTATGCCAATACACGTAAAGGTCGCCGGCCCAGTTTTATAGAAGCGGCTCTTCCTGAAAAAGCCGATCCTCTGTACCAGTATTTTTTGCAGGTACTGGAAAAGGAAGACATCAAAGTTGCAAAAGGTATTTTTGGTGCCCTGATGATGGTCCATATTCATAATCATGGACCAGTTACCATCATTTTGGACAGTGAAGACAGACATAAACCGCGTGACTAATTATTTGAGGCAAAGTATGAATGGAGATCAACAGACATTCTGGCAGAAAATATTCAATAAAAAAGTTTTCGGAATATTAGCACTGGGCCTCCTGGGGCTGATCATATTTTCAGTATTGATGGACTTTATCGTGATGCCCTGGTACACAAAACACGGCGAAGCGGTGGAACTTCCCGATGTAACAGACAAACCGGTGGCAGAGGCTGTTGAGGTATTGGAAGAAGGGGGATTCGATCCCTTGATTCAGGATTCCGTTTACGATGAACAATTTCCGCCCGGTTCAGTTATTCAGCAGAATCCCCTTCCATTTTCCAGGGTAAAGGAGGGACGCAGGGTATATCTAATTGTCAGTATAGGAGAGAAACCCCGATATATGCCGCAACTAATCAGCCTTACTCCACAGGATGCGGATTTTCGACTGAAAGAACTGGGTCTTACTTTAAATCAGGTTTTTTATGAGTTTTCAGATTTTTATCCCCGCGGAGTAGTAATAAATCAATCATTTCCCTCCGGAGAAGAGGTACAAAAAAATCAGAAGGTAAACATTACAGTAAGCCTTGGTCCGGCGCCAACCTCCCTGGAAATTCCCAACCTGGTTGGCAAGAGTCTGGAGACCGGAGAGAAAGAACTGGAAAACCTTGGGGTACCCGTTGGGCGTGTTAAATACGCTTATCGTCCCAAACTTGTGCCCGGCACCATTCTGAATCAGTCAATTTCTGCCGGTACCAGTGCTGCCAAAGTCGATTCCATTGACCTTATTGTCTCTACGGATCAACCACCACCTGAAGAAACCAAAGAAGACAGTACCATGCATCAAACGGAGCCTTGAAATGGAGATACACAATAAGAAAAATTATCATATCCTTCCATCTATTCTGGGCGGGGATCTGGGACGGCTGGTTGAGGAAGCCCAAACAGTGGATATCCCCGAAATTGAATATTTACATGTGGATATTATGGATGGCCATTTCGTTCCCAATCTGACCATGGGGCCGGATATTGTTAAATCCCTAAAGAAACATACCCGCTTTAAGCTGGATGTACATCTTATGATCAGTAATGCTCCGGAGATGATTCCGTCATTTGCCGATGCCGGAGCGGACATCCTGACCATTCATCAGGAAGCTGTTATCCATCTGCACCATGAGGTAAATCATATAAAGAAGCGCGGAGTCAAGGCCGGGGTCAGTCTTAATCCTTCTACTTCTCTGGACACCTTGCGCTGGGTTTTTTCTGATATTGATCTTGTACTTATTATGAGTGTAAATCCGGGGTTTAGCGGCCAGGAATTTATTGAAGCAAGCCTGGGAAAAGTTAAACAACTGGAACACATGAGAAAGCAGGAAGGTGCCCGGTTTCACATAGAGGTGGATGGAGGTATTAATGTGGAAAATGCTGGAAAAATGTATGAATCCGGTGCCAGATTTTTCGTGTCCGGCAGCGCCATCTTTTATGAAAAAGACCGCCCCGCCGCTATTCATAATCTAATCAAATCTATTGAGGATGCCAGGACGCATCAGACCTCTCTGGAAGTTTGATCAACCTGGTGATTCATTTATGGGAAAGGCACCGGACCTCTATTTTTACCTGCGAAAATCTGTTCACATTATCTCGGGGATCCTTTTTCTCTGTTTGGCCAACCAGGAAGGCAGTGTATATTTTCTTGGAATTTTTGTTCTTCTGGTTATCATTCTTGATCTGAGTCGCCACTATATTAAGCCCTGGAAAAACTTTTTTCACAAGATATTCAGAAATTATCTTAAGGATGCAGAAGTGAAAGCAAGTCCGGCAGGTGCTACAACGCTCTGGACCGGCTTGTACGCGACTCTTGTAATTTTTCCATTTTCTACTTTCGTAGCTGCGGGATCAGTGGCGGTTTTTGCAGACCCCCTGGCTGCCATCTCCGGACGCTTAGCCGGTTTTGTCGAGTTACGCCGGGGAAAAACAACAGCCGGCTCGGTAATTTTCATTTTTATTTCAATTCTGCTCCTGAGGTGGTACTGGAATATTCCGTTGATTCATTCCATATTCATTAGTATACTTCTTAGTGTGGTAGAAATATTTTCTCCGCCCGCTGTAGAAAATTTTTTATTATGCATGGCCGGCGCAACCCTGGTTGAATTATTTACAGTTTGAATCATACATGATCAGATTTAATGAAACCTTTAATAATCTTAATGGTTGAAAATTAATATTTTCAGGAATAATAATGAATATCAGGTATACCATCTTATTTATGATTTTATTTTTACTGGCCGGTGGTGGAACAATGTTATACGCCGGCGACCTGAACTTCCGTAAATATGCTGGTGAATTCATGGAAATAGGAGTAGACGCCAGGGCCCAGGCCATGGGTGGGGCGTTCACCGCCATAAGGGGAGGAGTTACTTCATCCTATTATAATCCCGCCGGTATGATAAATATGGAACATACCCAGATTTCCTTCATGCATACCCAGCAGATGATTGCATCTGTAAATTATGATTTCCTGGCAACCGGCATCAGACAAAATGAAAACCGCATAATAGCACTCAGCCTCATCCGTCTGGGTATAGATAACATTAAAGACAGCCGCCAGGCGCAACGGATCATTACCCAGAATGGGGATTGGAACCTGGATTGGAGCCGGATTAACAATTTTAACTCCTCGGATTATATATTTACCCTTTCTGTGGCTCAACAATGGAGAAACAGCTGGAGCTGGGGAGCCAACGTAAAATATATCAGAAGAGATCTGGCCGAATATTCTGCCAACGGCATAGGACTGGATTTTGGGCTCCAAAAGCACATAGATACGAATATCCTTCTGGGTGCAACTTTTAAAAATATCACAACTACCCTAATTTCCTGGAACACTGGTGAAAAAGAACTGGTCGCACCCTCACTTCATCTGGGGGGAAGTTATAGGCTTGGTATAGAAAGTTGGAAAAGTAGTTTTACACCGGTAGTGGAGGGAATCTTCCGGGCCGAAAACCGCCGGTCAAGTGCCACCGCTAACCTAGGTACCATCAGCTTTGACTATGCTGCGGGCATCGAGTATTCCTATTCTCAGTTAATTTATCTCCGAACCGGCATCGACCAAATTCAGCGCCTGAACCTCGGTATTGGTCTGCAGATTCCTCATGTCCGAATTGACTATGCCTTCACCAGTTATGACCGTGAATTAGGTAACAGTCATCGCGTGGGTCTATTGGTAATTTTATAAATTTGCATTCTTTTCTAAGCATTGCCAATATAAATTTGTTCGAGTATTAAAAGGGATGTATAATCATCCCTTTTATTATACATGCTGTTCAGAAAGTGCTCTTTAGGAAAAATTATGACTGTTGAATCAGAAGTGAGATACACATGCGAATCTTCTTGATTTCAGTTCTTCTTTTTTGCCTGAATTCAGTTTATGCAAAAACCCTGTCCTTTTCAAAAGAGCCCATAGGTCTTTGCGGAACGCCACAAATGACTGAAGTGGATGTGCAATCCGAGATTAATCAGCTCAGTCCGCAGCAATACCTTGCACTTCAAAAACAATCCGAACTAATAACGGCTTTCAATTCAGGGACGACACAACAGAAAATGTTCTGGGCTTATAACTTTCGGATACAACAACATTACTCAATTACCGCTACGTTGCGAAAAACGGGAAACTTTACGCGTATCTGGGTGGCCAATGCCAGTTGGGACAGCATGTATGTAAATGATAATGTGCTCAATATTCTGCTGGCAAACCTGGAAGATTACAGCGGTCCAACCTCTATAGATCCTGCCAAAGGAATTGTGGAAATCGATACAATGCTTTTCGGACAGCCACCCAATTATGATGGGGATGGAATTGTTGATTTCCTGGTATTGAATATACTGGACGATTTTGATCCGGATCAGAACAGCTCTTTTATTGCCGGATATTTTTCTCCCACCGATCAGCTTGATCTTCCCTACAGCAATAAAATGGATTTAATGTACCTGGATTCATATCCGGGTATTTTTTACAATAATAGCTACAGAACCGAACCAGTCCTTTCCACCACAGCTCATGAATTTCAGCATCTGATACATTATCATTATGATAAAAGCGAAGTATTATGGGTAAATGAGGGGCTCTCCGAGCTGGCCGGCACCTATTGCGGATATGGACTGGATTTCCCTTCCCTGTATCTGGATGATACCAATAAAAGCCTCGTTAACTGGGGAGGGCAGGTGGAAGATTATGCCAGAGCAAATCTATGGACACTCTATTGTGCAGAACAACTGGGCCTGGCGTTTATTAAAATATTAACACAAAATCCCTTAAACGGTATTCCTGGCTTTAATGATTCGGTAATCCTGTCGGGGAATTCCGGTAATCTTGATGTGATATTTTCATACTGGATTCTGGCTAATCTGATCAATAACCGCATTGTGGATCACCGTTTCGGTTATATTTATTACGAAGCAACGGGATTACATGTATCCTACAGCAAACTTGTTTCCCAATACCCGGAGACTGTTTCAGGAATAATTCAAAACTATTCAGTTGAATATCATCGATTCAGAGGACAGGATTCCCTGGAGATATCATTCTCAAACTTTCTTCCTGACAATTACTGGATAATCTCAAAGGATGAGGTCTACTCCATTAACGAAATTGATGTGAACAATTACACCGACTCACTTTTCTCAGAAGATTCAGCTTATGTGCTTGTATTATTTTCTGAGGCACAGCAACAGGCTTACAGCTATTATGCATATGCCAGATATTCACTGCAATATTATGATATTGCTTACGATGATAATAGAACGGATATAAAAGTAAGCTTTGCACTACAAAATCTTCCCGCTTTACCTGCTAATCGATTCGCCGTTCCTGAATCCAATCTGGCGCTTGAAAGTGTCAGTTTCTGGAGCGGTTCCAATGATAACTCCGTACAGGTACATATACTTAACAGCGGAGCAGGGCAGCTTCCCGGCAATGACCTGGTTACTCCCATTGATATGGTTCCTGCCAGTGCTAATGCCTGGGTGAACATTCAACTTCCCTCACCTCTGCTTGGCCTGAATAAAAATCAGTATGTATATGTGGCGGTTCAAATTGATGATACTACAATGAGTATTGGATATGACAATACGGTGGTGCCGGGCATCAGCTATCTGAAAGTTGATGGAAACCAGTGGTTGCCCCTGTCCAATTACAATTTTGGATCTGGTGGAAATGCAAATGGTGTCTGGATGATACGGGCAGTTTTCACCGGTCTGGCTTTTTCTGATTCCACCACTCCTCCGCAGCCTGGGGCGGAACCATTAATAGTACTGAATAATTTTCCCAATCCATTTGCATCATATAATTTGGGCAATCAACAAAATGGTACTAATTTTGTCTTCAAAATAGCAAACCCGGGAAAAATCCGGGTTCTGGTTTATGATATTCTGGGCCAGAAAATCACAGAATTCTCACAGCAGGTTATTCCCGCTTCATCCGGTTTAACTTACCAGTCAGTTCATTGGGATGGGGGAAGAACAGCGGCCGGGATGTATTTTTATCAATTAATTTATCATGATGCGATAACCGGGAAGATTACAAAATCATCATTCCGGAAATTGCTGATATTGAACTGATAGGAATCAGCGAAGGATTTTGTTTGCTTTTAATGCCATGCGGATAGAATCCGCATTGTCCGCCACCACGCCACGTATACCAAAAATCATGGCAGAGTCTATATTTTCCGCCGTATCATCAATAAAAAAACATTCATGTCCCTCAGCCTGCAGAGTTTTCAACATGGTCTCATAAACAGCGGGATGCGGTTTGTTGTGATTTAAGCGGAACGATAAAAAATAATGCGTAAAGGCTGTCATAAACTCAATTTCATCCATGACTTTCTGCCAGTGCCAGGCATCGGTGTTCGAGCATACAGACAGTATAAACCGTCCCTTCAGGCTGGTAATAATTTCTGATATACCATCTTTGGGTTTACCGATAACCTTATTCCATATTTTTCTGAATTCGGGTAAAGACAAACTGCAGGGATATTTATCCATCATCATCCGATAGAAATTCGGTGGTGAATGTCGGCCTTTCATAAAATCCAGGTGCAGATAGGACAGGTAAAATTCACGGACATTTTCCATACTTAGCTGACATCTATCCGCAAATTCCTCAATAACCTGCCGGGGGTGAATATTAATCAGAACATTTCCCAGGTCGAATATCACGTGTTTAATCATGCGTTCTCCTCACTTCTTCTAAATTAGTACTCCGGGAATGGTAAATCATTGTAAAAATAATTTTTTAAAGCCTAAATAGCAGAAGTTATTACTGACCATTGCTTACTGGACCCGAAGGATTTCCCCTGATTTCACGATTGGTAATAATGCATTGCATCAGAATGTTGGAATAATATTTAAATTTCTGCTTGCGTTTGTTGGTATTTCCGTTAATATTGTCGGCCAAAATGTAGCAGGGGGAATGTCATGGTGAAAATATTATCGGAAGCGCTGACCTTTGATGACGTACTGTTGGTACCGGCTCATTCTAAGATTGTACCATCGGAGGCGGACGTGACCACCAGATTGACCAGGCAAATTACTTTGAATATACCCATAGTATCGGCAGCCATGGATACCGTCACCGATTCTGAATTGGCTATTGCATTGGCCAGGGAAGGCGGTATTGGGATTATTCATAAAAATATGACACCAGCCACACAGGCTGCACAGGTAGACCGTGTCAAGCGATCAGAAAGCGGTATGATCATGGCTCCCATCACCTTATCGCCCGAACAACCCATCCGGGAAGCCCTGCAGGTGATGCAACATTATCATATATCCGGCATACCTCTGGTAAAGGGTACGAAACTGGTGGGTATAATCACCAACCGGGACCTTCGTTTTGCGGACAATCTGGACCGTCCCATATCTGATCTGATGACCAGCAAGAATCTCATTACCGCTTCTGAAGGTACCACTTTGGAGGAAGCTAAAATAATTTTGCAGAAACATCGCATCGAGAAGCTGCTTGTAGTCGATAAAAAAGGGGATTTAAAAGGTTTAATTACCGTTAAGGATATTCAGAAAAAAGCCAACTTTCCCAATGCCTGTAAGGATAAACACGGCCGGTTGCGGGTTGGTGCTGCCATCGGAGTGGGTGAAAAAGCGCTTGAACGGGCTGAATACCTGGTTAAATCCAGTGCGGATGTCATCGTTATTGATACGGCTCATGGGCATTCACAACGCGTCCTGGATACCATTAAACAATTTAAGAAAGATTTTCCGGACGTCAGCCTGATTGCCGGCAATATTGGAACACAGGACGCTGCCAGGGCTTTAGTGAAATATGGTGTGGATGGAGTCAAGGTTGGGATCGGTCCGGGATCGATTTGTACCACACGTGTGGTAACCGGTGTGGGTGTTCCGCAGATATCGGCCATTATGGACGTCGCACAGGCACTCAATGGCAGTGGGATTCCGCTCATTTCCGACGGGGGTATCAAATTTACCGGAGATATCCCAAAAGCCATTGCTGCCGGGTCGGATTCCATTATGATCGGCAGCCTGTTTGCTGGCACCAGCGAAAGTCCGGGTGAAACCATACTGTGGGATGGCCGTCAGTATAAACAGATCCGGGGAATGGGTTCACTGGGTGCCATGATGCAGGGAAGTAAAGACCGTTATTTTCAGGACCAGGTATCTGAGCAAGAAAAATTTGTGCCTGAAGGTATTGAGGGGCGGGTTCCCTATCGCGGCCCGCTGAGTGATACGGTTTTCCATATGGTGGGCGGACTTCGTTCTGCGATGGGCTATACCGGCTGTAAGAATATCGATGAATTAAAGACCAGGGCTCAATTTGTACGTATCAGTATTGCAGGTCTTCGCGAAAGTCATCCACATGATGTGGAAATTACTAAAGAATCACCTAATTACCGCATGAGATAAGCCATGGAGACGCCTGAAATGCTCAAAAAAATAGATCATGTTGGAATTGCCGTACATTCTGTTGAAGAGGTTAAAACATTTTTTGAGAAGATCTTTCAGTTGAAGCCGCTTTATGAGGAAGAAGTGAGTGAACAGAAAGTAAGAGTAGCTGCTTTCCGGCTGGGCGAATCCAGCCTGGAGTTTCTGGAACCGACCGACCATGAATCTCCTGTTGCCAAATTTCTGGAAAAGAAAGGACCGGGCCTGCATCATATTGCGGTTTGTGTTAATAATATTGATTTCGTGCTGAATCAACTCAGGAAGAATGATATTAAACTGATCGATG
>CAYWTB010000047.1:0-33418 GCA_964461135.1 uncultured Caldithrix sp. | reverse complement strand
CGACGGATTCCTCGCAGGTTCGGGTGGTACTGCCGACCGGATTCAGTTTTGATTCATTGTCAGTACGTTTGGTGGACACCGTATCGGTTATTACCGGAGACAGCAGTCAGGTACGGGTGTATACGGGAGGCACGGAGCGGTTGGTGCCACAGAACCTGACGGCGACGCTGATCAGTGCGGCGGCGGATGAGAACAGTAATTTACCCTCGTTTGTATCGGACAACAGTGAAGTGATCCCGCTGAGTATTGTGCGAGAGGCGACGCTGGTGTTTTCGATGAACAGTGTGAGTGAGTTGGCCTCGCCGGGCCAGCCATTGGATCTGAGTGCGACGTTGCAGAATGTGGGAGTAGCGGGGATAGAGCCGGGAGATTCGGTGTGGGTGAGGCTGGACACCACCGGTACAGGCTTTACGTTTCGCAGCGGAGATGTGGCATTGAAGCGGTTGCATCTGGTGGGTGGCACGCCGGTGACATGGTTACTGACGGCACCGGCTGCGGTAGGAGTGTATGATCTGATCGGATTAGTGGATGATACGGTGGCCTATGATGAGAATAAATATCCGGCGAACCTGGTACTGCAGCAGCAGGGCCGGGACACGACGAGTGTGACGGTGGTGAGTGGAGGCGCGGTAGCGGTGACCAATGTCCGGTTGATCTCGCCGGCGGGAGCGACCGATGACACGATATCGACCAGTCAGAGTTTTACGATAGAGGGTGCGTTTAGTTTTATTGGGAGTGTGAATCCGGCGAACCGGATAGCGCAGTTGGTGTTGCCGGCAGGCGGTGGCTATACCATATCGGGATCGGATCAAGTGACATTAGGCTCGGGTGCGGCGGACACGGCGAGCTGGCAGGTGACGGCACCGTCGAGTGGTGCGTCTAGTGCGGTATTCAGTGTGCAGTTGAGTGCGTTTGAGTTTCCGTCGGGTAATGCGTTGGCCGACACGCTGGATCACACGGTGTACCTGGTGGATCGATCGGCGCTGGCGTTGAGTGTGCGGGTGCTGGAGCCGCCCGGAGCGACGGATCTGACGGTGAGCACCAATCAGAGTTTTCTGTTAAGTTATAAGATCGAGAACCAGGGCGTAGCGGGGACGACGGATTCCTCGCAGGTTCGGGTGGTACTGCCGACCGGATTCAGTTTTGATTCATTGTCAGTACGTTTGGTGGACACCGTATCGGTTATTACCGGAGACAGCAGTCAGGTACGGGTGTATACGGGAGGCACGGCCTATCCGGTGCCGCGGAACATTGTGGGGACGATCATCGCGGCGGCGAGGGATGAGAACAGTGGTAATCCTTCGGCGGTGGTGGTACCGAGTGTTCAGACGCCGATGGCGATCGTGCGGGAGGCGGCGCTGGTGGTGAACCTGGATCTTTCCAGTGTAACGGTATCCCCGGGTCAGGTATTCCGGTTGCGAGGCCAGTTGACGAATGTAGGCTCGGCGGGTATCGCGCCGAGTGGTCTGGTGGGGGTGAGCCTGGATACGGTGGGGACGGGATTCGGATTTGCGGGGGATGTAGCCTTGAAGAGTGTGGATTTGAGTGCGGGCAGTGACACGGTGAGCTGGTTGTTGCGAGCGCCGTCTTACACGGACACGGTGGCGCTGTATGCGCGGGTGGATGATAATGTGGCCTATGATGCGAACAAGTATCCCACGGATCTGGTGACCCGTCAGGTGGGAGAGGATTCGACGGTGGTACGGGTGACCACGGGCGGTGTGGTGAATGTGGCGAACATTCAGTTGACCTCACCGGCGGGGGCGACCGATGACACGGTATCGACGGCCCAGCAGTTTACCTTATCGAGTACGGCGGAGTTTTTCGGGAGTGTCTCTCCGGTAGGCCGTACGGTAGAGCTATCGGCGCGGAATGCGGGGGTGTTTGCGTTGATTGATCCGGGTCTTCGGACGGTGAGTGGAGACACCACGCTGAGTTGGCGGATCACGGCGCCGGCCACAGTGGCGGGCCCGCAGAGTTACTGGTTTGATGTGGTGGTGAGTGGTACCGAGCAGAACACGGGAGAACCGTTGAGTGACCGGGACTCTCTGCTGGTGACGGTAGTACCGCGTGCGGTGGTTTCGGTGGAGGGTGAGATCCAGGAGCCTCCGGGAGTGGTGGCCGATAACATTGCGAGTACGAACCAGAGTTTTGTGTTGCGGTACTGGACCTCAAACAGTGGAGTGGCCCAGACGAGCGGCTCCTCGCTGGTGCGGCTGAACCTTCCGCTGGGTTTTGGCTTTGATGTGGGAGTAACGGACCGGACGGACAGTTTGTATATAGCGGCGGGGGATACGCAGAGTGTGGTGGTGTATACGGGGGCAACTCCTCGTCCGCTGCAGAATCTGGATGCGACGCTGGTGGTGGCGGCGCATGACACGAACACCAATGCGCCGGCGCAGATCGGGACGTCTCTGAGCCGGATCTCGATCCAGATTGAGAGTGAAGCGGCGCTGGTGGTGAACCTGGATCTTTCCAGTGTAACGGTATCCCCGGGTCAGGTATTCCGGTTGCGAGGCCAGTTGACGAATGTAGGCTCGGCGGGTATCGCGCCGAGTGGTCTGGTGGGGGTGAGCCTGGATACGGTGGGGACGGGATTCGGATTTGCGGGGGATGTAGCCTTGAAGAGTGTGGATTTGAGTGCGGGCAGTGACACGGTGAGCTGGTTGTTGCGAGCGCCGTCTTACACGGACACGGTGGCGCTGTATGCGCGGGTGGATGATAATGTGGCCTATGATGCGAACAAGTATCCCACGGATCTGGTGACCCGTCAGGTGGGAGAGGATTCGACGGTGGTACGGGTGACCACGGGCGGTGTGGTGAATGTGGCGAACATTCAGTTGACCTCACCGGCGGGGGCGACCGATGACACGGTATCGACGGCCCAGCAGTTTACCTTATCGAGTACGGCGGAGTTTTTCGGGAGTGTCTCTCCGGTAGGCCGTACGGTAGAGCTATCGGCGCGGAATGCGGGGGTGTTTGCGTTGATTGATCCGGGTCTTCGGACGGTGAGTGGAGACACCACGCTGAGTTGGCGGATCACGGCGCCGGCCACAGTGGCGGGCCCGCAGAGTTACTGGTTTGATGTGGTGGTGAGTGGTACCGAGCAGAACACGGGAGAACCGTTGAGTGACCGGGACTCTCTGCTGGTGACGGTAGTACCGCGTGCGGTGGTTTCGGTGGAGGGTGAGATCCAGGAGCCTCCGGGAGTGGTGGCCGATAACATTGCGAGTACGAACCAGAGTTTTGTGTTGCGGTACTGGACCTCAAACAGTGGAGTGGCCCAGACGAGCGGCTCCTCGCTGGTGCGGCTGAACCTTCCGCTGGGTTTTGGCTTTGATGTGGGAGTAACGGACCGGACGGACAGTTTGTATATAGCGGCGGGGGATACGCAGAGTGTGGTGGTGTATACGGGGGCAACTCCTCGTCCGCTGCAGAATCTGGATGCGACGCTGGTGGTGGCGGCGCATGACACGAACACCAATGCGCCGGCGCAGATCGGGACGTCTCTGAGCCGGATCTCGATCCAGATCATTCAGGAAGCGACTCTTAGTTTGACCGTATCTCCAGATTCGATCAGCCGATCACCCGGGCAGGTACTAACCATTCAGGCGTCTTTAGATAATATAGGAACAGCAGATATTGAACCGAGTGATTTGGTATGGGTCAAATTAGATATTGTCGGAACAGGTTTCTTATTTAATAATGATGTTGCTCGTAAACGCGTACAACTGATTAATAAAAATGCACCGGTGATTTGGAGTCTTTTTGCGACAGATCGTATTGGAACTTATAATTTGATTGCTTTAATTGATGATTCGGTTGCTTATGATGAGAATAAGTATCCTGATAATCTTGTAGTAAAACAAAAACCATCGGATACTACCAGGGTAATCGTCAAGGAAGCAGGTCTTGTGGAGATTGAAGATCCACTTCAGATAATTTACCCGGATGGAGCAACTGATGATACCCTCTCCACTGCTCAGGAATTTACTCTACAGGCTGTGGTCCATTTTGCGGGAAGCATCGATAGCATTGGTCGCCGTGCTCAACTGGAAGATCCTGGCTTTGGCTTGATCACTCCACAACTTCAGAACATGGAGGGGAGGGATACGATAACATGGCAGATTCGCGCTCCGCTGGATACCTTCACAACGAACAGAACCCTAAGGGTGATTGCCTTCGGAACGGAATCAAATACCCTTGAGGTGAAGAGGGATACAGTATATAAAACTATTATTCTGCAGGAAAGGGCTAAACTTGATCTTTCGGCAGGAATTTCTGAACCTGACGGCGCCGCTGATCAGACCGTGAGCACTTACCAGGAATTCGAAATAAATGTGAAGGTGCAAAATTCCGGTAAAGCCGCAACCGCCGGAAGCAGCCGGGTGGCGCTGAGTCTTCCTAACGGTTTCAGTTTCAATGAGTCACTCATTGTTACAAGGGATACTGTGAGTGTTGCCGAAAATGACAGCATGATTGTTCCTGTTTGGACCCGGGATATTGTGGCAACCACAGCCCAGGCGATTAGTATGCAGTTGTTTGAGGCCGCCAGGGATAACAATTCCGGACTTCCGGCGCCCGGTATAACTACAGCCTCATTAAACCAGATGCGTATAGTTTCCAGAGCGGAACTGGATATGCAGCTTATTACCATCTCACCGGTAAACATTTCCCAGGATTTCCCATTCCAGTTATCCGCCCGCATCAATAAACTGGGAACAGCGGGTGTCCTGCCGCAAGATCCCGCCTGGAGAGACAGCGTGCGGGTAAAACTGACCTATGATCAGGCGGACTTTAGTTTGAAGGTAAATGAAAATGCGGTTAAAAAAGTGGTCCTCAGTCAACCGTTCACCTGGAATCTGCGCAGCGAGAACAATGCCAGCGGAACATATAATTTTATTATTTCACTGGACAGCTTCCCGCTTTTCGATGAGAACAATTATGATTCCACTGTCGTTTATGTGAGAGATATGCAGGATTCCGCGGTCATTAATGTAAATAATGAAGCCAAAATTTCTATAAATGATATTTATCTGAAAACCCGGGTAAATCAGGGACCACAGATTGAAGTCTCTACCAGACAGGACAGCATTCTGCTGCACCTCAATGTGAGTTTCAATGATATTTATGGATCTGACAGAAGGGCAACTATCCTATTGCCGGAGGGCTTTCCCAGTATTACCACAGCACAGAAAACTGTGACGGACACCACAGTGGAATGGTATTTCCGGGCACCTTCTCTGGCAATTTCCACTTATGATACAGTTAAAGTGTTGGTACAGGCCAGGCCGGCTCCTGGAGGAGATCTGTATATTGATTCTTCCGCCTATGCCCTCATTAAAGTCAGAGACCGTGCCAGTCTTGTTCTGACTACCGTAATTGGCAATGCTGATACGGTGAGCTATGGCCAGACATTCACTTACCGAACTCTGGTTGAAAATATAGGTGATGTGGGCATATCAGACAACCGGAAACTGAAGCTCGATGCCGGTCCTAATCTGTCAATTCAGGGTGACACTTCCTGGGTTAAGAATCTGATCAGACCGTTTATAGTGAACAGCACACTGGAATGGACGGTTCGTGCGGATAGTACGGCCGGTTTAACACAGTTAGTTTCACAATTGGTTACACTCCAAGACGCTAGAAATAAAATTCTAAATTCCCGCAAATCAATGCTGGTATTGGCTGACGATAATCCCGATCTGTCCGGAATTGAATCGGATATCAAATTTATTTCCGCTCAGATTTCTGCTATGACGGACACCAGCTACTTGCAGGTAAGCTATGCTGAAATGCCGCTTGACAGCCTCACAGGATTAAAGGCTTATGCAGATCCGGATTCTCAGCAGGATCCTATTTATATTCAGCCGGCTGCTTCCATAAAAATTGTACCGGAACTAGCGCAATTACCGGATACCATAAGCACCGGTCAGAATTTTACCGTTAATATAGAAGTGGAGCCATCTCTCCAGATTATTAATATGCGGGCCAGCATTACCTTCCCATCAAATTCCGGTCAGTTTAAGGTGGTAGACTGGCTTAAACCAGTCTCGACCGACGACACGGTGTCCTGGGATGTAACGGCACCTCCCTATAATAATGTGAATGTCCAGACAATAATTGATCCCATAGAAATCATTGTTACCGGAACGGATAAGAATACCTCACAAGAGGTCTCTGATACACTGACCACCAGCCTGTTATTGCAACGGGAAGCAGTCATGAAATTGGGTTTGAAAGTGACCGCACCTTCTTCGGCCACTGATAACCGGCTCCTTCCCGGGCAGGAATTCACCGTGGCAGCGATTGTTACTAAGTCGGGAGATGCGGGTATTACAGGTTCCGGTACAATTCGCCTGATTTTAAATGCCGATGATGGACTGGAAGTGGTGGGAGGAGAGCAGCTGGATAAGACTTTCAACTGGCCCGATACCTTGGTTACCTGGCAACTCAGAACTCCCGACCGGCTCATTACCACCAGCATCCGTGCTGTGTATACAGAGCGGCCAAATGATGACAATACCGGTCAACCGGCAACTCTGCATCCTGACAGCAGCGTGGCCAGCATCTCCATTTCCACCGAGGAAAAAACTCTGCTAGTCACCCGGGTGGACGGTATCCGACCCAATACCATAAATGCCGGAGGAGCGATCAATATTCCGTTGATCGGATTGAAAATTGATAATAGTACAGCCATTGATATTGATACTGTCATTGTGGACAGTATTGCACTGGTCTTGCTGAATAACAGCGATCGAAGGGAGTTAGAAGAACCGGCCCGATATATTAACAGAATACAGGTGATGAACCTTGCTAATTTCCCGGCCGCTCTTTCCCGGATTGCCGGTATACCCCAGGTGTTTGCTGATACCACATTAGATGCTGGTACCCAGGGAGAATTCGGGATCCGGTTCAACAGGAATGCTTTAAAGCTGGAACCCGGTCAGACCGATACACTGGTCATAGTTGCCGATCTGAAGCCGGGCGCACCGAATACCAGCTTTATCTTTAAGGTGCGAAATCTGTATCCCTATGTTAACACTCCCAATAGTCCGGTCACGGCAGTGGATAATAATGGCACAAAATTTAATGAAAGTGAACAGGGCGAATCTATGCCGGTGACTATCCTGTCCGGTGCCAGTGAAGATCAGTTCAGTAACTATCCTAATCCCTTCGGCGAGAGCAGCGGCGGATCCACCCGCTTTGTGTTCTATAAACAGGGTACCGGACCGGCCGAGATTAAGATCTATACCCTGCTGGGCGGACTGGTATGGTCGGACCGCCTGGACAATCTGCCGGGGGGACAGGTGTATGACGGCAAGTTCACCTGGGATGGATATAATAACAGGGGCCAGAAAGTATTGAACGGCGTCTATATTGCCGTTCTAAAAACGGATGGCGAGACCTTCAAAACCAAAGTTGCCTATATAAAATAAAGCAGATGGTTAACCATGAAAAAACAATATAATACGGAAAAAATCTGTCGCACTGGCATATGGATAATTATTCTGATGGCCACCTCAGCTGGTTTTGGCCAGTCTGACGGCGGTTATGGAACCACCTCCAATCTGAGTTATGGTGCCGGTGCCCGTGCCATGGGCCTGGGCCGTGCCTACGTAGCCATTGTCAGTGACCCTAGCGCAGTGTTCTGGAATCCCGCCGGGTTGGAGCTGGTACCGCGTGCTTCATTCACACTTTTCCACAACCAGCTCTTTGAGAGCACCATCTACGACTTTGCCGGCTTTGCTTATCCCACCCTCACCTACGGAACCGTGGGAATCGGGCTGGCACGCCTGGGGACTTCCGATATTATCATGCGGGATGAGTATAATGTTAATCTGGGATCTATGAACTATGACGAGGCTGAAGTTTACATTGCGTATGCCAAAAAACTGCCGATGAATCTCTATGGTGGATTTACCTTTAAAATCCGACGCCAGGCGTTTTCCGGCATCAATGAAGATGATACCGGTTTCGGCTTTGATTTGGGCCTCATGTACCGACCCGGCTGGGAAGAGGGTATATTCAGCAATATGGGTTTTGGTCTCACTTACCGTAATCTGGTCTCTCCGATCCTGCGGCTGGGAGGTGAGAGCGACCAGGAACCCTACCACCTGACCTTCGGACTGGTGAAAGGCCTGCGGGTCGGAGAAAGCGGTGTTGTCAATCTGGTGTTTGATGTTCATAAAAGTAAGCTGGAAAGTGCCACCCTGCATGCGGGTACCGAGTATGTTTTCCGCAATATGGGGTCTATCCGGCTGGGATTGGATAACATGAACCTGGCCATTGGTGCGGGTGTGAAGTATTCCTTTGTGGAACTGGACTACTCTTTCGGTTCCACTATCAGTGACGGAGAATTTCCTCCCACCCATCGTTTTTCACTCACTTTTGATCTCGGCAAATCCCGCGAAGACCTGCTGGCCCAGGCCGATGAGGAAAGAAGAAGCCGGGAATTGGAACTGGTTTCCCGCACCAAGGAAGAGGAGCGCCAGAACCTGATTGCCGAGAGCTTGGAAAAGGGTAAAGAATATATGAAAAATGACCGCTTCTTCGATGCCTACTCCGAATTCCAGCAGGTGATTTCGGTGGATCCCTTCAACAAGGAAGCTAACGTATTGCTGGACAGCAGTAAAACTTTAATGGATTCCGATCTTGCGCGGGATCAGCGGAAAGCCATCAGTGAAGCTGTGGATAAAGAGCTGGCGCAGAAAAATGCTGATCGCATGGACCAGTATTTTGAACTCGGCCAGGATTATGTTCTGAAGAACCGTTTCACCGATGCACTGGTTCAGTTTCATTCTGCCCTTGAGTTAGCACCAAAGAATCCGACTATATTAAATGCGATTGCCAATACCAATAGGCGAATAGAAGAGGAGATCAGAAAGTTGGTTACAAAAGGCGCAGAACAGTTCCAGGAGGGCAATTATTCCGAAGCCCTGCAGATTCTGAGTGATGCTTTGGTGCTGTCTCCGGAAAATCCGCAACTGAAAGATCAGATAAATACGCTTGCAAATCGCATAAAAATTCAGCAATATACCAGCCAGGCTCTGCAGTTATTCGATCTGGGTCGTTATGAAGATGCCCTGAAAATGTTTGAAGATGCCCTGAAAATGGATCCTACCAACCAGGTGCTGAAAAACTATGTTGAACGTACCAGGCGTGGTATGGGGAGCGGCGAGGAAACCATGGATCCGGAATCCGAGCGAAAATACATTCAGGGTGTTGATATGTTTCTGGCAGGCAAATACAAAAATGCTCTGAATATCTGGAAAGAACTCGAACCGAAATATCCTTACAGCAAGAAACTGCAGGATGCCATTAAGAATGCCGAAGACAGGCTGAAGAGGACACAGCAATAACCGTTATTGGTCATTAAAATAAACCGGGATTACCGGCAGTAAAATGTTTAAAAACGTCGTTAAAGAAGAAATTACTATTCCCGCACAGATGCCTTACCTGCGGCAGGTGCGGGATTTTATCGAAGATATCGGTACCCGATACAACTTTGATCATAAAATCATTAACTCGTTTAAACTGGTGGTAGACGAAGCCTGCACCAATGTGATCCGCCACGGTTATCGTGATATCAAGAACGGCCAGATAATTGTTCGCGCTATTGTGCGGCGGCTGAGTCTCACAATGGTGCTGATTGATAATGGCCGCAGTTTCGATCCCCGCCAGGTGCAGGATCCCGATCTGGAAAAGTATGTCTCCATTGGCAAGAAGGGTGGTCTGGGTATCTTCATGATGCGTAAGCTCATGGATGATATCAAGTATAATGTGACCGGCCGGGGTAATGAACTGCGCCTCACTAAAGTGCGCGAACATGTGGAACGCGCCAGACCCATGATGTTATGGGAAAGTCTGACCCTCAGGACGAAATTTTCTATCCTTACCTCATTTATTCTTACCTTTCTGATGATTGCTTCTTTTATTTTCTTTAATTCACGAATCAGGTCCGGTGTTGTTTCTGATGTATATTCTTCCGGCCAGGCGTACAGTTCCAACCTGGCTAAAATTTCCTGGGAACCGATCAATGACCAGCGGGATATCACCCTGTTCGAAAATGCCAAGTCGGTCTGGGAGAGCGATCCAAAGATGATTTCCATAGTTATGATAACCGATGTAAATGGCACACCACTGGCAACCTATCCGGTGAAAACGGATCTGATTGGAAAAACCCTGGATGCCGGTGATAACGTGTTGCTGGATACCCTTGGTCAGACAAAAGTCTACCGTTACATGTTCGGTACAGACAGTATCATCTACGCATTCGTGAATCCCATAAATTTACCGGGAACAGCTATCGCACCGCTTGGATACGCCCAGGTGCTGGTCGATCAGAAATATGTTGAACGGAAAATATCCATCTCCCGCATCAATCTGATTGTGGTGCTTATCATTATCCTGGTTGTGGGCAATGGCGGATCTTTTGTCCTTATTACCCGCATTATGGATCCTTTTCATAAGCTGGCGAACTGGGTGCGGGAGGTGGGTCATGGAACCGTTGATGAGGATGAACTGGATATTGATGCCAGCGATGAACTGGGAGAAATTGCCCAGGCTTTCAATGAGATGACCAGTAAATTCAGGGAAGCCCAGATCAACCTCATGGAACAGCAGCGGATTCAGAGGGAACTGCAGGTGGCGCAGGAAATCCAGCAGATGCTGCTTCCCACTGATTTCCCCAACGTGGTGGGATATGACATTACTTCTTATTATCAGGCGGCCAAAGAGGTGGGAGGAGACCTGTTCGATTTTGTGGAAGTGGATGATCACACTATCGGTGTGTGCGTAGCGGATGTGTCCGGCAAGGGAGTGCCCGGTTCCATGGTGATGACTATGATCCGAACCGCTCTGCGGCTGGAATCCCGGGGAAACAAGAATCCCGCCGAAGTTCTTGCCAAGGTGAACGATTTCGTCACCGATGATATCCGAAAGGGAATGTTTGTTACCGCATTTTATATTATTCTGGATTCCCGGGAGCGGATGATTTCGTTTACCTCCGCCGGTCACAATCCCATGGTCCTTTACCGTGGTAAAACCAGGGAAACCTTCTATCTCAATCCTCCCGGTTTTCCGATAGGTATTACCCTACCTGATATCCACTTGTTTGATAATATCATAAAGTCGGATCGCATCCGTCTGCACCCGGATGATATCCTGATAGTATATACTGACGGTATCACAGAAGCCATGAATCACAAACGGGAAATGTATGGTGAAGAGCGTTTACTTGCTGCTATCCGCAAGAATGGTAATTTGGATGTAGTGGAATTCGTAAGTAAACTCAAAGAAGATTTAATGTCTTTTACAGGTGGTTATGAGCAGAATGATGACATAACGCTGGTGGCGGTGAAAGAAAATATGGAAGCTGTGGATGTTAAAATTGATATGTTTAAGAATCTGTTCGAACTGGCCGGTAAAAGCGATGTCACCATTCTGCAGGCTTGCAAGGAAATGGATGTATCTCCGTCCACCTATTATAAATATAAGAAAATTTATGATGAAGGAGGATATGAGTACCTGCGTGAGATGCTTCACGGATACACCAATGTGGGGTTACGTCATCTCAGTATTGAAATTAAAACCAAGCTCTATGACATTATCCGGGAGCACCCTGGCTACGGACCCAAGCGCATCAGCGATGAATTGAATATTGAAAAATATTCCTTTGTGGAAGTTCCGCCTCGTCTTATTTATGAGGAGCTGAAGAGAGCCAAATTGAATCACCGCCGCCAGAGGGAACGGTTTGTGGAACGGGGAGGAAAACGTCGCCTTAAACCTCCCGGAACACCACTGCTTACCCTGGATGGGGAGGTTATGGTTGGATTTCGTTCTGAGGATCTGGATAAGGGACCACAGATTTTCCAGGTACAGGCGCCGGTGAGCAATGTCCGCCGCAAAGAACGTATGCTCTCTGTGCAAAGCAATAAGAATGGACAGGGAAAGACAGCAAAGGATAAGACCACCACTACCGACAACGGCAGCCCGGATAAAAATGATGGAAAAATGACTACAGATGAGGGAAAAGCTGACGATAATGTTAATGTTCTATCTGAAGATCAGGAAAAAAAAGAAAGATAAGTTGATTGATTATTTATTAAATAATATATTTACCGATAAAATTCCAATAATATTCCGGTATTAAAACGGAGGATGGAATGGAAGGCATTCAAGTATCCACTGAAATTCGCGGCGCTCAAAATCAGATTTCCCTGATTAAAGTAGGGGGATTCATTGATACAACCACATCTTCGGAAGTTGAACGGGCTTTGCATAATCTTCTGAAGCAAAACCGTTTTAACGTTATCATTGATTTGGGAAATGTGGATTACATCAGTTCAGCCGGATGGGGTATATTTATCAGCGAAATCAAATCCATTCGTGAACAGAATGGTGATTTAAAATTAGTCAGAATGATTCCGGATGTATATGAAATATTTGAACTGCTGGAATTTCATCATATTCTGGACGTCTATGATACGGTGGATGAAGCGGTGAAAAAATTTGAGGAGGCGGTCACACGCCCCACCGCTGCTTCGGTGGAAAAAGAATTTGCCGAAGTCCGGAAACCACAGCCGGCAATTGGCTCACAACCCTCAGCATTTATGCAAAACCAGGAAGAATATGCCGCAATGGAGGAAGAAATAGGGGAGGAACTTTCCAATATTGCTGACGTAGAAGGATCGCCTAAAGAAATATCGATTGGTTCGTCCAAACTGGAGGATAAGATTAAACACATAATTGCCAGGAATCCGAACCTTGGCGCTTATAAGATTAAGAAAATTTTAAATTCCAGCAAGTATGGATTTACAAAAATTGGATGGCGGGGAGTACGCTCTGTGCTTTCAAATCTTGGATTGAACAATCGAAAACGTCGTCAAGAATTTGCCAGTAAATCGGTAAGGGCAAATAGGTAACTTTCAGAATTAATGGTTGTATAAATGAGTATTGTTGAAATCTTCTTTCTCGCCATATTAGGCTTTGGCCTGATATCCAATTTCTTGAGCATTCCGGGAAATTTTATCATCTTTCTGAATACCGTCTGGTATGGTATAGCGACAGATTTTCATGAGTTTTCTTTTTCATTCTTAATTACCCTCTTTATTGTTGCAGTTTCGGTAGAACTTCTGGAATACGTCATCATTGCATTTGGTGCCCGAAAGTATGGAGCATCCCGCTGGGGGGTGGTGGGTGCGATTGTGGGAGGCATTGGCGGGGGTATCAGTGGATTTTTCTTCAGTCCTGTTTTCGGAGCACTCGTCGGAGGATTTCTTGGAGTAATAGCCGGTACCCTGAGTATTGAATTATTCAAAGGCAAACATATTAAAGAAGCATTGCATGCCACCTTCGGAGCAATCCTGGGTCGGGTGGGGGGATTAACCATAAAAGCCATCGGTTCGGTAACCATGGTCTTTATTGTTACCAATAAGTTGTTTTTTTAACTGCTGACCAACCTTCCTCTGTTTTCCTGAATTTCTCTGTGCATAAACTGCCTTTTTCAATTCGGAATTATCGAGTATAGGCGCCTGTGTTTATTCAAAACAGTATTATTCCAAAAGAATAGTTTTTTCGAATCTTAAAAAAAAATCTGTGGTAAAAAAGAAGTGTTTCAAAACGTAAATTATAATTATGAATAAAACACTGCTTTTTCTGTTGTTATTTGCCTCATTCCTCTGGTCCCGCGAAACTGTTACCATAGCCCGTATAAAATATCAGGGCGGGGGTGACTGGTATGGTAACCGCACAACTTTTGTTAATCTGTTTAATTTCATGCGGCAAAATACCAATCTGGATCTGGCAGAACGGGAAGTGACAGTAGAAATAATGGATGGGAATTTTTTTAAGTATCCGATTGCCTATATCGCCGGCCATGGTAATATCAAATTCTCTGAGGAAGAAATCAATAGGATAAAAACTTATCTGATTAAAGGGGGATTTCTGTGGGCAGATGATGATTATGGGATGGACTTTTCGTTTCGCCGGGAGATGAAAAAAGTTTTCCCTGATCTGGATTGGATTGAATTACCTTTTTCTCATCCCATTTACCATATTAAATTTGACTTCGCCAATGGACTTCCAAAAGTTCATAAGCACGATGGCGGACCACCCAGAGGTTTGGCCCTCTTTTATGAAGGGCGAATGGTGGTATTCTATTCATTGAATACCGATATCAGTGACGGATGCGAGGATCCTGATATCCATGGAGATCCTCCAGCTATAAGAACCAGCGCCCTCCGGATGGGAACAAATATTCTGATATGGGCACTGACTCATTAATCGGATCGTAATATTTCACTAATCCCGAAGACGTTTATTTTTTGGCTTGAATGAAATAAAGTATGAATGCGGATGATACAGAACGAATTCAATTATAAATCGATCTACCAGAGCATGGTGCAGGCACACCGCCGGAAATATTTTATCCGGATTTTAAAGTCTGTTCTGATCTTCACCAACCTTTCCATTGCCTTTCTGTTGACGTGGACGGGGCTTAATGTGCTTTTTGATGTCTCGGTGACGGTCCGAATAACCGCCTTAAGCCTGCTTTTTTTATGGATTGTTGGTTTCACCATCCTGCGAATTTTACCGCTGCTGCGGGAAATATTGGTGCCTTCTGAACATCAGCTATTCCATACCGCCGGCACAGTTGGAAATTCCCATCCCGCTGTCAGGGATGCCATCCTGAATTATCTGCAATTGTATAATGATAAGGGAAGCCGGGGCTCACCCATCATTAAAAGGCTGGCCCTGGGTCAACTTTCCCAACGCATTTCCCATATCCCCATTAAGGACGGGCTTGAAAAAAAGACCGTTATTCCCTACTTCCGCTGGTTCACTGTGGCTTTATCGATATGTCTCATCATAATAATTCTGGTGCCTTCCCGGGTGAATCTGGCCGTAAAGAAACTGGTTTATCCCTGGAAAAATTACCGTCAACCCTTTCCCATCACCTTACTGAATGAATCGGGAAATGTACAGGTTTTGAAAAACGATCCTGTTAAACTGGTCTGCTCTGCACGGGGTGTTAAACCGGATAAGCTATATCTGGTGGTGGAAGAATTTTCTGATAAGGTAAATAATCCGCAGAGTAACCGTATTGAACTGCCGGTATCCTTGTCAGGACGCTATGAATACGAGCTTCCTCATGTCAGTACATCTTTCTATTATTTCTTTGCAGCCGAATTGAATCATGCCAGATATCGAAACCGGAGAGCGTTATCGGAGAAATCCCTGGTGGAAGTTCAGGAGCGGCCGGTAATACGAAGCCTGCAGGTGACGGTGAAACCTCCTGCTTATACTGGATTGGCAGTGACCATGCTGCCGCCCAATGACGGGGAAATCACTGCCTACCATGGCAGCGAGGTGAATGTATCCATCCAGGCCGATAAACAGCTTTCTTCTGCCCGGCTGATTTTTGCGGATTCATCTGTGTCTGATTTATCAATCGCCGGTCATACTGCCAAAGCAACTTTTCGGGTGACAAAGAATTCTTCTTACTCTGTTGTAATATTTGATACGGATAGCATAAGTAACAGTGAACCCATCGTTTATGGCATTTATATGCTTATCGATGATCACCCCTACGCGGAGATAAAACAACCGGGAGCTGATGTGGATCTGCAGGATGAACTTGTTCTTCCCATGATTATTGATATCCGTGATGACTTCGGCTTTTCCGGCTTGTGGGTGAAGGGGGCAGTATTTCGCCAGGGCGTAACCGGAGACAGTACCTCCTTCGAAATGAAAGTTCCTTTTGAAATTTTTGAAAAGGGAAAGGCCATCAGTGATTTCTCCTGGGATCTAACCTCTTTTTATATGGTTCCGGATGATTATCTCCAGTATTATGCGGAAGTGTTTGATAATGATCGGATCAATGGTCCGAAATCTTTCAAAACCGCAGTGTTTACTGCCCGCCTGCCATCCTTGCTGGAGATACTGACCCGCTCGGAGGAACAGCAGCAACAGCAACTGGATAAAATTCGCGATATTTCGCGTGACTCGAAAGAAGTAAGGGAAAAATTAGAGGAAATTAACCGGGAACTGAGGAAAGAATCAAAAGTGGACTGGGAGCGTCAGCAGGATATCAAAAAACAGCTGTCGAATCAGAAAGATATCAACGAAAAACTGGAAGAGATTCAGCATGAACTCGATCAGATGATTAAGGATATGGATAACAGGGATGTCTTAAGTCCCGAAGCGCTTCAGAAATATTTGGAATTACAGGAAATGTTTCAGGAACTGGCACCTCCTGAACTGAAAAATGCCATGGAACAGCTGGAGCAGGCTCTGGAAAAAGCCGACAAAAATCAGATACAGAAAGCGCTGGAAAATTTCCGGTTTTCCGCGGAACAGTTTGAAAAAAACATTGACCGCTTTCATGAATTGTTCAAAAAAGTGCAGCTGGAACAGAAAATGGATGAACTGATTAAACTGGCGGAAAAACTTAACCAGGAACAGACTCGGATCAATGAAAAATTAGAAGATCGGAAAATTAAGCAGGAAGATTTCCAGCGATTGGAAAAAAAAGAGGAAAATATCGGGAAGAATAATGACTATCTCTCGGAGAAAATAGATGAAACCGCCCGGAAATATCAGGACATCATGAAGGAATTCTCCGAAATGCTGGAAAAGACCAAATCCTTTATAGATGAGCAAGCCTTGGAGGACATGATCCGGAACATGCAGCAACAATTGGCGGAGAATCAACAGCTGAATGCCTTGAGCAGCGGTCAGAAATTGAAATCCAGCTTTGAAATGATGCAGAGTATGCTCCAGATGGCCAGGAATAATATGGTTCAGCAGCAAAAAGAGCAGGTGGCTGATGCCATGCAAAAGACCATGCAGGATATGCTCCAAACATCTTTCAATCAGGAAAACCTGGCTCAGCGTTCAAGGAGAGTAAGTCCTGCCTCTCCCCAGATCAATGACATCGCCCGTCAACAGGCCAGGCTGATGAGTAACACCAACCGGATAATTGAACAACTGATGGAAATTGCCGATCAGACATTTTTTATGTCGCCGGAATTGAATCAGCACATGGCCGAAACCATGTCTAATATGAACAACGCCATCCAGCAACTGGAGAACCGGAATGTACAGCAGGCTGCCACGGCTCAGAGCCAGGCAATGGCCGGATTTAACAAAGCCCTCTTGTCCCTGCAAAGCAGCATGGACAAGATGGAGCAATCCAATTCATCTTCCGGTTTTCAGGAATTTATGGAGCAGATGCAACAATTATCCGGACAACAGGGACAGTTAAATCAGGAAAGTATGTCTCTCTTCCAGCAAAACAGGGAGGGTCGCGGGCAGTTATCGGAGGAGGCTCTGGCCAGGCTGGCAGCTCAACAACAGATGATCCGGAATTCTATGCAGCAGCTTTCCGATAATATGGGATCGCGCCGGGACGTTTTGGGACGTCTGGGGGACCTGGGTGGAGAAATGGAAGATGTAATTAAGGAGTTGAAAACAAAAAACTTGGATAGAAAAGTAATAGAACGCCAGGAGAAAATCCTGTCCCGTATGCTGGATGCCCAGAAATCCATTCGTGAGAAGGAATATTCCAAAAAGCGGGAAGCGGAAAGGGAAGAAATTCAGCTGGTGAAATCTCCTCCCCAGATTAAAAAGGAGCTTCTGCAGAAGGAAGACCGGCTGCGGAGGGAATTACGTGATGCCATGGAGGAAGGGTATTCCCAGGAATATAAGGAGTTTATAAAAAATTATTTTGAGTTTTTGTCCCGTCATCCTGAAATATTGCAGTAACAGAAAATGTGAGTACTTTATATATATTTCCGTTGATCGTCCTATTTTTTTTAATAAATTTCAATTCAAAATTATCGGGAAGTCTGGTAATTCCGACCCCTTAATGATAACAGGGAGCGGAACTACCGGAGTTTTGATTTATGATTCTATATCAAACTGTCCAAAACAACTTTTTAAGTTGGTGAGTTTGATAATAACAAACTCAAAAATGGGCTCAACCCGGGTGATAGATTATTGATCACTTAACTTTAATAATGACAATAAAATTTGTCCGAAAAATAAATTATTTTGGACAGCAATGATTCTTTATATTGTTTTGATGTATCTTTTAATGTTTGATCTGGTCTAAAGCCGGTCATTCTATAAATTAAGCTGACAAAGATTCTTTTTCCTAATGCAACCCGTTTTCCGTGTAATTTTATTCACTGTATTTTGTCTGCATGTAATACTCCATGCGCAGGATACTTTCCTGGAAGAAAAAATTGTATTGCCAACGGATACATCCACCCGCTATCCCCTTAATAATCTGGTTTATCACACACCGAAGACCTTGAAAATAGCGCTGGTACTCAGCGGAGGAGGAGCCCGCGGAATGGCTCATATCGGAGTCCTGAAAGCGTTTGAGGAAGAGGGAATTCCGGTCGATTTAATTGTTGGCAGCAGTATTGGAAGTGTGGTAGGCGGTTTTTATGCGGCGGGTTACAATGCTGATCAACTCACGGCAATATTTAAGCAGATAGACTGGGAAAATCTGTTTTCAGATCAGACCCAGCGAACCAACCTTTTCTGGGCTCAGAAGTACTCCCCCCGCAAACATTTCCTGGAATTGCGGTTTGATAAAGGGGTTCCCTATATTCCTCCCTCCCTGTCTCCGGGTCAGAAAATTTTCGATATCATCTATTCCAGATTGCTTTCCGCCAATTTTCAATCGGCCAATGATTTTGATAAATTGCGTATTCCTTTCCGTGCTGTGGCAACAGACCTGATCAGCGGAGAGAGAGTGGTTCTTGCCAAAGGAGACCTGGCCGAGGCCATCAGCGGCAGCATGGCTGTACCACTCCTGTTTGCTCCGGTTGAATGGGAGGGCATGTGGCTTGCCGACGGTGGAATCCGTGATAATCTTCCGGTGGATGTTGCTATTGCCAATAATGCTGATTTAATCATCGCCGTGGATGTAACCTCTCCCCTCAGAACGCCCGATCAGATGAAATCTCCCTGGCAACTGGCTGATCAGGTGACCACCATAATGATGAAGGAACCGACGGTTCAAAGCAGAGCGAGGGGAGATATCCTGATATTGCCGGACCTTAAAGCTCATGCGACAGGAGATTTCTCACAGATCGATTCACTCATTCAGCTGGGATATCAGGCGGCCATAAAGAAAATCGATTCCATAAGAAATCTTATTCGAATTTATCAGGAGAATCTGTGGGGGGAAAATATCCTGCTGGGTAAAATATCGGATGTCTGTTTTAAAGGAGCTAAACCGGAGTGGGTAGATACGCTGGGGCAGAATTTGTTCTCCAGTAAAGGGAATACAGTTCATCTTTATGATGTGTACCGGGATCTGGAGCGAATATACGGGACCGGTGTAGTGGAAGAGTGTCATGTCGAATTAAGGGGCACCCCCAGTTCACTCCGGCTAGATTTTGTGCTCCGGGAATATCCGGCTGTTGAGGACATTGTGGTCAAGACAAATTATTTGAATCCCGATTCCCTGTCACCTGTAAACCTGCGCTCTGTTCTTTTTCAGCCCCTGAATATTCATCATCTTTTTTCCAATATTGACAGCCTGATGGAAAAGTTGTTCAGAAAAGGATTCTCACTGGCCCGGATAGTGAATATCGATTTCGACCGCCAGAATCAAACATTGTCAATTTATGTGGATGAGGGATATATCAGCAACATTCGCATCGAAGGTAACAAGATTACCAAGAATGCTATCGTTCTGAGGGAAATTACGCTGAAAGAAAAATCACTTTTTACTTCTCATAAAGCTATTGAAAGCGTTCAGAATGTATATAGTACAGGACTCTTTGACCGTGTTACATTTAATGTTGTTCGGGATGGTCCGGTTAATGTGCTGGTGGTCCGCTTAAAAGAAAAAAAATATTTCATGATGCGGCTGGGTCTTAATGCATCCCTGGAAAGAAAGGCCAATGCATTTTTGGAATTAGGAGAAGACAACCTGCATGGCCGGGAAATCAAATTCTCCCTGCTGGGCCTGATAGGAGACTTGGAGAGACGGACGGAGTTGCAATTATTCAGTGTCCGCTTATTCAATACGCTGCTGACCTACCGCTTTTCACTTTATTATAATGACTGCTATGACCGCTATTACCAGAATTTTATTAAGGAGGGGGACTATTTTACCATCCGTCGGGGATTGGCGTTCGTGCTTGGGCAGCAGATTGCCCGGCTGGGTTCCATAAGTGGTGAATTCCGCTGGGATAATGTGAGTGTCCATACCTATGAAGGAAATTTCCCATACGCCGATCGGTATAAAATCCGTTCCTTCGCTATCCGCTCTGTGGTGGATAAACGTGATAAATTACCTTTTCCAGATAAGGGGATTTACAATCGCTGGTTCTGGGAGACCGGTACGAAGGCCTTTTTGGGTGGTTCAAATTCATTTATTCGTTTTTATATTGCCCTGGAAGGGTATTATCCGCTGCTGAAAACTGTGATCTATCATATCACGATGAGGGGTGGAAGTGGTGATCTTACCGTACCTTTCTCAGAATTCTTTACCATGGGTGGTCGATTTGATTTTCCCGGTTTGTATGATCAGGAACGTTTCGGACGGCGCATTGCCGTACTTAACAATGAGTTCCGCTATAAATTTCGCTGGCAGATACCAGTGGATATGTATATGGGAGCCAGCTATAATGTGGGAGCAACCTGGGAATCCACCGAGGCACCGATCCGCCGTTCCAACTTTATTACCAGCTGGAGCGTCTCCTTGTCTCTCAATTCAATTTTCGGTCCTATAGAATTTATGTACAGCCGGTTGACCGGCATCAGGCACAGACTATATTTTTCAATGGGATATAACTTCTAAGTCAGCAGTCAGCCTGCTGCTTACAATAATACTCCCCTTTGTGATCTTAAATCTTATTTTGCCGGGACCCACTGCTTTCCCGCTCTCTGCAGGGTAAAATTTTCTTTCCTACGGCAGCTGATCTGATAAGGTCTGGCAAGTGGCGGAATTCCTGATATTGGCGTTTTATTACCCCTCGGCACCATTTTTTCAATAAATTCAATAAAATTAAAGTTGGTGCTTGATTTTTTTCAAAAAAATATTAAATTATATGGTACAACTTTAAGTCACTATGAAAATTTTTCAAACAATTTTATTACTTCTTTGGAGTACCTCCCTCCTTTTAGCAAATGCTGTTATTGTGGAGTGGAAAGCCGAACCCGAACAGGACAAGATCATCCTTGAATGGAAAACATCCTCGGAAGATGAATTATCTAAATTTGTGGTAGAACGCTCTAATGATAATTCTCATTTCATTGAAATCGGTGATGTGACTGCCCGTGGACCGGGATTTCAATACAGGTATGAAGATAACAAACTGGGAATGACGAACAGCATTTTTTACTACCGTTTGCGGCTGGTAAATAAAGATGGCACGTTTCAATACAGTGAAACATTACCTGTATTTCCTAATATCAGCAATATCTCCCGCAGCTGGGGAAGCATTAAAGCGTTATTTCGCTAATAATTAAATAAATATCTGAATTTTCGAATATCTTTACTCTGGTAAAGATAATTTTTTGTCACTAATACCTGTATTATTTCAGTATCATGCCATTGTTTTGTTTGCGCCTGCTAAATATTATATACCCATTGAAGAATCTTAGGTGACCCTGATGGGCTGCAGGCGGCTCAAAACAGGACAATGAAAATATGAACATAAAAATTAACAAAATTGGATAAATGATTTTTTTTCTAAAATAGTTTATTAAAAGGTCGATAGTAATGGTAGAGGATTGTTAAATATGGACTTAGGTATATGGTTGTTTGTGTCAGCCATAAAAGAAGGATAAAAGAGTTAAAAAACTTTATTATTAATTATTGACAAAAATCACAAAAATCTTTATTTTAAGCACTAATGAAAATATTTATTAAGGATTATATGCGATGAAAGACAGACCACATTTTATTTTTATTAATCCGAAAACAACGACAATAAAGCAGGTCAGGATTTCTCTAATTAAGTTTACTCTGGGTCTTTTTTTAATTTTTATTATAATTGGAGTTTTACTTAAAATATCAATAGATTTGGGCATAAAATTCAATCACAATTCGCAAATAACCAAACTTCAAAGTGAAAATACAATACTGCAGCAACAGATAAAATTGATGGGTGACAAAATCACCCTGATTCGGGGTCATATTGATCAGATAGAAGAATTAGATGATAAAATCCGCGCCCGCTTGGATATTCCTCCCATCGAAGATGATGTGAGATTAGTAGGTATCGGAGGTTCGGACATATCCAATATCAATCATCTCAAACTGGAAGATTTGAAACTGCAATCGGTCATTTTAAATAATCAATCCACGCTGGCCAAACTGGAAAGAGAAATAAAACTGGAAGGTGAAAGTTTTAAAAAACTGCTTTCCACTATGGAACGTAAAGAGGATTCCCTGCGTTTTCTGCCCGCCATTAAACCGGTGCTGGCAGGTCGAATTACGGATGGGTTCGGTAGAAGAAGACACCCCATCTTTAAAAGGATAATGGATCATCACGGCATTGATCTGGCTGCAAACCGGGGTACGCCTGTTATGGCTTCCGGGGATGGTTACGTTACATTTACAGGAACCAATGGCGGTTACGGACTATTTGTGTCCATTAATCATAAATACGGATTTGAAACCAAGTACGGTCACCTGCAAAAAATTTACGTAAGACGGGGCCAATTTGTAAAACGTGGGGACAAAATTGGTGAAGTCGGTAATACCGGTATTTCCACTGCCCCTCATCTTCACTACGAAGTACATTTCAAGGGGAAACCGGTTAATCCCACCGAATATTATTTTAATGATATTAGTTTCGAATAATTAAAAGGTAAATATATTAAATTCAATCTGGATTTTTTAACAATAAATTGAGACTGAGTCACACTTTATGTTGGATCTTCAATCTGCCCTTAAAAAATTACGATCTCATTTAAGAGAAAATAATCTCAGATTTACCACCGAACGTCTGACTATTCTGGAAGAAATATTTAATTTTCCGTCACATTTCGATGCCGAACAGCTGTTCATCCATATCCGAAAAAAATATGACCATATTTCCAGGGCTACGATCTACCGGACTCTCGATCTGCTCTCGCAAATCGGCATTCTGAAAAAGGAAAATTTGGGCCAGAATTATGCCAGTTATGAACTGGATTTTAATGTACCCCACCACGATCATCTGATCTGCGTTGTGTGCGGGAAGGTGATTGAATTTACTGATGAAATTATTGAAAAACGGCAGCGGGAAATCTGCGAAAAATATGTTATGAAAATGGTCCGTCATCAACTCCAGATCTATGGCCGCTGTAAAGAACATCAGAACACCGATTAGTCAGTTTCTCAGCTTTGATAGTCTTGCCAGCTTTAAGAATAAAATTGATCTGTAACCGGATAGTCACTCCTCTCTTACTTATTGGTAAATCCTGCTGATTCTGCACCTGAGAATTGGCGAATTTCTCTCACTTATATGAACGGCATACCGTTCTTCCGGAGATGGAATACTTTAGATATTGTTTTTCATAGAGAGATTTTTTATTTTTACCAGGCATGTGTGCACGCTTGCCACTCTTTATCTATTTAAGAAAAATTTTTGTCTCATAGTAAGTGCATCCTTCTTGATGCAATATTTTCATAATAATGTTTATTGTTTTGTTGGATGATGCTTTAAAAAAAAGATAGGGCAGAGAGAGAAAATTCTTTATGTTATATACGCTGCACTTGATAATCCGTATACAAAATCCGGAAATACGGGCTGCGGTAAACAAGATAAATTGAATTAATTTATGGAAAGAGAAGTTGCTGTAATTATTCCAGCAAGGTATGGGTCGAAACGCCTGCCGGGAAAACCACTGATTTATTTGGCGGGACGTCCCCTCATCCTGCATGTTGTTGAACGGGCCAGAGAGATACCTGCAGTGGATCGTATCATTGTAGCAACAGATGATGACAGAATTGTCAGGGTGGTTTCGGAGGCCGGATACGAAGCCATGATGACGCCGGATAATCTGGCATCGGGGAGTGACCGGGTGGGATGGGTGGCAAAAAAGATATCCTCTGAAATCATTGTAAATTTGCAGGGAGACGAACCACTTATTGATGCGGTTTCCATTAATAATGCCATCGATGTTTTAAAGCAGGACCAGAGTGTGCATGTCTCTACACTGGGCTGTCTCCTCAGGAAAGAGACGACCTGGAAGGATCCTAATGTGGTAAAAGTGATAACTGATGACAATAATTTTGCTTTGTTTTTTTCCCGACTTCCCGTCCCATATTTTCGCGAAGGACGTTTCACTCCCCTTCCGGTGCTTTTTCAGCACTTGGGCATTTACGTCTATCGCCGGGCTTTGCTTCTTAAATTTATCGAATGGGATTCCTCTCCACTGGAAAATGCTGAAAAATTAGAACAGTTGCGAATTCTGGCCCGTGGCTACAAAATTAAAGTTGTTCCCACCGGCCGGCCCTCCTTTGGTGTGGATACTCCCAATGATATCCAGAAAGTGGAAGAAATGTTAAAAGAAATAGGACAGAGTATTGAGTAAAAAAATTCCTGAAAAAACCAAATTTATTTTTGTGACAGGTGGTGTGGTATCATCACTGGGAAAAGGAATCGCCTGTGCTTCTCTGGGTTTTTTGCTAAAATCACGCAGGCTGAAAGTAACAATCATGAAGATGGATCCTTACCTTAATGTAGATCCGGGCACCATGAGTCCTTACCAGCATGGTGAAGTATACGTTACTGATGATGGAGCCGAAACTGATCTTGATCTGGGACATTATGAACGATTCATCGCGGAAAATATGTCCCAGAGGAATAATGTGACAACCGGTCAGATTTATAACACGGTTATATCAAGGGAGCGGCGGGGGGACTATCTGGGCGCCACTGTACAGGTCATCCCTCATATTACCGATGAAATCAAGCAACGGATCATTGTTCTGGCCCGTGAAACTGAGGCTGAGGTGGTAATTGTTGAAGTGGGTGGGACCGTGGGAGATATCGAGAGCTTGCCCTTCCTGGAGGCCATTCGTCAGTTCTGCCTGGAAGCAGGGGAGGGCAATACCATCACAATGCATCTGACGCTGGTACCTTTTATTGAAACTGCAGGTGAACCCAAGACCAAACCGACACAGCATTCGGTAATGCGGTTGCGTGAGATTGGTATCCAGCCGAATTTTCTTCTCTGCCGCACAGACCGCCATCTCAATAAAAACCTGAAGGAAAAAATCGCTCTGTTCTGTAATGTGAGGGCGGAACGTGTGATTGAAGCTATTGATGTATCCACAATCTATGAGGTTCCGCTGAAATTTGCTGGGCAGAATCTGGATGAGCAGGTTGTTGAACTCCTCCATTTAAAAAAGGAAAATCCAAATCTTGATCACTTCCGCCAAATTGTGGATAAAATTAAAAATCCTGCTCACAAAATAATAATTGCAATCTGTGGTAAATATATCAAATTAAAAGATGCTTATAAAAGTATATCCGAATCATTTATACATGCGGGAATGGCCAATAATACCCGGGTGGTGATGAAATGGGTGGATTCGGAGGATGTGGAAAATGCAGGTCCTGAAAAATATTTATCGGATGTTTGCGGCCTGCTCATTCCGGGTGGTTTTGGTGAAAGAGGAATTGAAGGGAAATTAAGGGCCATTCAATATTCCCGGGAAAATATGATTCCATTTTTTGGTATCTGTCTGGGTTTGCAGTGTGCCGTCATTGAATTTGCGCGGCACAGATGCAGTCTTAAGGGTGCCAACAGTATCGAGTTCGATCCTGATACTCCTCATCCCGTAATTCATATCATGGAATCCCAGAAAAATATTAAAGATTTGGGCGGAACCATGCGGCTGGGAGCTTATGCCTGCATATTAAAGGATAATACCAGGGCTGCCCGGGCCTATCAGTCCAATTATATCAGCGAGCGACATCGCCATCGATATGAGGTTAATAATGAATACCGGCGGATTCTGCAGGAAAATGGTATGACCCTGAGTGGTCTTTCCCCGGATGGCAATTTAGTGGAAATGATTGAACTTGAAAATCATCCCTATTTCGTGGGTTGCCAGTTTCATCCGGAATTAAAAAGCCGTATTATGCAGCCACACCCCCTGTTTGTCAGTTTTGTAAAAGCTTCCCTGAATTATTGTCAAAACAGGGATTCCAGGGAAAAGGAAAGGAAAAAATGACGACCCACAAAGTAAAAGATTTTTCTGATATCGATTTTGTTGCAATTGATCCGGCAACAGATAGTTTTGTTTTACCGGGGGATGAAACGTATTATTTCAGTGACCATATGTGTGACGACTGCTGGGCGGGCGGAACGGTTCTGGAGACACGGAAAGGCAGAAAGAAATATTACTGTGTTCTGTGTAATAATTTTCTATCCTGGAATACTTTTCGCAATGATTTTTTACCGCCTACTGGTGATGATTTGAAATTTCTGCTCCCGCGGGAGTGGTCAGATGAAAAAAAACAACAGTGGTTTGAGGAATTCAAGAAGCGGCGACTCGCCCAGGAAAAAGTGCGGGAAAATATCCTGGAACATGGGAAAGAATAAACGGATCTTATATTGGCATTTACAAAACCGTTAGGTATTGGGAATAACATTTAGAGAAATGTCTTATGATGATAACTGTAGAATCGGTTAAAATCGGAAAAGGCCAGCCATTGACTATTATTGCAGGTCCCTGTGTGGTGGAAAGCGAAAAGATGATCCTGCGCACGGCTGAAACGTTAAAACGGGAGACTGGGACATGCGGACTGCAATTGGTTTTTAAATCTTCCTACCGTAAAGCAAACCGGACTTCTGTAGATGGTTTTACCGGTCTTGATTTTCAGGAAGCCTTACGGATTCTGGAAAAAGTTAAAACCGACTTAGAGCTGCCCATCCTCACTGATGTTCATAATGAACTGGAAATTCCGGTGGTTGCCCAGGTGGCCGATATTATACAGATTCCCGCTTTCTTATGCCGTCAGACCGATCTGCTGGTCAGCGCCGGCCGGACTCAAAAAGCTGTTAACATTAAAAAAGGTCAGTTTCTGGCTCCGGAAGATATGACCGAAGCCGTAAAAAAAGTAGCCAGCACCGGAAATCAGAAAATTTTGCTTACTGAAAGAGGAACAACCTTCGGATACCGTAATCTGGTGGTCGATATGCGCTCACTTGTTATAATGGCCAGGACCGGTTGCCCGGTAGTGTTTGATGCTACTCACAGCCTGCAACTGCCCGGTGGACTCGGAAAGGCCAGCGGGGGACAACCGGAATTCATCTTGCCGATGGTTCGGGCGGCACTGGCCACAGGGGCGCTTTCGGGTATTTTTATGGAGGTTCATCCCGAGCCTGAGAAAGCGTTAAGCGATGCCGCATCACAACTTTCCCTGCGGCAGTTTCCCGCGGTAATCGGCCAGCTGGCTATCCTGCAGGAAACCGTCAAAAAATTAGCAGATTAAAATTTTATAACTCGAGAAGGGGGAATAAAAAACAGATGGTTGCTCAAAAGGGAATTTCCCGGTATATCCTCAACCGCGCACGCAAAATTAATGTCGTTCTAATGGATGTGGATGGAGTTATGACCCGTGGCGACATCGTTTATGATAGTAATGGTTTGGAAATAAAACATTTCAATGCTCATGACGGTCTGGGCATTAAGCTGGCCCGGCTGGCGGGTTTAAAAACCGGTATTATTTCTTCACGCGAAAGTGGCACCATCAGAGTGAGAGCTGCAGAGTTAAAAATGGATCATCTCTACCTGGGAAGAGATGATAAACTGCCGGCCTTCCGGGAACTTCAGGATGTTTTACAGCTCACGGCGGCCGAATTTTGCTTTATCGGTGATGATCTTCCCGATATTCCTGTACTGCGGGAAGTAGGTCTGGGAGTAGCTGTTAATAATGCATCGGAATTGACCAAGAGAAATGCCCATTATATTACTAGAGGCAAAGGGGGTGAGGGAGCCGTGCGTGAAGTGGTGGAGTTGATTTTGAATTCCCGCGGTTTACTGGAGGAAACTATTAAGAAATTATGGCATTAGAATTTTGGAGTTTCGAAGTATTACTATGTCAAAAGGTGATTTAAAAATATAATGAATGGTAAACTAATGATTCAATCATCGGACACAAAAGATGCGCTTCAAATTGCCTACCGGGTTATTGATCAGGAGATTGACGCCATCAAAATACTCAGGTCCACAATTGACGGAAATTTTCAGGTTGCAGTGGATTTAATTTTATCCCGTTCGGGCCGGGTGATTATTACCGGTCTTGGCAAGTCGGGTGCCATCGGCCGAAAAGTGGCTGCTACCATGGCCTCCACCGGTACCGCCTCCTATTTTCTGCATGCCTCGGAGGGGATACACGGCGATTTGGGAATTGTTCATAAGGATGATGTGATTATCTGCCTTTCTAAAAGTGGTAACACCGAAGAATTGAATTACCTGCTGCCGGTTTTCAAAAAATTAAATGTTCCCATAATTTCGATAACCTCTAATCCGGACTCTGTTCTGGCAAAACACAGTAAAGTCGTGTTGAATATTGGTGTTAAAGAGGAAGCCTGCCCGCATGATTTATCCCCTACCTCCAGTACCACGGCCATGACGGTACTGGGAGATGCCCTGGCGATTGCCCTGCTGGAAAGGCGCGGATTCACGCGGGAAGATTTTGCCTTTCTTCACCCGGCGGGCAGTCTGGGAAAACGTTTGCTGCTTCGTGTCGATGATATCATGGAAAAAGGTACCGATATCCCCTTTGTGTCACTGGCAGCAAAAATGAAGGAAGCGGTCCTGGAAATGGCAGCCAAGAGGGGCATTTGTGCGGTAGTGGACCAGGAAATGAAGATTAAGGGAGTGATCACAACCGGCGATTTAAACCGCCTGGTGGAACGCACCGAACAATTTTTTGATATTCCCGTGTTGGATGTAATGACCCGTAATCCTAAAATTATTTCTGTTAATACCCTGGCATACACTGCCTATAAAAAGATGGAGGAATATCGTATAATTGCAATGCCCGTGATTGATGAAAATAAAAAATTGTGTGGTATTATTCACCTTCATGATATTATGCGTGCAGGAATTTTTTAAATTGTGTGAAACTTGTTTCTGAATTGCCGATATAGTATAGAGAAGATTAAAAGAATGGCAAGATGAAAATTATAACCAGCTTAAAATATTTTTCTCTGATTATCCTGATCTTTCTATTAATGCAGGGGTGTGGCAATGTGGAAGAAAACCAGTCAACCGTTTCCCTGGATAAAAAATCCATACCGGATCAGGAAAGCTGGCAGTCTACCATTATCATGACCCGTGACGCCAAAAAATTTGCGGAAATATGGGCGGGATATATTGCCTATTTTAATGATAAAGGCCAGACAATCTTAACAGACAGTATCCATGCCGACTTTTATGACCGTGATGGAATTCATAATTCAGTCCTTACAGCAGACAGTGGTGTGGTTTACAACAAAACCAATAATCTGTTTGCATATGGTCACGTAGTGGTGGTTTCAGACAGCGGCATCGTACTCCAGACTCATGAGTTACGCTGGGACGATGAGCGGCAGAAAATTATAAGTGATGTGGCAGTTAAATTTACCACCCCGGAAGATACTCTGATTGGCGATTCATTTATATCCGATCCGGATCTGCAAAATTATGAAATTACCAATGCCAGAGGGTATTCTCAAAGGAAGATTCCATTAGAAAAATAATACTTGTCCTTTCCATGACTTCCGCCTCAAATTATTTTCCGCGTTTTTATGTGTTGATTTTAATCACAGCTCTTTTTATATCTATCTTCGCGATTGCGGCTAATCAGGGAGCATCCCGTCTGGAATTACTCCATGCCGATATTTCCCGCGGATTTCTTGAAAACGGAATCCCGTTGAAAATCCTGCAGGGCGATGTGCATGCCCGGCAGGATTCTCTGGAACTGTTTTGTGACAGGGCAGTCTACAATGAACAGACCAGTGTGATTGATCTGCTTGGTAACGTTCATTTATACCGGGGAAAAGACACCCTGCTGGCAAAAGAGGTTCGTTACTTTGAAAAAACCAAAGTGGCCATTGCAGAAGGAAATGTGAAGGTTTTCCGGCCGGCTCAGGAGATGAGATCGGATTACCTGGAATATAATTATTCCAATGATCAGATTCGGGCCAGGGGAAAACTGTTCCTGCATGATAATGACAATATGGTATTCATTACCGCCAGGCGGGGTGAATACCTTCCTGATGATAAATACAGTTATGTGCAGGGTAATGCCCACCTGTGGAGGATAGACAGCACCTCAACCGATACGATTCATATCTACAGTCGTAAGATGGAATATTACTTCGGAGAGAATCGCAGAGCAATCGCCAGGGATTCGGTAAACATCTACCAGGGTAATCTTCATGCTACCTGTGATTCAGCCCTGTATCAAATTGATGAAGATATAATCTATCTTATGAGCCAGCCGGTGGCAATTCAGGAAAACAACCGGATATCCGGACTCACCATGCAGCTGATCCTGCACAAGCGGGAACTGCGCCGTATTAAAGTGGAACAACAAGCCCTGGCAATCTCCCTGCTTGATTCCACCACTCAAAAAGAAAATCGCTTAGAAGGCAGGGAATTAATCATGTATATTACAGACCGGAAGTTGAGCGAGATTCAGGCGATATCCAATGCCAGAAGTTTCTATTATCTGCGCGAAGAGCAGGAAGAGCAGGGAATTAATGTTGCCTCGGCGGATACCATAAAAGCGTTTCTAAAGAATGATGAATTGGATAGTATCGCTGTTATCGGAGGTTCGCAGGGAGTTTACTATCCACCGGATTATAAGGGTAAAATTGTTCAGGAGTAATGGTGGCGGAATCCAGCGAAATAAACAGCCATTCCCGCTTATATACTGTCGACCTGGTTAAAATTTATGGTAAAAGGCGAGTGGTGGATCAGGTTAGTGTAGAGGTAAAACAGGGAGAAATTGTGGGATTACTGGGACCAAATGGTGCCGGTAAAACCACCTCGTTTTATATGATTACCGGCCTGATTCGGCCAAATTCAGGGAAAATATTCCTGGACAATGATGATATCACTCGTCTTCCCATGTATAAAAGATCCCGCCGCGGGATTTCCTATCTGCCGCAGGAACCGTCTATCTTCAGAAAACTCACTGTCGAGGAAAACCTGCAGGCCATTATGGAAGTTTTGAAAATATCTCATGCCGATCGCAAAAAACGGGCTCAGGAATTGATGGAAGAATTAGGAATTTCTCATCTTGCCGGGAACAAGGGTTTTAATCTCTCCGGGGGTGAGCGCCGTAGGACGGAAATTGCGCGAACGCTGGTTACCAATCCGAAATTTATTTTACTGGATGAACCGTTTGCAGGTGTTGACCCCATAGCTGTTCAGGACATTCAGAACATTGTTCAGAATCTGAAAGAGAAAAATATCGGGGTTTTGATCACGGATCACAATGTACATGAGACCCTCTCAATTACCGATCATGCCTATTTGCTGTTTGAAGGGAGAATATTGAAAGAAGGGAACAGTGAATCACTGGCCAATGATCCTGAGGCCCGTAAGCTTTATCTGGGAGATAAATTCCGCCTCTATCGTTAACTCTGAATAAAAAAAGGTGATGTGTAATCGCCTTCTATTTTCATTTCTTTATTGAATCCGGAAAATTAATAACCACGCACACAAACGCAAACATCATTACAGGTTAAAATAAATACAAATTTCCAAACGGATTAAAACCCATGAAACTTCTTTTTCTTAAAAACCGGTGAGTCCGTACTACCTTTTTATCCGCCAATAAATTCATCTATTCATCAGCCGAATCACTTACTGTTATTTTTTTTCGGCGCTTCGGTTACTGCTTCCCTATTTACTTTGGAAGAATCCGGTTTGTTATTGTTTTTCTTATTATGTAGAAATTTAGCGGGATTCAAATCTGGCATTTGCCAGACATCCGATTCGGCAATATAGAAAAACCGCTTACGGAAAGCTTCCAGACTGATTCCGGCGGTAGCGGCATATTTAGCCAGTTCATGGGGATCATCAAAATCTTCCTTGGTCAGTCGCAGCATATACCGCCTGGATACCTGATAATATTCGGAATTAATGTCCACCATGCGCACTTTGGTACGGTTTGTTTCGGGATCAATAATTTCATCAAAATACATGGGCACAAACAGACCTTCCTGGATGGAGATCATGGCACCATTGCCACCATCCAGCAGGAACTGAGTGGCGCAATATCCCAGGTCACGGGTATATTCCATATCGAAGGGTATTGGGTCGGAACAGCGCAATTCGTAACCGATATTTTTCGCCACAATGGTGGTTTTGATTCCGAACTTCTTCAGTTCGTCCTGTACGTGAAATTTTAAAATTTCTCCGAAATTGACCTCAGCCAGCCGGATATTATCATGCGCATCTCTCTCCACATTTAACACAACTTCCAGATCTTTAGGATCCAGCCGTTCCACCAGACCTTCAGCCAGAATAGCCACACCATCCGGACGTTCCGAGCTGAGTCGCTTGAGGATAGCACCTACCAGGATATCAACCAGTTTTTTCAGTTTGATGGTGTGTTCGGGAAATTCTTCCGGGATGATGGTTAAAGTTGCACCGGCGGCTTTTCCGATTCCCAATGCCAGGTGTCCTGCCTTACGACCCATGGATACCACGAAGTACCAGCGGGAAGTGGTCTGGGCGTCCACCATCAGATTTTTGACGATATTCACACCTACATGTCTGGCTGTCTGGAATCCAAAGGTACAGATGCCATGGGGCAGGTCGAGATCGTTGTCAATGGTCTTGGGGACGTGAACAACTTTGATCCGGTCGGCGGCCAGTTCTTCCACCTTCATGGCGCTGAAGGCGGTATCATCGCCTCCAATGGTAATTAATTTATCTACATTTAAACGCAACAGGGAAGTAACTACATTTTCCAGATATTTTTTATCTTTGGTGGGATTATCTCGGGCAATGCCGATGTAAGATCCTCCCCGAAAATGTATACGACTTACATTATCTATATTGAGTTGTTTTACATGGGATATGTCACCACGCATGATCCACTTGAAACCATCTCTTATTCCCAGAACATCTACTCCCTCGATGATTCCACGGATGGTAGCAGCGCTGATTACACTATTAATTCCCGGTGCTGGTCCTCCTCCCACGAGGATGGCCATATCCTTTGGGCCCACAGTCATCTTATACTTTTCCTCCATTTTTACTCAATTTTTTGCCGGGCATAATCTAGCAATATTTCTTATTAAATTCAACATTATTTACTTTAGTTTTGGTATAAAAAAGGGTCGACGCAAGTCGCCCCCTGAAAGAAATAATAAATAAAATTAATGATTCCTACTTTTACTCCGTAAAATGTTAATTAATTTTATTAAAATCATT
>CAYWTB010000046.1:0-34572 GCA_964461135.1 uncultured Caldithrix sp. | reverse complement strand
GTAGCCGGGAATCCGGTTCCGATGCCGGAAAGGCTTAAATGTGCCGGCAGACCTATAGCATTAACCGGGGAGACGAGATGCCCCTGGCACAAGGATTAAAGTTTGGAGATGTTTAGGACAGTTATTCTTCTAAAAAATAAAGCCTATTGTAACTGCTCAGCTTGTTTTATTTTGATAACAGATTAGCTACAATCCACCAAATAACAAAGAGCTAGTCTTTTTGGTAAGGCAAAAACATCCAACCGATTGAAAAATTTCCAATTTGGATAAGTGCACTTTGGGTAAGGTTTCGTTCCTTGACATATGTGCCAAGCGTATATCTAAAATTCATCATTCCAATCAGTTAAACTTCTAAATTTATTAAAGTACTTTTGAATTAAAAAGGCTTCAACATTTTTTGTCAAGACTTTTGTTAAAATATCTCGTTTTTTTGTTTCTTTGATATCATGCAAAGTTAAATATGGGTTATAAAATTTTACCGTTGCTCAAGGCAGATTTTTTATCAACTCCCGGGTTGTGTCTCATCATCCCGAATTTTAGGGGCAATTCCCAATCCGGTAAATCCATAAACAAGAGCAAAGATAAATCCCAGATAGTTCATAAAGGTCCAGGGCAGATATTCCAGAGTAGATACACCCAGGGTGCCACTCATGAAAACAGCCGCCATGCTCCAGGGAACCAGAGGAACGATAACAGTACCGGAGTCTTCAGTGGTACGAGACAGGTTTTTGGCTGCAAGTTTTCTTTCTTTATATAAAGGGGAAAAAAGTTCACCCGGTATAATAATTGAGAGGAAAGAGCTTCCGGTCATAATGGCAACCGAAATGCAACTGGTAACCGTACTGGCTATAATAGCACCGGTTGTTCTGGTAAATCGCACAAAACGATGAAGAATAACGGTCAACATCCCGGTCGCTTGCATAATCCCGGCAAATCCAAAGGCACAGAATGCAATCAGGGTAACACCCATCATGCTCATCATACCACCCCGGGTTAATAGTTTGTCCAGAACTTCACTGCCGGTACTGGATTTATAGCCGGTTGTGAGAGCGGTTAATGCTGCTGGGATATCGATATGCTGAAAAAGAACACCCAGAAAAACGGCAATAAATGATGAGATTAACATCCCCGGGATGGTTGGAAGTTTTTTGACAGCAAAATAGAGAACTATTAGCAGGGGAAGAAGCAGCCATACGTTAAAAGAAAAATGCGATTTCAAACCGGTCAGTAATTCTGTTGATATCTCAATTTGAGAGCTATTGTTTGAAAATATCCCCAGCAACAGATAGATAATTAATCCAATCAACCAGGCCGGGAGGGTGGTCCAAAGCATGTGGCGTATGTGATCGAATAAATTACTTCCGGCGGCAATGGGGGCTAGATTTGTTGTGTCTGAAAACGGGGACAATTTGTCGCCAAAATAGGCACCGGCAATAATGGCTCCGGCTGCCTGGGGAAGCGGAATATTCAAGCCCTGCGCAACACCGATAAATGCGACACCTACCGTTCCCACAGTGCCCCAGCTGGTTCCGGTGAAAATTGAAATGATGCTGCATACCAGACAGGCACTGAACAGAAAAAACCTGGGAGAAATAAGTTTCAAGCCGTAATAAATGAGCATCGGAATAGTGCCTGAAACAATCCAGGAACCGATTAAAATTCCGACAGTGATGACAATAAGCATGGCTGGCAGTGCCTTGGTAATGCTTTCAATTATTCCGGACTGCATTTCTTTCCAGCAGAAACCGGAGAAATAGGCAATAAGACCGGTGATAAAAGCAGCAATCACCAGGAGTACTTCTGCACCAATTCGAAAAATACCATATCCCACAATTAACAATACAACAATGGTCAACATTGGTATCAGAGAAAGTATAAAACCTGGTTTTTTACGGTTTTCATTCTTCTTCATGAGATGGAAGTAACCTCTTTTTTAATAAAATGTCATTAATTTATCCTGCTTAAGATTGTGTCCCTAATTTTGTGTAAAAAGGAATTATGTTATAAAAAGTGAGTCATATCCATCCTAAATTTTATTAAGACCAATTAATAAAACAGAAAGGAGTGGATATGACTCGAAAAGAAGATAATTCTTTAGTCAAGGAAATACAAAAAGTTCTTTTAGATGACAAGGATTTTTTGAAGACACTATTAGCCGAGAATTTACAGAGCATTTTACACGAGGAGTTTGATCGTTTTATTGGTGCTGATCCTTACGAGCGAAATAAGGAGCGACGCGGATATCGCAATGGCAGCCATACTCGTTCTTTGATCACGTGTGTTGGCCGCATAGAATTTCAGGTATGCCGTGACCGGGAGGGGATGTTTCAGAGCGAGTTATTTCGTCGTTACCAGCGAAGCGAGCAGGCATTTATGTTATCGATGATTGACCTGTCCGGCACCAGACGGGAATGTATATCCGGGGTGTTTCAACCCGCAAAGTGACTCATATTGTTCACGAGTTATGTGGTGTTGGGATATCCAGGAGTCAGGTAAGTAGCCTAGCCGGCGAACTGGATAAGAACCTAAACCTATGGCGCCAGCGCCCATTGGAGAAAGCATACCCCTATTTAGTGGTTGATGCGCGATATGAGAAGATCAGGACCGCAGCCGGGGTGGTTTTTCCAAGGCGGTCATGATCGTGGTTGGCGTAGCCGATTGTGGTCATCGTGAGATACTTTCAATTCAGATGGGAGATAGCGAGAATGAAGCGGATTAGGGCCTCATATTCCAGGATCTCAAAGACAGGGGTCTCTCTGGTGTTAGTTATGTAGTATCGGATGAACATAAAGGCCTGGTTAATGCCCTGCAATGCTATTTTCAGGGGGTTTTGTGGCAAAGGTGCCAGGTACATTTTATTCGTAATTTTATCAGCAAACTGAGAGGTAGAGACTCCAAAACCTATTTTTATAAGTTGCAGGATATTTTTAATGCACCTGACCTTTAGGAAGCCCACTCTTGTAAAGATCATCTGGTAAAAGAACTACAAAATATTAAACCTCAGGTAGCTGCCTGGATAGATAAAGAGATAGAATCATGTTTTTCAGTATATTATCTTCCGGACCATCATCGCAGGCGCATGAAATCAACTAATATGTTGGAGAGGTTCAATCAGGAGTTAGGACGTCGTAGTCGGGTGATCCGCATATTTCCGAATGAGGCATCATGTTTGCGGTTCTTAGGTACCCTTTGTATGGAACAGTCGGAAGAGTGGGAAACCGGTAGAGTTTATTTAACGATAAAGAAGAATCAAATCAAAGAATTAAATCAAGAATGGATATGGCAAAAAGGGCTCAACTTGGGAAATTTAACAAAAAGTGCAAATTACTTCATTTTAATTGGTGGAGACGGCGGGAATCGAACCCGCGTCCGGGCAGGAGGCTAAGGGAACCTCTACATGCGTAGTCCCGCGCTTGATTTAACCGATGGCGAGCAGCCGGACTAGCTTTCCATCAGCGATCCCGTAAAGATTCAGTAACCGGCAGACGGGAGCTGCCACTTACTGCCCTGCCTTTAGCGACGTCCGTTTATCCCTCCGGCAGAGAGGATGAATAAGGGACGGGCTGCGCGTTTTTTACGCAGCCAGTGCGTAATTATCGTTGGCATTTTAACCAAGTCTCTCACTAATCACGGGGTAGCGAGAAATCCCGGCATGCAGTTCCAATCTCCTTCGACTGTCCGTCGAAGCCAGATCGTCCCCAATGTTAAAGACCGAATACTATTGTTGAACAAATTTAATGCTGTCAGGTTCCGGATGCAAAGGAAATACGGGATGAAAGGTACAGAGGTTAATGGTATCGGGCATACCGTATAAGTTGTTGTTACTTTGTATTTTTCCATTTCCCCTTGCCAAATTTGCAAATTGTTAATCACCATCCGGTATCTGGTACCTGCTAACCTGAATTTTCCACTCGATATTTTTCCTTATTGAATAATAATTTTAAACCAGTAAAACACGGGAGCCGATAACATCAGACTGTCAAAGCGATCCAGAATTCCACCATGACCGGGAAGAACATCCGAAAAATCTTTTATCGATAATTTTCGTTTGATATAAGAAAATAATAGATCTCCGGCTATTGCCGATAAACTGATGAATAAGGCTAAAACTGTCCGCTTTAACTGACCGACACCCGGCATTAAAAATGAGAAGATGAAGCTGGCTGCAATGGCGGACACGATGCCCCCCAAAAATCCTTCCCAGGTTTTGTTAGGACTGAGGTTTGGACATAATTTATGTTTTCCCAGCAATTTGCCCCACAGTTGCGAATAACTGTCGGTAACAGAGACCAGAAGAAAAACATATCCAAAGGAAGTAAACCAAATTTTGCCGCTTTCTATTACCAGGTGACTTAAACATAATAACAGGAAAATCATGGTTATAAAAAGGAATAAAAAGGGACAGGAGTGATAATTTTTTACGTTTTGGTACATTTCCAGAGAACCACCCATAGCGATAACAATAAGAATAACGATGATGAATATTTTATCAAAATATGCCAAATAAATTATAAAACTTATTATCAACGCGTATGTGAAGTACTTCAACCAATCTCTCTTAAGTTGCCTACCCGTCACTCCTCTCGTTTGGTGGTGAAGTCCGATCAGGATCGCCCCAAAGGCAAATAAACATGCCATGGTTAAAACCAGATTATTAATCATTTTGTGCTTGCCCTTTTTATAACAGGTCCTAAAAAACATATTCGAGGATTATCACTTTCCTCCCGGAAATACTCAAGATAGTTCAAGAACCGGAAGGTCTTGAGAACCAGAATTAGACTGCTGAGGTTAAATCTGCGAGGAACATGGATAACACGTTTAAATGCTTTCATCTTTCCCTATCCGATACTAAAATAAAATTCCCTGAGTATCCCGAGTAAACTATTCAATGTCAGCCCGATAAGCGGGATTAAAAAAAACGTAAAACCATAAATATAAAAGGGCCGAGCAGTTGCAAAATGGGGATTCCGAATGAGTTTTATGGACAAATAGAAAACCTGTGCGAGAGTAGTTCCGAGTAACATAATAAACAGGAGCGGCTGTCCGATGCACCACCAGAAGAGAAATCCCACACCCGCCGCTATCATGAACATCGTGGTGGCCAGCAGGGCTCCCTGCCGGGGATTAGCATTTATAAGGAGACTTGATGTATCAACAATTACCGCAGTTCTTTCGTGAATGCTGTGGGCAATATCATGCGCAATAGTCGATATCCATATAAAAAGACCCAGTAGAATGAGGGGAGTCCAGGATGTTGAGTAACCAGTTACACCTACATAAATGGGCAAAATTAAAAAAATGACATTAATGAGCGGGATCCGAAAAACTGCGGGAATTGTACTTTTGTAATAAAAAATTAATGCGTATAGTAACATTAATCCGGTAATAAAAAGGGGCACTTTTTCTCTGAAATTCAAACAAAAGACCAGCCCTCCGGTAAATAACAGGGCATTTATAAATTTTCGCTGATTGATTTTTCCGGAGACTAATAACCGTTCTGGGTGACAGGTTTTATCAACATGGATATCCGTTAAATCGTCAACAGCTCTTAAGATGAAGAGAATACAAAACGCACTGATCCATGCCGTAAAAAACTCTTTATTACTCAAGTCGCTAAATTTTGAAGCCGCAGCCACTAAAATAAATGATAAGGGTAATGTGACTGTAGGCGCAAATCGCTCAAACATGAATTTTAGCATATTATGAAACATCAGTTTTCTTCTTCCATTATTTTAACCGTACCCATTTCACCATCGATAGTAATATTTTTTCCGCTCCGGAGTATTTTGGTCGCATTATCTATACCGACCACAGCAGGAATTCCAAACTCACGTGCAACGATTGCTCCATGGGAAAGAAGACTACCTTTTTCCAGAACAAGCCCCCCGGCTATAAGAAACAATGGAGTCCATCCCGGATCTGTAGTTCGTGTAACCAAAATTTCGCCGGGTTGTAACTGCGAATCTGTGGTGGGATCGATAATAACACGGCTTTTACCGGTATATGACCCCTTCGATACACCAGTTCCCCTCATCTCTGTAGTCGCAGCAGGTGTTTGATCAACTGAGTAACCGGAAGAGAAATATTCTGCATTCTCCAGTACCAGGAGTTCGGGGGAATCAGTGTTCATTTTCTCCTGATATAGTTCTTTTCGTTTGTCAATTACTGATTGAATTTCTTCAGGAAAATGATATTTTCCATGAATAAGCTTATCAATCTCTTCCAGATGCAGAAAAAAAATGTCCTCCCTTTCCTTCAGACATTCTCGCTTTTTCAGTAAACGACCTATCTCCAATGAGATGAAACGTAACTCTCCAAACAGAATACTCTGAAATAAACGGCCACTCTCTCTCATTGCCAGTGATTTCCGTGCTTGTATTAGTATTCGCCGATAAATAAAACGCTTTATCAGATTTAGATTCTTTGTATATTTTTTCACGGCAATTTCCCATGCATCGGTTCCGGCTCTTACATTGATGAACAAGGTAAGATCAGGTGCGTTCTGATAGGACTTCACCAGATCCCAAAACAGATCGTGCCGTTCCTCAAAAGTAGGATTGATAATCATGCAATCATGATAACATCGGCAGCCATATTGTTCCATAAAACTATCGAACCACAACCGCAAATCAACCGGAAGCGACTTTTCCAAATCTTCGTATTGATTTTGGCCGAGATAATTCTGCAGACTGTCAATTTTTTTTATCATGCGGGACATGCTAAGGATGATTGCAGCGGGTTCAGTACTTTTCAATTTTAAACCCTGCAACAATTCTGAAGTGATGGTATGGGATTGCCTATCGATCCATCTTTTCGTTAAAGCATCGAGTATCCCGCTAAATATCATCACACGGAGGTCGGCAATACCCGGTGCCACCCAGTGATTTTGAACGTAACTTAATACTTCTGTTATCTTTTCGAATAATTGGAGCAGATTTAAATTTGGGTATGAGATCCGGCGCCAGCTTTTTCGGTTTCGGTAAAATGTACTTTCAAACCTGTTTAACCTCCGGCCTGATGTTTTAGAAATATACCCTAATCGGGGTATAAAGGTAATTGTTGCCAGAAACTTTTTAATCTTCTTTTGAAAAGGCCTTCCCGGCTCAGATGGAGCGAGGGGAATATTCTGCCCGATATAATTATCAAGAAATTGAATAAACCAGCGACTGAAAGGGAATGAATCCAGGATCTTGTACCAGTTGGTGAGGTTATAGTAAATCCGACCTCCCTGAATGCCGGTAAGGTTATTGGTGATCAATTCTTGTTCCTGCAGACGGGAAGGTGTCCATCCAAATAGTCGTAACAGATTTTTAATATAAGCAGTATAAAATATATCCACTACGGATCCGGCGAAAGGAGTTAGAGGGTGAGGGAAATTCTCGGTCATATTAACATTTGTCCAGATAGTGGTATCTTTTTTTGATAGAGTTGTGATAGGACGAACCTGCAAAATATACAGCTTTCCACCACTAAAACACCACTCCATATCAACCGGTTGGTGGAAGAGAGATTCTGCCCGGAGCGCATAGCCGCGCAGTTGCCGAAAAATCGACACCAGTTGACCGGGAAGGTAATCAGGAGGAGTAAAATTTTTTCGCCGCAGGTATATAGTGTTGGGAATAACATGACCCGAAACGAGTTTATCTCCCAGTCCATTCACCCATTCAATAACCATAAAATCAGCTGAATGATGGATGGGATCAAGCGTAAATAATACACCGGAATATCGAGATTTTATCTGCTGCTGTATGATCACGCCCATCCCTGTATTATTATATGGTCCCCGCCGCTTCAGGTAGGCTTGTACCGAGGAGTTAAATAAGCTTGCCCAGCATTTTTTAATTGCATCAAGTACCTTTTCCTGTTGGGTATTGAGAATCGTCGCAAACTGACCAGCCATAGAAAAATAACACCCATCCTCGGCCATGGCTGAGGATCGTACAGCATATAAATCGAAAGGAAATTTTTGAAGAGTCCTTTCGATATTTTCCCTCAATATCAGAGGAAAATCACCTTCCTGTATCTGCCGCTTTACTGCCACAACAGTATTTGATAAACTGATCTTATTGAATTCACAAAATTTACGGAAAGCATCAGCGGTCACAACAAATCCCTCCGGAACCGGAAATCCTTCCGCGCTTATCTGCCCCAGTCGGGCGGCCTTATATCCAACTTTCTCACCCCTATGTGATATTTCTCCCTGAAGCAGTAAAACATTGGACCGGCCTTTGCGCGTAAACAATTTATTTTTCCTTATCATGGCTACTGATTCTCCTTTAAATGCCATTCTCATTTAGCTGAAATTATGCCGCTGCGATGTCAGATGTGTTTCTGCTATCCCGCTCACACAGAAATGCATCCGGCACTATAACCGATAAGGCACCTCGATATAAATGAATGTGGAATGAGTCACACTCCGGTAACAATTCCCCATCACCTAAGAAATGAGAAGGATTTTGACTTTCAACCTTTAGATAGTCTGTCTGCCACATCTGTACCGCAGGTGAATACATATGTCGTCCGATTAATACTTCCACTATATGGAAAACGATTCCCAGGCGGGATTTTACATTTTTTATCAGACAGACATCAAAAAGTCCATCATCATTTACAGCTTGAGGCGAGACCACAAAATTTTTACCCAGGAAAGGTTGATTATTGATGGTAAGAGCGAATACATCATAAATAGAATTTTGATTTTGACCTGTCAGTTTTAGAAGACTCCTGCGCCTGCCCTGCAGGATGGCAAGAAGACAGCAGAGCATATACAGTTTATTAGATAAAAGCTGGTTGATAAATTTTCCATATCTGGTCTCATTTTTAAGGTTATTGGCAATTGCAGCAACCGTTGTGGGAAATCCCAGTCCGCCGGCTGTAACATAAAATCTGTCATTCACCCGGATTAGATCAGCCCGATGCACCCGCTTTCGGAGAATGATATCACAATTTTCTTCCACCTTCCGGGGCAGTCCGTAATAGGATGCCAGATCGTTGGCAGTTCCGGTGGGAATTATACCCAGTGCAAGATCCGATCCCATCATTCCATTCAGTACTTCATTGATAGTACCGTCACCGCCAACTGCAACAATAACATCCCTTCCATGATCAACAGCACGCCGGGCAAGAAGGGTGGCTTCTCCACAATATGAAGTTGGAGTCACATATATTGAATGGCTCTTGAAGCGACTTCTGATGATACGTTCCAGTTCTTCTGTTTTGCCATTTTTTGCTTTAGGATTAATTATAAATTCTATATTCATGGTAAGAGATCCTTTTATACTAATGATGGTACTTTACGTCCCCAGTCTACATCGATGCAATACTGCAAGATTCTATCTATATACTGGTTGAAAGAAGGTACTTTGATAGCGGTATTTGATAATACAGCCGAAGTGTTACTATTATCAAAAATCTTTACACTGTTTAAAAAGGGGATATATGATTCAAATTTTCTCAAATAGTCTTTGTTGCGGCAAATAGCAAACAGCTTAGCCACCTGGTAAAATTTAGGGGAGATAAATTTTGGTAAAGGGATATTTATCCCGGGCAATGCATTCCTGAAAAAATTCAACGCCTTATCTATAATTTCACCAGCAGTATTTATGTTTCCCGGTCCGGTGGTTAAATGGAAGGTTTCTCCGATACCCAGATCCGTTTGTAATATAATATGATTAATTGCTTCACACACATAATCCACTGGCACAATATCCAGTGGTATATCAGGGGATCCGGGAATGAATTTAAGCACACCCCTGTATAACAGTTTTAAGGGATAATAAATGACATTGAAGGCAGAAGTACGACCAGTTTTTGAGTTTCCCACAATAATACTGGGACGAAAAATGGTAACAGGCAAATTAGATTTCCTGGCAGCAAGCATCTGTTCTGACTCACATTTGGACTGCTGGTAGGAATTATCAAATTGCTGGCTGCAGTATAATTCATCCTCGTAAATCATTCCCGATCGATTACCGCAAACATAGGCAGTACTGAGATAGGCAAGTCGTTGCAATCGACCATACTTTTGAGCCTGCTGCGCCAGTTCAATGATCCGGGATGTTCCCCCCACATTACATAAACGTGCTTGTGATAAAGGAAGTTGAAAGCACACATTGGCTGCCGAATGGATAATATGTGTCAGACTTCGTGAAATTTGGTGATATACTTCTGGAGAGAGTCCCAACTGCGGTGCTGTCACATCTCCCACCAACACTTCACTGCAATCAAGGGTCCTGGAAATATCAATTTTACCGCTCAAAGATTTCAGGATTTGCAGGTATCGCATTTCTCCTTCAGCTTGCGATTGTGCCCGTATCAGCACCGAAAATTTGTCAGCAGGATTAGCATTGCGCAGGTAGGCAAGTAAATTTTGTCCAACAAAACCCGTGACGCCGGTAAGAAATATATGTCGATCCACGATAATCTCCTCGTCTATTCAATACTATTAGTGTCAAAAATGATACCACATTGCATAACTGGAGTAAATACAGAGTTTTAGAGGAGAATTGTAAGGTATCAGGGCGCACCTATTTGTTATACTTTTTCAGACACCTGTATGATTGTGTTTATGATGGTCAAAAAGATTCCGGTACTTCATCTTATTCGTCAAAATATTGGGGAAGAATTCTACAAGGAAAGATCCGTGAGTGAATGGAGACAGGAAGAGGCTGTTTCCTATTCCAGGATACGGAATTTCCAACCGACTTTTCTCCCTGCGTGGTCTGATGAGGACGGGATGATTGTGAGAGGTGTCCCTGGAAAAGAAACAACTGTTCTCTTGTCTAATAAAAAGCCTCCCGTTCTCGGGTCTTACAACCTGGAACAGGAGGCTGAATTAACAGAGGATGACTCGCCTTATAGATATTGGGGGATAACTTCTATAAGGCTGATAACGCCCTCCCCTGCTGCAATCAGGAAAATACGGGTGGGGGGAACACCCTAGATGCTTAACCTGATTGCTGAGTACCCCCGCAGGGACTCGAACCCCGAACCAACGGATTAAGAGTCCGCTGCTCTACCAATTGAGCTACGGAGGCATCCAAAACATGGCCAATATAAAATACTGGCGAAAGTGACGCAATATTTAAGTTTTTTTGATCGACAAAACGGAAAAATGGGGGAAATTACAGAGTAGATTAAAAATTTAAGATTAAAAAAACAGTTGGTTCCGCACTTTTTTCCCTATGCTCCATGCTGTATGCTATGCCAACGGCTAACAGCCGATGCTGCTTCAGGACATTAATTTCAAGCTGAATAGATTTGAATGGGGTTATTTATGCTTCAGGGGTGGTCGCCTTTTTTTCGGGTGGGACTTTGCTTCCCGGTTAATAAAACCATCAGGGAGGAGAGGATCTTGTTTGATTTTTTGCAGAATATCCCGGATTGCGGCCAGAGAGAGCGGTTTCTGCAGGTAGCCGGAGGCGCCCAGCTCCCTGGCCCGGACAAGGATCTTATCCGGAGCAAGGCCAGTGATAAGAATTACGGGAAGATCACGGTCATACCGCCTGATCTGTTGCAGGATGTTCAGGCCATCCAGATCGGGCAGACCGATATCCAGGAAAACGGCGGAGATCGATTCCGCGGTAAACTTTTTGAGGGCCTGTTTACCGTTCACGGCTTCCCGGCACTGGTATCCTTCTTTTTCCAGCAATTCCCGGAAGGCATAGAGAATTTTCTCATCGTCATCCACTATCAATATTTTGGGGAAAGTCATATCTGCCATTCCGGATTAATATTGTAATAGATTACATTAGAACGTCTTGCCGGTAATTCCGACTGATATAAAACAGAAAAGAGGGGAACTAATCCCCTCTTTTCCGCAGGGGAACTCCTTTTTACTTCAGGAGCATCATTTTCTTCTGCTGCACAAAACTGCCCGATTCAATTCTGTAAATATAGATACCGCTGGCCACCCGATTGCCGAAATTATCGGTGGCATCCCAGGTCAGGTTGTGCGCACCCTTATCAAAGGCCGAATTGGCCAGGGACTTTACTTCCTGTCCCAGGGTATTATAGATCGCCAGACGCACATTACCGGCTTCCGGCAGCTGGAAGCTGATCTGAGTGGTGGGATTGAAGGGATTGGGGTAGTTCTGATCCAGAATGAATGACTCGGGAGTTAAAGTTAAGGCAATCTGCTCTGCTCCAATCTGACCTTGATCCGCAGTGCGAGCCGGGCTGGCAGTCACTTTATAAGGCCTCATCATCTCATTGTCTTCATGGTCGATGATATGGCAATGCCAGACATAGCCAGGACCGCTGCTAGGATCAAAAGCAAACAATAAATCACTTGCAGAAGCCGTAGTGGGTCTATCGGTTGGCGCCCAGCGCGCAACCACCGTGGTGACTTCACCGGGAAGCATAATAAAGGTATCCTTCCAACCTCGCTCGTTCGGATTTGCCGGTTTAACCAGTCCCTGCAGGTAAGGGGTAATGGCAGGATTACCTCCCACCGCGCCATCAGCATTAGGGGTATTATAAGGATTCTGTGGCCCCGCACCGGGAACAGCCGTATAAATTTTCAAATACTTGTTAAGATTAAACTTCTGTCGGCTTACCAGCTGGAACTGCACCAGGTGCAGGTGGATGGGATGGGCATCAGCGGTTAAGTTGATGATTTGCCACACTTCACTCGTTCCCTCCGTCGGGATTTCAGTCTCTCCTAAACCGGGCGCTGTTCCGTTTCCGTCCCACTTGGTATTATTGACCAGGACTTCCAGCGGACCACCGGCTCCTATTACTTCATTAAGTGTTAACTGGCGTTTCTTAGCCGGCGTCACATTTAACCCACCTGCGAAATTGGTCAGTTTGACAAGGGGGGTAGCTCTTAATGTCGTCGGAAGCTGACTATTATCCGTGCCCTGGCCATTCACCACAAACTGCATGATCCGACCCAGGGTCGATCCTTTCGGGGGAGCTCCTTTCGGGTAGGGGGTGTTTCCGGAGTTCCTGAGCGTCCATACTGCGTTTGGCGTTGTCGAAAAATCAATGACAATATCAGCTCGTTCACCGGGCCCCATAAGAAGCTTTTGCCCAAGGTTCGGGTCAATTGCGACCGGCACATCAAGCAGCCCACCATCCGTTCCGGTCTGGTAAATGATTGGTCCAAAGGTTCCTGTTGCGAGGTCCTGCAGCCAGAGTTCATAGAACCGGGCATTGGAACCGTTCAGGAAACGGAAGCGGTATTTGCGTGGTGCCACGCTAAGGTAGGGCCAGGTTTTTCCATTTACGGTAATGATGTCTCCTACAAATTCCGGAACCCAAAAAGGATGTTCAGGATTGATGCCGATACTTGGAAAATATAATTGACCATTGGTATCAAACATGCGGTCCTGAATCACAACTTCAATCTCGGGAAGGTATGCAGTTCCAAATGTTCCTGTGACAGGATCAAATTCCTGGACCATACCGTCCCCGGACCACCCCGGAAGCATCAGGGCATCCTCCGCATCATCTCTTAAGAGGTAAAATCCAGCCATTCCGGCATAGACATTAAGTCGGGTTGCTCCCAACGCATGGTCATGGAACCATAGTGTAGCGGCTTCCTGGGTATTAGGATATTCATAATTGTTGCTAACACCGGAAGCCCAGGAGGGTCCGATTTGGGCATTTCCAGGGGTAAACCAGGAATCGGGACCGCCGTCATACTCTGAGGGTACCTCTCCGCCATGCAGGTGGACAACTGCCGGTGGTTCACCGGTATATGCAGCAAGTGAACCATGAGCCTTAAGAGGATCTGCCCAATGCAGGGTTTGATCAACAACCAGGCCAACGTTTGCGTAAGTCTCTCCAAATAAATTGTTTACATACGTAACACTTAGTGGAATCCCTCTTTTTGCTTCGATGGTATAAGCAGGCCATAAAGGTCCGTAAGTATTCGTTCCATCATCTATTTTGTAAGCCCAGACTTTGGTCATTCCAACACCGGGAGTTACTCCTGCTGTACCTAGGGCCAGTACGGTTCCGGTTGAAACAGCTATTTGCTGATACGGCTCCATGCTTATGGTGAGTGTGCCGCCGGTCGTTCCATCAAGCCGGGCACCCGCAAAGTGGGGTAATGGGTCCACAAACTGCGGGACACTATTAGGTGCCAGGGGTAACTGCCCTGCAAGCTGGGCAAACGAAAAAGAAACTATAAATATTATTAAAATACTGCACACTTTTAAAACATTACCAAACTTCATTATATATCTCCTCCTGTTTAATTGAATAATTCTGTTTTTGTAAAAATTCCGTTTTAACTTCTATCCTCAAAAAATACTGAAACCGGGCTGTCTTTTAATCCCGTTTCACAATCTGAAATCTCCCCCGGTAACTACCTGCTAGGGCGGAAATCGTTCTAAGCTCATCTTTTTCCTCCTTATTATTTTCTTCCCGGAATAACTCCCAAAACACGGGTATGCCCGGAAAATAAAACGTGAACGGATTATTGGAATTGAATGGTTTATAACTGATTGAACCGTTACTGTTAAACCGGTGCAGCATTTTTTCTCTGAATTGACTGATGGATGACTGCGCCTTTCGGTATTCCGTGCCCCATTTCCCTGACGGCACAGAGGCTATTCACTACATAAAAAAGGCATGATATACTTAGAAGGGATAAAACCGGCGGCTGGCAAAACCAGACCGTCCCCTTAAATTGTATATCATATTAAACAACTTCAGTGCCAGACTACTCGGACGGTTTTGTGTTTTTGTAACTTATTGAATATTCTGATATTACAGAAACAGATAAAATTACTTTTAATCCGGAAACTGTCAAACGGATTTGACAGGCTGTAAAACCTGAGTGACACTTAGGGAAAAGGGTAAAAGGTAAAGACAAGATTAAAGATTAAAGAGCAAAGATTAAAAAAAAAGGCGACAGGTGTCAGGAATCAGGATTCAGTAATCAGGCTAAAGAACAAAGATGTTATATGTTTTAATTCGTGGAATTCGTGGACATAAATAAATGGGCTCGTCATGTCCCCGTGCCGGACATGTATGCACTATGAAATTCGTGGATAAAGAAAAACAGTCAGCAGTAAACACTCGCCCCGTAACATCCGGAAACAGCTCAGTCGCTCAGATTGATTTTGTACTTTTGCATCAGCCGGTGAAAATTCTGGCGGGACATCCGGCTGGCCCTGGCAGCTTCACTGATATTGCCGCCATACTGTTTAAGCTGAGCGGTAATAAACTGCCTCTCAAACACCTCCAGCAGATAATCCCTGGACTCACTGTAAACCTGACTGACCATGGGAAGTGAAACATCATCCGATTGTCTCCCGGAATCCAATTCTCCCAGAGCCTGGGGAAGGATGGTGGAGCCCTGGGTAAGCATCACTGCCCGCTCAATAATATTTTCCAGTTCCCGCACATTTCCCGGGTAAGCATAAGCCTGCAGTTTTTCCATGGCCTCCCGGGAAAAGGCACTGATAGCCTTCTTAATACGGGCATTATGCCGGAGCAGGAAGAAGCTGGCCAGCAGGAGAATGTCTTCCGGATGCTCACGCAGTGGCGGCATTTCAATAGTAACCACCCTCAGACGGTACATCAGATCTTCCCTGAAAGCTCCCGTCTTAACTTTTTTTTGCACATCCTGATTGGTCGCTGCGATAAAACGGGCCTCCACCTTAATAGTAGTATTCCCCCCTACCCGCTCAAATTCCCGCTCCTGCAGCACCCGCAACAGTTTATGCTGCAGATTCACCGACAGATCACCGATCTCATCCAGAAAGATGGTGCCCTGATCCGCTAGCTCAAATTTGCCTATTTTTCGGTCAATAGCCCCGGTAAACGCCCCTTTTTCATGACCATACAACTCCGATTCCAGCAGCGGTTCCGGTACCGCCGTACAGTTTATAGCCACAAATGGCTCCCGGGGAAATCCGCTGTTGTTGTGAATGGCACGGGCCACCAGCTCCTTGCCGGTACCGCTCTCGCCGGTGATGAGAACCGAGGTGTGGTTAGATGTGGTGGAAACCGAACCGATCAGTTTGTAGATTTCATGCATTACAATGCTGTTTCCGATCAACTGATAACGATCAGCCGGGTTGGCATCGAATCGGTATGGAGTAAAAATGGCGCTTTTCAGGCTGATCTGAGCCTTGGCAATTTCCTCCCGGATCGTCTTAACCGACAACGGTTTGTTCAGATACTGGAATGCTCCCAGTTGCATGGCCCTGATGGCGGTCTGCATGGTTCCCTGCCCGGTAATAATGATTACCGGAAGTGTATAGTTTGACTCCTTAATTTTTTTCAGGGCTTGCAAACCATCCAGCCCCGGCATGGTGATGTCCATAAAAATGATATCCGGCATCTCCGCAGCCAGTTTTTGCAGGGCTTCCTCACCATTCCTGGCTTCCAGAAAAACATGGCCGTCTTTCTGCAGGACTTCCCGGAAAGCATAGACGATCTTTTCATCATCGTCAACCACCAAAATCCTGGCAGGAACCGTCATTTTTATTCCCTTCCCTTAAGCGGGATATAAATTGAGAAAGTAGTTCCCCGCCCGCGTCTGCTTTTTACCCTTATAATGCCACCATGGGCATTAACGGTTTTTTTCACCATGGATAGACCCAGCCCTGTTCCGCCCGGCATGGTAGTAAAAAAGGGATCAAATATCCGCGGTATTTTCTTTTTCCCGATTCCGATGCCTGTGTCCCTGAATTGCACCCGTATACAGGCGGTCCCTTCCGATAAAACCAGGTCATCACCCTTTTCCTCGTGGTTGTTTCGGGAAGTAACAGAAATATGATCCAGAAGAGTCTCCGGTAAAATGTAATATCCGGCAGATACCGTGATTTTCCGGTTATTTGGCTGGGCGCCCTTCAATGCAATCGCCTGGATGGCGTTAAGAAGCAGATTGACAAACGCTTCCTTCAGGCTTTTGGCATCCATTTCAAGGGAGGTAATATGCGGAACCAGTTTTTTGATCACATTCACTTGATTCTTCCTCATTTGCAGATTCACAAACTCCAGGCTGTCTTCGATTACTTCTTTGAGGTCACCCGGCCCGAACACCATGTCTGCCGGGCTGGAAAAATTCAGTAACTGAGTGACGATATTTTCCATGTGCTGAATGGAACTGAGTGCCACGGACAACGATTTCACTTCGGATATCGTGAGACCGGGGGATTCCAGCTGTAGTTCCAGAATCATTCTGACCGAGGTCAGAGAGTTGCGGAATTCGTGGGCAATCATGGCGGACATTTCAGCCACAGTCAACAATTTTTCGGTCTGGATAAGCTGGTGTTCCATTATCTTCTGAACGGTGATGTCCCGTGCTACCCCCACCACTCCCTCTATTTCACCATCCGGATTGTAAATAGGCGCCAGGGAACTCTGCATATAACGGTCTTCTTCCGGATTTTTCATGACCCATTCATACACGATCATCTCCCCCTTCATGGCCCTCCGGATGGCCCGGCTATGAATGGTTCGGTCCTTGGGACTGAATATCTCGTTAAGTGATTTGCCAATAAACTGCTCTGCAGAAATTCCGATATTTCCTCCCACATTTCCATATATAGCTTCCACTTCCATGTTATTATTCAGGGTGACCACAATATCGCTCATTGAATTTACCAGCAGTCGGAAACGCTCCTCACTGGCACGTAAGGCTTTTTCAGCTTCTTTTTGCCGCGTTATATCTATTCCCAGTTGTAAAATGAGGGTTGAACCATCAGTATCAGTAAAGGGATAGTTATATACATGATATAATTTACCATCAGCATGAACTTCTTCCAGCTCATATGGTTTTCGAGTTTTAAAAATCCTGTTTATATCACAATCGGCACAGGGAGACGGGCAGTTATGCAGGAGATTATAACAGGTCTTTCCTTCCGGATCCCCAAAACGTTCGCGAAAAAAACGATTGGCAAACTGTATGTTATAGTCACTGCTCTGCAGGTGCACCGACGCGGGCAGTTTATCCAGTACCGAAAAAATTCGTTGCCGTTCCGTATCCAGCGCAGCTTCGATGCGCATTCTCTCTTGAATTTCATCCCGCAGGGCGGTATTTATTCTGGATAATTCCAGTGTCCGTTCCTGCACTCGCAGTTCTAGTTCATCCCTGGACTTCCGCAATTCCCCTTCCAGCTGTTTCTGCTCACTGATATCCCGTATAATTCCGGTGAAATACATCTGCTCCCCCATTTTCCAGAATGCCAGGGAAAGTCCTACCGGAAATTCTTCACCGTTTTTACGCAGACCAGTCATTTCTGTGACTTCACCAATGCGGCGGGATTTTCCGGTGGAGAACAGGTGCTGCAGACCTTTCTGATGTTTTTTTCGGAACCGCTCTGGCATCAGTATAACCGCATCCCGGCCGGCAATTTCATCTGCTGTGTAACCGAAAATTCGTTCAGCAGCCGTATTCCAGAAAATGACTCTTCCCTGCTGGTCTATATTGACTATGGCATCACTGGCGGTCTGAGCCACCGAACGAAAACGCTCTTCGCTGTTCTCCAGGGATTGCAATGCCAGACTGTTTATCAGGGCTATTGATACCAGTTCACCAAAGGCTGTGGCCATTCTTTTGTCATCATCCGTAAATCCACCCGGTTTATTTCCCAGTCCCAGCAGCCCAACCACCCGGTTTTCCATCAGAACTGGAGAAAATAATACATTTTCCAGGGGCAGGTGGCCGGCCGGTAAAAATTTTGTCCATTCACGCCGGGAGAAGGAATTTTCATAAACCGTTTTGCCTGAATTGTAAACGGTTTCCCGCAAACCACGGATGGGTATGGGCAGGTTGGGATCCAACAGGCTTTCCTTACCGCCTGAATCTAGAAACACCACTTCATTCTCTTTACCATCTTCAGATAATAATGCCACATAGCCGGCGGTTGCACCAATCAGCTTTTTACAGCTGTCAAAAATACGGCCGGCTGTTACTTCAAATTCTCGCCGTTCCAGCACGACCCTGGCTCCAGTTAGCAATGCTTCCAGTTCAATTTTACGCTGTTGTGAAGATTCCAATGCGGTCTTCAGGGCTTCTTCGGTCTCAATGCGCTGGGTATATTTACCAATCAACCTGCTGAGACCTGCCAAAAAAACCCTTTCTTCCTTTCGAAAAAAATCCCCGCCTGTCCCGGTTATCTCCTCAGTGTAAAAAACCCTTAATTCACCCCTTTTTTCACCCTTCACCTCAATTTTCTCGGATTGGTCCCAGCGCGTCTCCTGGAAATTCGATGACAGGTAGTCCCTGCCGTTAAGGGTAATCCGGGCACTGGTGAACTCCGGGTATTCAAAGGTGGGGGGTATGAATTCCACAATTTGCTGTATTACCCGGGGGAAATCCAGGTCCTGCTGAACCATAAGCCGGGAGACATCATAAAAGCAGTTGAGTGCTTTCACACGCATCATCAACTCATGAGTTTTCTTCTGCAATTCCTTTTCTGCCTGATTATGCTCCCAGATTTCAGCCTTCAGCCGTTCGTTTATCTTCAATAATTCAGAGGTTCGTTCCCGGACTTTTAATTCCAGTTTTTCATTTATTTTCTTCAGTTCTTCCTGGGCCCTCTTTCGCTCAGAAATATTTAATATCAGCGGACGCAACAGGAATATATACAATAAAGGAATTAACAGAATCGCCATAAACAGGGCATCCAGGATGGTGAATAACAGGGAAGATGGCCTGGGCAGCAAATGAAGCAGAATAGCAAAAATGGCTTCGGTAATAAAGATTAAAACAGTGGTAACCGTAATGAACCTGTAAGCTGAGGTTCTGGATTCCTTTAATATGTTATCCTGCGCAGCCGTTGGCTCGTTGGAAAGCAACAAGCCCACTACCTGATCATTTGCATTTCTGACCGGCGTGAGTTTCCACTTCCGGAAAGCTGCCCCTTCTTCAGACCGATCAGGAGAAGTAGATGCTCTGGCACAGAATTCAAGCGGCTTGCCACTATCCTTCACCTTCTGGAAGATCTTCCGAGTAGCTGCATCAGGAAACAGCTTAAAATAATTGTGACCGGTTACTTCCTGCAGTAAAAGACCGGAACTTCTGCAATAAGCGGAATTTACCTTAATTATATTAAAATCAGGATCCAGATATGCCAGCGGATTATCGGAAATCTCCATGATGTTTCCCGGAAGATCAACCTGTTCCCGGACATCATACGGTATATCTTCTTCAAATAATTTTTCTGATTTTTCCCGGATTTCAGTTTCTGAATTTTTCAAATATGGTTTTCCGTTCCTGAAACAGTATTAGTTCGAATGCCTGTAATTAAGTTTCGCGATTAAGAACACGACAGGGTCAATATTTAGGAATTTAACATTCTATACATCCCGGGCCGTGACGGGAAACTCAAATCCTTATTTCAATTTTCCCGAAAAAACCAAATTCCCTTTCATGATAGTTAAAAATATTTGATGAAAGAAAATACTGCACAAAATTTAGATAATATTAAATAATCAAAATGGTCTTCATATAGGAATTTAATAAAAACCAAACTGAAAAAATATTAATATCTCATGCTTAAGAAAAATATTGGGGATTCAGAAGATCGAATCTGGGAGAGTGTCCATATATAAAACTGCCGCCCTCCGTCCCTGGAAGCGGCAGCTGAATTGTAGTCAATTGAAATTTTACGGTTTTTTACAGCCGGAATCTCCGATTTATTTCGTCAGTAATTTTGGGACGGCTACCGAATTGCAGTTCCAGAATTTTATCCAGTTTCCTGATATTGGACTCATAGAAAACCCTTAGTTTCATCTCTTCTATCATCAATTCCCTTTTTCTCTTACGTCTTTTAATAAACTTCATATCACCTCCGGTTGTGATTATGCAAAATCCTTCTGTATGAATTATCGCCGTTTTTCCAATCGATGGCGTGATGCAAATCAAATATGGCAAATAAATATCCTGACACCGGATACCAAAGACGTCAACTGCATTGTCATTTTGCTTTCACAGCCATGGCATTTCTCCGGGCTGCAATCTGCGATATTGATATAAAAAACCGGGCGAAATTAATACCGGCCAGCAATAATGATATCTGAGAGCCCTGGCAGAATTGATGAGGAAAATGATTGATTCCTTCATAGATTGATATTATTCAACTTTTGGAATCTTAAAGTAAGGAAGAACCCATGAATGATGTTTTTCAAGGATTAATAGAGAAAGAAGCCATAATAACCGTCCTGAATAATTTATTCATTTCCACCGATAATCGGGACTGGGAAAGGGTAAAGGGGAAAAGGAGATGAAAGAAAGCAGCCCTTCCTCTATTTTGCCTCCGGCAAGAGGCCGGATGAAAACCGTCCTGGTTTTCAAAAGCAGAAAGCAGTCCGGTGTCTCAGATTTATTTTGGCAATCAGTCGGATAAAAACCAGAGAATAGAAAGCAGAATACAGAAAGCAGTAACTAAAATTCAGCATCCAGTAAAAAATTCGTGGAATTCGTGGAAAAAATATAAAAAATAAAAAAATATTTCAGCAATTCGCGCTCATTTGTGAAATTCCTATCTCACTTTCATTTGCCGTGCTGGCCTGAGCAAAAAACTGTCATAATGTGGGAGAGAGCCTTTAGCCTTGAGCCTTGAGCTTTTTTATTCCTGAATCCTTCTTTTACGTTATGCCCAAGACATTCTTTAACCGGGGTCGTCAGAAACTACTTCAGAAGAACCATTCGCCGGTTCTGTATGAATGATCCCGCCTTCAGCTGCAGGAAATATATTCCACTGGCCAGCCTGGCACTGGAATCATTCCGCCCATCCCACCGTACTTCATGACGCCCGGCAGGATATTGCTCATTCAGGAGGGTGGCTACTCTCTGACCCAGCACATTATAAATATATAATTGCACTTTGCCGGCCTTTGGAATCTCGAATTTAATGCTGGTTTCCGGATTAAACGGATTAGGATAGTTCTGCCATAACTGATAACTCAAGGGAGTAGTGACCTGATTGTCTCCGATATCGGTTAATATCCCCTGCTCCGGCGTGGGAAGTTTCTTGTCGGTATAAATATGGAACTGGCCGGGATACAGATTGACGCTCAAACCACTGGCGGGTACGGTAACGCTGTCTCCGGAAAAATAGTCGTACCAGACTCCCGGATACAGAAACTGGGGATCAATCGTCTGGGTTACTACTCCAAAATTCCCCACGATCGTCACATTCATCTGGGGATTCATCAACCGGATTCGCTTCTTGCCGCTGGGATCATTGAGCCATAATTCAACCGTGGTCTGCTTGCTGGTAAAAACAGCGTTCTCACTTCTGATTTTCAGGAGAGCGGCAATAGTCTTATACAATCTCTCCCTCCTTGCATCATCCAGATAATCCCAGCGAATGGGCTTTTCTCCCACCCGGCCATTCACATCGATGGAATAATCATATCCCAGTTCTCCGAACTGCCAGATCATTTTCGGCCCGGGATAGGTCAGGAAAAATGCGTTAGCCAGTTGCATGCGCTGCAGGGCGGTGGTGGTATCCGGTATCTGATAGCTTCCGCTGCCGTTGCCATAGGTTATGTTTTTAAACATCAGACGTTCTTCATCATGGCTTTCCATATAGGTGACCGCATGAGGAACGGTCCAGCCCCGCGTACCAAAATATCCCCAGGAAAAATTAGATTTTCCGTTGTCGTTATACCCCATGGTCCCTTCGTTGTAATTGTAGTTCTGGTTGCACCACAACATCATTCCGTAACGGTATTCCGCCAGCACCTTTTCTTCACTGTTATCGGTAAAATGTTCCAGAATGATATAGGCGGTAGTATCAACTTCCCAGATTTTATTAGCCATCCGTTCCAGAATTCCGATACGCTGTGAATCATAGCCTCCCCCATCACCGGGAGTATTGGTAAATCCTTTGGTAAAATCGAAACGATATCCGTCCATCCTGTATTCGGTCAGCCAGTACCTGTTCACACGGTCCACAAATTTTTGAGTGGCCGGACTCTGGTGGTTAAAATCGTATCCCCAGGAATATACCGGATTGGGGGAGACCTGATTATACCAGGGATTTTGAGCCGATGGACGGCTGTTCTGGTCATCCCAGTAAAGGCGCACCAGCGGGGACTGTCCGTAAGAGTGATTGAGGACCATATCCTGAATAACCGCGATACCCTGCCGGTGACATTCATCAACGAACCGTTTTAAATCATCTTTTGGTCCGTAATATTTGTCCGGTGCGAAATAAAACGAGGGATTATAACCCCAGCTGGAATTGCCTTCAAACTCATTGATGGGCATCAATTCAATGGCATTGATTCCCAGGCGCCGGAAATATGCCAGGGTATCGACCAGGGTAGCATAGTCATGCTGCTGCAGAAAATCCCGCACCAGCAGCTCATAAATTACCAAGTCTTTTTTCTCCGGACGGGTGAAAGTATCGGAGTACACCCAGTTAAACGGCACCTGGTCCGTCTGTAATATCGATACCGATTCCTTGGTTTTTCCGGAGGGATATGGTTTCAGGTTAGGATATATATTAGCAGGGATATTCGGGTCATTCCAGGGATCCAGAATTTTATCGGTGTAGGGATCGGCAATCCGTAAGGTTCCGTCTACCAGGTACTGGAACGCATATTCCTGACCGGGAGTCAGGCCTTCCAGGCGAGCCCAGTAATGAACGGAATCAGAATTAATAACGTCTTCCTTCATCAGGAAAAGGGTGTCCACCTTCCAGTCATTAAAATCCCCCAGGACATAAACAAAATTCTTATAGGGAGCAAAAAGCGAAACAATAGCCGTGGTACTGTTTATATAGTTGATCCCATCCACAATTCCAGCAGGACGTGTCTCTACCGCGACCGGTGGATTAATCATAATATAAAAAACAGCCGTATCACTGATTGCCAGAGTATCTTCACTGATTACTGATACTTCCTGGTAACCGGTATTATACTGGCTGGTGATGACATCATAACTGATCACACTGTCCTGCACCTGATTTACCAGTACATCATTTAGTAAAATTCTAAGGGAGCTGATCTGTGTACCCACAGTTGCCGCTGATGCTCTGACATGAACCGTATCATCATTATCAGCAAATACCGGAGATCTTTTAGGATCACCAAAACTTAAATCAACCGCCGGTTCAAGAATGATACTGGTAATACCTGCTTCATAAAGATCCAGAAAGATGTCCGCACCTCCCACATCCCGTCCGGTGCGGCTTCCATCGCTGTTACGGAAAACAAAAGCAAGTTGCAGTATCTGTTCCCCGGGGTCGGTCATAGCATAATATTCACGGGGATAACCAATCACCATTTTATAATAATCTGTAGAAATCCGGGTCAGTTTAGCCTTGGGAATATTGACATTCCAGGCGGCGATCACATGCTTCCAGTCACTGGGAGCAATACTATTATTGGTAATTACTCCCGTATGGGCATAAACATCGTTACCGGTATATCCCATCAAACCCTGATTGCCTTTAGTGGCATCAAAATATACGATTATGGAATCGGACTGGGTGGCATAAGCAGGATCCGAAATGACAACCTGCCCGAAAATTGTACTGCTGATAAAAAGAGAAAATACTATTGGATATATACTCTTCATGAACCGGAACTCCATCTTTGTTATCCTATCCTGTTTTTTTATTTTCAAACTATTTTCTAATTCATATTCAAAACTGTGAATCCGGCAGATATTGGATTATCGCAGAAAATCTTTTCAAAAAAATTCGGATGTCCCACTCAAACCATTCAATAGCGAAAAAATTATTCTCCAACAAGTATCTGGGATCTCTTATCTTCACATCAGCCTTATAGTATTCTATGTTATATTAATATTTTATATCCCTGAATTTTCATTTATTCCCAGAAAGATGCGGGTGGTATACGGCTCCAGTTCGGGAAAATACATATAATTAATATCAAAGGATGTAACGGGCTGTTCATAACCGGTCCACTTAAAATGCATCAGATTCTGCGGTAATCCATCCGGCAAAGTAATCAGGATTTTTTCGGCAGTTTTACTTTTCAGGTTTATCAGCACAACCGCGGCTGAATCCTGGTTCAGGCGCAGAAAGGCACCGACGGATCCGGAAATGGAAGCGGTGGGTAACTGGATGAATTCTCCCGACGTAAAACAGGCCCAGTTCTTGCGAAGCCGTATCAGATTGCGGTACAATTCCAGCAGGGTTGTGTCCTGCTGCTGCCAATTGATGACTGATTTCTCAACCAGGGAGGGCCTCTGCCGCTCCCCGATCTCCTGGCCGGCATACATCAGAGGAATCCCGGGGAACGTGAACAACAGGGAGGCATAGGCTTGAATCGCCTGAGGACCAAAGGTACTCATGCTTCTGGGTTCATCCTGATTCTCCAGGAAATGCACAATAAGGCTGTTCGCAGGAAATTTCTTTCGCTTCTCTCTCTCCAGCGTAATAATGCCCACTGTTCGGTCTTTGCACCGGCGGATCGCAAGCAATTCATTATATTCCGCCCGGCCATACACCGAATTGAATCCGGCCGGCAGAAGCTGGGGATCCTGCCCTCCGGCCAGAAGATAAATGTCCGATTTAATCTCTCTTAATTTTGACAGGGCACTCCTCCAGAAGTCCAGGGAAACCGTGCCGGTCATATTACAGCAATAACCGTCGATATCAAATTTTCGAATCCAGTAAATAAGGGTCTCTTCCATATAACGGCGCATAGCGGGATTATCATAGTTGAAATTGGTAACATCATTCCCGTCATTCCACTCAGGTGTGAACTCGCCCTCTTTATTTTTCGAAAACCAGTCCGGATGTTCCTTAATTAATATATTGTCATTCGCTGCATAGCCAGGTACTATGCCCAGGATAATTTTCATTCCTCTTTGATGAGTCGCATCCACCAGGTCATGAAGATCCTGCTCATCACCACAGGCCGGATTGATACCGCGAAAATCCTTGATGGCGTAGGGACTGCCAACGGCTTCCCGTTGACTAATACCGCCGACGGGGAAAATCGGCATCAGCCAGAGAATACCGACACCCAGATCCTGAATATAGTCCAGTCTGGACTCAAGTGCTTTAAAAGTTCCTTCTTCAGTAAATACCCTGGGAAAGATCTCATACAACACACTTTCCCTGGCCCACTGCGGAGCGGCAGTGATAGTTTGATCATGGAGATCGGGACGGTTTTCCGATGTGCTATTTTCCTCACCACAGAAAATAAAAAAAGTGAAGACCGCTGACGCTATAAAAAACTGTGAAAAATAATGGAATTTAAACATTATGATCAATTTTCCACCTGGCCGTTACCATTCAAATTATATTTGGAAAAATCGAAGTTAACCACCGGATTACCCGGAAATTTTTCCTTAAGGAGTTTATCCAGAATGGCCAACTCTCCCGGATGAGTTTCGATAACGGCATCCCTTACATCTACCCCGGCCCGGATACCATATAACGTAATGTCAAGGATTATCAAGTTTTCAGCAATCTGAACGATACCCTTGTTCATAGTCCAGGCGGCCTTACGCTCCACCTGCCGGTTCACCTCACCCATCAGCAACTCCTCATGATCCCTCACTACAATAATTTTATGATCCCAGACCTTTTCCAGTTCTTTCTCATTCATCTGATAGCTGTAGACAAGTCCTATATCAGGAACTTTGGTGAAACTGAAGAGAACAATCTTCACTCCTCTGTTTTTCGCTTCCTTCAAGAATTTCTGAATTTCCATGAGTTCACTTCGCCAGGCGGATATATATAACTCGCAGCGGGCACTTTGAATCAAATCCTGTGCCTTGGATAAAAGATTTGAATGTCCGGAAATATTCCACATCTGTTCAGGTTCCATATCAATTTTAATTCCGGAAAGGCTTTCCCGGAAATTTTCAATCTTCTGGTCATAACGCTGTCCCAGTATTTTCAAAAACTGTTCGGGAGGTACTGGTACATATTTTGCCGGTCTGGCAGAGATAACATTAACAGCACCATACGATTCAAGCCGGGAGATAACATCGTAAATAGCCGACCGCGGAACTCCGCTGTTCTTACTGAGCTCATAGCGGGTGGCCGGATAATAATTCAACAGGGAGACATAAGCCTTGGCTTCATACTGGGTAAAACCCAGTTCACACATTTTTCGGGCGATTTTTTCCACCATTTTGGTTCTCCTCCTCTTTCATTCTTCAAAATTCCCGCATCAGAAACTGAATGCAAAATCCTGTCTGCACAAACACTATAACATTTATTAACCTGATCTATTCATAAACCATTGACGACACAGGTTCTATTCGCACTTATAGCATAAAACTAGATTCATTTAAAGAGTAACGGGGATTCGATTAAAATTTAAAAAAATCTCTGATATTCATTATTTAATCTCTTGTTATTTATGTTTCTCCGTGATCTCAGTGAAATTATTTATGAATAATCCAGGTTAATAAAAACATCCTTTTATCCTTTCACGCTGCCCAGGGTTAATCCGGAGATCAGCCAACGGCTCAGAAAGATGAACAGCAGTACTACCGGTATACTGACAATTACCGCTCCTGCCGAATACAGGCCCCAGGCCACCTCCATATTGGATTGAAATAATTTCAGACCCAGGGGCAGAGTAAACAGTTGACGATCCTGAATCAGGACCGCCGCCACCAGGTACTCTGACCAGGCCGCCATGAATGAGAACAAGGCGGTTATGGCCAGGGCCGGCACTGCCAGCGGAAGAATAATCCGGTAAAATGCATATAAAGGACTTGCCCCGTCAATGAAGGCGGCTTCTTCCAGGCTGTAGGGAATGGTATCATAGTATCCCTTCATCTGCCAAATGGTAAATGGCAGCGCGGTGGCCGAATAAGCAATAATGAGTCCCAGATATGAATCATAGAGTCCCAGTTTAATCAGCATTATGAATAACGGAAGCAACAGCATGGTAACCGGAAACATCTGGGTAGTGATGATGCCCAGCAGGGAAGCATTTCTTCCCCTGAAACGGTAACGTGAGAAGGCATACCCGGCCGTAGCTGCCAGGCTTACCCCCACAATGGTCACAAAAAAAGAAATGATGATGCTGTTCACCATCCATCGCAAAAAGGGTTCTTCAAAAAACAGCTGATAGTAGGAATGCAGATTGGCATTTTCAGGGATGATGGCCAGTGACCTGGATAACAGCCGGTCTCCGGGACGAAGTGAGATGGAAATCACCTGCAGCACCGGATAGATAGAAAAAAGGGTAAAGGCAAGCAGGACCGCATGGGCACCGATTTTTCCTTTAAAAGTGAGACTACGGGGATTTCGTGTCATTATTCCTTCCGTCAGATTAACCGTATACGTTTTCAGTTACCCGGGTGCTTTTGATAAACTTCCAGCCGAAAATAAACAGTATGGCAAAAATGATCATGGAAAATGCCGCGGCATAACCCATCCGGAAATAGGTGAAGGCAGATTTATACACCCAACTCACCAGAATGTGGGTTTTATCGGAGGGTTCTCCGCCGTTACTAACCAGCCATACTACATTAAAGTTGTTGAATGTCCAGATTACTCCCAGAGTTATTGCCGGCACCATCACCGGTTTGAGCAGCGGAACGGTTATATTGCGGAATTTATGCCAGGGACTGGCTCCGTCGATATCAGCCGCTTCATATAATTCATCGGGAATGCTCTGCAGGCCGCCCAGCGCAATAATCATCATGAACGGAAATCCCAGCCAGATATTGGCAATCAGGCAGGCACTGAACGCTCCCCATTCCGTCGATAACCAGGGATATTGAACTCCCAGAAAACGCTCCAGCATCAGGTTCACCGCACCATATTCCGAATTGAACATTCCCCGCCAGGTGAGTGCGGTGATATACTGTGGAACTGCCCAGGGCAGGATCAGCAGGGTGCGGTAAATAGTCTTACCCCGGATATCCTTGTTAAGAATCAGGGCCAGATACACCCCGATGGTTACATGAAACACCAGGTTAATTACTGTCCATAGAATAGTCTTATAAAGGAAATACCAGAAACTTTTCTCGGATAAAACCAGGAGATAATTATGTAATCCCTTCAGTGACCAGTCTCTAAAATGTGCCAGATTCATATTGGAAAACGAAATAACAAAGTTATAAATGAATGGATATAACACCACAAAGCTCATAATAAGCAGTGCCGGTGCCACATACAGATAAGCCAGCCGGTTGTGGCCGGAAAATTTTTCACTTTTCCCTGATGCGGATTGCCAATTATTTTTTTTATCCACGAATTTCACTAATTTATCCACGAATTTCACTAATTATCACAAATTGCAGAGCGAAAAGCGCTCAGATGGGCTTTAGACGGGTATTTCACGCATGTTCGGCACAAGGATGTGACGGGAATCTGGCCACGAATTTCACGCCTGCCCGGCCTGCCCGCCTACCTGCTGCAGGCAGGGCTTCAGACGGGCTTTAGACGGGAATTAACACGAATTCAAAAATTACATTTTCCATTTTGTCTTTAATAGCTTACCCTATTTACTTACCGCTATGCGTTATGTGTCTTTAGCCTTTATCCTGAATACTGATACCTGGCATCTTTATTTTGTCCTTTACTCTTCAGCCCTTTAGCCCTTATCCTTTTACCCTCTTTAATCTTTCACATAGCGACCACTTTGTGGTAATCTTTGATCTTTCACATGGTGACCACTATGTGGTGATCTTGCTTTTGTCCTTACTCACGGTTTTCCGAAATCAGTTTTTCTGCCAGTTTCTGCATCTGACCGGCGGCCTGTTCCGGGGTAATCTGGTTAGTAAATATCCCCTGGTAAGCCGGTCTCATGGCATCCCAGATCCAGCGCAGTTCGGTGACCACCGGCATGGGTCTTCCCACCATCATCTGATCCAGTGAATGGACCAGCAACTCATTTTTCCGTATCTCCGGATTGGCCAGCGCGTCTTTGCGTGAGGGAATGATGCCGAATTTCATGGAAAAATCGAGCTCCACTGCAGTGTTGGTGAGATAACGGATTAACTCGGAAATAATCTGCAACCGTTCACCTTCTTCGTTCACATTCACCAAGTATCCCATGGGTGACACCATGGGAGTGGGCCACAAACCGGTTTCGTCAATTTTCGGGATGCGGGCGACGCCGATATTTATTCCCCGGTTCAGGTAAGTCCCCCAGGACCAGGGTCCATTGATAATCATGGCAACACGTTTATCGATGAAGAGAGCATTGGCTGTTTCATAGTCGCTTTCCCTGGGTATGATCCTGTATTTATTTGCCAGATCATAAATCAATTGAGCCGCCTTGATTACCGCGGGCGTATCCAGGGTAGGATTACCGTTGCTGTCCATAATCCAGCCACCGTAGCCACCGATGAACGGCACGGCAAAGAACGGTTCGGTATAATTCCAGGCCAGGGCATAACTGTCGGACTCTCCATCTTTATCGCGGTCTTTGACCAGATTCTGCCCCATCCTTATTAATTCATCCATAGTAAGAGGAGGTTCGGGTATAATATCCTTGTTATAAACCAGGCAGAGGTGATTTCCCACCCGGTCCGCAATCTGGTAAAGGTGGCCGTGAAAATAGGTATTTGCCGGAAACGGTTTTAAAATGAAACTGTCCAGGAATGCCGGTTCAAATATATTTTCCAGCGGTTTAATGACTTCCAGCTCGGACAGGGGGCCGATAAAATCACTGGGGCCATGAATCAGTGCCGGTCCCTTGCCTGCCAGTGACGACACAATAAAATTCGTTCGCAGTTCTTCCGGAGCGTAAAAGAGCTGGTCAAATTCATATTCAGGATAAGATTTTGCAAAATTATCTATTTTTTCCTGCAATAAATCTCTTTCCACCGGTCTGAGTGAAGACCAGATGATTATGCGGCCCTTGCCGGAGGGTGAACAACTCAGTAATAAAAGTATGATCAAAATACTTTTTTTCAGCAAACGGATAAGCTTGGGCTGTGTCAGGTAATAATTCAAATCAGTGCTATCCAAAATAAATTTATTTACCAGCCTATTTAAATCACAAATGGGGGCTAAAGCCCGAATTTATGGGATTCCTTAATCCCCGGTCTAAAGACCGGGGCAATCTAATTTCTGAGGATATAACAATTTTCAAACATTATATCGTTTTTTATTTGAATTCAAAAATTTCATTGATCGACGTTCACCTCGGTTGACAGATGTCGGAACCAGTTAAAATAAAGACCTACCGATAGCAGCACCAGAATAATAAGCAGCAAGAAAAATTCATCCCATCGTTTAAACATTACAGCCATTCCGGTGAGGAACAGCACAATCTGCCACGGCACGGCAAAAAAGGTGGAAAGAATATCGCGGCGATTTTCCTGATTGATCTGACTGAGCGTGCTGGCCTTCAGTTTCATGCGAACCGGTTTCCAAAATCCGAAAGGTCGGGTTTTCTTATAAAATTCCAGCAGAACATTATCGTCGGTTGGCCGGGAGAGATAAGTACCTATCACCATTCCAATGAGTGAAGAGCTGGTGGCAATGACAAAGGCCACATATTCCGGAACATGGGGCAGAAAGATGCGTTGAAGAACCGCAGCCCCCATTCCGGCAACGGTGCCGGCTGCAAAGCCGTAACCGTTCATCCGCCACCAGTACCAGCGGGCCAGGGTGGGAATCAGCAATCCCGCACCCAGGCTGGAGGTGATCCACCCCCAGATTTCGTTGATATTTCTGACAGCCAAGGTGAATAGTAATCCCAGTAATACGATGATGATGGATGACCAGCGCCCGTGTCGAAGCAACTGTTTTTCGGAGGCAGCGGGATTCAGATAAGTCTGATAAATATCTTTTACCCAATAGGCGGCCCCGGCATTTACAGTGGAATCGAAGGTCGACATGGCGGCAGCCATAAGCCCGGCAACCAGCAATCCTTTGATTCCAATAGGAACCATGCGGTTGATAACCACCGGTAGAACGGTTTCCGGATCCTGAATACCACCAAAAACGACTCCCATGATGGCAATGGCAGCAATGAATGGCCAGCGGAAGGCCAGCAGAAAAGTCCAGAAAAGCGAGAGAAGTCCGGATTCCCGGTCGCTACGGGAGGCAAAGAAACGCTGTATCATATACTGGCTGGTGCCACCGCTTCCCTCGATAGTCACCTTGATCAGATAGAAGAGAATGGCAACGCCAAACAGATTGTAAATGGAATAAGTGGATTCTGCCGGCATGTTCAATTTCCATTTGGGAATCATGCTGGTCCAGGCTTCCTTAGTGGTTTGAATAGCCATAAATCCCCCGTCACGCACAGGTACTGATACCTGAAATGTTTCCGGAAGATGGAAAGTGAAAAAGGAGAGTCCACAGATGAAAAAGATGGTGATAAATATCAGGGAACCCTGAAAAACATCGGTCCACACCACTCCGTACAGACCACTGGCCACCGTATAAATCATGGCCAGGGCAATCATCAGGGTGGCCGCCCAGAACTCTGAGGAAAGCCCCCAGAAACTGGGAATTCCCAGGAATTCACCTATGAATTTTCCTGAACCAATAGCGAAATAAGTAATCATGGCAATCGTGACAATAATAATAGAAAAAGCGGCAATCAGACGGGCTACATCTCCCTGTTTATCTTTTCCAAAGCGGAAGTGCATCCACTCTGCCAAAGTCATCACCATGGCACGGCGGTTCCATTTCCCCTGGAAAATCATAAGAAATGCCATGATAAGTGTTACCCCACCCCGTATCTCAATAAAAAATCCCACTGCGCCCAGAGCAAACACAAAGGCTGTGTTGATCATGGTACCGCTCACATCCAGGTTAGAAGACATTCCCGATGCACCGAGCGCCCACCAGGGTAATCCGCGGTCACCCAGAAAATAGGAGTCTATGCCACTGGATGCTTTCTTCTGGAAATAAACACCAATACTGATCATAGCGATGAGATAAACAATCACAATTCCATAATCAAGAACAGTCATATCTTCTCCTTAATTCTCTGATCAATCAGTCATTATCCGGAATCTCTGAATCAATAAAACAGCATGTTTCTTTGTATCATCCGGCAGGAGATATACCGTGGTCAGCACGCTGTTTTAATGCATTTTCCACTTCCTTATGCAACCGGGCAGCATCAGGAAAGCGGGGTGAAATTTGCAATAATCTGTTTAAAATTGATATTGATTTATCATACTGAGCATTTAGGGCATATGCACCTGCCAGATTGAAAAGCAATTGCGGATCGGACGGTAAAAAACGGTAAGCCTTCTCAAGATAGGCAACAGCTTCATTTTTTTGGTTCTGTGACAGTAAAATCTGTCCGATCCATTTAAGAGCAAAAGAGGTTTCTTCCAGAATCAATGAATGTTTTAGTAACGGTAAAGCTTGCGTGAGTTTCTGTTGCTTCAGCAGCATATCAGCGGCCCGCAGATATGGAGAAACATTAAATGGTGTTATAGCAATAAGTGCCTGATATTCACGAAAAGCGTCCTGATATCTTTGTTTTTTATCGAAAAATTCTCCCAGTTCAACATGAGCACGTTCCAGAGAATAGGTTTCATCCGTCCACACCTGCACTGCCAGTGAATCTGCCCTGGAAGTCGGCTGATAATCCAGCAGAGCACGGTTTGGAGCAGATTTTGGTTTAAATGGCCATCCACCCTTTAAAATATGAATTCGCAGGGAACCATACAGACTATCCAGTGCTGTATACCCCCAATGGTGCCGGTAATAAGACAAGCCCCGGATAGCTTCATCATGATCAAGGGAATCGATATAATGATTTTCCACTATTGTTTTGAAAAAAGCATTGGCCATAACAAAATATCCGCTGATGTTGGGATGGAGATGTTCCAGCATGAGATTATTCCCGATCAGGTGGTCGGCGGAAGCGTTTTCAAATGCCTTGATCATTGATACGACCTGAGTTTTATATTTTTCACTGTGGGTATGAATCACTTCATTGAATTCTTCCGGAGCCCGGAAACGCAGGGCATCCAGATCCTTGGCCATATAAAAATTTTCCCCAGCCTGCTCGTATTCTTTTTTTTCATGCAGTTGAACGGCTTTCTCATAAATTTCCTTTGCCCCGGGATACCGGGAGGTTTGAATTGAAATAAACGGGGCCTGATCCCTGATATTGCTGACCAGTTCACTGGTAAGAACCGGTACATGCGCAGCTGCAGCCATTTGTAGGATTTTGTCCAGATTTTCAGAAAACTGGTGCAGACCTTTTTCATACATTTCACTCTTATAAGTTATCTTCTGATCCGCCACCAGTCTTTCCATAAGAGTCGCAGTAGCATCTTCCGATGGATTTGTTCCCGATATATCATGTGCCAATGTTGCGAAATCTTTCAATGCATTCCGCAGCAGAAGAAATGTTTTATATTTTCGCAGTGAAAGATACAAGCTGACAACCCATCTGAGTCGCCCGATAGATTCGGATGAGGCAACCCCCAGGGCTCCGTAAAATTCATTATGTCCTGCATAGATAAGGATAAGATCTGGCCGCTGTTTCAGAATCTCATCCATAAAATCCAGCAAGGCATAACTATTAATGGCTGCCATGGCCACATTGACGACTTCAATTTTTTGCTCCGGAAAAGCATCTTCCAACTGTCGATTCAGAATACGGGAAAACATTAAATTATTGCCATAGGGATAACCTGCAGCGGTAGATCCTCCTAACACAAAAATACGAAATCCATTGTTCGGTTTATTCTTCAGAAAAAAATCAAGGGGTGGAGAC
>CAYWTB010000045.1:0-34610 GCA_964461135.1 uncultured Caldithrix sp. | reverse complement strand
CAACATGATCTATTTTTTTGAGCATTTCAGGCGTCTCCATGGCTTATCTCATGCGATATTGATTTCGTGCTGAATCAACTCAGGAAGAATGATATTAAACTGATCGATGAGAAGGCACGAACAGGGGCCGAAGGTAAAAAAATTGCTTTTGTGCATCCTAAAAGTATTTTCGGTGTTCTGCTTGAGCTTTCACAGGAAACACAACAATAATAAGGTAAATTCCGGACGATTTCTATTCCCACCATGTCCACAGAAAATTCAGGTAAATGAAACTGATTTTTAAAAATCCCTTTTTCAGATTCTGGAGCTTTTATCTTTTCAGTTATATTGTCCTGGTACTGGTATTTGTTTTCTACCTCTATATGACCCTTCCTGATGTTGCAATATGGAATAAAAAGAATCCTGCAGAGACAATCCTGATGAAATACCGGGAAAAAGACAGGGACTACGTTAAACATCGAAAGAAAAGTATTTATCTATGGACGTCTTACCGGGAGATTCCTGAATTAATGCGCCAGACGGTTATCGTAGCCGAGGACGCCTCTTTTTGGATTCATAATGGTATTGACTGGTTCGAGGTAAAGGAATCTTTAAAGAAAAATATCGAAGAAGGTGAATTCGCCAGAGGAGGCAGCACCATTACTCAACAAGTGGCCAAAAATCTGTATTTAAAACCGGATAAAGAAATTTCTCGCAAATTCAAGGAATGGCTGATTGCGTTTGATCTGGAAAGACGCCTTAAAAAAAGCAGGATTCTGGAACTGTATTTGAATATTGCGGAATGGGGATATAATGTGTTCGGTATCGGTGCAGCTGCAGAGGTATATTTTGAGAAAAGTCCGTCCGATTTGACGCTGGATGAAATGGTGCGGCTGGCAGCCGTTCTTCCCAATCCTCTGGAAATGAATCCTTCACAAATCAATTATGGAGTTCTGTGGAGATCCCGCATCATATTAAAGCGCCTGGTTCAATACGGGTATATAACAGAAAATGACTATGAATTTACTCTTGAACTGCTGCAGTTCATGTATGAAGAAAACAAGTGATCTAATGTAATATCGATATTTAATAGAAATACCGTTGCATGTACCCGCCTATTTCTGATACCATTTTGCAACCCCCAGTTCAATATCACAGGGTAAATATTTATGATAGGGCAGTACCCTCAGGGTGTAATAATAATTACCGCTATCCGAAGGCTTGATCAGGGCTTTAAAGAGATAGATGCCTTTTTTGCCATTCTGTACCGGCTGCATATCAAATATTTCAAAATCAGAAATTTCTTCCAAATCCATATTATTTCTTACCAGGAAGATCTGTACTTTTACATCTTCCGGCTTTAAACTGCCCAGCTTCACTTTTGCCTCAACCTGATATTTATCTCCGAAACTAAGGGAAAGGAATCCATTTTCGCCCGGTTTTTTTAGTATGGGTTCAAGCTGTACATCAAACCAATGCTGATCAATTCGTGTTTTCCAGCCGGATACCTCACGGGCGGTAATGAAATTTGATTTCCGAAACCTGATTCCCAGCTCCTGGGCTGGTTTATATAGTTTCTCCATATACTCCTTCAACATTCGATGAGTATTAAATACCGGAATAACGGACTGAATGGAATTTTTCATTACCTGTATCCACTCATGAGGAATTCCCTGCTTGTCCTGTTTGTAATAAAGTGGGATTATATCATGTTCAAGAATGTCATAAAGTTCTTCCGAGTCCCAGGAGTCCCATTCCTCAAGGGTTTCGTAATTTTCCTGGTCTCCGAAAGCCCAGCCGTTTTCACCATTAAAACCTTGATTCCACCAACCATCCAGGACGCTGAAATTGATACCGCCGTTCATTCCCACCTTCTGACCACTGGTGCCGGAGGCTTCCTGGGTACGGCGCGGATTGTTGAGCCAGACATCCACACCCGACACCAGGTCCCGTGCCAAGCCCATATCATAATTTTCAATGAAAAGGATTCGTCCGCGCACATCCGGTTGCAGAGACAGATTATGGATCTGGCGTATCAGATCCTGGCCTCCGGTGTCCCTGGGATGGGCTTTACCGGCAAATATCAACTGAACCGGATGTTCGGGATGATTTAGAATTCGCTTTAGCCGTTCGGGATTACTGAAAATCAGGGTCCCGCGCTTGTAGGTTGCAAAACGACGGGCAAAACCGATGGTAAGCACATTGGGTTTTAAATGCTGTTTAACCCGAATCATTTGCAGTGAACCAATCTTGTTACGTTCGTATTGAACCGCCAGTCGCTCGCGGATATGATTAAATAACTTCTTTTTGGATCCCAGTTTTGTGCTCCAGAACTCATCGTCGGGTATTTCCTGCAGTTTTTCCCATTCAGAATTCTGATCCTGTTTCTCCAGCCAGTCCTTTCCAATAAACTTATCATATAAAGCACGGTATTTCCTGGATACCCAGCTGGCCGCATGCACCCCATTGGTAATGTAAATAATGGGAACTTCATAGGGCGGCAAATCCGGCCACACGGTTTTCCATAAATCCTGAGATACTTCAGCGTGAAGTTTACTGACGGCATTGCGGAATCGCGATAAATTGAATGCAAGAATCGTAAGATTAAAGATCTCATAGCCTTCCGGCTGCACCTGGGATCCCAGTTCCATAAATTGATGACGGCGGATTCCTACAGATTCCCAGTATTTCTGAAAATATTTGTCCTTGATGTGCAGGGGGAAGGCATCGTTTCCCGCCGGAACCGGGGTATGTGTAGTAAAAATAGTATTGGATGTCACTACTTCCAGGGCTTCATTAAAAGACAGGTCATTCTGTTGCACCATCTGCTGAATTCGCTGCAGTACAAGGAACACTGAATGACCTTCATTCATATGCCAGATAGAAGGTTCAATACCCAGAGCCTGTAAAACCAACGTTCCTCCCATTCCCAGTATGATTTCCTGGGCAATTCGCGTTTCCTGATCTCCGCCGTAAAGCTTAGCGGTAATTTCGCGATCAGCGGGGCTGTTTTCGGAAATATTCGTATCGAGTAGATAGGCACTGCGTCGTCCCACCTTTGCTTCCCACACCCTGATTATAACCTCTCGCTGGCCCAACAATACCGAAATCAACAAAGGATTTCCCTTTTTATCCGTAACTGTATGAAGAGGCAATTCCAGGGGGTTTAGATTATGGTTGAGGGCAATCTGGTTTCCATGGGCATCAATTTCCTGGGTAAAATAGCTCTGATGATAATATAGACTGATACCCACAATAGGGATTCCCAGATCACTGGCCGACTTCATATGATCTCCGGCCAGTACACCCAGGCCACCGGCATAGATAGGCAGGCATTCATGAAACCCGAATTCTGCGGTAAAATACGCCACCAGAAAATTGCCGGCAGGGGAGAGGTTAGTAGAATACCAGGTATTTTTTTCTGCCAGATATTCATCAAATTCTGCCAGCACGATGCGGTAACTCTCCAGAAAATAATTATCGCGGGCCGCAGCATCTAATTTTTTTTGCTGTACCTCAGCCAGGAATTTTACCGGATTATGATTGGTTTTTTTCCAAAGTTGCCGGTCAATGGCAATAAAAAGATCCCTTACCTCGGGATACCAGGCAAAATAAAGGTTACAGGCAAGATCCTTCAACCGACAGATTTCTTCCGGCAATTGCGGATTTACCCTTAATCCACCTAAATAATACATATATTCTCCATTCTTGAATAATCAGTCATTATAATAAGGGCAGATAATAACACTATTTATGACCTGAATCAATATTCAATTTAGAAAGAATTAAAACAGGTATACATTTGTACTACTAATAATAGAAAACAGATATGCTGGTCGTTTCAGTACAGGGTGGATGCTTTATTGAATTAGTGGAATACGAGAAATTCCGGAAGATTTTTTTATTCTTATCCACTAATAACACCAATTACTCGAATTGAATTCAAATATTTAGGTTCAATGGATGTGTCATAGTTTAAAGGAATTTAACAATTTGTGTTAAAATAAAATTTATAGTTTAATCCTTTAGTGGATTAGTGGAATTCTTGAAATTTGTGGAGGTCTTTATATCCAGCAGAAAAACAAATATTTATGAAATTTAATTCACATTGTTTGGGGTATATTGTTTCCTTAACTTTTCGGGGATAAAGATGGATGGTAGATGCTAATGGAATCTAGGGATTATATTCAGCTGGAAGATCGTTATGGTGCTCATAATTATCATCCCATTGATGTGGTAATTGACCGGGGAGAAGGTGTATGGGTGTGGGATGTGGAGGGGCGGAAATACATGGATTTCCTGTCCGCATATTCTGCAGTGAACCAGGGCCATTGTCATCCCAGAATCCTGCAAGCGCTCACAGAGCAAGCAAAACGGCTCACATTAACCTCCCGTGCGTTTTACAACAGTGTATTGGGAGAATATGAAAAATTTATTACCGATTACTTTGGGTATGATAAAGTATTACCCATGAATACCGGTGTGGAAGGTGGGGAAACAGCTATTAAGCTGGCCCGCAAATGGGCTTACACGGTAAAAGGCATACCCCAGTATGAGGCCAAAATCATTTTTGCCGAGGGTAATTTCTGGGGAAGAACCCTGGCCGCCATTTCATCATCAACCGATTCGGAGTGCAAGGACGGATTTGGTCCCTATATGCCGGGATATGTTTTAGTTCCTTATAACAATCTGGACGCATTGGAAAAAGCGTTGGAAGACCCCAATGTGGCTGCTTTCATGGTAGAACCGATACAGGGGGAAGCCGGTGTGGTGGTACCAGATGACGGATATCTAAAGAAAGCCTATGAATTATGCCGCTCACGGAACGTATTATTGATCGCTGATGAAGTGCAGACCGGCTTGGGGCGCACCGGAAAGATGCTGGCATGTGACCATGAGGGAGTGAAACCGGACATACTGATTCTGGGCAAAGCCTTGTCAGGCGGGGTCATGCCGGTTTCGGCGGTTTTAGCACGTGATGAGATTATGTTAACCATAAAACCGGGTCAACACGGGTCCACATTCGGTGGGAATCCTTTGGCTGGCCGGGTAGCCATAGCCGCGTTGCAGGTGATCCGGGATCAGAGACTGGCGGAGAATGCGGAACGTCTGGGAAGGGTATTCCGGGCTGGCATGCAGAAGATTGCCAACCGCACTCCGGTGGTCACGGGCGTTCGGGGGAAAGGGTTGTTAAATGCTATTGTTATTCAACCCACGGACACGGGCAAAACGGCCTGGGATGTCTGTTTGGGTTTGAAGGAAAATGGCTTACTTGCCAAGCCCACACATCAGGATATTATTCGTTTTGCACCGCCGCTGGTGATTACCGAGGATGAAATTCACTGGGCAATTGAGCGAATCGACAGGACTCTGAAAGAATTCTAAATAGTTAATATTTACATAAGAGATAGATTATAAAAAGCCGTACTGCAGTGCGATTTTTTGGGGTTACATCATTGGAGGACAAAAACCGTAATAGCGATTTAAAGTATAAAATCAGCTTGCTAACGGACATGGGCATAATTAATATAATATATATTATGTAAACTAGCTAATGCGATTACCCTTACCCTGTTAACAATCCAGCTATCCCTTTACTACTTGCCAGATCTATGGCTTAGAAAAACATCAGAATAATCGAGAAATATCTGGCAATAAAGTTAAAAAATATATTTCAGCTCCAAACCATCAAATCCCGGGAAATTTCGCAAAGGAGATTCGGCAGATGTTTTTTTTTATAAGAACCACTGCCCTGCCAATCACAAAACCTTTGTCTAAACACACAATGATATCAGAAGTTCAGTGGACATCATTATAAATGTGGCTGCTAAGGATGTTAAGCCGGACAACACGATCCACATTTATTTCAACCGGAAATCTTGATGTTGAATTTCTACCGTCATCTGCCAGTATGACGGATCCTTTAAAGACGATTCACTTCGTGAAATGCCGGCAACCATCAGCCCCTCTTTTAATAGTGCACGGTTATTGTCCAGAGTAATTCCATCAGAGTTGCCGACAAAAAGCACTATTGGATTCATGTGTTCACATCGCGTTGACTAAAAAAATCTTGACTTCAGCTTTACAGACACCCTTTAATCACTGAAAACATGGATAAAACGGCATAACCAGAATATTTAAGTTGTTAAATTATAATTACTTAAATATAATACCTTTCTGCAAAGCGGAATACCTCGGCGATCCTTATTCCCTTCAGAATCTTTTCAGTAAATATGATATTTAAATGTACGGTTTACTTTTTAAATTTCAATTTTAGTCTTGAACTCCCCTATTTTTACAGGCAAAACTTTCTTATTTTTTAACAGTTCAGCATGGATTTTTTTCTTAAATTAGTTTCATATTTGAATAGATGTTCGTGACAGCGACGATACCGTGTCCCAGAACGGTCACTATTTCCTGGAATAATTACACATGACATCAATGAACAATCTTTGTGGAGAGATTTAATGCAAAGAGCTGCCTTATTATTAGTGCTTATTTTAATAATTGCAGACTGTGGACACAAACCGATGGTCCGCATGAGACAACTGCCGGATAAACCCATTGCCGAAATTCCACATGAACTACGTGGTATATGGATAACCCGTTTTAACTGGGTACATACCAATCCGGACAGCATGAAGTCCCGGATTATTCACATTATGGAAAATGTGGCCCGGAATAATTTTAATGCTGTTTTTTTTCAGGTAAGAGGACAGGCAGAAACACTCTATCCTTCCCCTATTGAACCCTGGTCAAAACTGGTTGGAGACAAAGATCCGGGATTTGATCCCGTTAAACTGGCAGTCCGGGAAGCTCATGCACACGGGCTGACCTTTTATGCTTACATTAACCTGATGCCTTTGTGGAATGAAGACACCCCTCCGCCGGACAGCTCTCATCTCTTTTATACTCACGGACCCGACGTTCTCCCTGCACAAAGCTGGGTATGCTTTGATGAAAGCGGTAAGCCTATGAAATTGAATGAATATTACTATCTGAATCCTGCACTTCCTGCGGTGAAAAGTTATCTAAAAAAGGTTATAAGGCAATTTGTTGAAAATTACGACGTCGATGGTATTCATTTTGACCGGATACGTTATCCCGGTCTCAATTATATCTATGATCCGTATTCACAGCAGAGGTTTAAAGTGGACAGCCTGAATTCTCCTCTCACCCGGGCAGACTGGGCACGGCAGACCCTCACCGACCTGGTGGAGGATGTGGTTTCGGAAGCCCTGCTGATAAAACCGTATCTGGTTATTTCAGCCGCTACCTGGGGTCTTTATCGTACCGATGATTGGGAAGGATACCAGCAGTTCGGGTCAGGGTATACCAATTACTATCAGGATGCCATTGACTGGCTGAATAAAGGCATCATGGATTTTATTGTACCCATGACATACTGGGATATCAATGATCCTCCTCCCAATTTTCATCAGTTGTGGATGGACTTCAAAAGCCGTACAACGCTTTATTCGTATATTTTCCCGGGAATCAGGCTACGCTCACGATGGATTGACAATGGCGAGATCGTCAGCCAGGTTAATTTTATCCGTCAGAATGCCGGCCTGGGGCATGTCATGTTTGCTTATTCAGACCTGGAAAAAGATGAAGGTCGGATATTAAAAAAAATTGTTTTCTCTCATAAGGCAGATCTTCCTGCCGGATTAAAACGCACTTCTGCAGAGCAGGTTGTCGCCTTGCGCTTGCCGGATGATTCTCTTACTGCAGGAAGCATCACTGTATCACCTTATGCCCGGACAAAGGTGGCTGATGCCGAGGGCTGGATCGGCCTGGTTCTTCCGGAAAAACCGTCCAATTTCCAGGTGGGACAAATTAAAGTTCGGCCCCGAAACTGGTTTACTCCTTACCGTTATGTATTACAGACAGATGGAGGCGTCAGGCGTGAAATGCCCTGGTTGGAATTCAGGAGACTCCCCAGTGATACTACCTCCGATTCGCTGATATACCCGCTGTGTAAAACCTCTTTTCCGGCGCAGACTTACATCAATGGTGATTCTGTAAAAATCTACAAAACCGGTATCTTCTTTGATGAAATATCCCTGAACGAAGGGATTAACCGGATTAAGGCCCGGATTATTTCGCCGGATTCGGGATCCATTTCTTACGAACGGCAAGTGGTCTATAAGAAAGGCATTGCCCGCAGTCCTATGCCGCTTTGGATCGATTCCAGCAGCGTCACGCCCCGTCATGATCTCGTCCTGCTGCCCGAGGATTATATTCCAGTTGGTTTCATCGGCTCCAGAGGTCAAAAGGCATTCATTTTGGCAGAACCAGGAAAAATCAAGCTGCCAATGCAGCGTACAGACTACCAGGATTTCAGCCGGTACGAAACCACACTGAGTCTAAACCGCCTCAAAAAAAACAAAGAATATAAACTGATGATTGTTCTGGAATCTTCCGGAAAAGAAAAACTAAAAATGGATCTAAAACCGCGAATTTATATTCAGTATCCTGAGGATTTTCCGCTGGTTGCCACCAGGGGAGATGATGCCATCTTCAGGTACAACCTGGGACCAATACGGCTGGGGGGACCGATCATCGCCGAATACCCGGCAGGCGTGATTCTGAAGGTCAATGGAAAAATAGGTAACAATTATCGCATTTATCTGAACTCAGTAGAGAGTGGTTTTATTGAGGAAGACGCGGTGGAAATATTGCCTGCCGAAACGGTAAAACCTGCCTATTATCTGCAGAACCTCAGTATAACACCATCAGAAAATGCCGACGTTATTACTATCCCTTATTCTGAACCGGTACCTTATGCCATTTATCCCGAACCCGATCAAAACCTTATAAAGATTTCATTGTACGGAGTAAAAACCAGCAGTACCTGGATTATTCATCACCAAAATCTGAAAGTGATTAAAAATGTTACCTGGCAACAGGTTACACCGGAAACATACCAGATTATTGTTAATCTGAAATCGCCCAAGATTTGGGGATATGAGTGTAAACCTGACCAGCGGACGCTCGTTTTTCGCATAAAATATCCCCCACAGTTACAAAAAGATGAGGATAATAATTTCCCCGGCCTGAAAGTGGCGATTGAAGCCGGGCATGGCGGCAGCAATATAGGCGCCGTTGGGCTTTCCGGATTAGAAGAAAAGGAAGTGAATCTGGATGTGGCCAGGAGGCTGGCGGACATCTGCCGGGCAAATGGACTGAATGTTTTGCAGATCAGAAATGCCGATGAGAATATGTTTCTCACTACCAAGCGGGATACGGTGGAGAAGTCAGATGCGGACGTTCTGGTAAGTATTCACGCGAATTACGGCAACATACGGAACGGTTACCTTGGAGTCAGTGGGGCAAGTACCTATTACAATAATCCGTTCTGGGCTGATTTCTCCAGGATCGTGTCTAAGAATCTTCTGGATCTTGGACTTTACGATTTTGGTATGGTTGGTTCCTTTAATTATATAGTGATCCGTGTATCTTCCCGGCCTACAATTCTGATTGAACAAGCCTTTATGAGCAATGCTGAAGATGAGGAAAAATTATTCTCGCCGGATTTCCGTCAGCAAATGGCCGAAAAAATTTTCAAGGGAATCATGGAATATGTAGATTTTATGCTGGATGCCGGATACTAGATGCTGGTTGCTGGCTAAACCAGGGAAGGTTTAGTCCCGACAAGACGAGCGGAGAGAGTCAGGGAGTCGGGAATGCTAGATACTGGTCACTGGATAAAGGCGAAAGGCTAAAGAAAAAAATCTGTGTTAAACTTTTCTTTTTGCCCACTGCAGACTGCCAACTGCCGACTTGATATTTTTTTCCCGGCTTTAAATCAGGATGAAATAATCTCAAATTTCATGTCCCAGTCCCATTGATCGAAGTACAGATTTCCGCCGGACCATTCCACTTCTCCCCGCTGAGAATCAACCATCGCGGAACGAAAATGTTTTTTAGGCGGATCGAATTCCCGGGATATGTCATCATTAAATATTAGCCGGTAACTGTCCATCCCGCTGAGATAAAAATATTTAAACCCGGAATCATCGCTCTTTCTGAGCCCGTAGTCCACATCAATGGGAACCCAACCGTATGGTTCAAAATACACCATCCCCCAGTCGTGCATGTTATGATCCGGTGGTTGAAATTCCCATCCTGACTGCCAGCGAGCCGGTATGCCATTCAATCTCAACAGTGTAATGAACATGAGAGATTTTATCCCACAGTCTCCATGACCATTTTCATAACAGTATTTCGGGATATTGCGGATGGTGGAATATTCACGGGCGGATGCCCAGGGAATATTTTCATCAATCCAGGCATATAACCGACGGGAAACTCGGTAAGGATTTTTTTCATCACCTACGATTTTCCTGGAAAGAGATTTTAAATCTTCGGTGAAGACAATATGAGGATATTCCTCCTGCAAGTATGGCTTCAGGGCCCCGTCCGGATCCACAGGCAGAACCTTTTCCTCATCGATATTTATATAACTGCCATAACCGGTGTATTCATATGTCACAAAAAATACCGTTTGCTGATCTTTCACTGCTTTTTTTTCAAGGTAGACTGTTCGCTGCAAATTTTTGTTATCGGCTATAAAATGATCCTGCGGTTGAGAGCTAATATAATTTATATCACCCTGACGATCAGGGATCTCCCGTGGATAGGGAATCCAGCAGCGAATAGCTTCGTTTTCGGGTACTACATTTGCATCAACTGAAATAGTGTAATGCACTTTTATTCTGACAGGCTTTACATATTTATGTCCCTCTTTAATACACGTTTCCATGACCTGCCGGATGTGACTGTCGAGATCGAATTTTTTAGAATTACCCTCCAGGGGATGCGACTTGGCCCACACACTTTTACATTCCATATCTATCCGGAATAAATTTCGTGCCGCACGATTGAAATACCATTTCTGACCATCGATCAGCATGAATTCCAGCGCTTTATTCGCTTCCCATCGATTCATATCCTCGCTGCTGACATCCGGAATATATGTCCTGATATATTCGATTACTTCTTCCCGGGAGGTACCGAAATCTTTTTCGATCCGATCCATACGTTCCATTTCAAAGAGAAGCTTCTGATGAGTTTTAGAATCCAGGGAAGGATCAGAAGTCAAAATATTTCCGATTTCATTTCTGGCAGCAGAAAATTCCCCGGCTGTAATTAATGCCGGATAAGTTGCCGTGGCCTGTTTCTGGCAGGAAAGCTGGATGCCCAAAATAAAACAGAATAATATAAGAGCTGACCGTGTAAAAATTTTCATCATGTAATACCCCGGAAAATTAAAAAATCAGTTTTATCCTCTCTCGGCTGTAACCAAAAAATTAAATTGTAACACTAATACAAAAACGAGAAAAGAAAGATCTATAAATATGCGTATATCCACATATACAGATAGTTATATGTTTTTCGAATATTTGATTTTTATTACTTTCTGCAGGAAAAACTCATGAATGCGGGAGTCCTCAGTCAATTCCGGGTGAAAGGTAGCCACAAGGACATTTTTATTCTCCGCCAGCACGACATCGCCCTTGTGAAATCCGATGGATTTAACCCCCTCCCCTTTTTTTTCAATTTTAGGCGCACGGATAAATACTCCTTCAAAAGAGGATGTTTTGCCGTTCAGATTTACATTAATCTCATCAATAAAAGAGTCAATCTGCCGTCCATACGCATTTCTGGCGACATCAATATCAATCAGATCGAGAGTTTCAAGACTAAAATTGGTTGCCCGGTGGGCAAGTGTAATAAGGCCAGCACAGGTTCCCATGATGGCTTTTTTACGGCCAAATTTTTTTAAAGCAGAAAACAGATCACCGGATTTCAACAGTTTTATAAAGGTGGTGGATTCTCCTCCCGGAATGATCAACCCGTCACATTTCTCCAGATCCCGCGGGGTTCGTACCAGTATATACTCAACCTTCAGCCCTGAGAGCATCCTACGATGCAATTCAAAATCTCCCTGAACTGCCAGAATACCAATTGTCATTAAATATCACCAACCCCTGGTTTGCAGAAGCTGATCTTCCGGAATTTCACTGATATCCATTCCCTTCATCGGTTCTTTCAGATCTTCTGATTCTTTGGCGACAATATCAAAATCCATAAAATTGGCGGTCGTACGTACGATGGCTTTGGCACGCCGTGCCGGATCGGAGGATTTAAAAATCCCACTGCCGACGAAAATGGATTCTGCCCCGAGCTGTAACATGAGGGAGGCGTCGGCTGGAGTGGCTATTCCGCCTGCCGCAAAATTAGGTACTGGCAATTTCCCTTCCCTTTTCACGTACCTGACAATTTCCACCGGTGATCCTATGGTTTTTGCATATCCCACCAGTTCTTCTTCACCGAGTGTGGTAATGTGTTTAATTTCCCGCTGCACTGCCCGCATATGCCGAACCGCTTCCACTATGTTTCCGGTGCCGGCTTCTCCCTTAGTTCGCAACATGGCAGCACCCTCAGCAATACGTCTGAGGGCTTCACCAATTTCACGACAACCACAAACAAAAGGGACTTTAAAAGGAAGCTTGTAGATATGATATTCTTCATCGGCAGGAGTGAGAACCTCACTTTCATCAATGAAATCAACACCCAGAGCTTCCAGAATCTGTGCTTCTGCAAAATGGCCGATTCTGCATTTTGCCATCACCGGCACAGAAACCGTCTTCTGAATTTCTTTAATCAGCTTGGGGTCGCTCATGCGGGCTACACCCCCCTGAATACGGATATCCGCCGGAATCCGTTCCAGCGCCATCACGGCTACAGCTCCAGCATCTTCTGCAATCCTGGCCTGGTCTGCCGTTGTAACATCCATGATAACGCCACCCTTGAGCATTTCAGCCAGACCTACCTTAAGTTTATAACTTTTATTATCAAGTAACATCTGAAAATCCTCCATAAGTCATGCGCTCAAATATATTTTACCATCCATAGGAATGCAAGTTCATTGATAATTTGAATAAAATGGTTTTTTGTTTTTGTCAGGATTCATTCAATATATCTTTCCTGATCGCTTCGCAATTAATCCTGTTATTATTTTAGGGGTGGCACTTTTCTGATTTTGAGACTTCAGCAATTCGAGGAAAGTAATTAATACTACGATAGAGTTAAAAAAAGGAGGGGTGCCTGAAATAAAAAAGCCCTGTTTCTGCAGGGCTTTTTATAGTTAAATACGCTAATTATCGGGGTTTGACAACATTCCGGATTTCCTTTCCCGCAAACATATCCACTAGCTGTCCGGCAATCTGGGTTCCTACATTTTCCTGAGCTTCCGTGGTTGATGCTCCGATATGCGGCGTACACATGACTTTGGCGTGTTTTATCAGCTCAGTCTCTCCGGGAGGTTCGGATTCATACACATCCAGTCCGGCGGCGGCAATAATTCCTTCATTTAACGCCCATAATAAGTCGCATTCATTTACGATGCCACCCCTGGCACAGTTAATGAAATAAACACCTTTTTTCATCTTCTGGAATTCTTTCTGAGTGATAAAGTTAGTGGTATCCGGGGTTTTTGGTACATGAACAGAGATATAATCAGCCCTTTTCAGTAATTCGTCCATGTCTGCCATCAATTTTATCCCAAACTGGTCTATTATATCTCGCCCCACATACGGATCAAAACAGACAACCTCCATTCCCAGGCAGGTCGCTTTTATGGCAACCTGGCGGCCGATTTTACCATAGCCGATAATGCCCAGAGTCTTTCCCATTACTTCGCGGCCAACCAGCTGTTTTTTCTCCCATTTTCCGTCTTTCATGGTTGCGGATGATGTATATAAATGTCTGCTAAGAGCCAGAATATACGACAGGGTCAGTTCTACGACGGCATTGGTATTTGCTCCCGGAGTATTCATGACCAGAATATTTTTTTTAGAAGCCGCTTTTACATCAATATTATCCACACCGGATCCTGCACGTCCAATGACTTTTAAATTTTTTGCCGCTGCAATAATCTCAGGAGTTACTTTAGTGGCGCTTCTGACAATAATAGCATCATAATTCCCAATTACTGATTTCAATTCTTCAGCAGTAACCCCGAATTTTTCATCAACGGTATGTCCCGCATCACGCAATACCTTTGCACATTGGGGTGATGACTTATCACTAATGAGGACTTTCATTTAATCACCTGTTAGTTATCGTTTAAATAATTTAAAATAATCTGTGAAATTATTCTTTATAAATCAAGGTGATTATAAAAATTAAGCTGGGGTTCACGGAACAGGTTGGTTCTGCAGAAAAGAATTGATGTCATTCAATAAATCATCACGACCGCTTCGGTTACGGGCAGAAAAGCTGATAATATCTGAGCGCATTTCCTCCAGGGGCAGGATCTTACGGAGTTCCTGTATCCTGAGCTGTTGCTGTTGACGTCCAATCCGGTCTGTCTTGGTCAGAATTACTCTGTAATAAATATTCTGAAAATGCAGCCATTCAAACAACTGGAGATCATTTTTTTTCATACCTGCCACAGAATCTATTAAAACATAAAGGACTTTCAACTGAAAATTCCGGATCAGATAGTTCTCAATCATGAATTGCCACTTTTTTTGTTCGGCCGGGGGAACTCTGGCAAAACCATAACCGGGCAGGTCCACCAGGTAAAAACGCTGGTTGATGAGAAAGTAATTTATAGTACGAGTTTTGCCCGGGCTTTTACTTATCCGGGCAAAATTATGGCGGTTCAACAGGCAATTAATCAGGGAAGATTTTCCGACATTGGATCGTCCTGCAAAAGCAAATTCGGGAAAAAGGGGTTCAGGCCGGTTTCTGGTATCGGTAATACTTTTAATGAAAACTGTGTCGGTGATTTTCAACATAATATACAGATAGAAGGGTACTAAACGGGAGAAGCAATGTGCTTCCCCCGTGCTCACCCATCTTCTCAGACGAGTTCTTTTATCTTCTCCTCAAATTTGGATTTCGGCAGAGCACCAATAATCTGATCAACTACTTTTCCCCCTTTAAAAAATAAAACTGTGGGTATGCTCCTGATTCCAAATTTGACTGCTATATTGGGATTATTATCAACATCCAGTTTTGCAATCTTTACTTTCCCTTCATAATCTATGGCGAAATCTTCCATAATGGGAGCAATCATTTTACAGGGGCCGCACCATACCGCCCAGAAATCAACCACCGCCGGTTTATCTGAATTAATAATCTCTTCTTCAAATGTTGCATCGGTAACTTCAAAGGGTTTAGCCATAAATATCTCCTTTTTTGAAATAATTTTATCCGGCCAAAACTTAATTATTGGTACCCGTTAATGCAATGGAAGATTAATTTTACAAGGAGGAGTAAAGGGAGAAAATTTAAATTAATATTTATTCCGGTTTTTCCAGAACTTCAATTTTTACTTTCATAAGACCACCGGCAACACCCTCAATGACCCTGGCAGCGCCCAGTGACAGATCCATTATTCTATCTTTAACAAACGGTCCCCGATCGTTGATACGGACCAGCACCGATTTATCATTATCCAGGTTTGTGACGCGACAGACGGTTCCGAACGGCAAGGTTGGATGTGCAGCCGTTAAACTATTCATGTCAAATGTTTCTCCATTGGCGGTTTTTCTGCCGTGAAATTTTTCCGCATAGTAAGAAGCGGTGCCGTAAAATGTTTCCAGAGAAGCTGCCTGCCGGTGATCCCGGCGCAGGGATTCACGGGACCATTCTTCTCTTTCTCCTCTTCCCCGGTTGCTGCCGGTTGTAGAACAGGAAAGTATAGTTAATATCAGCAGTATTACTGGAAATGTAAACAATAGTTTTGGCATTTATCCGGCTGGTTTTATATTTTCCAATAATAATCGACCAAAAAAGAAAAAATTAAATTATCAATCTTTTAAGGTGCGATTTATTCGCCACTCACGATAGTCTTTTGTTTTATTGACCGATGGAAGAGATTGTGACTGCAAATTTTGCAGTTGTGCAGCCGCATCAAGCGAAGACGGCCGTTCGCTAACGGTGGAATCAGAAATAACCTGCGCATAACTGGTGGAATCCACACGCAGATTTTGATCCTCCGGATTGGGAGTTGCGATTTGAGCCGGAGGTTGAATTTTTTTACCAGCATAAGTAACAAACTCTGGCTGATGGTAATTTTCTTTCAATTCTGTATATTCTGCAACAGCCCTGTCAATATCATTCAGATCTTTCTCATATATCCAGCCCAGAGCAAACTGTGCTTTGGCAGCCCACATATCAGTAGTATCCATTTGCGCCACTTTTTTATAAATAGCTATTGCACTGTCTATATTTTGTGCGAAATATAAACTTTCTGCCCTCAGAAACAGTGTATGTTCAAGATGCTTCCTGACCTCCTGTTCCGCTTCCTGAAGATTACCTTCTTTTTTCAGTATTGCTCTGGCGAAAGGTGAATCCGGAAAGTCCGTAAGCAGTACATTTTTCAGTGAATCTCTTTTAGCGGGATTATGATGAACCGGTGTATCATAAATAAAATAGAGTGAATAAATGGCCTTGGGTGTTCGCAGTGAATCGGAATAATTTTTCAGGAAATTCTGGTATTGCACAATTGCCGAATCATAATTTTCGATCTGCAGCAAAAAAAATTCAGCAAGTTGAAATTTATTTTCCTTCAAATCATCCTTTATCTGAGGCAGTTTTCGTTTTTCTACCTTTTCTTCAGTTTTAGGTGCCTTGTATAACATATAACGGTTAATCTCTTTTAAAGAATCCTGCAGAAATGCCACAAGGGTATCTCCTTTGGCATTAGCCAGCGAATCGGCAATAAATTGCTTCATGGAATCCAGTTGAACGATACTTTTTTGGAAAAGTGAAGAAGTTGTATCGATTTTTAATGCCAGTGTATCCATTGGTGTATTGGGTTTTTGTCCCAGCTGTCTCAAAATTGAATCTTCAAATTGGGCAGTATATAAAGAGTCCCTGAAGTAAGAATCATTTTCCAGTTTAAATACCAGATAACTGTCCCATTTTATATTATCCCTTATTTTTTTTAACTCTGAGAGGAAGAAATATTTTTCTTCCGCTTTTTCCACACTGTCAAATTTCACAAAAATCTTTTTAACTTCTCCATAATAAAACACTGCCGAATCGATATTTTGTATAGAATTCTCATATATTTTTGCCAGATTATAACTGGCCAGGGCAGTGCCACCGCTGGATACTTTTTCCCGAACAACTTCTTTATAAAGTTCCAGGGCCTCATCACTTTTCTGTTGCCGGTAATAAATTGTGGCAATTTCGGTTTTTATAAAGGGATAAAATCCTTTAAAACGCGGGGCTGTCAGCATTTTACGGAAAGTCTTCAGGGCATCAACATATTTACCTATTTCAGCCTGGCTTTTTCCTAGATTGAATTTGGTCTTATACTCCACATCCAGACTAGGTGAAAATTTTTCTACCTTTGAATATTGCTGGATGGCATTTTTATATGCGTTCTGATGGAAATAAGATTCACCCAGGTAAAAATTGACAAAGGCTGCATACTGTTTGTCCACTTTTTCTTTTAAGGCCTGATTAAAAAATTTAATAGATCCGGCATAGTCCTCATTTTCAAAGGCGATATTTCCCAATTCGTAATAGGCCTCTGCCTTTAAACGGCTTTGGGATTTGAAATTTATTACCTTGTATAGATATTCTTCTCCCTCTTTAATCTGGTTATCTTTTATAAGAAGTTTGCCATACCAAAGATTTGCCTCAGGAATCAGGTCACTGTCCGGATACTTTTTAATAAATTGATCGGCATGTGATCTGGCCTGGGCATATTTACCCAGATGGTATTCACTTTTCACAATATACAATAGTGCATCATCCGAATATTTACTTTGATCAGAATAAAGTTCTATTAATTTCCAGCATTTATCTATGGTGTCTTCAAAGTACTTGGTAGCATTAGGATGACTGTCCTTTTCAGGTTCCTTCTGAATAATATCTATTCCTGCGTTAAAACTTTTTTTTGCATTGAATAGAGTGTTGTAGTATGCACAACTAAAAAAAGATATAATAATTAAGCTGGTTATCAAAAAAGGCATTCGACTGGTTTTAAGCATTATAAATGATTCTCTTAACGTATTTTTCAATTGAATGAAATTAACTCAATTTTAACATATTTTTTCACGAAATGTTCACCGTAATCACTTTTTTCCCTTCAATAGCTTTACAATGCCGGGCAGAACCTGATCCACCGGTGCATGAACGAATTGGTCACACCGCTCAGTCAATGGGGTCGGTTCAATATTTAATTCAATAACAACTGCGCCGTGAGATTGTGCCATGTACGGAATGGAAGCGGCCGGTTCAACCAGTCCTGATGTACCTATTACCAGAAAAACCTCACTCGTAGATGTTACCTCCCGCGCTTCTTGCAGGGCACTCAGCGGTAATGATTCGCCAAACCAGACCACATCCGGCCTGATGAGGAAATTACATTGCGGGCAGTGGGGAATACCGGTCTCAATCACAACTTCCTTCTCAAACAATCTGCCGCACTGTGCGCATTTACTCCGCATGATATTTCCATGCAGTTCAATAACTTTGCGGCTTCCGGCCAGTTGATGCAGATTGTCAACATTTTGAGTAATTATACCAAATTCATTGAACATGTCATCCATTTCAACCAGGGCATAATGGGCAGCATTCGGTTTCACCTTCCCAATGAGCTGTCTGCGCCACAGATACCATTCCCATACCAGTACCGGATCTCTCATGAATGCCTGTGGAGTGGCAAGTTCCTCCGGCCGGTATTTTTTCCATAATCCCTCTTCTCCACGGAATGTAGGAATACCGCTGGCAGCAGAAATTCCTGCTCCTGTTATAACACCCACCCTTTCCGCCTTTGACAGATGGTAAAGAATAGTCTTTAGGGCAGTAGTTTCTTGAATTTTACCCATCCTTTATTCCTGCATTTAAGTCAATTAATTCCAATAGAAAAATTACGGTTATTTGTGATCAGATTTCCCATATGTTTTGTCCGATCCGGTTTACTTTAGCTTTCCGGTAACCGGGAACATCACTGCTGTTTGAGACCGGATATTTTTCATGCATAACTCCTTTTCCTTTTTCTAAAAAAGAAAACCATTAACAACCCAATGAAAAATCCCCCAATATGAGCCCACCAGGCCACTCCCCCACTTTCGTTTGCCAAACCGGATTTGATTCCTCCGCTGATGACCTGAATCAGTATCCAGAATCCCAGAAAAAAGATAACCGGAATTTCGATTACTTGAATGAAAATGATCAGAAAAATCAAGGTAAGTATACGGGCGCGGGGAAACAGAACCAGGTAAGCCCCCATAACTCCTGATATTGCCCCACTGGCTCCTATCGTGGGGAGGTTTGAGGCCGGATTTATAATAATATAGGAAACTCCAGCTGCCAACCCACACAGAACATAGAACAGAAAGAAACGGAAGTGACCGGTACGGTCTTCTATATTGTCACCGAATATCCACAAATACCACATGTTTCCTATGATGTGCATCCATCCCCCATGTATGAAAATTGAGGTGAATAACGGTATGGAGGACGGAAAAATATAAAACATATTTTTGTTAACTGTTGACATGAAATTAGACGGGATAATACCATATTGATTTATAAAAACATTCAGTTGGGGACCCAGGGTAAGTTCATAAAAAAATACAACGAAATTAAAGACGATGATGCCCAGAGTGACAATGGGAAAACTGGTGGAAGGAATTGTATCTTTTAAAGGAAACATTCAGGTTTAATAACTTTAATAAAAAATCATAACCCCTCACACATCCATGCGGGATTTCAGTGCCTTGCTGAGTGTTAATTCATCAACAAATTCCAGATGGCTCCCCTGCGGGATCCCCCGGGCAAGCCGTGTAATTCTTACAGAAAAGGGTTTCAGGAGGCGCGACAGATAAATACTGGTTGCTTCTCCTTCCGTACTGGGATTCAGGGCCAAAATAACTTCTTCTATCTGTTCCATCCGAGCGGTTAATTCTTTGATATGAAGATTTTCCGCACCGATTCCGTCCAGCGGAGAAATTACACCACCCAGAACATGATATAATCCATTATATTCATTGGTTTTTTCCAGCATGATGATACCGGACGGATCTTCCACTACACAGAGTTGTGACCTGTTACGGGCAGGATCTTTACAGATGGGACAGATGTCATTCTCAGTAAGATTAAAACAGATCCGACAGAATTGAATTTTTTCCTTCACTTCCTGAATGGCCCTGGCAAGGGCGCTGGCTTCCTGATCGGATGAGTTCAAAATATGAAAAGCCAGCCTTGCTGCGGTTTTTCTGCCGATTCCCGGCAGGCGGGCAAGTTCCTCAATCAAATCCTGTATAACAGGAGGATATAATTTTACGGCCATACGTTACATTCCCGGAAGTTTAAATCCGCCGGGCAGATTTCCAAATAGTCCACCGGTCACCTTGCTCATCTCTTCCTGTGAGCGCTTTTGAGCATTTTCAAGCGCCTGGTTTACTGCAGCAGTCACAAGATCTTCCAGCATCTCCTTATCCTCAGGATCTATCACCTCGGGTTCTATTTTAATTTCAAGAATCTGATTCTGACAATTGGCCGTTACCGTAACCATCCCCCCGCCCGAGCTACCTTCCACAGTAATATTGACCAGGTTTTCCTGCACACGGTTGAGTTCTTCCTGCATTTTTTGTGCCTGTTTGAAAATTTGATTCATTCCAGCTTTCATATTTACACCTTTATTTTTTAATTTTGTCAAATCTCAATGTAGTGATTCATCCAGATCAAACATATCAATAATTTTCCTGATCACGGGTTGTTTGTTTTTTATATCTTCCACTATTTCTTCAGGAGTACGGGGTTGTTTTTCTATTCCCTCTTTTTTAAAGTTTATGGATTTGAATCCGAGCCGAACCGGTAACTGGAAATCATTTTTAAGAATTTTTTCGATAATTTTGCTGTTTTTTTCCACATGTTCCTGGTGAAAAGCGGCACCCTCATCATAGGCAATTATCAGGCGTCCCTTTTCTGCTGCATAGGGAATTCCTTCCTGTAAAAATGAAGCAAGGGCTATCTTCTGAGATCTCACTGCTTCAATAATTTTATCCCAATTGTTTTTGACTTCATCAATATTCAGGACAAAATTTTCCACAGGTTTTTTTTGTGGTGTTTCATAATTATTTAAATCCTGAAGTCCACGGAAAGCAGATTCAAGTTCCTGAAAATCCTCTGAGGCTGTAGTTTTAGACGATTTTTCCTGTTCTGACTCTCCGGATGATTGGGAATTATTATTTAGTGAGATTTCAACCATTTTCTTATTTGACTTTCTTATTTGTTGCGGGACCGTATCGCTTGACTCTGCATTGGTTGGCGGGGTATTTTCACCCGAGGATGAAACGATATCACTTTTATCGATCATGGCAAGGATTTTTTCAAGATCAATGCTGGCTGGCTTGTGAATCAGTTTCAAAAGCAGCATTTCCAGGGTAAGTTCGGGGAAGGAACTGTATTTCAGTTGCTGCTCGGCATCGCCAAGGATTTGGAGATAGTGAATGAGGTCCCGGTCAGTAAACCGGTTAATGCCATCCTGATAAAGCTTCTTGTAGTGGTCTGCAACGTCCAGAAGTTTGGTATTCTGTAATGCCCCGGTAATTAAAAAATTACGAAAATGTTCCTGTAATCCATGCAGAAAATCAATCAGGTCATGACCGGAGGTTACAATTTTGCCGGCAAATTCCAGTACACGGGCGGTTTGCCTGGAGGCGAAGAGATCTGTGAATTCAAAATAAACTTCCTGATCGATAAGTCCCAGAGAATTGCGTACCTGATCCACGGTAAGTTTTTCCGTGCTGAAGGAAATCATCTGATCGAGAATGCTTTCCGCATCTCTCATACTTCCATCTGCCTTGCGGGCAATGAGCAAAAGTGCTTCCTCATCTATTTTAATCTTTTCAGATTCTATAATTTTCTGAAGCATTTCTTGGATTTTTGACACCGAAATTCTTTTAAAATCGAAACGCTGGCAGCGGGAAAGAATGGTAAGCGGAACGCGGTGAATTTCAGTTGTGGCAAATATGAAGATAGCATGTGACGGGGGTTCTTCCAGAGTTTTCAATAACGCATTGAATGCTTCCTTGGTAAGCATGTGAACTTCATCAATGATATAGATTTTATATAGTGAGAAGGCAGGAGCAAAGCGGATATTTTCTCTCAGGTTACGGATTTCATCTATGCCACGGTTGCTGGCTCCGTCAATTTCAATAACATCCAGGCTATGGCCATTGGTTATGCTTTTGCAGGTAGCACATTCATTACATGGATTTACTACCGGTGCATGTTCACAATTAACAGCTTTAGCCAGTAATCGTGCAGTGGATGTCTTACCCACTCCCCGCGGACCTGCGAAGATGTAGGCATGAGCGATTCTCTGATTTTTAAGGGCACTGGTTAAAATAGCGGTAATGTGTTCCTGTCCCATGACATCTTCAAATACCATTGGCCGCCATTTACGTGCCAGAACGATGTAACTCATAATTCCGTCCTTCCGGATGCGTACTAAAATAAAGCCAGGCAACCCCACGGCACATAGGCTTGATACCTACCGTTGCTTCCTTCCGGACCTGGCGGGGTTTGGTATGGCACTATTGCGTGGGACCTGGCCTTCAAAAGCAAGTGATAAGTTCAAAGGAAAAGGTATAAACAAAAAGAAAAAATGCGGAAATTTGACAGTTCAATCTCAAATATAAACAAATTTATCACCTATAACTTATAACTTGCCTTTCCAGTGGAGCTGAGGGGAGTCGAACCCCTGGCCTCTAGAGTGCGATTCTAGCGCTCTCCCAACTGAGCTACAGCCCCGGATTCACAGCTAAAAATTTAGACAATATCCGGAGCGATGTCAATCCTAAATTAGAATCCAAAAATTAAACCGATATAAAATTGCAATGTTTCCCGATAGCCAATATTCCTGCCGGAAATTCAAATTTTATTTATCTGATGTGTGATTTAAAACCAATCTTGCATTTTTATGTTCTATATGATAATTTTAGTGAAATTCAAACTTCGGATGGCCTATGGCTCGCTCCATGAGCGAACTTGAAAACCGATTGGTGGAACTGGAACAACGCTTTTCGGAAATTGAAAGCTTAAATTCCCTGCTCTCCAAACAAGTCAAAGAATACTATTTGATGTATGACTCCATACGCAAATTGAGCGTTCCAACTACCATAAAAGATTTTTATAAAACTCTGGATAAAATATTCAGAAGAAATTTTAATGTGGATGAGTATTCGTTGATTCTGAAACATCAAAAATCTGATATGTTGTCAGTCTTTCATTGCATGGGACTTTCCAAACGGGAATTAAAGGAGATTTTTTACCGCCTGAATGAGGGACTTGTAGGCAAAGTATTCCTGGAAAAAAGGGCGGTTTATATTCCGGATCTATCAATCCTGAAAAAATATTCTTATTATTTTGAGAAGAAACCGTTAAAAGGATGTATTTACTATTCCCCTATTCTTGACTATCATGGTACCTGCATCGGAGTATTGAAACTCAGAAAGATCCTGAGAGATACATTTACTGACGTGGAAAGAACCGTATTGCCCAAATTGCAACGGGAGATCGGAGTGGCCTACCTGAATGTCCAGCGTCTGGAACTTCTGAATTCTAAAAGTTATGTAGATGAACTCACTCACCTGTATAACCGTCGTTATTATAACGAGCATTTTCAAATAGAATTTAAGAGAGCTCAGCGATATCAGCACGAATTATCTCTCATGTTCATTGATATCGACAACTTTAAGGACATAAATGATCATTTCGGACATTCAGTAGGTGATGAAGTCCTTAAAAATGTCAGCAACTATATCCGGAAATTTACACGCAGCAGTGATATCCGTATACGTTATGGCGGAGATGAATTTCTGATTCTGCTGCCAGAGACATCACGAATGGCCGCATTTGAGGTGGGTGCAAAATTAAAAAAAGAAGTGGAAACGATTCCCATTTCGCTGGATGGGCAGCTGGGAGAATTTATCGTCAGACTGTCTATGGGTATTGCCAGTTTTCCGGACGATACCATTGAACCGCAAATGCTGATCGAGCTGGCGGACAAGGCATTGTATCAGGCCAAAAAATCCGGAAAAGATCAGATTGTACTGGCGAAAACCTTCACCCTTACGGAATAAGTTTAAAACCCACACACAAGCATTCGTGATTATTTATCCATATTATATAAGCTGGAACAATCTTCTTTACATTTAACTATTCCCCTTTTAGGTAAAATCCGGGCTCCGGCACTGATTGATTTGATAAAATACTGTTGTGGATGTTTGTTTCAAACCGGGACACTTATAACAGACAGGCTGATACGGGAAGATTTGTTCACAGAATAAATGTTGTTTTAAAAAACCATATCAGTGAAAATGTACCGGAACAGTCATTAATTAACCTATAGTTTTTATACTTCCGTTATTTTCAATTTTTCAGGAATCAGTGATGGGTCTTAGATTTCATCTTTTTCTCTGGTTATCCCGTTCAGAAGGTATTAAACAGTGAAATCAAATGGTTTTAAGCGAACCAAAGTCAACAGTCAGATAATCCCAATTATTTCTCAGGGGAACTTCCATTTGGTTTTATTTCAAAACTTTGAAAGTTGTTATTGAATTATGAAATAAGTTCTCTGTGTTTTGGTCACTAATTCGAATATATATTTATCTTTTTTACGATTAAATTTAAGGGGAAAATGCCGATTATTAGTCTGACATCAATCTCAACCAGAGGTAACAGATATGAAGATTTATGTGGGTAAATTGACCCGGGAAACGACCGAAACAGATTTGATAAATCTATTTAAGCCTTATGGCCATATAACCTCTATATACATTCGACGGGAACAGGATAATGGAACAAATTTCTTTTACGGTCTGATTGAAATGCCCGTCAAAAAACAAGCCCTGGCTGCGGTAAACGCTCTCAATGGTCGAACAGAAAACGGGCTGGAGCTGTCCGTTCATTTTGCCCGGTTGGGCCCAAAGAATCGGCGCCGTTCCGAGAGATCCGGGGGACGGCGGGATTACGATTCAGAGGAGGAAGAAAAATAATGTTCTTCAGCATCTATTCAATTATCTTGATTAATTTATAAATTTTAGAACTATGAATCAAAGACACTAAGAAATAAAGAAATTAGAAGATTTAAATAAAAAATGTGAATTTGAAGGAATTACCGCTCCATAATACCTCATCTATTCCCCATCATTGTTTCTGCCGTTTAATTCTTATTATTTATCAATCTAAATAAAGGCTGCATACAACACAATAAATGCCCGATACGATTCAGACTGATTCACAACAGTCAATACTAAATGCCGATACCTGTTTTTATGATGCAAGTTATCGTCATGCAATTTTCGCAGTGAAGAATAAAACTTCTGTAAATCAAAAGTTATTATTTAAGAAGGAAAATAATTTAAATTTTACTATTTTTAATAAAAATGTCCTACTGAAGAACAAACAGGAGTTTTAAAAAATGAAATTTTCAGAGATGAAATATCCTATTATTTGCCTCACTTTATTTACCGCTTTAATCATTCTGTCAGTAAATTGTACTGTTATAAAAGATCTTACACACATTGAAAAACCGGAAGTTACCGTTCAAAAGGTTCGGATGACCGGACTCAGCTTTCAGGATATATCACTTGCCTTTGATATTGGTATCGATAATCCCAATAAACTGGCTGTATCACTGGCGGGATTAACTTACCAGCTCTTCCTGAACGATAATTCCTTTCTGCAGGGAAATCAGGACAAGGAGCTCAATATTGAAGCAAAGGGAAAGAGCATGGTTGAAATACCGGTTACCTTATCATTCGCGGATATTTATAAGACATTCAACACTTTGGAGGGACAGGACAGTACCCGGTACCGGATTGACATTGGATTGCTTTTCAACCTTCCGGTTCTTGGAAAAACTACTCTTCCACTTAAAAAGGAAGGTGACCTGCCCCTTCTCAAATGGCCATCTATCCGGGTGGATGCTCTCACTGTCCAAAAATTTAATATCACCAGTGCCACACTCAATCTGCGGTTGCAGATGAAAAATCCTAATTCTCTAAACCTCCTCCTGCAGAAAATCAATTATAATTTCTCCGTAAATGGCAAGTCATGGTTGAACGGTATCAGCGATACTCCTCAGGACATATCTTCTCACGGAAACACCTATTTAAATATTCCTGTATCACTTAATTTTTTGCAGATGGGACAAACTTTATATCAGATGATTTCCGGGCAGCAGGAGATGAATTATAATTTATCAGGGAATTTAAATCTGGGAAGTTCAAATGAACTGCTGCAAAATGTCACTTTGCCCTTTGATAATGAAGGAAAAATATCGGTTCAGAAATACTAAACAGATGGTTTATTAAATGGATATGAATCTTCTGATTAATAAAATATACGGTCAACTTCCATATTGACCGTATATTTTTTTCCAAATGATCAAGCTGCTTTTTCTTTAATCTTATCTTTTTTAGTAGACAATTTAAAGGGGAGATAGAGAGGGCACCACCCGGTAAAAGATGTAACCAGCAAAATAAGTCCTACCAGACCCCAGTAAGTTTTAGGTCCCCAGAATATGAGGGAAATCAAAAACAGCCCAACAATAATACGAATAATTCTGTCCAGACTACCCATATTTTTTTTCATGCTGCACCTTTTCTGTTAAGAGATTTTTAATTTTTGAAGAATTTTATTAGTCGTGGTAATTCCCACAAAATAATCTTGAATTATGCCATGATCAATGATGATTGTAGTAGGTGTTCCCATAATTCCGAAAGCAGAGGCAGTATCCCGATCCTTAGCTGCATTAATCCGGATAATATTTTTAAATTTTTCTTGAATTGCCGCCAGGTACTGTTCCTGGGTTCGGCATGCCCTGCAAGTAGGGCTGTAAAAATATGCGATTAATTTATCACCCTTCCGGATCGACTTTCCCAATTGACCATTAACGCCGGGTGCGGGTTTTCCTCTTCTGGCCCTGGCCTTTAACTTTGCACTCAGCTGTAACAGAACAATCAATCCTACAATTCCAACAATTACGTATACTATTGCGCTCATGAGTTGTCCTTTTCTTTTTTCCCTTTTGCCGGAAATATTCGGGAATCAAAACCGAGTACCGTGCCCATAAGCATGCCATAAAGAGTGGAAATAAAAGGATTACCGGTTATGGGGCAACTTCCTGTCCGGCATCCGATAAAGTAATAATATGCATAGCCTAATACAGCTCCTCCAACGGCGAACAATGACATTTTAATAATTATCTTTTTCATCTTCAAGTCTTGCATTAAAGTAAATATAAAATTGATTCCATTTATTTTTTAACCAATTCATTGAGTTTATTTACAATTTCAACCACATTATCGATTCCCTTCTCACTGGCGTTTTCTTCAATAGATCCCCAGATCGGTTCTCCACATGCCACACATTTGATTCCGTATTCCATTAAAGGACGGATAAGTTCCGGATGCTGGCTTACGATTTCCTCAATGGTAGTCTGTGGTTTAATAATTTCTGTCATTTTTCTGAATCCTCTCCGGTCTGTTTGGCAACAGGAAATCCATCTTTGTTCCAGGCTTTCATTCCGCCGGTCATATTAAAAACATTGGTAAATCCTTTTTCACTAAAGTATTTAGTTGCAGATCCGCTTCGGTTTCCAATTCTGCAGACCATTATTATTTCGCGATTTTTATCTTCTTTATATTCACCGGCCCATTGATCGATCTCCTGTACGGGATGTAGAACTGCTCCATTAATATGACCCAGCTCTCCGTTAAATTCCTGGGTTGTTCTGACATCAATGATGAGAACATCTGCCTTTTGGTCAATCAGATTTTTTACCTGGCGGGGACTGAGGCTTTTGGAGCTCTGTTCCGTCTGAGACCGGCCACAACCTGTCTGCATTATCAGAAAAATACTCAGTAAAAGTGTAAATGATCGAATGGATTTGTGCATGCTCATCTTTCTTAATTCATTTAAGTTCAATCAATTGGATGCAACAGTATTTTAAACGTTACACAACATTAATCTATGGTTTGCGGATACCAATAATTCATAAATAAATAGTTACTTGGAAGTAAAAATAAACAGTTCCTTCATCATTCTCCAGATTAACCGCCAGTTTTCGTAGAAATACATTATAGCGGAGAGGAGCGTTAACAAGGTTACTATAATCATACCTATTCCAATAATATCAAAAAAGCGCGCATGATAAGATGAACTGCCCATTCCGTAATAATTCAACCCGTTCAGAAAAACAAGTATAATAAGAATTACCGCCATCTGGGCAAATGTTTTCCATTTAGCAATAGTACTTGTTACTATTGGCGTACCTCTTTGAATGGCATAAATGCGTACCAGGGTAACTATGACATCCCGCAGTACGATTATCCAGACCATCCACCACATAACATATTTCATAAATGCAAATACAATGAGAGCTGCAGATACTAGTAATTTGTCAGCCAGCGGATCCATGAATTGTCCCCAACGCGTGACCACACCAAAGCGCCGGGCAAACCAACCATCATACCAATCCGTTAACGATGCCAGAACATAAATAACCGAGGCAATAAACTGACTGGAAGGTATTTCCCGCATTATATAATAGAGAAAAACAGGAACCATCAGGATTCTGAGAAGGGTTAACTGGTTGGGAATTGTCAGCTTCATTTTAAAATCTGGCTAATTAGATTTTAATTTTAAAATTGATTAATAAGTATTACAAACACAATATATTTTTTACATATTAAATTTAGAAAAACATCATAACAAATGCAGAAAACTCCATTGTTTTTTTTATCTTTCGTGTCTAATTTTCCGAATGTACAATAAAGTTTACATGGCGAGTAAAAAATGGTGAGTTATGGTTATGGGATTCATACTTTTCTCTATTCTATTGACATCAAATACTATAAAACTGCTGTTTGCTCCTTTCGATACTAACGCTAAATAGCGGGGAAAGTGGCTTTTACAGTACCGGAGAGAGGGAATCAATCCGGTTGACATCTAAAATAATCTTTACAGTGAGGTTTCATGGTTGACAAAACATCCGTTATACAGGCTCTGGAAGAAATGGCAATTCTTCTGGAGATCAAAGGGGAAAATCCTTTTAAAATAAGAGCATACAGTAATGCGGCCCGGGCCCTGCAAGGCGTTTCAATAGCTATGGAGCAGTTGATTGAAAGTGGTGAATTAACACAAATCAAAGGCATTGGTAAAGGAATAGCTGAGTTTATCCAGGCATTGGTAACTGAGGGGAAATCTGAGGAACTGGAAGCACTTAGAAACCAGACCCCCGAAGGCGTGATAGAAATGTTAAGAGTTCCGGGCATGGGTCCCAAAAAAGTAAAAGCAGTATGGGAAAAATTATCCATTAAATCACTGGGCGAGCTGGAATATGCCTGCCAAGAAAACCGGCTGGTGGATCTGGACGGTTTTGGATTAAAAACCCAGGAAAAAATTCTGGCGGGCATTAAACTTCTTAAAAAATATTCAGAGCGCCACCTGCTGTCCGATGTTATTGCACAGGCAGAATACCTTCTAAGCCGCATACAAAACTTTCCCGGAGTAATCCGCAGTGAAATTGCCGGTAGTCTGCGTCGCTGGAAGGAAACCATTAAAGACATCGATATTCTGGTGAGTGCAGAAGAGGGAAACCAAGAAGACATTATGGATCGGTTTACTTCCTTACCGGAAATTGATATGGTGACAGGTAAAGGGAATACTAAAACCAGTGTTCGGCTGAAAAGCGGGATAAGTGCAGATTTAAGGCTGGTAAATGAAATTCAATTTCCCTATGCCCTCCACCATTTTACCGGATCCAAGGAACATAATGTGGCCATGCGGGAATATGCACGAAAAAAGAAGCTTAAAATGAACGAATACGGACTATTTAATGAATCCGGTGAAAATATTCCTGCCCATAATGAATCGGAAATCTTCAGTTACCTGAGTATGGATTATATTCCCCCGGAATTACGTGAAAATTATGGAGAAATTGAAGCAGCTCTTGCACACCAGATCCCATTACTGGTCAGGAATGAAGACATTAAAGGTGTGATTCACGTACATTCGCATTACAGCGACGGATTAAATTCTATTTCCGAAATGGCAGCCGCCTGTCAATCCCTGGGATATTCTTATCTGGTCCTAAGTGATCACTCCAGATCTGCTGCCTATGCCAGAGGATTAAGTGAAGAACAGATAAAAAAACAGCAGGCTGAAATTGATGAATTGAATGCACGGCTGACTGATTTCAGAATCCTGAAGAGTATAGAGAGCGATATTCTGGCAGATGGTCAACTTGATTACAATGATGAGATTCTCGCATCTTTTAATCTGGTTATCGGCAGTATTCATTCGCGCTTTAATATGTCTTCAGCAGAAGCTACCGGCAGGATTATTAAAGCCATACAAAATCCGTATCTCACCATTTTGGGACATCCTACGGGGAGGTTATTGCTCGCCAGAGAAGGATATCCGGTTGATATGAATGCAGTGATTGATGCCGCTGCGGAACTGGGTGTTGCATTGGAACTGAATGCCAATCCCCACCGACTCGATACGGACTGGCGCCTGTTAAAACAGGCCAGGGACATTCATGTTAGAATAAGCATAAATCCCGACGCGCATAAAACCGAAGGAATATCAGATATCCGCTTTGGCGTAGGGATTGCGAGAAAAGGCTGGCTAAGGGTAGCAGATGTCCTGAACTGTTTAACGGCGGAAGAATTGATTGCCTTTGCCAGCAGGAGGCATCATTAACGCCCTCATTTTTTGTCAGGAAAGCTGAAAACTATCGGCAACCATTTCACTGATTTTTTCACCGATACTGATAGAAGCTGTGGCCGCTGGTGAAGGTGCATTCAGCACATGAACCATATTGGGTGCCTCAACAATCCTGAAATCGTCCACCAGTGCCCCATTTGGTTCCAGAGCCTGTGCTCTTACACCCGCACCGCCGGCAGAGAGGGCATCTTTCTGGATCTCCGGCACTAAATTTTGCAGTGCCTTTACAAAGGCTCCTTTAAAATACGAGCGGTACATTTCACCTAAACCCATTATCAGAAATTTTCCGGCCAGAATCCAGAATCCTTTATACATAAAGGTGTCCAGAGAATCTTTTATGGATATGTCGGTTTTCTTGTAACCTTCCCGTTTGAAAGCCAGTACGGCATTCGGTCCTGCTTCCACACCTCCGTGAATCATGCGGGTAAAGTGTACTCCCAGGAACGGGAATTGGGGATCGGGTACCGGATAAATAAGATCTTTCACCAGGAATTCTTTTTCCGGTTTCAGCTTATAATATTCTCCCCGAAAGGGGATAATTTTTAGACCCGGATCCACCTCACACATTTTAGCCACCCGATCCGACTGTAAACCGGCACAATTGACCAGATTTTTACAGTGTACCGTTCCATCGGTGGTTTCCAGGACTAGGCCACCCGCTTCCCGTTTAAACCCAATCACTCTGGCATTTGTCCGGATTTCCCCACCCTTTTCCTTCACAATTTCTGCAAATTTATTAGTCACCTGGACGTAATCCACGATTCCGGTTTCATGGATGCGCAAACCGCCCACTCCTGCAACATGAGGTTCGTATACTTTTAATTCTTCGGCACTCAATCGCTTAATATTTTTTAAACCATTTTCCGTTCCCCGGCTTTGTAATTCCTCCAGCTCAGGTATCTTCTCTTCGCTGGTTGCCACCACCAGCTTGCCGCAACGGTCATGAGCTATCCCATGATCTTCGCAAAACTTATACAATTTTTCCCGGCCTTCCACACAGTTTTTGGCCTTCATCGATCCCGGTTTATAATATAATCCGGAATGAATAACGCCGCTGTTATTTCCAGTCTGATGGGCTGCCAAACTGGCCTCAGCCTCCAGAATTACTAATGTTACCTTCCTGGTATTCAATAAAGCCATTGCGGTGGCACAACCAACAATACCTCCGCCAATAATGGCAATATCATATTTCTTTTCATTCATTTTGATCCCTCTGTTGTTTAAGTGAGTGTGATTGTTCACAGCTGCTCATTGGTTTAAAGCTTGTGTTATAAGATTCTGAACCACGTAAGGGTATGACTCTCGGAATATAAGAATTTGTTCATCGGGAATAAACAAAATTCAAAAAACGTCTAAAGTATTTACCTGCCTTTGAAAAATAAAACCGATCTGGAAATTCTGCAATGAAAATGAAAAATAGTATCCACAGGATGATCCGGTTCCTGCTTAGTCCCGGATATTTTAGTTTAATAAACATCAATTGTAATGTATTTCAAACAGTTTAATGAAAGAATCTTCCCGTTTCCGGAATTCCAAATCGGGCCAAGTGATGAAATGCAGTTAGGTTAGACAATAGGCACGGCAACATCCGGAGAACCTTTGGATTAATTTCTATTATGATAACTTTAGAATCGCCTGCTGTTTTTTTAGGAGTAGCTGACTTTCTGCCTGGATTGCAGCAAACATCTGCGGAGATAGAGACATATTAACACTAAAACTTCAGAACCGGCTTATATTTCAACCCGGTACGCTAGACTGTCCGTTTTAAATAGAATTGATAATTATTTAAACAGTTAAAATTTCTGACGTAATACAATTTTCACCCACCTTTGGCCCTGCTGAGAGGAGGATGTTAAATGATAAGGATAAATTGTCCCCATGATTTGTACTACGGGGGAATATAAAATTCCTCTGAAATTTAAGAATCCTCATTTTTGTTAATGCACGGCTTTTTCGACCGTCTTTACATTTTCAGTGTTAATGCCAGCCCATCACGTATAGGTATAATGGTTGAAAAAATTCCATCCGTTTCAAAAAGAAGTTGGTTAAAGGTCCGTACTCCGCTGGTTGCAGGATCTATCGCAGCAGGATCAAACACCCTGCCATGCCATAAAACATTGTCTGTAATGATCAAACCGTCTGTTCTGAGGTGTTTCAATGCCAGTTGTAAAGCTTCCGGATAATTTTCTTTATCCAGATCGATAAGAATCAGATCAAAAATTTCCATGGTATTTTTAAGAATATTCAGGGCATTACCCTGCCTGAACTCAAAATGATTTTTCAAATTTCCGACTTCAAACCAGTTTTCTGCTCTGCTGAGATTGGATTGGTCATGGTCAGTGAGAATAATATGGGCTTCCGGAGCACCTAAAGCGAACCAAAAGGCAGAATATCCAAATCCAGAACCCATTTCGAATATATCAGAAGGTCCCTTTAAGCGGGCGAGTTGATAGAGAAAACGACCTACCTGAGGCCCAACAATAGGAAAATGCCTTTCTTCAGCCAGGGCTTCCATTTCAGTTATAACATTATTTCTTTTCGGAAGAAGCTCGTCAATGTATCTGTTTAAACCATTAATATACAGCTCTATCATGTTTCCTCCCATTATTTATCTTTCGATTGAAAACAATATATCTTTCCATCAAAGGAACAGATATACAGCTCATTCTTGTCATCCACACCAAAGGAAGAAATGTATAAATCCGTGTCCATCAGCAGATTATTCCGGATGTTCTTTTTATCACCATAGCGCAAACCCCATATTTTCCCGGAGACGTAATCGGCATAAATATAGAGGCCGGTTAGTTCGGTAGCCGCCGTCCCATGATAGACAAAACCGCCGGTGATGGATTGCCCGACACTGTGATCATATTCCCACACCAGAGCGATCAGAGAGATGGAATCATTGCCTGCCTTATTCCGGTAGGGATGAAATCCTTCCATTATATTCCATCCATAATTTCCTCCCTTCTGAATTATATCTATTTCTTCATATTTATTCTGGCCCACATCACCGGCCCACATTCGATCAATGGATTCATCAAAACTGAATCGCCAGGGATTACGCAATCCGTATGCAAAAATCTCTTCTCTGAATCCTTCCCTGTTGCCACTGAATGGATTGTCCGGGGGAATCCCGTAGACCATTGAAGCGGACGCTGTATCCACATCTATCCGCAGGATTGCCCCCAGCAGGGTTTTGGGGTTCTGTCCGTTGCTTTGCGGATCGCCCCCTGAACCTCCGTCCCCTATCGCTACATAGAGATAATTATCCGCACCAAAGGTAATCTGACCTCCATTATGATTACTGTAGGGCTGTGGAACTTCCAGAAGTATTTTTTCACTGCCTTTATCAGCTGAAGCTGCATTGTAAGGATTTGCCGAAAAGCGAGCAATTACCGTACGACGGGGATTCTCTGCAGTATAATTCACAAAAAATAAACCATTACTGCTGAATTGCGAGTGAAAAGCCAGCCCCAGGAGTCCTTCTTCATTCCGCCGGTCATTTACCCGATCGGTAATGTCCAGAAAAACTTTTTTTGTGGTGACATAAGGTGAATTATCAAATACATATATTTTTCCATGTTGTTCAACCACAAACAAGCGACCGGAACCGTCCCGGGAAGACTGAAAATCCACCGGCCTTGTAAATTCCAGATGCGGAAAGGCCGCTACCACCCTGATCCTGGATCCCGTTTGCTTTTCGGTACTCTGACAATTACTAAAAAATATGAGGCTTAGTACCGTGAAAAATCATAACTTGCATTTCATTTATATCCTCGCTTTTTAGTTTTGTAGTTTCAAGTAATAAGTGCAACTGTTAGTAAAAAGGGGTTAATTGCTTT
>CAYWTB010000044.1:0-34948 GCA_964461135.1 uncultured Caldithrix sp. | reverse complement strand
TCAAAAATTTGCGGCTTAACGGTTCAATTATTGTCAACTATTTTAGGACAAGACATACAAAATACAAAGTAAAAAGTATAAAGTACATTAAAGAAATAACCGTTCATCTTTTCCCTTTAGCCTTTATCCCTTATCCAGCACCCCAGGATTTAGCCAGCATCCAGGGACCAGCATTCCTGCCTCTCTTGGCCTATCTTTAATCGTATATTTTTCATTTGCTTCAGACAAAAATGATAGCTATCTTAATAATAAAATTAAGCTAGCTTAACTTTTATAAGGAATATAAAAAGAATGCATAATGTTTCTAAAGAAAACTACCTGAGCATCATCTACAAATACCGTGATAGTGAACAGGAGATAAAGCCCAATCTTATTGCTGAAAAGCTGAATATAACCCGCGCTGCAGTCACTGACATGCTGCGAAGACTGGCCAAAAAAAATTGTATTCAATATGCCCCCTATAAAAGCGTGAAGCTGACCGGTGAAGGTGAAGAATTTGCACTAAACATCATTCGCCGGCACCGGATATGGGAAACCTTTTTGAGCCGGGTTGTGGGTCTTCCCTGGGATATGGTGCATGAGGAAGCCGGACGATTGGAGCATTCTTCCTCCGATGAGCTTATCAACCGTCTGGAAGAAATGTGTCAATTCCCGGAATTCGATCCCCACGGAGCGCCCATTCCCGATAAAACAGGGGTTCTGCCCAAACAGGATCGTCTGATGCCACTTTCCGCTCTGAAGGATAACCAGGACGGCATGGTAATGCGCGTAGATGATTCTGACAGAAAATTTTTAAAATATCTATCGGATATTGGCATTTCATTAAAACAGATGATACACGTTCAGGAAGTGCTGGACTTTGATAAATCTATACTCATTACTATCAACAACAAACAGCTCAACATAAGCAATAAACTGGCTGATAACGTATTTGTGCAACTGGAATCCCAATACTAGCCGGCCGGAAAACACATTTCAAGTTTTTAAAGGAATTTCAATGACCGATCCCATTTTTTCATTAATCATATTCAGTATCATTATTATAGTGCTGGGGATTATCTTCTGGCCCGGCAAGGGATTACTGACCAGACTGAGACAGGCCCGTGAAGATAAGATGCGTATTCTTCTGGAAGATTGCCTGAAATTTCTGCATGACTGCGAATACAGAGAAAAATCCTGCAAACGGAACGATATTGCCTCCACTTTCTCAATTTCGGCAGACGATGCGGAAGCTCTCCTGAAGCGCCTGGTATCCGCGGGATTGGTCAAGAGCTCCGGCCAGCGAATCCAGTTAACCGAAAGCGGAAAATCTCATGCTCTTCAGATTGTACGCATCCATCGTCTGCTGGAAAAATACCTGGCTGAAGAAACCAGCCTGGCCGAAGCCGAATGGCATCAGGCAGCTGAGGAGCGGGAGCATAGTGTAACCGCAATGGAAGCCGATGAGCTGGCTGCCCGGCTGGGCAATCCGGTATATGATCCCCATGGCGACCCCATTCCCACGGCAAACGGCGAAATACCCGAGTCCAGAGGTGTACCGCTTCCAACCATTAAAACGGGTATTACTGTGAAAGTGCTGCATATAGAAGATGAGCCTCCCGACATCTATTCTGCCATCGTTTCGCAGGGAATACAACCGGGGCTTCTTATGGTACTCCGTGGAAAAGCAGAAAAAACAATCCGGGTGGAAATTAACGGCGAAGAGAAATTACTTCCTGCTCATCTGGCAGAAAATATAACGGTTTTACCCCTGGAACAGGCTGAAATCACTCCTGTTCCTTTCCGACCGCTTTCCAGCCTGAAACCGAGCGAAGCCGGACGGGTGATCAGTATCTCAAAGGTCTGCCGAGGACAGCAGCGGCGGCGGCTGATGGATCTGGGGGTGGTGCCGGGGTCCGTTATCAGGGCCGAAATGAAGAGTGTGGGGGGAGATCCGACCGCCTATCTCATTCGCGGTGCACTCATTGCTTTGCGTAAGCAGCAATCCGATTACATCTTTATCGAAGAAAGTCACAGGAGATAAAAATATGGCTGATTTTAATAAATGTGAAACCTGCCCGGCTCATAATCCCGGTAATCTGACCCGGCTGGGAATTAATATGGAGAAATTCGATTTTGTGGTGGCGCTGGCCGGAAACCCCAATACCGGCAAGAGTACGGTTTTCAATAAACTCACCGGCCTCAGGCAGCACACCGGCAACTGGCCCGGGAAAACCGTAACCCGGGCTGAAGGTGGTTTTGCATATGGTGAACGACAATTTAAACTGGTGGATCTTCCCGGGACCTATTCTCTGCTATCCACCAGTACTGATGAAGAAGTGGCGCGCGATTTTATTTTATTCGGCCAGCCGGATGTTACTGTCGTAGTGGTGGATGCAACCCGGCTGGAACGCAATTTGAACCTGGTTTTACAGGTTCTGGAAATTACAGACCGGGCGGTCCTGTGCCTTAATTTAATAGACGAGGCCAGACGGCACCGTATTCAAATCGATGAGCGCCGGCTGGCCATGGAACTGGGAATTCCCGTAATTCCCACAGCCGCACGCAGCGGGGAGGGAGTACCGGCATTACTGCAACATATTCATGATGTTGCCGTCGGCAATTTTATCTGCAAACCCTACCGTATTAAGAGCGGAAGCAGAGAGTTGAAACAAGCAGTAGAAGAGCTTGGCGCTAAAGTGCTGGAACAATTTCCCGATTTACCCAATGCCCGCTGGGTCGCACTGCGTCTGCTGGAGGGAGATCAAAAGATTATTGATGCAGTGAAAAACGGAGAAATCGCCACCCTGATCCGGGATAATTCTCTGCGTCCTTCAAGTAAAAATCTGCAACTGGAAGCAAGGTAGCCATGACTGCAACCATCCAAAAAGATACGGAATCTATTCTCGCTACTGCCAATAAACTGCGCTGGGAAATTGGGGAGGATTTCCACGACTCCCTGATGGAAGCCATATATGAAGATGCCGCGGCCATTTCCGAGAAAACGGTTACACTGCCCGACAGACAACCCAAATTCGATCTGGAGCGCACCATCGATCGAATGGTAACCAGCCGCTGGCTGGGTTTTCCCATCATGTTCGCCATACTGGCGGTGGTATTCTGGTTAACAGTACAGGGTGCCAATTATCCTTCTCAATTAATTGCATCCGTACTGCTGGATAAAGTTCATCCTGCTTTAAAAATCCTGGCGGCCTCCATCGGTACTCCCGGATGGATCAGCGGTCTTTTTATTGACGGGGGATATCTGGCCATGGCCTGGGTCATCAGCGTTATGCTGCCCCCCATGGCCATATTTTTCCCGCTCTTTACGCTGCTGGAGGATCTCGGCTACCTTCCAAGAGTAGCATTCAACACCGACTCGATTTTCCGCAAAGCGGGGGCACACGGAAAACAGGCCCTTACCATGAGCATGGGATTTGGCTGCAATGCAGCCGGTGTGGTGGCAACCCGCATTATCGACAGCCCCCGGGAGCGCCTGATTGCCATCATCACCAATAACTTTTCCTTATGCAACGGAAGATGGCCCACCCAAATTCTGATTGCGGCCATTTTCATCGGGGGAGTTGTTCCTGCCCAACTTGCCAGTATAGTGACTGCGGCTGCAGTGGTGGGAATTGCTTTGCTGGGAATTTTCCTGAGTCTGGCCGTTTCCTGGGGTTTATCCAGAAGTGTTCTGAAAGGAGAAGCATCGGCTTTCAGCCTGGAACTTCCGCCCTACCGTCCGCCCCGCTTAATGCAAATCCTCTACACCTCACTGATTGACCGGACCATGATTGTCCTATGGCGGGCCATTATATTTGCGTTTCCTGCAGGATTGGTCATCTGGCTGGTGGCCAATGTGAATATTGCCGGGACCAGTCTGGCCGAATATTTCATTCACTGGTCCAACCCCTTCGGACTGCTCATGGGATTGAACGGCGTGATCCTTCTGGCATATATTATCGCCATTCCGGCCAACGAGATCGTGATTCCTACTGTACTCATGCTAACGGTAATGATAACCGGCATGCATGAACTGGGGGCCGGATCCGGTGTAATGTTTGAAACAGATTCCATCGCGGCAACCGGCAATATATTACAGGCCGGTGGCTGGACCCTTCTTACCGGAATTAATCTCATGCTGTTCAGCCTGCTCCATAATCCCTGCTCCACGACTATTTACACCATTTACAAGGAAACGAAAAGTCTCAAATGGACAATAGTTTCCACCATACTGCCCATAATCATGGGGGTGATACTATGCTTTTTTGTGGCCCAGCTTTGGAGAATATTCACAGGGTGAAACAATACAGAAGTCAGGAATATAAAATTTAAAGATTTTAGAAGGTTTAATCTGTACCCCTTAATATGCAGTATCTCATCATTCTGTCTTATATGAACGGGATCTGAAAAATCGTCATTAGGAGATAGGATCAGATTTGGCGCTGCGATGATTATGGAGTTTAACAGCACATTGAAATATTGAGTTGGGGTAAGGAAGTTATAATATTAAATAATTTGATTTCCCCTTTAGATCCGAAACTAAGAGTTGGGTATTATCCCGAGAGGGACCCACTGTGTAGCGAGCCGAGAGCCGAACTGGCAGTCGGGTAATAAATAATCTCATTTTTTTCAAGTGAACAAGGGGATTGCTTCATCGCTTCACTCCTCGCCACAGAGTGGTCCCTCCCGGGACAATGACAGTCAATTAATGGTCATTTAAATTTCATCAAATATTAATGAGTTGGGACCTGATTTTCCGGATTAAAAGGAATAATCATTTTAAATTAAAATAAGGGCTGCAAGTGCAGCCCTTATTCAATACTATTTAAAGAATTTGGCAGCCCAGGGAGAGGTCTCACCCTGCCTCAGGAAATGACCTGACGGTCCTTCACCCAGGAATTCGGCAAACCATGATTCATGCTCAATCTCTTCATTGAGAATAGCCAGACTTAATTCATAGGTCCGGTGATCTTTTCCGGCAGTCAAATTACAAATATGGGTGTAACCGCGAACCGCACACCGCTCTGCTTCCACCAGAACTTTCAGAATTTCCTTCACATCATGCGGATTCTTGGGTAATCTGGCCGGTGGACAGGCAGACATGTCATGAAAGACCTTCATATCTGAGGGAAGTTCACCGCCTAATTCATATATTCTGGGAACCAATGCCTCAAAATGATTGCGATCTTCAATGCGTGCTGTTTCGGCAATCTGCTTCACGCCTTCTCCTTCCAGTCCGATGAGATTTACCCGCAGGATGGTATAATAATAAAATGTGGTCAACTCTGCAGCGGCATTCTTTACCAGCAATTCCAGCAGTTTATCCACATCCACTCCTGCTTTTTCCACCATTTCTCTTGCAACTCTTGCCATGATATTTCTCCTTATTTATTTGAACATCAGTCAATTAATAAAACAGCAGTCTCCAAAAATATTTTCAGGTTAGACAATTTTAATATAGCTTTAATAATTCAATAGTTCTGCTACAAGCTCAGCAAGGAACTGGAAGTTAACCATTTAAAATAAGGATAAACATTTTACTTGTCTCTGCATTCAGTACAAATGACATTAAAATGAACACTGATATCAACCAGTTGATTGTCCTGCAATACTGAATCGGGCACAGGAATTTCATCCAATGCAGGATCTTCAATGTCGGTGACTTTCTTGCAACTGACACAGATCATATGATGATGCCTGTGAGTAACCGGATCATACCGCACGGTATTATGCAGGGCGGTTACCTGCGATATCATCCCATGTTTTGCAAAGGTTTCCAGCGTCTTGTAAACAGTGGCGAGGGATATGGTGGGAATTTCAGCGTGTATTTTTTTATATACAGAATCAGGGCTCGGATGGGAGTTATCATCTATTACCGCTTTATAGATCATCAGACGCTGGGGTGTAACGCTTAATCCGATTCGCCGGCATTTGGAAATAAATTGATCGATGTACTGTTGACGGGTTTTCTGATCCATTTCTGATAATTTATTTTATATAATAATTATTATTGTATAATAATAATTATTTGCAATGAAACAAAGGAATTTTTTAAAAATGTACAACCTCGGAATGAAGGAACGATGAAGAAAAATATGATGGTATTTCAAGTTGCGAACCTTTAAACAAAATCATATTTAAAATTTACTAAAAAAGTAAAACTGTCTCATAGCAGATTTACAGACGGTTTCAGAATTTTATTAATTTCTTTCATTTCAGGGTGAAAAATTTCCTCACTAAATGAACATAAGTGGAGACCTAATCCTCTCTGATTAAAAAAAGTCACCAGGCATATTGCCTGGTGATTTCACATGTTATGGTTAAATTTGATATTTACCGGGGGTCTTCCGGAATCGCAATTCTTATTGCTTCATCAATTGAAAAGGATTCCAATGAAAATTCAAACTTTTAAAAATACTTCGATTCATGCAGCATTTTTGAAAATACAGTTGACAATTTAATCCTCATCTCCCCAGTCGGAATCAGGTCCCCAGTTCCAGTACTCATAAGGCCATCCAAAAGCCGGACCTCCATACCAGTATCCATCCAATCCCGCGGCCACCAGTAGCTCCAGTCTTCCAGTTTCTGATTGCGCCGTACCGCCTTGAGATAGGCCTTCTGCATGTAATTGACTACAGGGGCAGATACCCCTTCCTTTTCGAGCTGAGCCAGCTGATCGACATCCAGCCGGTATACGGTGTGAGATTTCCTCATTTTCTCAATAATCTTCTGAGACGGAACACCTTCTTTGCTCATCTTAACAATTTCGGGAATCGTTACCGGCGGAGGAGCAGATCCCCGTGTTCCCGCGCAACTTTGAATAAAAAGAAAACTCACTCCAATCAATCCCAATAAAATCGACTTCTTTCACCTCATCCACCACCTCATCAATCCCTGCCACATCCTTAAAGGACACTTTCTGCAAAGGATCCAATTCAAAAATTTTAGCATTGTTTTTTCCCATATTCAGAAAATTCTGGCCTTTTCCCATCCGGCGGAAGAGGAAGATCCACAGAAAAAAAAGTACTCAAATGGAATTATCCAGTTATAGAACAAATTTTTCCGAAAACCGGACTCGATTTTCCCCCGGATGGTCACATGGTGGGCCTGCAGGAGCTCCAGCAGGTTCGGGTCATCCAGACGAACCACGGTAAACTGCTTCTTGACCAGTTGGTCGTATTTTTCTTTTTCATTCCCAGGTAATAACCGCCATGGGGTGAAGGAATGTTGAGGAGTTTCCTCTTTCTTTGCTTTAGCTGCCAGTGCCGCACTGCTGTCCTTTGCACTGCTGGCAGTCTGGTGCTGTGACGCCTGTTTTAAGGAATCAGCAGAACCGGCAGTTGTTTTTGCGATTTTCATGCTGTCCTGTGATACTTTCAGCAGACCATAGATCTGATTCGTTTCGATGACCACACTTTTGACACTGTCGGAAGTAACCAGTTCAAGAAATCTACTGTAGGAAATCGCTTTCCCTTCCGGATGCGCGAAGAAAAGACATTCCAGGAGGAATATGCCAACCAGCAGGAAAAGAAAATACCATAACGAAAATTTTGCTCGTTTTTCCACAAATTTTCCTTTTCTTTAAAATCCTGAGAGCAGATCAAACTGCCAGAACCACCCTTTTTCAGGCCGGTCGATGGGATTTACGAAACTGACCTGCCCGATGGCAAATCCAAATAAATTCAGACGAGCTGTTATACCATAACTTTTATCCAGAAGGCGATTACCTCCCAGAAAATCCGGTTTATCATTATGAAACCAGGCAACACCGGCATCAAAGAACAGGGCAAATTCCAGTGGAAGGTAACCATAATAACCACTCCCCAATTTTAAAAGACCCAGGGGCGGAAAGCGCAATTCCGCGTTACCCACCGCCAGTCGACTGCCAAAGAGGCTATTATATGCCCTATAACCTTTGTTTTCTGAATTGGAAGCTTCCGAGACACTAAATGAACCGGCAGAATAACCTCTGATAAAATACTGATACCCCATATATAAGGGCAATAGACGAAAATCTTCCGAATCCTGCCCATAACGCCCGTAATGCATCAACCGGAAAGCCAGGGTAAAAGGCCTGACCGGCATGAAATAATGCCGGTAATCTCCCAGAAGTGTATAATATTTAATGTTTCCGTAATTCGGACCAACTTCAAACCGGAACCGCTGTCCCAATAAGGGACCGGTAGCACCGAATACCGAATAATCGTACACAAAAGCAACTGCTCCCGTCCCCATATTGATAGCACCCGGTATGGGCAAATTTTCATTGTGCTTCTCAAGTTGTGTTCCTGAGTAGGGATCATACACCCAGGTAACCAAATTCCCTTTGAAGGAAACATTGCGGAATCCGGCGCTAAATTCAATCCGTGCGGCCTGGTTGAATGGATAAGCGGTAAACAGGGCAACATCACGATCTATCTGGCGAAACCGTTCTTCCTGTTCTACATAGACCAGGTTACTGTCTTTTAGTGCATACCCGGCTGCATATGCCTGGTAAATATAGGGAATTTGTTGAACGCTGGCACCCCAGTCCCAGCGTGATTTCTGGTTTATATATCCTGCAGCAGCAGCGATATCGGTAGATATTTGATCTGATTGAATTTGCAGCATGGTGCCCAAACTCTGATTCCCCAGCATATCACTGAAATAAAGAGATACTCCCCCGCCTATTCCCACACCGTATCGATCTGCGCCGGCAAAAAGGAAAGGTTGCCCCACATAATCCAGTGAAAATTTGGGGCGATACGGTTTAATCTTAAAGGTGCTGTCCGGCTCCAGCCCCAGATGGACGTTGGCCAGCATGGAATCCACCAGGTCATTGGTCCGGTTATCCGGCGGCAACTGCCCCGGATCCAGATAGGTTAGAGGTATGAAGCTGTCGGGTTGGACAGGTTTGCCGGTCAGAACATCTTTATCGGTCACTGAATAAATGTTGAAATCGCTGTTCTGGTAGGTACTGAATACAGCAGTTTCCTGTTCACCCGCAACCGAAATAGCGGGACTCAGAGAGGTAATTCCGGAGATTCCGGTATAGTAATTGGTTAACTGAAAAGCTTGCCGGGTGGAAATATTATATCGATACAAATTGCTGATACCATTCCGATCAGACACAAAGAACAGATTCTGGCCATCCTGTGACCATTGAGGATTAAGATGTTTGCCTAATTTAAAGATGGGAACTCGTCTAATCTGTTTGGTGGTCAGGTCCAGGATTGCCAATTCATAGTTTCCGCTATTATAGGTTTTCAGACTGGTAGTGAACCGGTCGGTAACAAAAACAATCTGCAGGCCGTCCGGCGACCATTGCGGCTGAAGTTCGCAATACATATCCTGGGTAAGTTGTTCAAAATTCTTGTCTTTTAAATCATACAGGTAGAGATCAGATTCTCCTCCAACCTGGGCAGAAAATAAAATCGAATTTCCGTCAGGTGACCAGGATGGATGCAAAATCTCTCCGAGTTTAGCAAAACGTATTTCATCCTCAATCTTATTATTCCTTACATTTACAATGGTAAGCTCCGGAACACCTTTAACAACACTGCCAAATACAACTTTCTCTCCGGAAGGATCCCAGGCCCCAGCTGAATTAATAAATTCAATGCCCTGAAAGTGGGGATCCAGCTCCATACTGGTCAGCTTTTTTTCTATCTTACCGGTGTGGGCATCAGCCATATACAGATCGATGGCAAAAAGACTTTTTTCAGAAAAAAAGATCATTTTCTTACCATCAGGACTCAACACCGGAGACACATTCAATTCACCACCACCTTTTTTCTTACTCACCAGCAGGGTGGCATTAGCATAAGCAGTATCCGTTAAAACCATGACGGGATCGTATGCCGAATGGAGGGCCTGATGCCAGTCGGCTATCAAAGTATCAGACCCCACATTGAGTGTGTTGCGGATGGCATCTTCAATATTTCCTTTTCTGCCAGCGGCCCGCAACATCTCTCCAATGGTCTGGTCTCCCCAGCGTCCTCCGATATAAGCCAGCAACGCCTGACCCCAGCGATAGGGGAAATACCGAGGATTCTGAAGTCCACCCAAATCAGGTAGTTTTTTTAAGGATCTGACCGCATCACGCATCCACATGGCTGTATTGGGATCTTCCGAACCTATTGAAAGATATTCCGCCATTCCTTCCACGAACCATAAGGGCAGCCGCAGATTTTCAAAACCCATAAAACCACCTTCACCCTGTCCGGTAAGGTTATACTGAAAGGCATGCACTAATTCATGACCAATGACATGATCACTCTCTTCCATAGAACTACCCAGTGGTAATACAATACGGCGTTTTAAGGGCTCGGTAAAACCACCCACCCCCTGACTTAAAAATTCAGAGGTGGTATTAGTTTGTACAAATTCGGGATGACTGCCATACAGGATTAGGGGTTGTCTGCCATTCAACTGTTCCTTCAAAATCGTCTCGTAGCGGGAATACCAGCGTTCCGCCATTTCCGCTCCGGCTTTGGCCATCTTCTCCTCCGAAGGATAAAAATAAACATCGAAATGTTCCGTTTTGAGAATCTTAAAATTGAAGCTTCTGTACCGGACTTTATTTTGCCCGAAATACTGGGCATGAAGGTCAGGGATAGTAAATAACAGTGACTGCAGGAAAACTATTGCTATTATTACTTTCCTATATATCGGGGTTTTTGACTGTTTACCCATGCTATCTTCCTCTTTTTCATTTTTTGTTTAATTCCAATTTAATTTTAAATTCTTTTTATGAAGATAGTATGAAGGGATGGGAAATAAATTCACAGTGATGTTTGCACGGTACTCCCAGTACTCAAAGGCGGATTTTTCCCTGTTTTTTACAAATGCCTCACCTGTTTAAGATTCACTGATGATTCAAAGATGGTTACATGTTTTTAGGGGATTTAGCTGATTTCTCGCTCTTATCACAAATTAATTGAGAGGTAATACAGCATGAAGTTTTTCATTTGTATTTAATTTCCATATCGATCTCCTTTTCCCTGATGAGGTATGCGGTTAAATTCCCTTTTGACGGAGACGATCCTTGCATTTCAGGAGAGAGAATACTAACTTCATGATTAATAGAAACCATTCACCGTTTGTGGTGATCGTCCTGATTGCTTGATGAGGGAAAGTATCTTTTATTTTATGTAAAATTCTATAAACATGAGGTAAAAATGAGCCAAAAAATAAACAGAAGAGAATTCATTAAAACCGGGATGACCGTGACTGCAGGATTGATGGTTGGCTGTTCCCTGAGAAACCGTTTCGATATAATTATAAAGAATGGTCTGGTTACCGATGGCTCCGGCTCCGGTTTTTTAAAGAGTGATATCGGTATTAAGGGTGACAAGATTAGTGCTATTGCAGACCTGGGACCGGCAACTGCAGACCATGTTATTGATGCCGCGGGACTGGTTGTTTGCCCGGGATTTATAGACATACACACCCATACCGATACGGAACTTCTGGTAAATCCGAATGCGGAAAGTAAAATCCATCAGGGAATTACCACAGAAGTTTCGGGAAATTGCGGTTATGCCCCATTTCCACTTAATGATAATGACTTCGGAGAGCTGGAGGAAGAACTTAGCAAAAAGGGATATCATGTCACCTGGAGGGATATCAGCGGATTTCTCCAGGCACTGGAGAACAGAAAGATCTCACTAAATTATGTCACACTTACCGGTCACGGCATGCTGCGGAGCTACGTGGTCGGCAGAAATGATGTGGTACCCACTTCACAACAGATGGATAAAATGAAACAACTGCTGGATGAAACACTGCAGAAGGGCAGTTTTGGCCTGTCCACCGGACTGGAATATGCACCCGGGAGTTACGCCAAAACAAAGGAGCTGATTGAACTGTCCCGCGTGGTTACCAAACGGGGCGGTATCTACGCCACTCATATGCGCAATGAAGATGACCGGGTGGAAGAAGCGGTGCAGGAAGCCCTGGACATCTGCCGGCAGGCTGAAGTATCTCTGCAGATATCTCACCTGAAAGCGTGCAATAGAAATAACTGGTCTAAGGTGGACCACCTCCTGGAGATGATCCGCGCCGCTTCGGATGAGGGCCTGCCGGTTCATGCAGACCGCTACCCTTATGACGCGTGGAGTACCGGACTTTCCGCTTTGCTTCCTTTATGGGCACGGGAAGGAGAAACCCGGGAGATGCTGGCCAGACTGTCCGATCCCCGGCAGAGTGCCGATATTGAAGCATATGCCGAGAAGCGCAGCACAAATATTGGTGGCTGGGATCGGCTGGTAATCAATTCCTGTTTCAGCGAAGAGAATAAACGATACGAGGGAAAATCAATTTCGGAATGTTCACAAATAACCGGTTTATCTCCTTTTGAATTTATCAAAAAACTGATGGTAGAAGAAAAAAGCCGGGTAAATATCATGGGATTTGCCATGGATGAGGGGAATCTTAAGAAAGTACTGTCTTCTCCCCTGGTCATGGTGGGTTCAGACGGCTCTGCCGTAGCACCCTACGGTAAACTGGCCGAAGGCAAACCGCATCCCCGTTACTACGGCACTTTTCCCAGGGTATTGGGACGTTACAGCCGCGAAGAGAAAGTATTCGCACTGGAGACGGCCGTCAGGAAAATGACTTCCATGCCGGCGAAGAAACTAGGCCTCAAACAACGCGGGATACTGGAAAAAAATTATTATGCTGACATTGTGGTATTTAATCCCGAAACCGTTATGGACCGGGCAACCTATCTGGAGCCACATCAATATCCGACAGGAATAGAATATGTAATCGTCAACGGCAGAATCACGATCCGGAAGGGAGAACATACCGGTGAGCATGCGGGAAAGGTGTTGAGAAGGATATGAGACATGGAGAAACTTGGGAGTTGAGAAGAAAGGGGAAAGGGGAAAGGGAAAAAGGACAAGACAAACGGAAAAAAATCTTGGGAATGAGGGATAAAGAAAACTAGATTAAGGGGAGGGATGGAGGTTGGAAAATTTTCAATATTTGAGGTTTGAAGATTTAGAGGTGTAGCAAAAATCAGCCCGATTAAGTACCCTGTTATATAGAAAATTGAAAATCTTAAGGAATTATAGTTTCAGAGATCATATTACAAAACAGGTTTATCAATATCCAACAATATTGCCCAGGGATTTGAAAGGGAATCCCATAAATAATTTTTTAAATTTCTTTTATATGCAAAGGGTTCCTGTTATTTTTTCTCCGTTTTGCCCTTTGCTGATTAATTCGGGAAATTAGTGGACATGTTTTTGTTTTGAAGGCCAACTGCCTGCCCGGCATCTAGACGGGCCTGTCCGGTGAGCGTAAGCGAGACCTGTCCGCCTGCCTGCTGCCCACCTGGCATCGGACAGGCAGGCCAGGGTGGCCAGACGGGCGGGTCAACTGGTTTTTCCCTTCATCTTGTTTTTTGGTGCCAACAACTTTCCTGCAAAATCCCCAACATAAGTTCATTTAAATCTATCAGGCTCCCGATTTAAATACAAGATAAAAGGTTTTTACAGGATGATTTTAGAAAAACAAAAATAATAATTATCCAAATTCATTTTCTAATAATAAATTTGAAGCTAATGGTCGGAAAGAAAGAGGGAAGGATACTCAACTAATAAATGAATTTATTTATAAACTGGCGTGATGCTCCTCTCGATAATTGAAGAAGCCGGATAAATCTTAATAATGCATCCTGAATTCAGTAAGTTTTCACCAACCTCAATTTTTAAGACCCGGAGTTCTTCTTCAAAGGATGGAAGTTAAGATCAGTGATCAGAAAAAAAAATATGGCAAAGAGATTATCGATTATATTACTGTTTTTAAATATGTTGTTTTTTGCCTGCTCCGGACTACGGGCTCAGGATCGGGAAAATAAGCAATATTTCTACCAGCCGCTAAATTACGGAAGTGAATCGCTTATTCATCCGCTTCACCTGATTCTTAACGGCGGATTCGGAATCCTGCAGATGGATAACCGTGGTAACAGCGTGGTGGATATTCAGTACGAAACCGGTTTGAAAAATCTCACCTGGAATTTATCGCATCCTATATCCGCCATAAAAGAAGAGGGTGTGTCCCATTTTATAGAAACCCAGATTATTCCTCTCAGTTTTGATGATAGTGAAGCATATTACTGGCCGAATTATACCCTGCATGTGATCGGTGGCGGCATGTCCTACCGCATGATGGAATCCTGGTTTTACTATCATAATTATCCTTATCCCAAAATTTTTTCTTTAATCACCCTCACTATTTACCATTTTCTGAATGAAGTAGTTGAAAGCAATGATTATGTGGGTTACGATCCGGACCCGATTGCAGACATGTATATATTTAATCCCCTGGGAATTCTGCTGTTCAGCAGCAATACCGTATCCAGATTTTTCAGTCATACATTGAACATGGCAGACTGGTCCTATCAGATATCCTTTAATCCTGCCTCCAAATCCCTTGAAAACCTGGGTCAGAATTTTGTGATGAAGCTCTGGCTGAAAAAAGACCAGAGTCTGGGGTTATTTTACCATTTCGGTACCCATGGAGAATTGGGTCTGTCCTTCCGGCAATCCGACGGAGACTGTTTTTCCTTCGGTCTGGGGATGGTTGCTAATAAACTGGTAGATCAGAGTAATCGCCGGGATCTGCGGGAACTGACTGCCGACCTGGTTTTAACTGCCGGTGTTTTTTATGACCGTAATAATTCCCTCCTGGCTTCACTGATCTATTCCAAAACACAGGATTTCAAACTCCGCCTCAATATGTATCCCGGACTGCTGAAAATCTATAAATTTTCCCCCGGGATATACTTTTCACTGAACCAGAGGAATCGGGTCAGTCTTGGCCTTACGGTAAGATTTTTTCCTGTTGGCCTGGCGACGTCTTTTTAAGGCGGCAGGATTCAGAAAACAGATGTCAAGTGCAAGGTTAAAGGGAAAGACGCAAGGATAAAGGGGAAAGGGGAAAGGCACTAGGAACCAGGTACCAGGAGCTAGGCTTCCCGACTCCCTGACTCCCTCCGGTCGTTTCGTCGGGAAGCCTTGTGCTTTGTTCCCAAACTAAAGACCGGCACATGGTTTTTTACTTTTTATTTTTTACTTTCTCTCTATTACTTTGTATTTTGTACTGGTTTTTATACGCTGTAGCGGAAATAACACTGAGGTAATCATTAAAAAACCGGGACCGCCTATGTACAAATCATTTCATAGCTTACTGCTTTTATCAATTCTTATGTCTACTTTCCTGCGCGGACAGGACCGCAGTCAGCCTGCCATTGCAGATGCCATCTTGTCAGATCAATCCAGTTTCTTTTACCTGGATACCCAAAATTACCCGGAAAACAATCCTGATTTACCGGTGGGGATATTTGACTCCGGAACCGGTGGCCTTGCAGTCCTGGACGTGATCGTTAACCTGGACCGTTTTAACAACCAGACCCACCAGTACCTGGAAAACGGAGACGGAATCAAAGATTTCCGGCAGGAATATTTCCAGTTTCTGGCAGACCAGGCCAACATGCCCTATGGTAATTATTCCAGGGAAAACAATATCGATCTGTTAAAAGAACACATCATTAAGGATGTTCAATTCCTTTTAGGCAGAAACTATTACCTCTCCCCTGCTGATTCCCGGTATCGGTCCGATAAAGAACCGGTAAAAGTGATTCTCATTGCCTGCAATACAGCCACCGCCACCGGAAAAGCGGACATAGACAGATTTCTTAAAACGGCGGACCTTGATGTAAAAGTAATCGGTGTTATTGATGCCGCAGTAACGGCGGCACTTGATCAGTTCGGGACAGATGAAAATGGCACGGTTGCTGTGATGGCAACGGCCGGAACAGTCGCCTCCAACGGATACGTGGAAGCCCTTGGGCGAATCAAGGTTGACCGCGGCATGAAGGGAAATATAACCGTTTACCAGCAAGCCGGTATCGGCCTGGCAGGCGCTATTGACGGGGCCACTGAGTTTATTGATCCCGCTGCTGCCGTTCCCAGGGACGCCTATAAAGGACCTACCGAAAACCATCCCGAAATCTCTATTGATCTCACCATCCTGAACCGCTATGGTTTTGACTGGAGTGGGAATAATATGCTTTTCGAGGGATCCGGGGACAATCCCGTCAATATCCAGATTAATTCAGTGGAAAATTATATCGCCTACCATGTACTCACTGTGGTGGAACAGATGAAAAAATCTGGCAGCACCGAAAGATTGAAATCAGTGATTCTGGCCTGCACGCATTATCCCTTTTACCAGGAAGTTTTTGCTGCCAAATTTAACCGGCTCTATCAATTCAGGGAAAATGGAATCTATCCTTACCGCGCACTGTTTTCTCCGGTTATTACCCTGATTGATCCATCCGAAAACATGGCTGTTGAATTATACAATTATTTGAAAACACAACGATTATTCAATAACCAAACTCTTGAGAAAAGCGAATTCTATATCAGCAGGCCCAATCTTTTAAATGAGGAGGTACAACTGGATGTTGCCGGCAATTTTGTGTATGAATATAAGTACCACCGCCGGGCGGGAATGATACAGCAATACGTAAAACGAGTCCCGCTAAGCGAAAATACAATATCACCGGAGACCCGATTACGCCTGGAGGAAAAAGTACCTTCTGTATATGAACTCATGTCAAAATTCGCCCAAAAATTTACCAGCGAATAAAATTTAGAAGCACCACACCGAATAAACACTTCCTTATTCCCGGCAGCATGATGGTCTGGCCATTGCTGCTATTCTGAAAGATCTTGATTTTACTACTCCCTCTGGCTTCACCGTTTCTTCATTATTCCTTCATCTTGGATCAATATATATAGTAAAAATTATAAAAAAGGAGAGTTATGCAGAAAGGAGGATGGAAGTAATGCTTATTTTTAAACACAAAGTTACCATTTTCAGCCTTCTTGTGGTAGTGTTGCTGATGGCAGGGTGTAGAACGCAGCAATCCGGTAAAACTGAATCGGCAGTGCAGGTGACCAGAGCAATTGCGGTAATTCATGGTACTGAGGGAAATGATGTGCAGGGCTTAGTAACGTTTACCCAGGAATCGAACGGTATAAAAATTGTCGCTGATATAACCGGTTTAACGCCAGGAGAACATGGCTTTCATATTCATGAACTCGGAAACTGCAGCGCACCTGATGCAACTTCGGCAGGTGGACATTATAATCCTGAGAAAAAATCGCACGGGGGGCCCAATGATATGGAAAGACACGTGGGGGATCTGGGAAATATTACCGCCGATGAATCCGGTCATGCCGTATATGAACGGGTAGATAACTTAATGTCATTGAATGGTACCCATTCAATTATTGGTCGTTCCATTATTATTCATAAGGGTCCTGACGATCTGAAAACCCAGCCCACGGGAAATGCCGGTCCGCGGGTGGCTTGCGGAATAATTGGAATTGCCAGTGAAGGTGAATAACCTCTGATTTAGTTGTCCCCTGTTTGTTCAAATAATCAACCTGGATTGATCATCTTTTCGGGCTGATTTATATTGAGGAAAATATACAAAATCCTTCAGATCACTTATTTTGTTTTACGCCCGGGTGATCACCGGGAGATCAGTGAAGTTGGGAACTAAATTCTCATGGTGGGGATGGGATAATACAAACTTCCCCTCTGTTCCCCTTCAGAGGAAGGAACTCATTCATTGTTCGAAGAGGGAAATAACAAGTAATGCACTAAGGGCCAGGAGTTTCTTACTTAAGACAGATATGAACCTGAAAACCCACGATTTACAAATAACAAAACAAAAGCAATTTCCTTCTTCAACCTGATCAGTGGATATAATCCCAATTCGTTATTTTGTTTTATTCTCCGGAGATAATTGCAGCATAATCCAGTGGTTCCCATCCTGTGCGATAAGAGCTTCGGCATCTTCCGGTCCCCAGGTGCCGGACTCGTAGTTCGGAAAATCCAACGGAGGGGACGATTTCCAGACATTCAGAATGGGCATCAGGCGATCCCAGGCAAGCTCCACCTGATCTGACCGCATAAAGAGCGTGGCGTCTCCCTCGATAACATCCACCAACAATGTCTCATACGCCTCGGGTGGTTGTACACTGTATGCATCATCATAATTAAAACTCATGTCTTCCGGATTCAGTATCATTTTCAAACCCGGTTGCTTGACCTGAAAACGCAGCCGGATACCCTTCTGAGGATAAATAGAAATCACAAGCCGGTTAGGTTGCCAGTTCTCAATAGCTTCCATCGGAAATGAGTAGTGTGGAACCGGCCGGAACTGAATGGTGACCACGGAGATTTTATCGGGCATTCTTTTTCCCGTCCTTATGTAAAAAGGCACATCCTGCCAGCGCCAGTTATCGACAAAAAATTTCACTGCTGCAAATGTTTCGGTATTGGACCGGGGATCCACATCCGGTTCATCCCGGTACCCGATGACCTGTTCGCCTTTGATCCAGCCCGGACCATACTGACCGCGAACGGCAAACTTGTGAACCTCGTCCCGCTGGTATTTTCGCAGGGCGTGCAGAACATCAACCTTTTTATTGCGAATTTCATTGGCATCGAACGATACCGGCGGTTCCATGGCAACGAGACATAACAGCTGCAGCAGGTGGTTCTGGATCATATCCCGCAGGGCACCGGCCCCATTATAATATCCACCCCGGTGTTCAACACCCAGATGCTCGGAAACCGTAATCTGAACATGATCAATATAATTCCGGTTCCAGATGGGCTCGAACAGGGCATTGGCAAAACGGAATGCCAGAATATTCTGTACCGTCTCTTTGCCCAGATAATGATCGATGCGGTAAATCTGGTTTTCGTGAAAATGTGATGTCAGCATATTATTCAATGCCTGCGCACTATCCAGATCATGACCAAACGGTTTTTCAACCACCAGCCGTGAGGATTCCTTATCCCGCATTAAACCGGAATTACCTAGCAGTTTTGCAATTGTTTCAATAAAGTCTGGTGGAATAGCCAGATAAAAGATCTTCTGAGTCTTCTTCCCCCATTCTTTTTCTTCACCGGAAATAAATGCGGCAAGTTTGTCATAGGCCTGTTTGTCTGTAAAATCGGCCTTGACATAATACAGATGATCTTCAAATTTTTTCCAGTCTCCGTCCTTAGTTTTACCGCGGCGGGAAAATTTATTCACGCCACTCCGTATTTCCTCCTGATATTTATTTCTGGACAATTGCTTACTGTCCATACCGATAAGATTGAAATTTTCGCCCAGTCTTTTATCAAGAAAAATATCGTAAATGGCCGGCATGAGCAACCGCCAGGTAAGATCTCCGCCTCCTCCGAATATGGTGATAATAGTTCCACTGTCTTTCATTTTTTTGGCCATATTGTCTCCCTATTCTTTGTTCCACTGTGTATGGAAGGTTCCCTTTTCATCAATGCGTTCATAAGTGTGGGATCCAAAATAGTCCCGTTGTGCCTGGATCAGATTAGCCGGAAGCCATGCCCGCCGGTAGGCGTCGTAATATCCCAGGCTGGCCATAAGCCCTGGAACAGGAATACCCCATTCTGCAGCTTGCCGGACAACCACACGAACCATATCCTGATTTTTCATCATAATATCGGAAAAATGGGAATCCAATAACAGATTTTCCAGTGAGGGATTTTTCCTGAAGGCTTTCATAAATTCATCCAGCAGCACAGAACGTATAATGCAGCCTCCCCGCCAGATACGCGCTACCGCCACCAGGTCAAGATTGTAATTATACTTTTCCGATGCTCTGCGCAGCAGTGAAAAACCCTGCGCATAGGTAGCAATCATGGAAAAATAAAGAATCCCTTCCATTTTTGCGATAAAGTCATCCCTGTTTCCACCGAATGACGGATCCGGTCCCTTCAGGATTTTTTCTGCCTTCTCCCTTTCGTCTTTATAGCCCGAAAGATCTCGCATAGAAACCGCTGCATCAATGGTAGGGACAGGAACCTGAAGTTCCATAGCATCCTGTGATGTCCATTTTCCGGTACCTTTTTGTTTGGCCTCATCCAGAATTACATCAATGAGTCTGCCGGATGTTTTGGGATCCACCTGCGAGAAAATAGCGGAGGTAATTTCCACCAGGTAGGATTGCAGATCTCCCTCATTCCATTTTTTGTAAACCTGGTGCAGTTCATCATCATTAAGTCCGACAACCTTTTTAAAAATGTGATAGGTTTCGGAAATCAGCTGCATGATACCATATTCTATGCCATTATGCACCATTTTAACATAATGGCCGGCTGATTTGGGGCCCAGGTAAGTAACACATGGTTCGCCCTTCACCTTGGCGGCAGCCGCTTCAAAAATGTCCTTCACCCGGCGGTAAGCTTTTTCAGTTCCACCCGGCATCATGCTGGGACCATGGCGGGCGCCTTCCTCTCCCCCGGAAATGCCAACGCCGATAAACTGAATACCCTTATGCGAGAGTTGCTTAAAATGCCGTTCAGTATCAACAAAATGTGAATTTCCACCATCGATGATGATATCATCCTTCTCCAGGTGAGGCAGCAGTTCAGCTATAACCGAATCCACCGGATCACCCGCCGGCACCAGCATCATGACCGCCCGCGGTTTTTTCAAGCTTTTTAAAAATTCTTCCAGATTTTTTGCACCGAATACTTTATCATTCGCGGCTTCCTTTTTCAGGGCTTCCACTTTATCTTCATCCTTGTCAAACCCTGCAACGGTGTAACCTTCATCCGCCATATTCAAAACAAGGTTTCTTCCCATCACACCCAGTCCAATCATTCCAAGATCATATTTCTTTTCTGACTGATTCATCATACCTCCTTCTTACAATTATATACTCTCTGCATCAGGTGTCTTTATGAAACATATTTGTAATATCAACAAAAAAGGTTAAGTCTGATAGTAACAGATAACTATAATAGTTTTACAAATCAGCTACTCTTCCTAAAACACATATATATATAAATGAATGAAGATGAAGTTTTTATGAATTTTTATGGTAGGTTTTCTTTTTAGTAAAGAGGGTGGATTTTCTTTCAATGGTCTCAGGCATATAACGATAAATCACCCAGGCGGTAATCCAGCAGAATAAGCCAAGGGTCACAAAGGGAAATTCGAAGAAAACCACTGCCAGTAGTCCGGCAATTAAAGGACCGGCCGCCAATCCCAGACCGAAGCCGGTGGTAATGATACTCATCTGACGACCCTCTCCGCCGCTGGTTGATACATCCCCGGCAACCACGAAAGCAGGAGCAGCAATTCCGGCGGAGGCCACACCCTGGAATACTCGTAATAATATCAGTTGAAGCAGGGTATTAACCTCACCCAGCAAAGCGGTTACCGGCCCCAGAAGAAGCAAGCCCATCAGAATAATGGGTTTACGGCCGATAAAATCGGAGAAGCGGCCCAGCGGCACCTGGAATATCAACCTGCCAATCATCAGGGCACTGAAAGCAATACTAAAACCGAATGCATTGATCCCCAATCTGGAATTGAATTCATTCTCCAGAGTGGTAACCATGGAGAAGGAACTGGCCATCACAAAAGTGGCTAAAGCCGTACTCATAATACCCGACTTCATTAGAGAACGGTCAAAAATTTTAAACTTCTTTTGACTTTGGCTATCTTTCGGCATTGTAACATCATCTACCCAGATCTGCACCAGAAATACCGCCAGAAAAAGGAAGCCGGCTCCCACAATGAAAGTTAAGGCAAATCCGAAATGAACCTGGATAAATCCACCAATGAGGGGACCAATGGCAAACCCGATTACCCGTAGGGTGCTGTATACACCCATGGCACCTCCCCTGGTTTCTTTCTTAGTGACGGCGGTCATCAGGGCCATGGAGGCCGGTATGGTTATAGCTACGCCTACCCCCTGTAATGTCCTCAGGATCAACAGATGGAAATAATTATGTGCCAGAATGAAGGTAAGAGTACTGAGTCCCATGATAACAAGTCCGGCCATGATGAGCAGTTTTCTCTTGCCCAGTCGATCGGATAAGGCGCCCATGAAAGGCTGCAGCAGGGAATTCATAAATCCGTACATGGAAAGTAAAATGCCTACCAGCACAGGGACGGGGAGATGAAAGTAAATGTCCTGCATTCTGGTGACATAAATAGGAATGATAATGAATAGAATACTGTTTCCCATGGCATCGGACATGCGTGCGATGGAAAGCGCCAAAACCGTTTTATTCAGACCCAGGAAATTATATATGCGTTCTTTTAGATTCTCTTCTGTACCCGCCATTGTTTATACACTTTTCAATTTCCCGTTACCAATTTGCCTCGAACAGCCGTGCCCAGTGATCATCACAAGCATTAACCTGGTCTTTCAGGCAGAGCATCAATAATTATACCTGCATAGGATTCAGAGCGGTTCTCATCTCACATCCCACAGATCCATTATTTAATATTATATCAGAATAGAGGCATATCAAGTTTTCTTTTAATATCCCCATTGAAATCGACCCTTAAGAAAAGGAAAAGGGCCATTACAGACAAGATAACCACGTAGTGGCCGCTTCAGGGAAGAGGAAAGAGGGTAAAAGGCAAGACATAAGGATAAAGGATAAAGGAAAAACAGTCGGCAGTCGGCAGTCGGCCCGTCTGGACTCCGGGTAGCTAGTTGGGTGAGAGGGTAAAGAAAGGCTAAAGGATAAAGGCTAAAGGATTGCCGGGAACAGAATTCCCGTCACCTCCATATGCAGGACAGGCCCGTCTAAAGCCCGTCCAAAGCCGGGCAGGCGTGTAATTCGTGGACAAAAATCAGTCGGCAGTAGGCAGTCGGCAGAAAGACAAGATCAAAGATTAAAGAGAGTAAAGGTTAAAGGCGCAGAGCGGAAAGCGAATAGCACAAAGCTTAAGGCTTAAAATCAAAGCGTCATATATCAAGTTTCAGGCATCAGGAAAAACTTGTTTAAATTTGTGAAATTCGTGATAATTAGTGTAATTCCAGTCTCTCTATCGTTCGCCGGGCAGGCGTGGACAAAAATCAGTCGGCAGTAGGCCCGTCTCGCGATCGCTCACCGGCCAGGCACAAGGGCAAGATTCCCGAAAAATACGTTTTCCTCCGGAAAACAAATCGGAATGAAATCTTCCGTGATTTCACAATTTGCCAGAGACCAGAATTCAGCATTCAGTTGGTAGAAAGGCAGGACAATAGACACCAGCAGTGGCAATTTAAATTTTAATTGATTCTCATCTTTCAAAGCATAAATTAGGCTATCAATGATAGGTATAAAAAATTGAGTCTCTTAACCTGAGCACTTTTTAAGTATATGGATTTTACTTCAATCCTATTCCCTGAGCGACAATAACTTTTAACTTAGAACTTATAACTTATAACTTGTATTTTCTGCCTTGCCCTAAAAGGAGGGATATCATCATGAAGCACCTTATTTTTATGGTATTAATTTTTCTGTTACTGTCCGGTTGCCAGAAAGAAGTTATAAAATCTCCCGAGATGGGAAACATTGCCGGCCGTGTGGTGGTTGATCCGGCGCTTGAGGACGCTCCGGCTAACCTGGCCGGAATAGATGTCCGCATAGTCAAAACCGATATAACAGCCTATACCGATTCCGCCGGTCAGTACCTTTTTTTAAATATTCCGGAAGGGACTTATTCTCTGGAAGCTAATGAAAGGAAGTACCCTCTCTATGGCCACCTGGAGGGTGTGGAAGTGGTATCCGGCGGGACGAGGCAGGCGACTGACCTGGTGCTTGGTTCATTTATTCCCAACCAACCGTCATTTTTTGTTTATTCCTTAAGACTGATCGATTCAAGCGGTAGTGAATATACTATCATTAATAACGATAACCTGGTTACCGGCAAAAAGTATGAAATTCAGGGAATGATCGAGATCTATTCATCCGGCAATCTAAATTATTATCCGGATACATCCATCTCCATAAAGTTAAACGATCAGCCCCGGATAACATTAAACACTGTAAAGGGGTGGTTTTCCAGTGATATTTCACTTTCAGATGGAGAAAACATTCTGCAAATCTGGCTGGGTACGTCTGATAATCCTTCTTACGTATCCGATCCGTACCGGATTTATTCCCTGAAATCACTGAATAGTGTTGACATCCAATTGGGATGGGACAGTTATTCCTCCGGCGGCGGCGATGCCGGCGATTTTGACCTGCATCTGATCAACAACCAGAATGGTGACAGTTGTTGGTACAAAAATCCTGAGCCGGACTGGGGTTATCCCGGGGCAACTTTTGATAATCCCCGCCTGAGTAGAGATGAGAATCCTTACGGTTACAGTTCAGGAGACGAGGACATCGGCATAATCAGTGCAGCCCAAGGTTCTTACACTATCCGGGTTCATTATTTTTCCAATCACAGTGATTCTTTGAAAACCATACGTCCAACCGTGAGGTTGAGACTGAAAGATAATTCCTCGATTTATCTCACCGCACCCACCTCCATGAAGGTTGGTGATCTGTGGACGGTTTCCCAATTCAGTTTTATAGATGGAAATAGTATACAGAATATGAATATCATACAGGCCGGGCCGGCCGGCGAAAAGAAGTAGAGGGGATGGGATTAAAAAGTATGGCTAAGGGAAACAGGAAAAGGGAAAAAAGTCGGCAGTCGGCCCGTCACATCCCTGTACCGGACAAGCCCGTCTAAAGCCCTGCCTGCCTGTCCGACGCCAGGCGGGCAGCAGGCAGGCGGGCAGGCAGAAAGGTAGGTTTCAGGATTCAGGTACCAGGAAACAGGAAAAAGTTGTCCCGTCCTGAAATAGAGTAAACATCAAGTTGTACGATTCGTGATAATTCGTGAAATTCGTGGATAAAGAGAAAAACAGGATTCAAGATGGAGGATGAATCCCTTAGCCTTGAGCTCTTCCCCTTTGCCATGTTTGTCCTTGGGCCTTTATTGATCACAACCCCGGTTAATTCTCATGATCCTTAATTATTATCTGATTATCACTGCCTTTATAGTCCTGTTGCTGGCCATAGAATACCTCTGGTTACACAGAGTGCTGAATAAAATACCGTTGCGTATCCTCATCAACGGTACCCGGGGAAAAACCACTACCGTCAGAATCCTTCACAAACTGCTCAACCAGTCCGGCCGGGTGACCTGTTCAAAGACCACCGGAGATGAGCCCCTGCTGCTTTTGCCTGATGGCGGCTCCCGCTTGATGAAACGCTTTGCCCCTGCAAATATCAGGGAAAACATATCGGTTTTGATGAAATGGGAAAAATATCGTCCGGATGCAGTAGTGATGGAGTGCATGGCCCTACAACCGGAGACCCAGCATATCCTTTCCGGCAGGATATTTAAACCCACTTATCTCGCCGTCACTAACGTGAAGGTAGATCACCAGGAAGTCATGGGTATGTCCCGTCAGGAGATCATCCGGTCCATCTCCAAATCTTTTTACGGACATTGCCGCCATTTCTTGCCTGAGCAGCTTGCTGATGCATTCACCCATACAAAAAATAAAAATTCACAGTATTATTCGTACCCTAATATTCCCCATCCACTGCAACTTCATCACATCCCGGATGACATTATTGCAGAAAGCTGGGGGTTGATCAGAACGTTAAGTGACTCGCTGGAGATAAACCCGGAACTGGCAGATTCGATATTCCGGGAGGAGTGGTTGCAGACCGATGCATCCATTAAATTATCATTTTCTCGACTCAATTTTCATTTTTACAATCTTTTCTCCGTTAACGACGGGGAAACAGCCGGTAAAATTGTTCATAAAATCAGGGAAAGCACCGGAACCCCGGTTCAGGAGATTGTTCTTCTGAATACCCGCAGCGACCGGCCCCTGCGAAGCGTGCAATTTTATACTTTTCTGAAGGAAAATTTCCCTCTCGCCGATATATGGATAACCGGGACAGGCCAATTCATACTGCGGCGGCTTTTCAGGGAAAATCCCAATAAAAACAAGATTTATTACATCAATGGAAACAATAAATTAGCGGAACTTCTCAGAAGAGGTTTCGACCACCCCCGCTGCATATACGGAATGGCAAATCATAAGGGAACAGAATCGCTGCTCTCCCAATTGAGGGCCGGTTTATGATCCTGACGTCCTTCGGACTGGGTATATTTTTCGGTTTTCTGTTTTTTGAATTAACCGGCCTGACGGCGGGAGGCATTGTCGTTCCCGGCTACATCGCCCTTTACATGCGGGAACCGCTCAGAATTCTGGTGACAATCTTCTTAAGTCTTATCACTTATTTTCTAATCTTACTTCTGTCGCGTTTCGCGGTCATTTATGGCAGAAGACGATTTCTGGCTGCTATTCTGCTGGGTTTTCTCATTCGTGCCGCTTTCGACTGGCTGAGAATCCACCTGCCGGAAGCCACCATGGACCTGCAGGCTATCGGTTATATAATCCCGGGATTAATTGCCAATGAGTTTTTCAGGCAGGGCATTCCCAAAACCTTGATGGGAATGACCGTCGTTTCGGCAGTGGTATATTTCATCCTGACTGTATTTTATTTTTAATCTCTCATGAAAACTACTTTAAAAATACGGAATTTGTTATCTTCTCCAACTCCCGATACACGACTGTCTGCAGTATTTATTATTTCGCTCCTGTTGCTGGTCAGCTTTCTTCTACCGGTTAAAAAAGAACCGGTACCGGGCCGTGATAATATGGTAAATGCTTCTGTTCGCATGAAAAGTGCCCTAAACATGATCACACAATTTCGTCAGGAAAAAAAGCTGGAAGTGGATCCACTGCTTGATCCTAATAAAACCGGCTGGATCGGCGCTGAATTCACACCCATCACCACAACCCTGGGAAATCCGCAGTCCAAGCAGACTGCGCTTAATCCGGATTTTGCCGCACTGATTACCCTGTGGTTGATCAATCTGAATGTGCAAAAAGGCGATACCGTGGCATTACAAATGTCCGGGTCCTTCCCTGCATTAAATATTGCATCCATCATTGCCTGCGAGGAATTACAGGCTTATCCCCTCATCAGCAGTTCGGTGGGAGCCAGCAGCTTTGGCGCCAATCTGCCGGAATTCACCTACCTGGATATCGAAAAAAGATTATTTGATCTGCAAATGATTCACCACCGTTCCTCACTGGTGACCTGTGGCGGAAATGAGGATAAAGGGACTTCGCTGTGGGAGGGTGGTGATTCCCTCATCCGGAAGGCAGCAGAACGAAATAACTATTCAATTGTTGAACCTGTTTCCTTCGAAGCAGCCGTAGCACGGAAGTGGATTTTTTTTCATAGTGGGCATAACATTAAGGCATTTATCAATGTGGGCGGCAATCACAGCGCCCTGGGAGATTGTGCTCACAGTACCAATTTTCCCACCGGTTTGATACAATCGTTTTCGCCGTGCCAGGATGCGGAACGGGGTTTACTGATGTATTTTGCGGAAAAGCGAATTCCGGTCATTCATCTGCTGGACATCCGGTCTCTGGCTGTTCAGAATGGTTTGCCCGTAGCTCCCTCTCCCCTGCCCCCGGCAGGCACCGCAGATATCTATTTTCAGGCGGGAAGATCAAAACTGATGGCCATAGCAATGTCCATCATACTGCTGGCATGCTGGGTATTATTATACAACCCTTACAGCATACCTTTTTCCTTCAGGACGATATCCACCAGATCCAGGTGATATTTAATGCGCTGTTCGATGGGCAGGTTTCGCGGAGTTTCAAAGGTAAACGCGGCACAATCCAGGTAATTGCCTGCCCACCAGGCGGCACTGTTTTTAATGGGACGTTCCAGGGAAGAAAAACGCTTGTTTTCATCTACAATCCGGCCGTTGATTTCATCCAGCATCACCATCAGCAGCCAGGTGGATGCTTCATTGGGATGATAAATAATGGTCTGTCCCAGGCTTTTCTGTTTGCTCTCCGGATCGTTTTCCAGGTGTGGCCGCCGCGCCTCATGCAGATCCATAAAAACTTCTACATTGTTACCAACGGCCAGCATCTGGATGGCATAGGCCATCTGCTCCATGGGGTAACCGTCCGGTTTTCCGGGATAACAGCGGTTCAGATTTCCTCTTTCCCGGTCTGTGTCTGCGGGAACCGGGATTCGCCGGTTATAATTTTCCACTGCCAGCCGGTTGGCCAGGGGAACTATGATAATCCGGCCTCGGGCCGGCGGAGTCCGGCTGAAATGCTTCACTAAACGCAAGGCGGCTTCATACCCTGCCGGTTCATCTCCATGGGTTCCCCCCAGAATGATAACATGCGGCCCATCGACAGGGGCATCAAAAATAAAAGCCGGTGTCTGATAAACGGTTCCCTCCATAAGGTCCAGATGCTCAGAGGCGGATACAGAATCGAGTTCACCGATTATGCTCCGGGCTTCCGGTGTGAGTTCATAACGGGTTCCGGCACAATCCAGCATGATTAGACTGATTATAACAAAGAAACAGAAAATGATCCGCATAGACTAATTCCTTATTATTCATAATATTATTCCACCTGATCAGCCAGCGCCGTTGATTCCTTTTTAATAGCCAGAAACCACTCCATCCCGGCGTGAATCTGCTCCGCCGCATAATTCGCCTGATACTTCATTTATCAGTATACCCTGCGCCCCGCCGAAATAGTTATCGAAATCACCCCGAACTTTAATTTTATGCCCTTTCTGCTGCAGTTCCAGTCTCACCTCTTCAGGTATCCTCCCTTCCATCTGCAGTATTTGGCCATCAGCGTGAATTCGGGGAGCTTCAATGGATTCGTCCATACCCATGCCAAAATCGACAATATTGATGATAATCTGAGCCAGGGCACTTATGATGCGTGTTCCACCGGGTGTTCCCAGGGTCAGAAAGCCCTTGCCCTCTCTGAAGATGAGTGTGGGGGCAAGGCCGCTTACCGGCCTTTTAAACGGTTCGATAGAATTGGGCCGGCCCGGCACCGACTCAAAATCCGCCAGATGATTATTCAGCAAAATACCGGTGCCTTCCACCGTAATTCCCGATCCGAACCAGTTGTTGATACTCTGCGTCAGGGCCACCATGTTTCCTCTGTTGTCCACCACTGAAAGATGTGTGGTATTGCCGGATTCCCTGGTCACCAGCTGGGGAGACTGATAGCTGAAGGACGCACGGTCTGGATCGATGTAAGGCAGGCGACTGGCGGCATAAGGTTTAGAGGTTAGCTGTTCCACCGGAACATTGTAAAATGTCGGGTCCGCCATGTTTTCGTCCTTATCTGTGAATACAATTTTCATGGCTTCCGCCAGCACATGCAGATATTCAGCCGAATTATGTCCGAAAGCGACCAGGTCATAATTTTCCAGAATATTCAGCAGCTCAATCAGGTGAGTACCACCTCCGGCAGGGGGAGCCGATGAAAATATCCGGTAGCCACGATAGGTGCCTGCCACCGGACGTTTGATTATGGCACGGTATTGCTGCAGGTCTGCAGCAGTCAGTATTCCGCCCTGTTGTCTTACGCTTTTCGCAATGGCAGCGGCTGTCTCCCCCAGGTAAAATTCCTCCGGACCTTTCGCAGCCAGTACTTCATAGGTATGTGCCAGGTCGGGATTCGTGATCAGCGAACCGGTGGTGGCCGGCAGGTCATCCCGCAAATAGATTGCCGCGGTGGCGGGATAGCGCATTATCAGATCGTAATTCTGAAAAATCATCCCTGCAAAATTTTCCGATACTTCAAAGCCATGGCGGGCATAGCCAATAGCCGGTGCCAGCACCTCACTTAACGTCATGGTACCATATTTTTCCAGGGCCAGGCTTAATCCCGCCACCACTCCCGGTACTCCAATTGAGAGGGGTCCGCGGTTCGTCAGGCTGTCAAAGCTACCGGCGGAACGATAATAACGGGTGCTGTCTGCGGCGGCCGGGGCGATTTCCCTGAAATCGATAGTGACCACCCCGCTCCCCTCAGCCATCCCGATGAGCATAAACCCGCCTCCCCCAATTCCCGAGGCATTGGGCTCCACCACGCCCAGGGCAAAAGCCGTGGCCACCGCCGCATCCACCGCATTTCCTCCTTTTTTCAGAATCTCCAGTCCGGCCAGTGAGGCCACCGGCTGGGCACTGGCAACTATTCCCTGGCGTGCTGTCACATCCTGTGCATACACACTGCTTAAAGCTGCAATCAGCAGCAGCCACACCCCTGCAAAGAGGATCGTTGATTTTCTGAAGTAAAATTTTAATATTCTCATATCCATAAAAGATAAAGGATCAAGGTACAAGGCACAAGGACCAAGGCACAAGGCTCAAGGGGAAAATAGGATTCAGGCTTCAGGCTTCAGGAATCAGGATTCAAGAATAACTAACACAAAGTACAAAATAGATTAAGAAAAACTGCAGACACGAATTTTCTAATATTAGCCAAGTTTGTCTGATTCCTGAAACCTGATACCTGACGCCTTGGTTTTTCGCTTTCCGCTCTGCGCTATGCGCCATGCATTCTTTAATCCTGTTTTTCTGCCTACTGCATACTGCCTACTTCTTTTCCCTTTACCCTTGCTTTACTTTGATCTTTGAACTTTTTTCTTGCCTCTAAAATCCCTTGGCCACTCCCCCCCGCCGTGGATCGGATACACCGATAAAATAGTGATGACGGCTATCATGGTATATCAACTGAATCCCTCCCAGATAAATGGCAAAGGGATCGGTTAATCGGATTTCATATCCCTGTTTTTCCAGATCCTCAATCACATTCTGATCGAAGCGGTTTTCCATAGTGAGGCTGCGGGAGGTGGAGCGTGTACTGAAACGCGGTGCATCCACAGCCGCAGCCGGTGACTGCTTCAGATCAATCAACCGGACCACCAGCTGTGCCATGGTATTAAAGATGGTTCCTCCTCCCGGAGTACCCAGCACTGCAAAAGGGGCGGAATTTTTCAGGATAATGGTGGGCACAATGGTACTGCGCGGTCTCTTATTCGGTTCAGCCCTGTTTATTCCACGCCGGCTAAAATTGGTCATTCCGGAATTAAAAATAACCCCGTCCATACTGAAACCACTTCCGAAGAAAAAACCCAGAGTCTGGGTAAGCGAAACCATGTTGCCGTCTTCATCAATCACCGATATATGAGTGGTGTGCTGCGGTTCCGGAATGACCGGCTGCGGTTGTTCAGCGGGCTCACGGTGGTTAAAGGGCCAGGGATTACCACTGGGAATGTCCGCCTCGTTATCATAAGTGGAATCCATACTGTTGAATCTCTGGATGGCATATTCCTTACTAAGTAAACCGGACAATGGTACTTTACTGAATCTGGGATCTGCCAGAAATGCATAGCGGTCTGCATCCGCCCGTTTAATGGCCCCGGCCATTACATGAACAGAAAGTGCACTCTGTTCAAATGGCTTCCAATCGCTCTCCGGAATATTTTCAATAATTTTCAGGATTTCCAGAAATGTCACCCCGGATTGTGGCGGAGCCGCCGAAAAAACCTGGTATCCTCGATAATCAATTGCGACGGGCTGTTTAAAAAGGGTCCGGTAACTGGCAAAATCATCGTTGCTGATCAATCCATGTTCAGCCTGGATAGCCGCTGTAACGCGTTGGGTAAATTCACTCCGGTAGAAATAATCCCGGCCGTTATGGGCAATCCCCTCCAGAACCTCCGCCAGACCCTGCAATTTTATGGTATCCCCCACCATGTAGGGAAGACTTTCCTGCAGATAGGTGGCGGCGGTGACCGGATGATTAAGAAGCAGCTCCAGCTTTTCGAGCACAGCCTCATAAAATACATCATTCACTACAAAGCCGTTCCGGGCCAGCTCTATTGCCGGCTGCATCACCTGCGGTAACGGTAGCGCGCCAAAATTTTCCACGGCCGATACGAGTCCGGCGGGCGTTCCCGGTAAGCAGATGGACCTTACCGTTTCCCGGTCCCGCTCCGGCGAAAATGCCGTATCGATTTGTGAGGGAGCCTGCACGTAATAATCCAGGTAATGGAATCCCCCCTTTTCCGGAATATAAATCAGCATGCCGCCACCTCCGCCCAGGCCGGAGGCATAAGGCTCTACCACACCGATCACAAACGCCGCCGCCACTGTTGCATCCACAGAATTTCCTCCCTGCTGCAGCATTTTCAGGCCGGCATCCACCGCCTCGGAGCGCGCCGCCACCACCATAGCGTGGCGGGCGGTATCAGCATTACTGCGGTAAAGATCCGCGGCACCGGAAGATGCGAGAAAAACACATAAAATAAAAACGATGACCAACTGCATAATTCTTAAATTCAAACCGGAATGATGAACTGCCAAGTCGTGCAAATGCATGTTCTTCCGCATTCTTAAGGTTAGAAACCGGAACTGAAAGTAATTTTTCATTTTCACACACCGGTCATGTTTTTATCCCGTTTTGCTATCCATTAATACAAAGATATAGTATAGGACGATGCGGTTACCTCGCCATTTGGATTACATTTTATTTGATTAAGAGCATCTTCTGAACTTTCAAGACGTTATCGGTCCTTAAAATAACAAAATACTGTCCGGAAGATACCGGATGTCCGGCGTCGTCAAATCCATCCCAGATCAGTCCAGACCAGCCTGCCGGCGACAAGCCTTTGTGTAAAGTGCGAACCTGCTGTCCGAGAAGATTATAAATGCTCAGCGAGAGATCGGCAGTTTGTGGCACATAATATTGAATTTTAACACTGGCATTAAAGGGATTGGGATAACAGGGATTTAAGACCGCCTCCCGGGGTAAAATTCCATTATCAACTCCCCGAAGGTTCAGAGGCACATTGAATGTATTATACAGAATATCCACAATTTTTTCCCAGTGAGAGGAATTGGCACGGATAAAATATTCAATTTCCATATGGATAAAAGAATATCCCCGGGAATTTGAATATTGACCCTGGGTATTGGTGGTTGCTCCCAGATCTGAATAATGGATTCCATCGAAAATCCCCACCGTATACCCTTCAGCGGTAATTCCCAGTGCCAGTGAATCCAGAATCATCCCGGGCGAGGAGGTCCCGTTACTCAACACCACATCCGGATAACCGGGATGGCTGGAAATGTTGAATCCATGAATCTGCAGGGCATGGCTGCAGAGCGGACTTACTTCCTGATGAACCACATGGAACATATTCTGGGTATTATGGGCTACATCGGCCGGCCGCGGATCCGTTCCATTGGCATAGCGGTGCGTTCCGGCCATCAGAAAATAGGCTGATCCTGCAATCTGGTAAGCGGTAAATCCCACCCGCCAGGTATTGGTATCGAACAGCGGATGAGGTACCTCAATAATAACTTGCCGGGCCCCCTCCGGATCAAAGATAAAGGTTCCCCAGCCCAATTCCACCCCGCCGCTGATATTGGCGTTCGGTTCCATTAAAATATAATACCGGTTGCTGTCATAAGCCGTATCATACCATTCCAACACCTCGTATCCCATCATTCCTGCCAGTGAATCCGCCAGATAAAAGTCTTCATTAAGCAGGAGTCGTGTAACAGCTCTGAATGAATCCATCTGGGCCACGGAGGGAACCACAAATTCATAGCTGTTCTGGTCCGGCATGGCAGATTTGATCTGAGATATCAGCAAAGTGAGATTTCCATAGCGGACGTCCTGGGCAAGGCTGCTGCTGTTCAACAGATAAGAAAACAGCAAAATAAAAATAATTTTTCCGGTTTTACTTTTCATAGATGGCCTGCAGAATTCCCTGGATGTCATTAATCTTTTCCGGTATGGAAATTCCGATTTTTCGCCGGGCGGCCATATTGCTAAAGAATGAATCGTAATCTCCTTCTTTTACTACAATCAAATAATTTGCACTCTGAGCCACCGGTTTGTTGAAATAATCCGATAATTCGCCACGGCGGGATTTACCGCCCACATGGATCCCGATAATCGGTAGTTTATCTTTCTGAGCCCTGGCAATCACGTCCTTCAGGCGCTTCAATTCCTGCTCCTTATCGATGCTGGCAGCGCCCAGGCCCTTGCTGCTGCCGCCGCTGACGATAATGACACTCTTCACCGAGTCCACCACGGCTGGAGGGGCGGTTTTGTCAAACTTAAAAGCGATTCCTGCCTTCTGTGCCAGTATTTTAACCATGAGGACATCTGCGCTCTGACCGGCACTGGTGATTAATACCGGTTCTTCGGCATGGAATGCCAGGCTGTCCTGGGCATAAATGCTGGTCAGAAGAAAAAGAAATATCAAACTTAAGAACAGAAATATTTTTCGAAAAGAAAACATGGTACCTCCGCTTTTATATTTGAATTATGATTGTTTACTTTTATCCGAAAACATTTTATTGATATACTTATTGATCATTGATAAGATAGATGAATCAACTTTCATGGATTAAATTTTATCGACCTTCAGAAAAAATCAGTTAAATTTCCGGTGAGCGGAACGGCTGAAATTCTGCATGTCTGAGTCCCCAGTACTCAATAGATATAATACAGTAGATAAGATAATTGACCATTGAGTGCTGGGGGCAAGTTTCAGAATTTCAGTGAAGTGAGCCGTTGAATTTTCTGATTTTTTCTGATAGTCTTGATCTTTTGGTTCTTTTCTATCAAGAGAAAAGAACATTATTAAGACAAAATTAAAGATAAAGAACAACCGCAAATTGTATCCTATTATAAAGAGAAACATTTTTGATCCCTAATCTTACTATTCATTCAATTACTATACCCTTATGTCACGTAACATATACCATCTTGGAATAAATCCAATTTTTCGGAGCTAAGGCAATAATCATTTTGAATTCTTGTCTTTCCGGTTCACCTGACATTAAACTGGCCCGCTATAATATAGGATAATAATAAGTGAATATGAAGAAAGTAGACTTATTTTACTAACTGACCTTCCTCGACAGGTAAGAGAATGGGCCTTTTAGTGTCAGTTAACGGTAACAACCTGTGCCTCATCGTGTTATCCGTATGGAAATAATCTGAACTCACCAGAGCAATTCATAACCATCATACAGCAAAACACAACAAATATGAATAAACACGAATTTCCGTAATTTATCTTTAAAACCTATGAATTTTAGTACCCTGTCGCCTTCCTGGTAAAATGTACGAATTAAGCATTTATAAAAAGTTTCATCATAAAGACAGAAATCTCCTTTTAACCA
>CAYWTB010000043.1:0-35257 GCA_964461135.1 uncultured Caldithrix sp. | reverse complement strand
GAAACGGGAATTTTAATTGTCGTCAAGTGGGAAATTTAATTGTCGCCAATCAAATAGTATCATTTAAGGTCTAATGTGTATTTATTATGTTACCTATAGTTGATACATGTAAACATGTTTATTAAAATATCAATAATTTTTATATTATTCATACTAACATTCTGATCAACGTGCATATTAAAGTGTTTCGTGACAGAGATATCCGGCAGTGAGCGATTACTTCATGTTGCCGGATTCTGAGTGCAGATGTGAATCTTCCTGCGGACCCCCTCACGTGAGGACGGCAAGCTGTCAAACGGGGACACACCCCGCGGGGATCGATCTCAGCGGATCGTCGGGAACTCTACAGCCTCTCAAATTTCAGAGAGGTGGTCACCTCCACATAATTTCGTATAATACAGGCCATGGGACAGTAACCGGCATGAAAATCGTGAACTATATCCGCTTCCCGCTGATTTTTGACCTCCGTTTTTAAAACATAGGAAACATGTATGGTACGATCCACCAGGACATCTTCCTGAAGTATAATCTCTCCCTGCGCAGTGGACTGCGTGTAATCTTTACTTGCTTTTATCCCGCGCGCTTCCGGTTACTTATCGTGATGTTTCACAAAGGTACCCCGCTGGAATTCCTCCAGGGCCACCTGTAGTTCCTGGCGGGTATTCATTACAATGGGACCATACCAGGCCACCGGTTCGCCGATCGGTTTGCCCGAGACCAGCAGATAGCGGATGGAATCATTGTCCGTGGAAACGGTTATTTCCTCTCCGTTATCGAACAGGATCAGGGTTCCGTTGTTCTCCTGCGGCTCCCTCTGCATATCAAAATAATTACTGCCCTGCATTTCGTAGTTAAAGGGATCCTTTTCCTGGCAGAAAAATCCGTTTCCCTCAATGACGTAGGCAAAAACAGTGTGACCAAGGGGAGTGGCATGACTGAAGGTGGCACGGGCCGGCACCGACACGTCCAGGTATTCAGGATCGGTCACAATATCCTTTACCGGACCGCTGGTCCCATCCACCGTTCCGCAGATCACCCGCACCTTGACGCCGTTCTCCTTTACCACTTCCGGAATCTCACTGCTGGTCACACCACGGTAGCGGGGATCCATCATTTTATGGGTGCGGGGCAGATTGGCCCATAACTGGAAGCCACCCATCAAGCCCTTGTCATCGCCCTTTGGCATTTCCTGGTGGATAATGCCACTGCCGGCAGTCATCCACTGCACGTCCCCGGGAAAAATAACCCCCTTGTTTCCCATACTGTCTCCGTGTTCCACCTTTCCGCCCAGCATATAGGTTATGGTTTCTATGCCACGGTGGGGATGCCAGGGAAAACCTTTCAGATAATAATCAGGATTGTCCGAACGGAAATCATCCAGCAGCAGGAAGGGATCAAACAGGGGTACTTCACTGAAGCCGAAGGCTCTTTTCAGATGTACCCCGGCACCTTCCATGGTGGGCACACTTTTAAAGACTTTCTGAATTTTTCTGACTTTACTCATGAAAATTACTCCTCCGTTATGTCATATAATTTAAAATACTTGATTTGTGATTATAGAGCAAGGGACAAAGAGCAGGGTAAAGGGGAAAGGCGGGATACCGGAGGCCGGAAACTGAAGGCTGAAGGCTGAAGGAAAAAGACCCAAGGCTAAAGGGTAAAGGATTGCCGGGAACAGAATTCCCGTCTAAAGCCCGTCTAAAGCCGGACAGGTCGGACGGGCCTTCCCGGGACAAGTTTATCCCGTTTTGTTTTCCGGAAGAAAACTTATTTTTCGGGAATCCTGGCACCTGATTCCTAACTCCTGTTTTGAAAACCAGGGATGGTTTACATCCGGCCGATTGCCGGAGGCAAATCAGAGGACGGGCTGTTCTCTGCTTTCCCCTTTTCCCTTTCTTTGATCTTTGATCTTTCGCATAGCGACCACTTTGTGGTAATCTTTGATCTTTTCTTTATGACAACCGGAGGTTGACAGGGAGGCGGGGCGTTTTCCACCTGATATGCCCCCCGGATGTTCCCGGGATATAGCCTGTCCCAGCAGGCCGAATTATGCCGGATTTTCAGGCACAGAGCATAAAAGCAGGTTTCGGGAACCCGGTAAAAGCCAAATCACACAATCCCCGCCCAATCACCAGCCACAGCTATATAATTCCCGAAGACCTTTGTCGGTTGTCTCTTGTCTCTTCTCTTTTGTCTTTTTGTTTTTTGTCCCTTCTCTTTTGTTTTTTTCTTTTTTCTTTTTTCTTTTTTCTTCTTCTTCCCCTAACCGTCCTTTTCGCCCTGCTTTTTAAAAATTTATATGATTATAGCCTTAGCTCCGAAACTGAGCGGGCTGTCATTGTCCCGTCAGGGACCACCATATGGCGAGACATGTATGTCGCTGTTTGCTGCCATTACTGTCCGGTAAAAAAATATACTGTAGTTAAGACAGACCTTCAGGAAAAATCGCCAGAAATTCCGGTGCACCGAACGTCAGAAATTCTTTTTGCCTGTCCGCCTGCCTGCTGCAGGCAGGGCGGCCAGACGGGTTTGAGTCCCGGCTAGCCGGGACGAGTTTAAGAATTTTAGTGAGGTGCACCGTTGAATTTCCAGATTTTTCCTGACAGTCTTGACCTGTCCGGCGGCCAGACGGGTTTTTTGGTTCTTTTGCATCAAGGCAAAAGAACAATCAATCAGAAATTCTGTGACCACGAATATTAGGGGCTTGTTGAATCTTATCAAAAATGTCTTTGATCTATAATCTTCTACCTTAAACATACATTTCCATTCTGGTAAAGGAAAAATTAAGTTATGTTCTGAAAAATGTATCCCAATGGGTTACTTACCAAGCGATTTGATAAAGTTTTTATAAAATTAACCGGATACTATTGGCCTGCTGCCAGCCTGGCATCGGACAGGCAGCCAGGCAATCTCCCTGTTCCCGGATTGATCCCAGGGAAGGATAATATTGCAAGAATCTTAAGGGGATTGCTTCGTCGTTTTCCTGCCTGCTGCCCGCCTGGCATCGGACAGGCAGGCACTCCTCGCCACATGATGGTCCTCTCCGGGACAATAAAACTTATTTTGCTATTATTCAGAATTTATTAAAAATCAATGATTTAGAATTTATTTTCCGGAGCTAAAGTACTAATCATTAAAAAATAAGTGTCAAGTGTTAAGAGGAATTGCATGAAAAACAATATAAAATTGATTTCCATGAGTAAAGTCTAAGCCACGGTTTAAATTTCAAGTCAATATTTAACCCATATTCTGGTACCTGTTTGCTGTTCAAAGTATGAGTACTGGAATGAGGGCTAGACCCTCTGGATAAAAGCTTCAGCCAGACTGATTAAAAGAGCTAAAATTAGCCCCAAATGAGACTTGTCCCTTTATGACTTTAGCTAAATGTATTTTGGACTTGATTTTCTCGAAGAATATGTTATATTAATAATGAAAACCATTATCATTAGAGGATATTTATGCAGGGTAAAGGTACATGGTATGGTCGATTCCGACAACGAGGCCTGCGTTTCACTGAACCGCGGCGAATGATCCTGGATGTTTTAAGCGGAACCTCTAAACATCTTTCCGCCGAAGATATCTACATGCAAATCCACCAGCAATATCCGATTATGGGATTAACCACGGTTTACCGCACGCTAGATCTCCTGGAAAAAATGGGGATTATCGCCAAGTTTCACTTCGGGGATGGCCGTAGCCGCTACGAACTGGTGCGGAATCACCAGAAACCGGGACATCATCACCACATGGTTTGCACTAACTGCAAACAAATAATCGATTATGATGATTTTGTGGAGGAAGAAGTCGATCTCCTCAAAAAAGTTGAAATAGCACTGGCCCATAAGCATGGATTTCAAATAACAGGGCACGTTATCCAATTTTATGGGCTTTGCAATAGATGCCACAGGTGAATAAAAAAATTTTGGCTTAATTAAAAATGATTATCATGAACATTTAAATGGAGAATTTCAAATGCCTGGATTCAATATTAGAGGATCAATAGAAAAAAGTCAAAGTATGGATTTTTACCGAAGATTTAGAGAACTCAATTTTTTCCAACCACAGGAACGAGTCATGGCGGGTAGGTCGAGAAAACCGGAAGAGTTTTCTCCTATTTTTGGAGTAGGAAGAGGTGGATTTCCATTAGGTGGCGGCCGCGGGCACTGTTATGGCGGCGCTAATGGAAGAAGGCGGGGAAACCGCTGGTAATCAAATTTGCAAATCCAACAGGTAAATGAAAGGAAGATATTTATGAAAATTGCAATTTCAGCGGTGGGAGATAATCTTGACGTAATGATGGATCCACGCTTTGGGCGGGCGACTTATTTCTTGATTGTCGATTCAAACACCCTGGCGTATGAAGCCTTTATCAATCCCAACGTGGAAGTAATGGGTGGGGCCGGGATTCAATCTGCCCAATTGGTGCTGGAGAAAGGAGCACAAGCGGTCATTACCGGAAGCTGCGGTCCTAATGCTTACCGGGTATTGCAGGCCGCTGGTATTTCAATATATGAAGCGGCCATTCAACCTGTTCGGGATCTGCTGAAAGCATTTCTGGAAAAACAGCTTCAAATCATTGACCAACCTGTTGGTAAAAAACCGGGTTGGGCAAAGGGAATAAACCATTTGAAATCTGTGGCCTCGGTTACTGAGCAGACCGGGAATAGCGATCAACTTCAGGAAAAGGTCCAGCAGGTAGAAAAGCGGTTGCAAGAGATAAACCGCCGGTTAGAAGCTTTGGAAAAACAGCGGGACCCAGTAAAGTGAATGGAATTTTTTTAAATTAAAGAAATAAATAACAATAGAGGATAAAATGAATACCAGAATTGCGGTGAGTGTAGAAGACCTTTCCCAGGAAAATTCTGTGGTGGCCGATCATTTTGGCCGGTGCTCTAAATTTCTGGTTTACGAAGTAAACGACCAGAAAAAAGTAGTGAAAGAGGAGATCCATTCAAATCCCCTGCAGGGCGGGCATGGCGGTGCCTGTCAGCTTCCTACATATGTAAAAGAATTCAACTCCCAGGTGATCATTGCCGGAGGAATGGGACGTAAAGCGGTAATGCAATTTAATCAGTTTGGCATCCAGGTGATTACAGCACCAGGTCTGGGAATTATCGATGCTTTGTATGGTTATCTGAACAGCGAGTTGAGCGGCTATGAGGAATGTGCAGGACAGCAGGGCGATTGCCGGCATTAATTATAAAAAGACATAAAAAGTAAAAAGTGAAAATTAGAAATAAAAAACTTTATAACCCGGGATGAAGGTATTTAGGTCTGGTGTTGCCTTTAACCATTTAAAATGAAATATCACCATAGAATGAGCAGAACATGAACATCGTCATTGCATCCGGAAAGGGCGGGACTGGTAAAACCACTATCGCCACAAACCTGACACTCTCCCTTAAAAATGCAGTCTACCTGGATTGTGATGTAGAGGAGCCGGACGGGCACCTGTTTCTGCGGCCGGTAGTGGAACAAACTAAAACCGCCTCTCGCCTACTTCCGGAAATCAATTACGAAAAATGCAATTTCTGCGGCCGATGTTCGGAAATCTGCCAGTTTCATGCACTGACCGTGCTGCCCGGACAGGTGATATTGTTCGAGGAAATGTGTCATTCCTGCGGCGTTTGTGCTTACTACTGTCCCCTGGGTGCTATCCGGGAAAAAGAACAGCCAATGGGCATTATACGCAATGGATATGTTTCACCAGATGGAAGCGGTTTTTTGGAAGGTCGCCTGAACATCGGCGAAATGATGGCCGGTCCGCTTATTCAGCAGGTGAAAGCAATGGCCGATCCAAAAAAAATTAACATTCTGGATGCGCCGCCAGGTACGGCCTGTTCCATGGTAGAGGTAGTGCGGGGTGCCGATTATTGCCTACTGGTAACGGAACCAACCCCTTTCGGTCTGCATGATCTTAAATTGGCGGTGAATGTGCTGCGGGTGATGCAATGTCCATTCGCGGTGGTTGAGAATAAAGCCATGGAACATAATGATCTAATTGTCCAATTCTGCCAGACAGAGAAAATTCCCCTGCTGATGAAGATTCCTTTCGATCGCAGATTGGCAGAAGCCTACTCCCGGGGAGAACCAGCCGTACGGATTTTTCCGCATCTGAAACGGGAATTCCGCCTGCTCTTCCGTAAAATCGAACTTCAGCTCCAGACTGGAAACCTTGTAATAGAAAATTCCGGGGAGCTCTCTGATCGGGTAAATAATAGCTCGCTGAAAGCGGTAGAATGGCAGACGCTTTCACCGGAAAGAAACGGGAATTCAGATGGGAAATAATCATACACCCTGCAAGCAAATCGTGGTGGTCAGTGGAAAAGGGGGTACAGGAAAAACTACCCTGGCGGCCTCACTGTCCGTACTGACCGCGAAGCGGGTGATGGCTGATGCAGATGTCGATGCCGCCGATCTGCACATTCTGTTGAAGCCGCAGTTACAGAACAGCTACCCCTACGTTGGTGGGAAAAAAGCGTTTATAGATTCGTTCCGCTGTACCCAATGCGGAATTTGTGAAGAATACTGCCGATTCGATGCCATTCAGGATTACCGGGTGGACCCGCTGGCTTGCGAGGGCTGCGGTTTCTGTATGCAATTGTGCCCGCAACAGGCGATCGATTTTAGAGAAGTAGTATCTGGATTTTATCACGAAGGGCTTATTGATGGCGGTAAATTTGTGGATGCAGTTTTACGGCCGGGAGAGGGCAATTCCGGCAAGCTAGTGAGCCAGGTGAAGAAACGGGCAGCAGCGCTTGCGGAATCGACTGAACTGGAATGGCTCATCGTAGACGGCCCGCCGGGAATCGGCTGTCCGGTGAACGCCAGCCTGACCGGTGTGGATCTGGCGGTAATGGTGACAGAGCCCACCGTCTCCGGCCTGCATGATCTGGAAAGATTGGTGCAGCTGATTCATCGTTTCCGTATTCCCGCAGGGGTGGTCATCAACAAGGCAGATTTAAATGATGTAATCTGTTCGCAAATTGAATCTTTTGCGGAAAATGAACAGCTCCCGCTGCTCGGTAAAATTCCATTTGACGAGACAGTAGTGACGGCCCTGCTTGAGGAAAAAATAATAACCGAATTTCCGGATTGCCCGGCAGCACGTGAAATTGTTCAAATCTATCAAAACATCAATACTTTTTTTGAAATCAAAACAGGGAATTAATCCAACTCAGGAGGCAATATGGCTGAAGAAAATGTCGGTTGCGCCCGTCCCACCGGAAGTGTGGTCGGAGAAACAAAGCCTGTTAAAGAAAAGAAAATTCAGCCAGTCAGAGGGGAAAATGAATATCGCTGCGGTCTGAATGGGATGAAAATACGGTGGAGGAGATTTGAGAGTGAAGAGGTATGATATTATGGTTAGACCGGTAGGGATTATCGCGGTAATCTCCGTCTGCACTATCTATCTCAATAAATCTATTGCCCTGATTCGCCGGGAAAAGTAGAGAAGATGATGTTCCACCAGCTGATTTTGTTGTTTGCAATTTTAAAAGATCCCTCAGGAAGGTCCGGCTTTCCTGGGAAGAAAGAAAAAAATCCTGGATTTCAGGAAAGATAAATAATTTTTAAACCATAATAGGAGGATCAGTTATGCCTGGATTTGATGGAACCGGACCGATGGGATCCGGTCCGATGTCCGGTTGGGGCCGTGGATTCTGCGTTACACCAGGTTGGGGCGGGAGACCCCGTTATTGGGGTGGTGGTGGACGAGGCTGGCGGCACCGCTATTGGGCGACTGGTATTCCCGGTCGGGACTGGTGGAGAGCGCCCTATGGTTACGGCTCCTCCACCCCGGAGGAAGAGAGTGAATGGTTGAAACAGGAGGCCGTCTTCCTGGAAAAAGAGTTGGAAACAATTCGTCAGCAGATCGAGGAAATGAAAATTAGTCACTCCTCGACAAAGAAATAAAATTGATAGCGATTTCTGAGGGGATTTTGCCTTGAATCGTTAAGCTGTTGGCCGGAATCCGGTATTCAGCGATCAGAAGTCTGCCAGACGCTACGCGTAAAAGCATGTCCAGATGGCGCGGAAATTTTACAGAGAATATTCCCGCAAACTTCGGGGAAGAAACTTTGCCCAGGGACGTATACTGGATGTCGGCTGTGGATTCGGGGAAACGCTAATCCGTTTGTCAAAATATTTTCCCCAGGCAGAATGTGTGGGTTTTGATCTTTCTGAGCCCTTGCTGGAAATTGCGGAGTCGAATGCTGCAAAAGCCGTATTGGCAAGCCGGGTGATTTTTAAAAAACCCGACGTCCAGGAAATCCCCTACCAGGATGACTGTTTTGATGTGGTCCTGAATATCAATGTGGCTCATCTGGTGTCCGACCCGGTTAGAATGTTCAATTAAATGGAACGGGTGTTGAAAACGGATGGCCACCTGTTCATTGCCGATATCCGGCGCAGCTGGATCGGTTACCTGGAGAAAGAATTCGCATCGGCTTTTAACACCGCCGGGGCACAGAAGATTATCGACAGCTCAGCCATCAGAGAAAGGTGTCATGACAACTGGTTTTCTCTGGTGGCGCAATGAGACACCAAAACGAAGGACAAAACTTGATGAATGATATCCGAAAAAAACATCAGGCCCCGAAAGGGTGGTTTGGGCACGCTCTTCTCATCATCCTGGGTCTATTCTTATTGTGGCAACCCTGGTACCCGGAGGTGAAATTATGGGCCGTCCTTCTCATTCTGCTTCCCCTGGTTCTGATGATCATTAGTCATCTTAAACAACGGCGGCGGAAAAAGAAACTTGAGTTGGGAGAGAAATCCTCTGCTTAAGAGAAATTAAAAAAACAGACGAATATTGAATATGAAAGAGTCAGTAAAGCTTGGTATCATCATTTGCCATCGTTATCGCAGCTGTGCGGGTGGAAAGTGTTTCCGCGCCTTGCATAAGCGGGAAGGTGCGTTCAGTATTTACGAAAATAAGGTGGTGGAGCTGGTGGGTTATACCACCTGCGACGGCTGCCCGGGAGGCAACGTGGAATACGCACCCGCAGAATTAAAAAAAAATGGCGCGCAGATCGTTCATTTCGCCACCGGTCTTATAGTCGGTTATCCGCCCTGTCCGTATTTGTTCCATTTCCGGGAGTTTATTAAAACGAAATACGGATTGAAGGTGGTCCTGGGAACCCACCCCATTCCACAGAGCTACTTTGAAACACACCGGGAACTGGGAACCTGGAAATCAGCGGAGTGGCAGGAGATCCTCACACCAACCCTGACCAATGAAAAGATGCGCCTGGCTTATAGTTGATGCTGTTTGAAATCAAAAATACGGCTTTCAAAATGTAAAAGGAACCGTTCAACATGAAACATGAAAACCACCCACTGCACAAATCTACCAAAGCCATTCACGCTGGAGGTTTGAAAAATTCAATTTTTGGAGAAGTATCTGTTCCGATTTTCCAGAGTTCCACCTTTTCCTTTACTAGTGCCGAGAACGGTGCTGCCCGGTTTTCAGGCGAAAGTGATGGTTATATCTATACCCGTATGGGGAATCCGACAGTTAACGCTTTGGAGGAAAACATAGCCACCCTTGAAAATGGTTATGCCGGTATGGCAACAGCCACCGGTATGGCAGCAATCACCACCGTCTTTCTGGCTCTGCTGAAGCAGAATGACCACGTGGTCAGCACAGCCTCGGTATATGGACCGACTCGAGTTGTTCTGGAAAAAGAATTTTCCCGTTTTGGGATCAAAGCCACTTTCGTGGACACATCGGATGTGGAAAATATTATTGGGGCATTAAGACTGCCGCCCACTCGACTCATTTATATTGAAACACCGGCGAATCCGACCATTAGTATTACCGATCTGCAGAAAGCCGCAGATATTGCCCACAAGCACGATTTGCTCCTGATAGTAGATAATACCTTTGCCAGCCCTTATCTGCAGCGTCCCTTCGAATTTGGAGCGGATGTGGTAGTGCATAGTCTGACCAAATTCCTTAACGGTCATAGTGATGTGTTAGGCGGTATGATTGTCACAAAAAATGAAAAATTGTACCGGAAAATCAAACCGATGCTCAATTTGCTGGGCGGAACCATGGATCCTCATCAGGCCTGGCTGGTTTTACGGGGTGTTCGTACCTTGCCACTTCGCATGGAAAAAGCACAGGAAAATGCCCAGAAATTGGCACTCTTTCTTCTGGAGCATCCCAAAGTGACCTGGGTAAGTTACCCCGGATTGCCAGATCATCCCCAGCATGAGGTTGCCAAAAGACAGATGGATGGATTTGGCTCGATGATCTCTTTCGGAGTTAAAGATGGTCTGGAAGGTGGGAAAATTGTAATGAACAGCGTGCAACTGTTTACCCTGGCGGTTTCCCTGGGAGGGGTAGAATCATTGATTGAACATCCGGCCTCGATGACACATGCCTCCGTCCCCAAAAATGAGCGTGACGCCTGTGGCATCCTTGACGAATTGATTAGAGTGTCTGTAGGATGTGAAGATTTTGAGGATCTGCGGAATGATCTTGACCAAGCATTGAAAAAAATTCCGTCTTGATAATGGTAAAAATACTGCACCCGGATTATTCAGCGAAAGATAATTGCCAAACCACCCTTACGGATCGCTTGGCATAAATGCTTTGCCAGAAAGATGAAAAGATGATAAAAATTATTCCATGGTTGGTGAGCAAAATTATTAAAAAAATGTCATTAGGCGGGTTTGAATTTGTAAAAGAGTGTCATAGAAGGTACACAAAATTCATTTCAATAATGTAAGGATAAAAGAAATGGTTTTAAAAAGTCAGTTGGGGATGGGTAGGGGCGGTTATTGTGTCTGCCCGAAGTGCGGCCAGAAAATCCCGCATCAACGGGGTGTACCATGCCAGGAGGAAAGCTGTCCCGAGTGCGGCACAAAAATGGTGCGGGAAGGTTCCTACCATCATCAGCTGATAGAAGAGAAAAAACGGAAGAAATCCGAAGATTCGGATTAATCGGTCAATGCAGCGAGTGCGGTAAATGGCAGCGATCTTTGGAGTGTTCAATCAGGCATTGATGATTACTGGTTTCGTCTTTGTCATGATGCTGGTGATTGAATATGTGAACGTACTGACCAGCGGAGCCTGGCAACAGCGGCTGGCAACCTCCCGCTGGGGACAATACCTTTTCGCCGCATTAATGGGTGCCACTCCCGGCTGCCTGGGCGCCTTTATTGTGGTAGCCATGTATTCACACCGGATGCTGACACTGGGAGCAGTGGTGACAGTCATGATTGCCACTAGCGGTGATGAGTCCTTCGTAATGCTGGCCTTGATACCTAAACAGGCTGTTTTGTTGACTGCCATATTATTTGCTATCGGAGTAGCGGCGGGATTTTTTACTGATGCCTTCTCCAGACAGTATAAGACCCAGAAAGCGGAAAAATGCGAGGGCTTCGAGGTTCATACCTTCGAAAGCTGTCGTTGTTTTCCCACAGGTCATATCCTGAATCAGTGGAAACATCGATCTCCTTTTCGAACCGCTCTATCGCTGGTGTTGGCCCTATTTTTTATTGCCGTAGTCACCGGGCAGATCGGACCGCTGGTGTGGAACTGGGTGAGAGTCTCCATTCTAGCCGTATCCGGATTATCTCTCTTCATTGTGGCGACCGTTCCCGATCATTTTCTGGAAGAGCACCTGTGGGATCACGTAGCCCGGAAACATGCATTCCGGATATTTTTATGGACGTTTGGAACCTTGCTTATTATGCACTTGCTTATTGATCACTTACATTTGACGAGTATTATTCAGCAAAATAAGTGGGTGGTTCTGGGAATTGCCTCGCTGGTAGGAATAATCCCCGAATCGGGACCGCATCTCATATTTGTCACTTTATTTGCGAAAGGTGCTATCCCATTCAGCATTCTACTGGCTAGCTCAATTGTACAGGATGGGCACGGAATGCTACCGCTGCTTGCCCATTCCAGACGGGATTTCATTGTTATCAAATTGATAAACCTGCTGGTGGGTTTTACAATTGGGACTGTAGCTGTTGCGCTTGGATTTTAATCATTTAAATAGAGTATTTTAAAATGTCAAAAAAATTTCAACTAAAAATCTATCCTGATAAGTTTTTGCGCGAAAAAGCACCCCCGGTAGTAAACCTGAATGGCGATTTGCAAGATATCATCGGTAGTATGGTTAGAATAATGTACGAAAATCATGGTATCGGACTGGCTGCGCCCCAGGTGAGTGTGCTTCAACGGATTACTATTGCAGATATTGGTGAAAGTTTACTTACTCTGATAAATCCGGAAATCATCGAACAGGAAGGTCAGAACAAGTTAGAAGAAGGATGTTTAAGTCTGCCAGGAATTCAAGTCGAAATCGATCGCAATTACACCACATTGGTTCGAGAAGTTGATCCTGAAGACAAAGAAATGGAACTTGAATTAAGCGGTTTGATAAACCGGGTAATTCAGCATGAAATCGATCACTTTAACGGTGTGCTTATCATTGATCACGCTTCGGTCGTTGAGAAATTTTTATTAAAAGAAAATTTGGAGCAAAGTAAAGGGGATTATTTTAATCCATTAAATAAAATATACAAGAGTTAATCATGGAACCTTTCGAGGAATTATCTCGGGAAGAACTGCTCAAATTGATTCAAGTTTATGCAAAATACTGGTTAGCGAATGATGGCTGTTTTTTCCTGGCCGGGGAAGAAGGGTTTAGCAAAATCGCTCCTGAACTTGAGGTAAAATCACCTAAACAATCTGCTGAGGCAGAAACCAGGCGGCTCATGCCAGCATTTGCCATTCTGTCTGATGGCGAGTTAACCACTTGAAAAGATTTCAATTTAGCCGGACATAAAAATTTGACTAAATCATTCGGGATTATAATTACTATTTAGAATGAAGAAGAGTTATGAATCTTTCAATAGAATGTATCCCTTGCATCTTAAATAGTATTATCAGGTTATTCCGCTTGGGTATTCTGCCGGAAGAGGATAAAGAACCGGCTTTACGTCGTTTATTGGAATTCCTTTCGCAGGTGAATTACCAGCAGTCTCCCCCAACCCTGGGGAGGGAATTGCACCGCCTGATTCGCCGGGAATTGAATAATCCCGATCCTTATTATGAAATTAAAAAAAAATACAATCAGCTGATGCTGGATATGTATCCTGTTTTTAAAGAGATAGTGGATCAAGCCGCGAATCCGTTTAATGCTGCATTGCGCCTGGCGGTGGCGGGCAACGTTATTGATTTCGGGCCGCAGCAGCAGTTGGATGTCATGGAAACCATCGACCGGGTTATGAATGCTCAATTTGCAATAGATGATTCCAAACACCTCAAAAAGGATTTGAAATCGGCCAATACCCTCCTGTACATCGGTGATAACTGTGGTGAAATTGTTTTCGATAGACTCTTTTTGGAAACCATTGCTCATCCCCATATGTATTACGCGGTTCGCGGTGCTCCGGTGATCAATGATGCCACCATCGAGGACTCAAAAATGGTGGGTATTGATGAAATAGCAAACATCATTACTACCGGAGACGACACGCCAGGTACGGTCTTGGAAAACAGTTCCGAGGATTTTAGACAAATTTTTCATAAAGCGGATGTGATCATTGCCAAAGGCCAGGGGAATCTGGAAGGTCTGATAGAGGTACCGCAAAATATATACTTTCTTCTAGTTACTAAATGTGAAATAATTGGAAATCGTCTTGGGACCATCGTAGGAGAATTTGTGGTGAAGAAGGGCCGGGCGTCCGCTGTAAAGACGGGAGAGTTGAAAACAAAAATGGTGATAAATTCATAACTGAAAATTGGAAGGTATTATGCTTACCCAGGAACAGAAAGATCAACTTGCACTTGAAGAGCAGAGGATTAATGAAAATTTGCAGAGAATAAAGCAACGAATAGTGGTTTTCAGCGGAAAAGGCGGGGTGGGAAAAACTACCGTGAGTGTGAACCTGGCTTTTGGATTGTCATTGTTTGGTCACCAGGTCGGATTGCTAGATGCAGATGTAACCGGCCCCAATGTGCCGAAAATGCTGGGACTCAATGGTTATTTACAAACCCTGGGAGACCGCATTCTCCCCCAGCTCTACCAGGGGGTGAGGGTAATTTCTATTGCTGGTATGCTATCACCCGACCAGCCATTGATCTGGCGGGGGCCGATGCGTTCAAAATTGTTAAATCAATTTTTAGGTGGGGTGGAATGGGGAGACCTGGATTACTTGATAGCTGATCTACCTCCAGGCACCGGCGACGAGATCATCACCATGACCCAGAAAATGAAACCTCACCTGGCCATTGTGGTCACTACTCCCCAGGAGGTTTCCTTATTGGATTGCAGCCGAGCTATCACCATGGCCAGGAAGATGGAAATCAACCACATTGGGGTCATAGAGAACATGTCTGGACTTATCTGCCCTAAGTGCGGTGAGCAGATCGATCTTTTTGGCTCCGGAGGGGGCAAAAAATTAGCCGAACGGATGAAGGTGGAATTTTTAGGTGCCTTGCCTTTCGATATTGAAACCAGAAAATCTTGCGATGGCGGTGTTCCGGTGGTCCTGAAGAAGGAAGAAAATGTTATATCAAATGTCTTCAGGGAGATTATAACTAAAATCAAGCGAGAATGAATAATTGAAATTAAGACCCTACCGGTAAGAAATAATCGGTAATGTATGAAAAGCTTCTGCTTGCTGTTGATGCTTTCAATCATTTCCGCTTTAACTTTCTATTTCCGATCTTCCCGAAAATCGCAGAACCGATCAATGCTGCCGCGGATACCCGGTGGTATGGCCCATCCCAATTGCGGGTTTGTTTCGGATTTCGTTTCGACCAGAAAAGAACAGCCAGCATTTTGTTGCGACTTTTGAAGCTGACCCCGTGCAGATTCACTTTTTAGGAGCAGATAAATTCCAGTGCATTTCCTTATATTAGGGTATGATATTGGGATATTATAAAGAAAGGAATATCTGATGAAATTTTCCGAGCAGTTAAAAAAAGATGCCGATCACATTCTCCAAGCTCAATTTCAACATCCCTTCGTGAAAGGTCTGGGGGACGGTTCACTTCCGCTGGAGAAATTCCGGTATTATATGATTCAGGATTCGCTTTACATTGTGGAGTATGCCCGTGCCATGGCCTGGGTGGCACCCCTTTTGCCGGATGTGAAAAATATTATTGCCATGCTGGAGGCGGCCAAGCAGTCCTTTCAAATTGAATTTATGCTTAAGGAGCAGTACTTTAAAAAGTTTGACATTCAAATTGATGAGGCCTTAAAAACAGAATCTGCTCCGGTCTGTAAAGCTTATGTGGATCATCTGTTCCGTTACACCCGAACCGGCACCTTATCCGAAGGGATGGCAGCCATCCTTCCCTGTGGATGGGTCTATATTGAAATCGGTCAAAAATTCACCCAAGGCAAAGAAATTCCGGATAGTCATCCCTACAAATCATGGTTGGAGACCTATGCCGTTCCGGAATTTCGGGAAATGGTAAACTGGTGGTTTAACCTTTTAAACACTGCCGTAAAGGATCAACCGGATTCCGAACTAAATCGTATCCGGGATATATTTATCAAATCCTGCCGCTATGAGTGGATGTTCTGGGAAATGGGATGGACCACTGCAGGCTGGAAACCATATTTTTGATTGGCTGAAAGACAACTTGTCGAGGGATTGATTGCATCTGGATTGGTGGGTGAATAAAATCAGGGAACTATGGGAAATTCAGTAAAGACATTAGAGGAAAAAACTGATAAAAAATTGGTGGGAAGCCTTGAATTATCAACAAAACTCAACAGGAGAAAATTTATAATTCCAAAAGAATCTATGCAAATATTAAAAAGGTTAGTAGCGAAATTATTCCTTACACTTTCCAATCCGGTTTAGCTTTTTGAATCAGGGAAACCGTGTGGCGGGAAATGTTTGAAGGGAAAGTCCAGGATAAAGTGGTACCTGTTTGGTTTCTAGGATTGATCCGGTCGGAAAACCAACCACGATTCCCAGGGAATTCGAAAAATCAGCAGTAATGATAAAGATGCTGGAACTGAATTTAAAAATGGATAAGATGTGGTTGAAAAATATCACAAACAGGCCGGATGGGCTGAACCAGCTGGCGAAATAAAACAAAAATTTAAACCGGAAGAGAAGGCGGCTGCTGGGGCCGGTCATGCCGGGCAGGCGTGGACAGAAAAGCTGTCAGCAGTCGGCTGAAAAGCTAAAGGGGAAAGGCGGGATACCGGAGGCCGGAGACTGAAGGCTAAAGGATAAAGGATAAAGGACAAAGAATAAAGGCTTTCTCAATTTCTTCTGCTTAATGCAGACTGTTTTTTCTTTGTTCTTTGATCCTGTCTCCCTCCTGTCGCCAGGCAGGCTTTGTTCTTTGATCTTTTCCTTGTGACGACTGGAAGGAGTCAGAATCGTCTGGAGGCCTTGAGCCTTGAGCCTTAGTATTTATACCCGAATCTCACCTGAGCAAAATCATCTTGCGGGTCTTGACATAATCCCCGGCCTTGACCCGGTAGAAATAAAGACAGCTGGCCAGGTCATGACCGGCCTCATTACGACCATCCCAGTACAGACGCTGAATACCCTCCTCCATCTGCCGGTCAGCCAGCAGCTTCACCCGCTGACCCAGCACATTGAATATCTCCAGCTTTACCTTCACCGGCCGACTCAGATCGATCCGGAAAGTGGTCCCGCTGTTGAATGGATTGGGATAGTTGGGATACAACTTGAAACTGGCCGGCAGCAAACGGTCCTCGCTCACCTGCACCAGCAGGCTGTCCCCCGGCTGGTTGGGCTTGTTGGAAACGATCCGGAAAACGGTCCCGGTCTCAGGCATCACCGCATCCAGATTCGCCGGAAAGGAGGGATCGTTAACATCTCCTCCGTCCCAGTTCACCAGCACGATGCGGGCCATCACTTCATTACCAAAGTCACCCTTACTGAGAAATAGATTATAACCCGACTCACCGGGGGTTTTATCAGAGGGCTCATACCAGTACACCCAGTCCATGTAGGGATCATTATCACCGGGGGAAACGATGTGATCATCAGCATTGATGTTATAAACCGTGTCACCCTCGGCTTCATCACCCGTATCATTGAGAATCCACGGAATCATACGGAAATCATCGCTCGGATCATAAGGGGTATCCACACCGATGTTCCACAGTTCAAAGGGCACCGGATATATGCCCCCCAGCTCAAAGGCCCACACAGCCAGCCCGCCCCGCTCGGTAAAACGCATTTCAAAGTCATGTGAAATAAAACGTGTGGCATCATCGTTACGCATAACCCGCTCCAGAAAATAAGCAAAACTTCCGTCATTGGCAGCGGTCATTCCGGTATGGATCACCCAGGCACTCTCATTGCTGCTCTGCTGAACACCCCGGGTGGGACGATCCGTACCCTTGGGGTAGCGTCCATTCACCAGGATCGGAAATCCATTGTTATTGAAGGCCAGACATCCCATTTCCGGCGGATCCAGTGCACCGGCTCCGTTGGCCACTACTTCAAAGGACCGAAAGGGATAGTTGGGATTATTCCGGGAATCCCAGGACCATACCTGAAATTCAATGCCATCCACCACCGGGTGCGGATGATACACCTCCATGGCCGGTCGCGCATCATCCACCTTTATCTCACCGGTGCTCTCATCCACCAGCCGCCAGCGCAGATCACTGCTATCCGTGCCGGCATAAAAGGTCAGCAGGTAGTCATGCTCCTTGAGTAAAGACCGGTCCGCAATGATGGCATCAACATTTACTGCAGAACCACGTAAGGCCTCCACAACCAGCCGGTCCTGCCAACCCTGAGGTGGCGTCCAGGCGGTAACCGGATAGTTAATGCTCCTTCTCTCTTTCTGCCCGTCGTAGGTGATATTGAACTTTATCTGAACAGAATCTCCGTTATCCGGAGCCTTTACTATCACATAAAGCGATTCGGCCTGCACCTCCCCGCCCGGGGCAATCCCCCCGCTATAACTGCCCACATAATCTCCGGTTTGGATGGTAAATTTCCCCAGCCCATTGACTTCATCCGGATTATTGAGCGTAAAACCGATATGGGCCGTTTCACCACTGTTAAGGCGATGATCCTGCCGGCCGTTCTCCCAGATAACCTGCCAGTCCGTCAACACCGGGGCGGGACGCAGGGGAATCCTCCCAACCACCGCAGGGAAACTGTCTGGGCCAGCCATTCCCTCCAGCGCCAGCTCCACCATATAGGGATACTGACGGTTGCTCACCACGCTTTCATTTCTCCACAATCCATCCCCGGCCAGGCTGTCTCCATGCTGGCCGTCATCATAGAGCGGCAGGGAAAATGAGGCTTCCTGACCCTCCTGTGGCTGAAACAGTGCCTCCGCCGAGATCACCCCGGCAAAAGCTCCCAGATCCATCCGGCAGAAAAATGCCGAGCGGGAATAGTCCGGATAACTAACCTTCACCGATCCGCGGGGAACCCGCAGCGGTTGTCCAAGAGCGGAATGAGCGGCAAACACATTTTCCTTCAGGCGGTTGACGGAGTTAATATTGTCCGAACCCAGGCCGCCCACCACAGCAAAAACCACCTCCTGGGTATCTCCCGGCTCCATATAAAAAGGACCGCTGCTCATGAGTATCCGCCTGTCCCCTGCTCTGAAGTTCGTGCCTTGACCATCCACATCACCATAACCGGAGACCGGATCGCCGGCCAGCGGGAAAAAAGTAGGTTCACCTGTTCCCGGACCGGACCCAATGATGTATTGAACCAGATCGTACAAATCGTCATTATTAGGAACGTAACCCTTCAGCATTTTATACCACCGTCTAAGATTATCATAAAAAAAATAGTGCGGATCAGAAAGAATACTGCCGGCAGCAGAATATGTAAAGGAGGTCAGGGGTAAATTGCGATAATCCGGCAACTTATTTAGATTGTAAATAGCAGTGTCTCCCGGTGAAGGCACCACCGGGCCATACATCAGGGTATAGCCCGCTGCAGGAGGTACCAGGCCGAAGGACTGATAGCGGCTGTCCTCACTGAAGGCATTGTACCCGTATCCCAGCTGAAGAAGGGTATCGCAACCTACGAAATCATCGTTAGGCGAACCGATATCAAGATCCGACCACTGACCTACATACATGGAATCAAATCGACAGCCGGATTTATTGAGGATTTGATATCGTTTAAAAATAACATTATTCAGGGGAGCAGAAGGCTGGTTGTAGGCCCAGAAGGTGACTTGTAACTCGATACCCAATGGTGGAGGCCAATAGAAGTAGCCATAATATAAATCATTGCATACAAACCAGATCACCTGGTCGGCATAGGCAATTCCCGGTGTGCCATCGGTATTAAGCGGTGCTCCGCGATCGGTTGGCCACTCTACCCAGTCCTGAGCCAGGATATTGACCATGGCTGCGATCTGATAGACCGTCACCTGCGAGGGATCAACCGATCTGTTCTCCGCCACATCCTGACGCAACAATTCCTCAGCATCGCTTTGCTGGTCAGGCGTCAGCTGATCCCAGGGAACCGTGAATCGGTTGTCTATGCGATATAAGCGGACCCGGGGATCACTGGCCAGTTCAGGAACTGCCGATGCCGCACCCCACGGATAAGTTCCCGGTGTAATGATCTTTCCCGGAGTGGTGGCAACATTATAATTCTGCCCACCCACCCGCGGATTGACATTTAAGCTATCCCTCACATAGGCTCCCCATATGATGCCATCCTGGAAAATGGCGTTAGCGGTTCCCCGGGGATAAATTCCCCCGGCTTTGTTAAGGACAGGATTATAGGCGGACAGCCCGTCATAGGCGATCCAATAAGCCCAGTTGCTGATGTTGGAAAGGGAACGGGTCTGTTTGTTCTGAAAAACATTCTGGTTATTATGCCTGATTTCGGCTTCAGGTAAAGCAAACCCAGCTGAAATCATGAATACCAAACAAAGAAGGAAAATCCTGCACATATTCTATCTCCTTCCAACAAAATTTGGGGATGATACACTGTAATTTATGGTGTGAATCGGAAAATATCAAGCTTTATCCGCACAAATCGTGTATTTTGGGGGAGGATGTGGGGGAAGGGTTCCCGACAATCCTGACTCCCTTCGGTCGTATTGTCGGGATGAAATCATCCAAGATTTCAAAAGGGTAAAGCCCTAGTCTGCAGTAGGCAGAAAAGCAGGATTAAGGATTAAGGATGAAGGATTAAGGGAAAGGGGATAATGGATAAGGGAAAACGGACAAAGCGACATTCATTAGTTGGCAGTGGATAAAAAGCAATATTCCCACTTCCCTGCCAACCTCGGCTTTACACAGCTGTCGGGTTAGCGATCCGTCTTTTGACGGAAACCAAAAGATACCTGTTTTAGTAGCCAGTAACCAGAAACCAGAGACAAGTATTTTATTTTTATTTCGGATTTCGGATTTAATTCTTTTGCCCTGTAAGGGCACCATACAAAAAAACAGGGCAACGCCCTGTTCCCGGAAACACCGACCGACCAAAAGCCCTGTAAGGGCGAAATAAAAAAGGAAAAGAATTAAAAGCAGAAAGCAGCCCGTCCTCTGATTTGCCTCCGGCAATCGGCCGGATGTAAACCATCCCTGGTTTTCAAAAACAAGAAAAAAGGCTCAAGGATAATGGCCCAGGGTCATAGATCCAAGGCTACACCCTCATATTGTATTTTGTATTTCCTGGCACCTGATATCTGAAACCTGCCTTTCCGCTATGCGCTTTGCGCCTATCCCGCCTCAATCCCGCTTCTATTTTTCCCTCTCAACTCAGCGGTCCAATTTCCAGTCATGGGCTGAGTAGAACATTTTCTCAAAACCTTTCAACATTTATCGCTTATTGCGCGATTTTGTATAATTTGTAAATATAATAAAACTTACTATTTCTATTGATTTTCAATGCGTTTTTGTTATAATTTAAGGAATCTTTCGGAAAAATATTTCGCAGTTATAGAGTTGTTACAGGCGTGTTTTGGCATAACATATAATTTGTAAATATTTAATATTTCCTGAGTGACTTAAATATAAAAGCCCTCCGGAAAATATTAGCCTGTTATAAAATGAATATGATGTCAAAACAATTTACCTAAAAACCTGTCACCAGGAATTACATATGATTCTTCACGATTACCTTAATGAATTCAAAAAGCAGGCAGATCAGTGGTTTTCACAAAAAATTCATCTGGAAAAACGATATCAGTTCTACCAAAACTTTTTTAAAAAAGAACATCTGGAAAATGCCGACTGGCCCTATTTTCAAAAATTAGGTGAATATATTCACGCCTTTCAAAGTATGGCTATTGCCAGGATGAATGCACTGGGCAGGCCTAACCACCCCATTGAATATTATCGTAAAAGTTTCCTTTATTTAGCATACGGGCCCGACAGTGTGGAAGAAAGAATTACTAATTTCGCGGAAAATGATCGCTATAGAATAAAATATTTTGGTGAAAGTGTTATCAGTGAGATTGTAGGGCATTTGCTTGCAGAAAAATATGTACTATACAATGAGCGTGATAAATATGCGCTGAAATTGCTGAAAATAGATCCCAAATTTGACAAAAACGACCGGTTTGTTCAGAAGTATCTGAAGTTTAATCGGGCCATACAGGATGTTATAGAATCCTATAGACAGATCGTGGGGAATAAAACCGGCCTGCCCATTAACCTGGAAGTGGATCAGTTCTTTAGCTATTTGTATGAGAATTATGATCTTCCGGAGGCCAATCCATTTTATATTACACCTGATACATTTGACATTTTATTCAGAAAGTTCAAAAATATTTTCCCCGATTTTGAAAATTTCAGTCGACCGGGAGAGGGTTTTTACAGTAACGAAATCGAGTATAAAAATAAAGTTATATCCCGGTTCAATGAAGAGCTTGGCAAAGAAAAACTTCGCAAGTTAATCGATCAGGGTTCGGGTCGGGAAGCTCTGGAACAATTGTCCAGAATATTAACGTCCAATTTGGTTCAATATAATTCATGGAGACAAAGCTTTGGCGAAAACGACCAGGAAATTTGTCCTGTCTTGAACGCTTTTTTAGTAGTAAGTGAAAAGGAATATGAAGGACCAGAAACTGTCGCTCCCATTTTTGATGCACTAAATACCCAGAACTTAAAACCATCCTGGGACACCTTTTCTGTGGTCTTGTGGGCGTTAAGATCACAGGACTATGCACCAATAAAAATTTCCTATTACCGACAGTTAGCCGAAAGGCTTGGAAAACCGTTACCGGACGGAAGGCCGACTCCTGAAAGTGTTAATACCCTATTAGACTGGTTTGATGCCTTTTGGGATGCCTTAGAAGATTTTAATCCTAGGGACTTGATAGACGTGCAATCTTTTATCTGGGTTTTGAGCAGCAATGTGCGTGATATTCCACGGACAAAAAGTCAATATTGGCAAATCGCTCCAGGTGAAAAGGCAAAATTTTGGGAGGAATGTCTGCAGGCGAACACCATTAGAGTGGGTTGGGATGGCATAGACGATCTGACGGATGTGGAGAGTGAAGAGCAGTTGGATGAAATTCTGGAAAAAGGGGGATTGGGCGATTCGAAGTATAAAAGGCAAACCAGATTATTGTGGAATTTTCTCACGGAAGTTAAAACAGGAGATGTGGTTATCGCCAATAAAGGAAAATCCCATGTTATGGGAATTGGTGTTGTGAATAATAATGGATATTGGTTCAATGATGAGGTTAAAGAATACAGGCATTATAGGGGAGTTGACTGGCTTAAAAATATCAAACCGTTCGATATTAAAAAAAATAATAAATTTGGCAGGACAATTCTGAAACTTTCACGTCTCGATTTTGAGGAGATAATCAATCAGTCTCCTCAAACCAAAGAAATATTTGAACTCCTTGGAGGATTAGGGACTGGAGATGGGCCAGAAAAATTTCCTAAAGAAAAAGCATTAGCGGATTTATTTATTGACGACCAAAAATTCGATGATATTCTTGATTTACTTGAATATAAGAAGAATATCATCTTACAGGGACCTCCTGGTGTTGGAAAATCATTCATGGCAAAGCGATTGGCTTATACCCTAGTTGGATTTAAGGACGATGACAAAGTCGAGATGATCCAGTTCCATCAGTCCTATTCATATGAAGATTTCATCCAAGGATTCCGGCCAAATGAAGACGGTAAATTCGCCCTGAAAAATGGGATTTTTTACGAATTTTGTCAGAAAGCGATAGAAGACCCTGAAAATCCTTATGTGTTCATCATCGATGAGATCAACCGGGGAAATTTGAGTAAGATTTTCGGAGAGTTGATGCTGCTGATTGAACCGGATAAGCGGGGCAAAGAATTTGCGATGTCATTGACTTATTCAAAACCTAGCAGTACTTCTTTTTATATTCCAGAAAATGTACATCTGATTGGCATGATGAATACAGCAGATCGTTCACTGGCCATGGTGGATTATGCCTTACGGCGCCGCTTTACCTTTATTGATCTTGAGCCGGAATTTCGCAATGAAAAATTCAGCCAGTATCTTGACGGTAATGGGATTGATCCGAAAGTTATCCGTAAAATCATCGACCGCCTGGAGTATGTGAATCAGCAAATCGCTGATGATGTGGCTCATCTGGGTCCGGGATACCGGATTGGACATAGTTTTTTCTGTCCCAGGGATTTTAAAACCGGGGACAGTGAGAACTGGTATCTGCAGGTGATTCATTATGAAATTGAACCTCTGTTGAAAGAATACTGGTTTGACAAAATTGAGCAGGCGCAGCGAATGATCAAAGCCCTGAGTGAATAATTCATGGTTAAAATTCCGATTAAAAACATCTATTACCTGTTGAGTTATGCCTGGAATAAGCTGAATGAGAGTGAGTTAGTAGAGATAGAGCGGATTGAATGCGATACCCTGATGGATCTGTTCGCCCAGGTACTGGCAAATGGGATAAAGCATTTGTTGAAACAAGGTCTGGACCGGTCCTATGTCCCCTATACCAAGACACTGGAAACCATCCGGGGTAAAATTGATTTTACAGCAACACTCAAATATACCTATCTCATGCAACCGGCGGTGTATTGTGAATTTGACGAACTCGATCACGATATTTTACATAACCAAATTATAAAGACAACCCTGGGACGGCTGATTCGCGGTGATCAGATCGATAAGACTATACAAGCTGATTTATTGTTGATGTATAAGCGGTTATGGCAGATCAATGAAATACCTTTAAGAAAGCGTCACTTTGGCCTGGTCCAGTTACACAGTAATAACTCATTCTATGATCTGTTACTAAAAATCTGTGAACTGATACACGATTGCTATTTTGTAGACGAACGGGATGGAACAGCAAAATTCCGGGATTTCCTGCGTGACGAAAATAAGATGGCTCTACTATTTGAGGAGTTTGTCCGCAATTTTTATAAAATTGAACAAAAACAGTTTAAAGTATCCAGAAAAGATATCAATTGGGATGTGACGGCTGACGACGAAGAATCGTTATCTTACCTGCCTAAGATGCAGACCGATATTTTTTTGGATTCTCCAGAGCGAAAGATCATTATTGACACCAAATATTATTCAGAAACTTTAAACACTTATTATGACAAGCAGAAGATTCACAGTACCAATCTGTATCAATTGCATGCCTATTTAAGAAATATAGAAGCCTGGGGAGAGGATTATAAAAATTGTGAAGGGATTTTGCTTTACCCCGTAGTTGTTAATGAAGAAGATATCTTATTTAAAATTAAATCACATGAAGTTCGTATAAAAACGATTAATCTGAATCAGGAATGGCAAAAAATTGCGCAGGACTTGGATAATCTCATTATATTAAATTGATTCTTTGATTTACAATCAAGGAAATAAATACCATACAGAATTATAAATAGATATGATAATTTCTGCAAGTAGACGTACCGATCTCCCAGCTTTCTATTCAAAATGGTTTCTGAATAGAATAAAAGCCCAATATTGCACAGTATTTAATCCTTTCAATAGAAATCAAGTTAAATATATCTCACTAAAGCCAGGCGACATAAATGTCATCGTGTTCTGGACTAGAAATTCATCAAAATTCCATGAGTGTATAAACGAATTAGATTTTCTTGGAATAAAATATTATTTCCAATACACCTTAATCAAATATGATAGAAGGCTGCATAGAAGCTTACCAGATTTTGAGAATCTAAAAAATGAATTCTTAAGTTTATCAAATCGAGTTGGATCAGAGAAAATTATCTGGAGGTATGATCCGATTCTAATAAGCAATGAACATGATTATAACTATCATATCAAACAGTTTGAAAGTTTGGCCACTATCCTTCGATCTAATACCCATAGAGTCATTATTAGCATAGTTGATTTATATAAAAAATCGATGAAAAATCTAAAACCACTTGCTGACAGTAATTTTATATTAAATAAAAATCCTGAAAGTGACCATAATTTTAGAGGATTCATAAAGGAATTAGTAAAAATCTCGAGTAATAATAATATGGAAATCCAAAGCTGCGCAGAGCCTTTGGATTTACAAAGTCTAGGAGTAAAACAGGGAAAATGTATTGATGATAATTATATAAAGAAAGTTTTTGGCTCATCAGTTACAAGCAAGAAGGATCCCTTTCAGCGAAAGGAGTGCGGTTGTGTACGAAGTATTGACATCGGTGTTTATGATACATGTTTACATGGATGTCAATACTGTTATGCTACAACAAACCATATTAAGGCAAAAGAAAATTTTAAATTACATGATCCAGATTCACCATCTTTAATAGGATGGTATGATGCAAATCCTATAATTGATGAAGATAAACAACTTAAATTTCCAGGAATAGCTTAATGGGTTTAAATCTATTTAAGACTGATTTAATTCCTGAAACACAAATAGCTTATATTTATGATCTTGTAAAAAATATAATTGCCCCGGGCGATCGGGCTTTTACGTCCCCAACTATCCAAATAGCAGTTGATACCGTCCTTGATGAAAGATTACCTAAAAATTGGCGCTCCAACCCCCAGTTTATCAAATCTCTTTCATCAAATTTCTACAAAAAGAATTTTTCTACTTATGATGATAAATATTTTGCGGAGTATTACGCGGCCTATTATCTGCCTAACAATTTGTATAAGATTCAATTGATGGTTTTAGAATTATTTCGTTTGGGTAGAATTAGCTTTTCAGAAAAAAAAATTAAAATGTTAGATATAGGGTCTGCAGTAGGGACAAGTGCCTGGGCATTACAGGATTTATGGGAAATCCTGACTAATGTTTTAAAACTATATGGTTTGAAATATGAGAAATTACCCTTACTTGAAATAGATGGAATAGAAAAATATGAGTCAAATATTAGTGTCTTTAAAGATATTCAAGACTTATTAAATATTGATAAATCTAAAATCGACATTAATATCCCTATTCATGGTGATGTTCTTGTAAATGGATTGGATTCCTTTAACATTGGTAATTACGATGTCATTCTTATATCTAATGCTTTATGTGAATTTCCTTCAGAAAAGCAAACATTTGAATTAATCCATAAAATAGCAAATGAGATGAAGAGAACATCTCATTTAATTCTTATTGAGACAGCTTTAATGAAGGATACACTCCGTTTGAGAAGTATCCATCATGAGGTGCAGAAGCGAAGTGATATCCATGTTATCAGTCCATGTGGTAAGATCAATGGCCACTCTAATGGTTGCAGAAAATGCTACAGTTTTAGGAGAGAAAATTTGAATATCCCCCAGACAATGAAATTGTTTATGCATGAAATAGATGAAGGGGATAGAAATGAAAAGCTAAAATGGAGTTATGTAATATTTTCAAAAATATCTTTAGAATTTAATTCTAAAATAAACGGCTATAGCAATCTAACAGATTTATCAAACAATGGCAAAAATGATTCAGTTTCTACGATTTTTGAAATTGTATCAGGAAAGCTTACAAAACCTAATGATCAGAACCATTATTATTATAAAATCTGTGACCAAACAGCGAGATCAGAAATTTTTTTGTTTAAAATCCCAAAATATTATGAAATTCCCAAACATCATTTTGGAGATATTCTTGAAGTTATTGATGTGCAAATTGAGGATATTAACTGGGGGCAATCTTCAAATATTAAAAAAGCTTTAACAGTTCTTCCTCATAAAACCATAGTAAAAAACAGATCTGAAATTATTGAACCAAGGGGACTAACTAAGTTTAAGGATGTTGATGAGAAAAATGTTAGATACTTTTTATGGAGATTTTTCCAGTTCAACGAATTTTATGAGGGACAATTCGAAATTCTAAAGAAAGTCCTTGAAAATCAAAATGTTCTTGGTATTCTCGCCACTGGAGGAGGTAAGTCTATAACTTTTCAATTGCCAGCCTTGCTAAAGCCTGGAGTATCCTTAATTGTATCTCCCTTAAAAAGTTTAATGGATGATCAGGTTTATAATTTAAGGGAGCGTTATGGTTTTGATTTTGTGGATCGGATCCATAGCGGAATGCCCCTAGAAGAAAAGAAATTTGTTCTGGAGCGATTTCGTAAAGGGCATCTCAAAATTTTATATGTAGCTCCGGAAAGACTACAACAAAAAACTTTCCAAAAAGAGCTTACTGCTTTGATAGATAAAGGAATTAATATAAATTATTTTCCGATTGATGAAGCCCATTGTATCTCCGAATGGGGACATGATTTTAGACCAGCTTATGCTCGTTTGGAAGAAAGACAAAAAGGGCTGCCTCATATTGATAATTCTCATCCTCCCATAATTGCTTTAACCGCAACTGCTTCTGAAAAAGTTCAACAAGATGTTTTAGCTCAATTACGAATGGTCGCAGAGACAGATTTAGTACATCGCATAGTTGACAGAAAAGAATTAAGTCTAGAAGTGATTAATTTAAATTATGATTCAGCTAAGGATACATATTCTGTTAAGTATCGTTCTGAAAAATCAGATGAAGGTGAGGAACATTTTATATCGCATAATTTTCCGGTCGGGACAATGCGACACGACATTTTAGAATACACGATAAAAAATATCTTACCTTTAAGATTTCAGAATCAAAATATTAGGGATTTATCTGGATTGATTTTTACTATTTATGCTGATCCACAACCAGCAAATGACAAAATACCATTCAATTCTGATAGATGTCGAGAAGGTGAAGGTGCCAAATGGCTTGCGGAATATTTACAATCAAAAGGCTATAATTGTAAACCTTGGTATGCTTCCCCTGGGTACAGGAAAGGTATAAAGTATTATGATAAAGAAAGATTAGAAAAAGAATGGGAGGTTATAAAAACCAAAACACAGCAGGAATTTATCGAGGGAAATACTAAGTGGTTGTGCACAACAAAAGGTTTTGGGATGGGAATTGATAAGCCAGATATTAGATTTATCATTCATTTCGGTTTCCCAGGATCTCTCGAAGCCTATTTCCAGCAAATTGGTAGAGCAGGAAGGGATCGTACTCATTCACATTGTATTTTATTATGGGAACCACCAACAAAAGAATGTGACAAATATTTGGAAAGCATTCAAACGGATCAGGGAATTCCTGAGTGTTTTAAGTTAAATAGCAGAACAGATAAATACTATTATATTGGTTGCCAATATAATCGTAAACGTAAATGCGATTATGCTAAACAAATTTATTTTATTGAATCAGGGTATCCGACTCAAGAGGAACTTCAGGTTAGTTTTGATTATCTAAAGAAGAAATCAAATGATGAAAAATCTTTTCCTTGGACCTATTTAAAAAAGGATTATTTGAAAGACTTCATTACTTCAGAATTAGGATATCCTGGACGAGAAGCTACAAAAATAAATGAACAGCTAATAATTGAAACGTTGTACACGTTGAAATTTATTGAAGATTTTGCTTCTACCTACTTGAAAATAAAAATCAAGAGAAAAGTTACTTTGAAAGAAATAAAGGAATCTACAAATAATGAAATTATTTCTGAACATATCGATCTTTTAAGTAAGGTTTATCCCACTATTTTAAATGCAAAACCAAATAATCAATGGTCAGATTTTGATATTGCTGAGTATGTCCAGAGATTAAGAAGAAAGCAGAATGAAGAAATTTTAATTGATGAAGTTGTTCAATTTTTTAATCTTTTGAACGAAAGGGATGATTTTGACATAAGCTTTAATTATAGAGAAAATTTTGGTTATGAAATTAAACTTAATAAACAGATGCTTCAAACGATGGTTGAAAAAGCTGATGATTTTGATAAAGTAATGGAGTGGAAGCAATCACAGTATCAAATGCTGAAAAACATGGTCGAGTATGCCAGATTATCCCCCTTTGATGAAGAAAAATCTAGCTATAAGAAAATGTGTCGAAGAGCTCATATTCTATCTGTTTTTGCTTCAGAGGCTGCAAGAATGGATGATAGCGTCAGATGTAATTATTGTGATAATTGTGGGTTTATCAATTCCTGGGATCAAAAAGCGGAGGATATCACTGCAGGATTAGAAGAAAAATTATTTGTTAAAGATTTAAGAGAAATTTTTAATGCGGTCTCTAAAGATAAGTCCTTTTTAGTAAATAATCTGGACAAATTGTTAGACCTAGGAAATCAAATCATTCTACAAAATTTTATTAATCTTGGTGAGACCATTTCAAATGCCTGGCTTGAACAGATTGGAGAAGCTCAGAATCCTGCAACAAATTTTATTTTAGCACTAACTCAACATTTAGATGGCAATTTTGAAGGTTTTAATAATCGAATAAGAATATTCTTAGATGCTTATCAAGAGGATATTAGGATCATACAAAAAGTTATCTTGTGGTTTAATTATAATCTAAATATTGCTTTAGATGAATTGTATTACGAGCAATTTTCTGCTATAAAATTTGACGATTATCTGCATAATCTTAAAGTTTTTTCCTCCAGTTACTCAGAGGATTTCTTAACTCTGGAAAATACTATTAGTCTGGATCTGATAAATTATCAAATGTCTACATTAAACAAATTGTTTGATCAATTTGGGAGAATAAAAGCCTGATGGACGAGAAATTTAGTGAAATCACTCAGAATATGGAAAACCTTATTTCTAAATCTTCAGAATTATATAAAAATGTTGAGAACGAATTTTCTAAAGTTAAAGTCATGCAGAAAGGACTGGATCAGAAAGTTGATGAAATCAAAAATGCTCTAATAAAGGGACTTGAAACCTTAAAAATTAAGACAGAAAAATTATTATCCGGATTAAAGGAAGATTACGATTCAGAAAAAAAGAAATGGGATTCGACATATGACATAAAAAATACAGAACTTGAGAAACTTCAATATAAATATGATAAGGGAGTTGGCGAATTAATTAGTTCGATTGATAAAAAGTCAAAAGAAATATTGGAAATATATAATGAATTAGATAAAATAAAGAGTATACAAAAAAATGCTGAGGATAGCTTTTCCAAACTAATCCAAGAACATAAAAATGTTATCGGTGAGCTTAAGAAAAGTCAAAAAGAGATCTTAGAACATACGATTATAGAAAAGTTCAAAAATCAATTGGGAGAGTTTGAAAATCGTATGAAAAAGCTTGAAAACCATGCCCATACTCATACCTTCGGAGGGAAAAAAGTATGAAAATTGTAGATATGAGAACTTTTGAGGGAAGTACCAGAACTAAAGCGTTTTTTGACTTAGTTACCGAGGAAGGCATTACCATAAAAGGTTTTAAAATAGTTGATGGTTCTAATGGTCTCTTTGTCAGTTTCCCTCGAGAGCAGGGCAAAGATGGAAACTGGTATGATAAGGTGAAAATGCCGCGCGAATTATCTGACAAACTCAACGAAATGGCACTTAATGAATATGGAGGGATAGGATCAAGTCTAGATGTGGAAGATAGTTCAGATGAAGTACCCTTTTAAAAGCATTTATTATATTGCCTAAGTTTAATAACGAATAATGGATATTTGTATTATCAACGGGTAAAAAGTTGACTAAGAAAGTCAAAGATAATTTACGAACAGAATATGCCATCTCATTGACTGCAGGTGGACTCTTACTTCATGAGACCATGTCGGTCATTGATTTTTTGATTGAGTCTCGAATTTCAGATTTGAATGAAGCAATTGATAATAGCAATATTTTAAAAACGAATTCCCTAGCTTCAAGAACTAGGATAATTACTGAATTGAGGAGAAGAAATAAGGCTGTCCGACCAGATATTTGGACGTGGCTTAAAGAGAATGACGAAAATGAACAGAAAATAACACTTTTTTATATATGTCTTAAAGCAACTCCAATACTCTTTGATTTTCAGACTGAGGTTGTACTTGAAAAATGGCGTGCATTGGATCTGTTTATTGTTAAAGAAGATGTATTGTATTTTTTTGATAAAAAAGCCCAATTTGAAACTGAAATTGATAAATGGTCAGAAACTACCCGTATTAAAGCAGCTACCGTAATAATTAGAATTCTGCGCGAAAGTGGCATTCTTAGGAAAAATAAAATTACTCCAATGGAAGCCCCTGATTCCTTTTGGCTTTTTTTTGTTAAACAAGATGATCCCTGGTTTCTAGAATTATGTTTATTACCCCAAAACCGACGTGAACAAATATTGGACTTATACAAATGACAATAGCAGATCTTTTTGAGGAATTATCGAATAAAGATTTTCAAGATCCAGAAACTGGAACACTTTTCTTCCCGTCATATATCTATACATATGATCCAACGAAAGAATATCAAATTAGGGAAGAAATTGAGGATTTAAAGGAACGACTCATTCGCCCGGATAATTATATCGACTGTCTAATAATTAACATTTTCCATGAGTTTATATCATTTCTTAAAGAACAAATGTTTGGAGATGAATCACTTTTTGATATGATTATAAATCAGGAAGAGACCGATCCAGATGGAATGGAAAAATTATTAAAAGAAAAAGCAATTAGTCCTGAATTCTTCGAATACCTAGATACCAAAGCCCTCAAACATTTCAATTTACCAAGTAAATATAAAAAGGTTTATTTAATGGTTCACGGATTCGGATCGATTTTCCCTTATTTAAGAACCAGTGAATTTTTAAAAAATTATGAACGTTTTCTTGCCGGCGGATATAAACTGATCACTTTTTTCCCAGGTAAATATGAAAACAAAAACTATCATTTATTTAATATTCTTAATGATGAAAATATATATAGAGCTACGCTAATCAATAAATGAGAGATGGGACCAATGAAAATTAAGAATTTATTCAGCAAATCAATCGAGAGAACTATTAATCCGGCGGTAGTTGTCAGTAAACAGGATACTGAAACGATTAATACCGAAATCGAGGAATATGTATTTACTCAGGATTTAATCGATAACCTGTACAGATTCCTGTATAATTTTTTATTTCAGCAGCAGGATAAAACAGGAATTTGGATTAATGGATATTACGGTTCTGGAAAGTCTCACTTCATTAAATATGTTTATTATTGTCTGCATCCAAATACTTCTGAAAAAGCCTTTGATCATTTTATAAAAAATGTTCAGGATATAGGTGATCCGCTCTCAGATGCCACTGTGCCTAAAATTAACGATTTAAAAAGAAAGATTGAAAATTCAAAAATTGATACAATAATTTTTAACATTGATGCTGTTGCAGGACAAAAAGATGACAAGGAAAAAATTACCAAAATATTTTATAATCAATTCAATGCATTTAGAGGATATAATCCTACCAGTATTCCTTTGGCATTTTTATTAGAAAAGCATCTTGATGAATTGGGGGTATTTAATAAATTCAAAAAAGATATTCAGGGTAAATTTGGGAAATCATGGGATACTAATGCCACAACTTTGGCCTCCCTGAAACTTAATGATGTTCTTCAAATTGCCAAGAAATATGACACTGATTTGGATATTGAGTCACTTCGTTCGAAACTAAAGGATCCTGATGATATCACCATAACAGACAGCCTGATTCCGGAATTTAACCAGCACCTTGAAAAGCAACCAGAGGACTATAAACTAATTTTTATCATAGACGAAATAAGTCAGTATATTGGCAAAAACACAAATTTGCTATTAAACCTACAAACAATCATTGAGGAAATTGGATCGAAATGCAATAACAAAATTTGGATTGCTTGCACAGCACAACAGGTATTGGAGCAACTAATTGACTATACCGACATCAAAGGTGAGGATTTTGGTAAAATTTTAGGAAGATTTGAAACCAGAGTGTCTTTGGAAAGCCAAGACGCGGCTTATATTACCCAAAAAAGAATATTAGATAAAGATTCATCTGCTATCGCATATTTGACTGAATTTTATAGTAAAAATAAAGACGCCATATCTAATCAATATGTTTTCTTACATGACTTATATAAAGGTTACGAGGGTCGAGATGATTTTTTAATGGCGTATCCTTTTGTGCCATATCAATTCCGTTTGATTGCTGATGTATTCGAATCATTCAGTAACCTGGAATATGTTATAAAAGAAGTAAAAGATAACGAACGATCTGTATTAGCAATAACCCATTTCACTGTCAAAAAATTCAAGGATGATGATGTAGGAGTTTTCATCCCATTCGATGCATTATTTAATGAACTGTTTTCTCGAAATTTGACACATCATGCCAGAAGAATTATTGAAAGAGCCTGGAGTCTTAATGAAGTTAAAAGTGATCTCTTCGCTAAAAAAGTAGTGAATGCCCTTTTCATGGTTGCAAATTTAAGCGAAACCAAAATGCTAACCTTTCCACCCAATATAGATAATCTGACAATTTTATTAATGGATCAACCAGATAGCAATCGTTTAGAGCTACAAAATAAAATTCAAAAAGTATTAGACAAGCTTGTTGGAAAAAATATTATCAATGAGGAAAATGGAATTTATCGATTTTACAAGGAAGATGAAATCGATGTAGCCAATCTAATTCAAAATACGACTTTAACACTTGAGGACAGACTAACCGCATTATATGAAGATGTTCTGCGAAATAAATTAAACATTCAACGAAAAGTATCATTTGGTAATAATTCTTTTACGCTATCACTGAATGTAGATAATAAAGAAATCTTCACCAAAGGAGATATCTCGCTAATTATTACTGCTTATGATAATACTGAAACTGCCATTAAGGCCATGCAGGTTCATAAGCACGATTTGGTGGTTTGCATACATGAGTGGTTTTACAAGGATGAAAGTTTAAGGCGTGAATTTGAACAGTATGTTAAAACCAAAAAGTATATCCGGCAAAGTTTTGATTCGGCAATTGGGACTCGTAAAGTAACCATCGAAAAATTCGGCTCACAAAATGCCAATAAATTACGTGATCTTATTAAAAAATTTGAAATAAAATTTGCTGATACTTCGTTTATTTCTGCTAATCAAGTTATTAATCCGGATGAGATTAAAGTTAAAGAGCCCGGAAAAAGATTTGATGAAGCTTTACAAATACATCTAAAAGAGATTTATAAAAAAAATCATCTAGCCCCGGCGAAAACGAATGATGAGCTAAAAAAATCCGCAGCCAGTAAACAAACAACTATAGATAAATCCCTTACAGAAGCAGAGGATCTGGTAAATGGTCATCTTGACCAGTTTGGCGGTTCAATTACTGTAGATGATGCGATAAAACAATTTCAACAACCTCCTTACGGATGGAAGGATACCTCAACTATTGATATCTTACTCAATTTAGCCAAGAAAAATAAACGAAAATTTGAATGGCGAAATGATCCTATTGATCTTGTTCAATTTGTAGGATATGCACTCAAAAGTAATGAAAGATCGGCTCTTGACATTTTGTCTATCGAAGAAGTAGGAATGGATTTAATTCGTGACGTAAGAGATGCTTACCGTCAGATATTTAATGAGGATCTGCGAGAGAGAAATGATGCGGGGGTTTTATTTGAAGAAATTAAAACAAGATTTAGTGAAAAACTAAAATTCTATTCCGATTTTGATGAAAAATATTATGGAACAACTCCCTATGGCATCCATTTTCATGAATTAGTAAAAATTTTCAAGGAGTTTCTTGACATTCGTGATCCAAAAAAATTATTTGAAAGAGTAATTCAAGATCAAAAAATAAATAAAGAAAACAACGATCGATGTAAGGATCTCGTTGACTTTATAAAACACCAATATAAAAATTATGCAGCAATTAAAATATTTGAAGAGGAAAACCGTCAGAATTTTGCCTCTTTGGATATAGCTGAAAAAGCGAAAGCTGAAACTTTAAATAGTTATTTCAAAAACGAAGATCTTCCAAGCGAGAAATTCCCGCAAATAAAAAAGATATACGAGGAATTACACGCCGCGTTTCTTAGTTAATGACTCAGTTCATGAATTAATTACACTACGTAGAC
>CAYWTB010000042.1:0-36078 GCA_964461135.1 uncultured Caldithrix sp. | reverse complement strand
ACATTCTACTACAAACGCCAGGAGATTCATAACTTTTTACGACTTCAGGTTATATTATGAATCCATAATCATTAAAAATATTTTTGTTTATTAATTACCTTGACCTTCCCCAAATCATATTCTCAGATACCAGCTGTCTTATATTCCCTTCCCTTATGCATAAGGAAGGGATCAAGGCCTGCATGCCCAGCATCTGCCGGGCGCAGACGGGGGTGGGTTATGCAGGATCAAAAACTGTTACCCATGTCTCCGAACAACCGTTACCCAGGTCCCCGGTCTATAGTGCTGGCAGAGGGGATACCTGTCTGGCAGAGCCAGCCTGACAGGGCGCATACCAGGGAAGACAGGGGGCAAGGGCAAGGAGTACACAAAAACCTAAGCATGAAGAAATAATTCATGAAATATACTCTATACAGGGAAGTAACCGGAATTACCCCGGAACTCAGAAGTCAGCATATCATAATAATTGTATATCAAGCTGAGTTAAATGCACAATCGCATAAGAAAACGACCTTCCCTGTTAAAAATTGTAAAGTTTGACTTTTAACAAATTTTAACTCAATATTTTTAGTGACCTGCTGACTTTGTGGTAAAATTTATACTATTAAACAGGTTAAAAAAACTTGCATTGCATAAAGTTTATAATCATTTTCCATAAATTTTCAGGTTATATTATGAATCCATAATCATTAAAAATATTTTTGTTTATTAATTACCTTGACCTTCCCCAAATCATATTCTCAGATACCAGCTGTCTTATATTCCCTTCCCTTATGCATAAGGAAGGGATCAAGGCCTGCATGCCCAGCATCTGCCGGGCGCAGACGGGGGTGGGTTATGCAGGATCAAAAACTGTTACCCATGTCTCCGAACAACCGTTACCCAGGTCCCCGGTCTATAGTGCTGGCAGAGGGGATACCTGTCTGGCAGAGCCAGCCTGACAGGGCGCATACCAGGGAAGACAGGGGGCAAGGGCAAGGAGTACACAAAAACCTAAGCATGAAGAAATAATTCATGAAATATACTCTATACAGGGAAGTAACCGGAATTACCCCGGAACTCAGAAGTCAGCATATCATAATAATTGTATATCAAGCTGAGTTAAATGCACAATCGCATAAGAAAACGACCTTCCCTGTTAAAAATTGTAAAGTTTGACTTTTAACAAATTTTAACTCAATATTTTTAGTGACCTGCTGACTTTGTGGTAAAATTTATACTATTAAACAGGTTAAAAAAACTTGCATTGCATAAAGTTTATAATCATTTTCCATAAATTTTCAAAGGTTTATCATGACTCCCTTTCTGGGCTTGATTTTAATATTGCTGATCACCTTCATCGGTGTCCGCTTCTTCAGCCGGAGTACCATTCTCCGAACACCGCTGTTATCAGGTTTGATTGTGAGCGGCGTTCCATACATCCTGATGGGAGTTTTTCTGGGTCCCAAGGTTTTTAATTTTCTGAATGAAGAGATCCTGAACAGCCTGCAGCCGTTAATCTACATGGCAATCGGCTGGGTGGGGCTGCTTTTCGGTCTGCAATTACGCTGGCGGAACATTCGTCGATTTCCCGCCAATTACCTGCTTTTCACATCCACTCAAAGCCTGATCACTTTTTTCACTATTTTAATTATCCTGGGAGTGCTGATTTTTTTCATCAGTCCTCCCCTTTTTGAAAACCAGCTAACAGCCTTAATTATTCTGTCCGCCATCGGGTCCATGACGGCCCCACTCTCTATCGGCCGGACCGTAATCGAAGAACGGATCAAAGGAAGACTTGCACATTTTCTGCAGTTTATTTCCAGCCTGGACAGTTTCTGGGGAATTGCCATCACCGGTATCGCCTTTGCCTTTTTTCACCAACCAGCCTCTCACTGGATTACCTGGGGATGGCAATGGCTGATCCTGTCTGTAATTATTGGCATTTTGCTCGGTCTGTTGTTCAGATTCCTTCTGCGGTTGCGTTTTGAGGGGGAAGAGATATTTCTCCTGGTTCTGGGGCTGGTAATTTTTATCAGCGGCATCGGCTTTTACCTGAAAATATCACCGGTTTTTTTGAACATGGTGGCGGGCCTTACACTTGCCCAGTTCCCCCGGATTTCCGAAAAAGTCATGCGGGTCATTCACACCGCTGAAAAACCGATCTATGTTTTCCTGCTGGTTTTTGCCGGGGCTTTCTGGGATTACCGGTTCTGGGAAGAAATTCTCCTCATTGCCTCATTTATTATCATCCGTTATCTGGGAAAATATCTGGGGGGCTGGATTGGTTCCAGGAAAATTGACTGTGCCTTTGAAATCCCGTCCGATATCGGCAAAGCCCTGCTTTCCTTCGGGGGCATTTCTCTGGCTATCGCCTTCAATTTTCAACTGTTTTACGGTGGTTACATGGGCGATTTCATAATGAGCGCTACCATTCTGGCCATCTTTCTTTTCGATGAATACACGGCCGTCAGCATATTAAATATACTGCGGCGCCAGGGAGAGGTTACGTGAACCGGATCATCATAACTATTCTGCTTCTTCTCCTGCTGATGTTTTTTTTGACCCGGCTGGATCCGGGTACCTCCATGCAGCACATGCCGGAATCCATGATGGCACTGGGTTTTGCCCTGATAGTCGCCTACCTGTTCGGCAAAATCCTGACTCCCTTTAAATTACCCAAAATAACCGGCTATATTATTGCCGGGATCGTGGTAGGACCGTATTTGATAAATCTGCTGTCTATCCCGGTTGTTAAGAATCTGCAGCTGATTGACAGCATTGCATTGAGCCTCATAGCCCTGACTGCGGGGGGCGAATTCCGCTATAAAAAAATCCGGTCGCAGTTAAAGGTAATAGGCTCAGCCATTTTCTGGCAGATTATAATCGTCATGTCAGGATTCCTTGTATTCATCATTCTGTACAGCCGCCATATCACCTTTCTTGAACATACTTCACTGCAAATAACCATAGGAATAGCACTGCTGTTCGGAGCTCTTTCAATTGCCACCTCTCCGGCTACCACCATAGCCATTATTACCGAATCCAGAGCAAGAGGGCCTTTTACCGATTTTGTTCTGGCGGTCACTGTATTTAAAGATGTTTTTGTAGTACTCATTTTTTCCATCGTATTGTCATTTGCTAAACCACTCATTCTGCAGGAACAGAATATTCAGTTTACTTACTTCCTCTCGGTGTTTTTTGAAATCACCCTCTCCATAATTTTTGGTGTGATAGCCGGCGTTCTGATTCTGTTATATCTGAAATATATCGCTGAACAGAAAGTTCTTTTCCTGCTGGGATTCATTCTTTTATGGATCGAGCTATCTCACATGATTCATCTGGAAGTAATCCTGCTGTTCATGATTGCCGGCTTTTTTGTGCAGAACTTCAGCAGTTCCGGTTCAGAATTAATAGAATCGATCGAGGAAGGGTCGCTGCCCATATTCGTCATCTTTTTTACCATTGCCGGAGCCTCCCTGAACTTTCCGGTCTTTATGCAAAATTATATCCTGGCGATTATTATTGTGTCCTTACGCCTGATTACCACCTACCTGGGTACATATTGGGCAGGGCGTTTAACGGATGCATCCCGGGAGATCAGACAATATGGCTGGATGGGTTTTGTGGGTCAGGCCGGCCTGACACTGGGCCTGGCCGTTATTACCCGGAAAAACATTCCCGGCCCGATTGGAATCGGAATATCCACTCTCATTATATCCTCCATTGCCATTAATCAAATTATCGGACCGGTTCTTTTTCGTTATGCGGTCGTTAAAGCAGGAGAAGCCCACAAGGGGCGCTGAAAAAAATTCCGGGAGAAAAAAATCCTGCAATCATGATCCCGGGAGCCGGGAAATATCCGGTTTACTAATCAGTAATATTTTTAAGAGATTCCGGACATTTAGTAATAAGATAAATACCGGTCCAGTTCCCATTGATGAACCTGGGAAATATAAGCAGACCATTCCATCTTTTTAGCCTCCAGAAAATGATGAAAGATGTGTTCACCCAGGGTATCTCTCATCACTTTACTTTTCTCCAGATTTTTCACTGCTTCATTCAAATCTGCCGGCAGGGTTTCTATTTTCAGGCGTCTTTTCTCCCGCAGGCTCATGGTAAATATATTTTTATTAACTGAGGGAGGCGGGATCAGCCGGTTTTCAATACCATCCAGGCCGGCTGCCAGCATAACCGCCAGAGCCAGGTAGGGATTAGACGAGGGATCCGGGATGCGCACCTCAATACGGGTACTGTTTCCCCGCTTGGCGGGAACCCGGATTAGGGGACTGCGGTTACGTTCGGACCAGGCAATATTAACCGGAGCTTCATAGCCGGGCACCAGCCGCTTGAATGAATTGATTAACGGATTGGTAATGGCCACAAATGCTTTGGCATGTTTCAGGATGCCGGCAATATACTGTTTCGCCACCTCAGACAGACCATCGGGGCTTTCATGATCAAAAAACACATTTTCACCGTTGCTGACCAGCGACTGGTGGACATGCATTCCGGATCCATTGATGCCAAAAACGGGTTTAGGCATAAAAGTGGCGTGCAGCTCATATTTCTGAGCAATTTTGCGTACTACAAACTTAAAGGTGGCCACATTGTCTGCAGTTTCAACAGCAGGTGCATGTTTGAAATCTATTTCATGCTGGCCTTTGGCGACTTCATGATGAGCCGCTTCCACCTCAAACCCCAGGGAATTCAGCACGGTGACAATTTCACGGCGGGCATCTTCGCCCAGATCGAGAGGGGCCAGGTCAAAATATCCGGCCGAATCGTGAGTATCACGGGTGGGAGTCCCTTTCTCATCTATGAGGAACAGGAAAAATTCCGCTTCCGGACCGGCCTGCATAATAAAACCCATATCCTCTGCCTTTTTACAGATCCGTTTAAGAGTCTGACGGGGACATCCATCGAATGGAGTTCCGTCGGGATTCATTATATCGCAGATCACGCGGGCAATTTTCCCCTCATTATTCAGCCAGGGAAAAACCCGGAAAGTATCCAGATCCGGTTTCAATAGCATGTCGGATTCTTCAATTCTGGCAAATCCTTCAATTGAAGAACCATCGAATAAAATCTCTCCATCAAGAGCTTTCTCAAACTGGGTGGATGGCACTTCCACATTTTTATTCACTCCAAAAATATCGGTAAACTGCAACCGCAGAAATTTAATATCCTGCTCCTTGCAGATTTTTAAAATATCTGACCTGGTCATAAATAATCCTTTTGTATAAATGTTAATATAAATTAATGCATTTTACCTAAATAATTAAAAATCTGGCAATATTAATCAATATTATTGGTTAAACGCAACTGAATTTTTACTCAATTTGTAATTTTTCACTTATCAGAGATGCTGCCGGTAAAATCCGGGATTTTTATGCATAGCGGTATAGCAACGGAGTACTGCACCAGGCCGGTCAATTTCAAATCAGATTTCATTCGGATGAAATTTGGGGTATATTTTACACCGCGGGTGGGATCTCTTTATAAAAATAATGAGTTAACCACCTGTTTTGTAACTTAAAATTATTAATCTAATCTAAAAAGTATAATACAGAATGAATACAGATAGAGTGGATCTTCTGGTTGCCAGGGCAAAAGAGGGGGACCAAGCGGCTTTTACCGAGTTAGTCGATTTATATGGTGAACGGATATACAACCTGGGGTTAAGGATTTTAAAGAATCAAGACGATGCGGCTGATATACTGCAGGAAACATTTACGGCGGTATACGAGAAAATTGGATCGTTTGATGGCAGATCAAATTTCTTTACCTGGTTATACCGCATTGCCACCAATTTTGCACTGATGAAATTAAGAAAGGAAAAAAAAACGATATACACAGACCAGGATATGGAGCAGCAGTTCGATAATCCGGATAGTATGCAGATTCATGAATGGCGGGATTTACCGTTGCAGGATATGTTAAACAATGAATTCCGCAAACATCTGGATGAAGCGGTGGAAAAACTTCCTGAAATATACCGGTCTGTTTTTATATTAAGAGATATGGAAAATTTGTCCATCAGGGAAACCGGTCAGATTCTCGGAATCACCGAATCGAATGTAAAGATAAGACTTAAGCGGGCCCGGTTATATTTGAGAGAGGATTTGGCGCAGTATATGGACGAATATATAAAGAAGGAACATACTTGATGAAAAAGCACAATAAAAAAGTCCTTCATGAATTATGCAATTATCTGGGACAGGATCTCAATCATCCTATGTGTAAGGAACTGATCCAGCATGTGGAAGAGTGTCCGGAATGGAAATTTTACATTGATACAATCAAAATGACGGTCAATATTTTCCGGGAGACTCATCAGCCACAACCTCTGCCGGATAAAGTTAAGAAAAACCTTTTGAAAACCCTCAATATTACAAAATAAAGAAATGAGGCCCTGCCATTTATCCCTGAAATTTCATATCAGTAAAAGTTCTTTAAGCACCCCACCCATTTTTATTATTATACATTGCCAGAATCTTCTTCATGACCTACCCTCTCCGCAGTTTTTTTATATTTATCCGGCACGGCAGCAGGTTTACCCAGTATGAATTTAAGGAGCAGAACAATTACCAGTGGCCAGAAGATGGTGTTCAGAATATCATGCACGCTGGCTGCCAGTCGAAGTTGTCCCACCGAGTGGTAGTTGTCCCACATATCCAATAACTCCAGCAGCAGGGCAACGGCCGCCACCGGCAGGACTGATTTCAGTGAGCGCATACTATTCCTGAATAGTATGATCCAACCCGAAAAAACCGTCATACCCACATATATATGAACCGCGTCTTTAGAGAGCCCGGAAATTGTCAGAAGAATCTGTTTTATACCCTGATAAATAGAGGTATTCATGATGGTCTTTCCAGTTTTATGGAACAATAATCGATCAGATCCACATAATTGTCATATTTTCGGGTTAATATTTTTCCGCCGGTCATTGATGTTTCAGGACCAGTTTCCCGAACTGTTCACCATTCATCATTCGCTGATAAGCTACCCGGTAATCCTGCAGGGGAGTCACTGAATCTATCAGAGGTTTTATTTTTTTGGCGGAAAAAAATTTTACCATATTATAAAAATCGGTGGGACTCCCCATCGTGGTGCCCTGGATACTCAGCTGTTTCCAGAATATTCGTCTCAAATTTATCTCCCGGGGATTCCCTGCCGTGGCCCCGAAATTGACCACCCGGCCTCCGGGTTTCACCAGTTCAATGAGTTGGTTAAATTCATCACCACCCGCGCTGTCCACCACCAGGTCAATCGGACGGTCACCGGCCAAATCTGTAATGGCCTGGGCCCAGTCTTTCTCCGAATAGATCACCCCCCCGGATGCCCCGGCATTAATGGCCTTTTCAATTTTGGCACGGCTGCCAGAAGTTACCAGAACTGTGGCACCGGCTGCCACCGCCATGCTCAGCATCAAAGAAGCCACACCTCCACCGATTCCGGTTAACAATACAGTCTCTCCTTTTTGAAGCAGACCGCGGGTGAAGAGGGCCCGAAAACCCGTCAGGGCGCCAAGAGGAAGAGTAGCTGCTTCCTCAAAGGAAAGATATTCCGGCTTTGCCATCAGATTTTCAGCCGGCACCAACACATAATCCGCCTGGGTACCGTCATCAGGCATACCCAGTATGCGGAAGGCCGGGCTCTGCGCATATGGATTATTCCCCCACTCCAGGGCAGGATTGATAATCACCGCCTTTCCCCGCCAGTGGCTGTCGACCCCCCTTCCCACAGATTCCACCACACCTGAACCATCTGATCCGGGAATGACCGGTACCTTGATTTTTGCATACAATCCGCGCACAATCCAAACATCTCGATGATTAAGGGCGGAAGCCTTAAGCTTCACCAGTGCTTCGCCCTGCTTCGGAACCGGTTTGGATACCTCTGTTAATTTCAAGCTCTCAAAATTTTTTTCCTGTTCTAATACCACCGCTTTCATTTTTTCCATAATCATATTTTCCTTAGCGGTTAATAATTCTAAAATATGGAGAAAAGATAATTCGGTCAAGATGTAATCTTTGTAAAAATGAAATATTGTCAATAGTTTAAAATTCTTCTATATTCCACCGATATAAGGAGATGAGTACCGTACCTGCCGATCGCCTCTTTATATGCGGCTGGGGCGATTTCTCATTCTAAACCTGCTGCAGGAGTCTGAAATGCCGATTGCCATTCACTCCCCTCTGGTTCACTTTGCCATTGCGCTGTTCGCATTAAGTTTTATACTGGACGGGTTGGGAATTATAAACCACAATGAAAAATATAATTTTGCAGCACAAATAAACTTGTATGCATCCGTGCCTGCCGTCCTGGCCGCAGTAATTACGGGTCTAATAGAAAAGAACCGTGTTTTCCTGCCTCCGGCGGCACAGGAAGTCTTTGAAATTCATGAAACACTGGCTTTTGTTATTACCACTCTGTTTGTCGTACTGTCTTTATGGCGTCTAAATTTGAAGGGACCCCGCTGGCAAGAAACAAAACGCTATTATATGGTCATTTCTTTTGCTGCACTGCTACTGATATTCAGCGGGGGATACTACGGCAGCCAACTGGTATACCGTTACGGTATAGGCACCACCGAAATCAGCGATTCCTCCAAAACCACACAGGGAACCACACCAGATCAATCCAAAAACCGCGATAATCTGTTCTATGCCAAACCGGACACAGGTTCCCAAGAATAACAAATCATTTATCCCAATGGCATGGTAATAATAACCGGAGGGCCCTGCCTTCCATGTGGATGATTAAAATCCACAGCAAGAGTTGCCTGGTATGATGTCTGAATAAGGATTTCAGCAAACCTGATGGCATACAAACCCTTTATGCAGGGATTCGCAGCGAGACCGGGCACCCTTCAACCGCTACCGAATAATCTACATTCCGCCCCCAACAGAATAATATTCAACATATCCGGTATAGCAGACACACCCTGCCAATAAGTTCCAACATGAGCCGTGAAGTATGCGGCATTCAAAAGTGCAGAACCCGGTCATCATGAAACAATGTACCGTCAATTCCGCAATATGGCCCCGATCCGATAAAATCAAATTATCCCGTATTTTAAAAGCCAGCTGTTCCAGGTCAGTTGACTTTTTTTATACGAAAAATTTTTTATCATAAATTTTATTTTTTTCAGCCTGTTTATCGCTTAAATTTACATGCGAAAAAGTATTTCAGACTTTATGGACAGATCATATTTATTTTTGATTTCCACAATACCATATTTCCTCTGAATCATTGAACAGTGTTTATATCCACCCAATCATAGGGGCATTACATGCATCCCGGTAAAATTTTAGATGAACTCCTTCAGCCCGGAGCCGAATTATGGGAAAAACAGAAAACAACTCAGAATTCACTTCTTATATCTCAGCTGCAGGATTTTAACAGTATTTGTAAAGACTACTATCAATCCCTTAACAATCTCCCTGAAGATACGTCTATTGCGGAAATATGGAAAAATCTGGGTAATTACTGCCAGAACATCCTGAATTGGGTCACCGGTATCACTGCTCTTAGTGATCAGTCTGTTGTCACAGATTTATGGACCGAGTGGCAGACACATCTGATAAAAATCTTGCGGGATGTTCCTGAATCGCTGGAAATTCTCCTGCAAGACCTTACTTTGAAAAATCCGGATGATAAAAATATCGGACTAAAGCTGTGGAAAGCAGTACATAGGGCCAGGATCAGACTTGCCAATTTACTTAACCGGACTGGCAATTACATCCGCACATTCCTGAAGCGGCCCCCGCGAAAATCCAAAGCTTTCACCAGAGATTTCCCGTTTCATTCATTTATCACATATTATCCCGGATTGAATTTTGCCCAGGAACTTTTCATGGAATGGCTGACCTTTCTGAGGGTGGCGGCCAAATTACTGGCAGAGTTTCATCGGATCACGGAAGCATTAAAAGATGAATTGCTTCAGCCTGATGAATTTCTGAGCGGATGTGATATGGTTAATCCAGCGCAGGTCCGCAAACATATGGAAAGCGTGAAAGACCTGATAAAAAACGTTGAAAATCAAATATCCGAACTCCGGGGAAATTCAGTTGACAGCTCCCGGCGGCTGGAAGAAACCTGGCAGAATATCACAGACACTGTTCTGAAAAAATGGGAATACAAAGGGACACCTCTGGTTCCCTCGAAACAAATGAAATCTGCGGAGATAGAAAACAAAAGGAATAATCTTGAGAAAAATCTGGCAGAGGCACAGGAAGCGTGGAAAGATCATCTGGTCAGTGAAATGGAAGACTGGCGAAAGGATCTGGAATTGTCACTCCTTCAGGCTGAAACCGCCCTGATTTGCAAAAATCGTGAATCCTTAATCTCGGAAAAGATCAATTCAAATTTTATTCCTCATTTTAGAGAGACCATCAAAATCATTGACCAGTCTCAGGAAAAATTCAGCCGACTTAATTCCGGACAGATGTCAAAATTCGGCCAACAAATTATATCCGAAAACCAGCATTTGCTGGGAATACTGCGAAAAGAACAGCTGCCGCATATTGTGGATGAAATTCGGGTGGCAAACATAGAAGAAGAATTCGGGCTATATTTAAGCGAAGTCCGGCAATCGGTTGAAAAACTGTCCGATCAGCACCTTATTTTTACACACCAGGATACCGAACATCTCATCCCCCGTTCCCGGAACAACCATATTGCTCTGAAGAATCTGGTGTTCGAGGAATTCTTTTCCGGAATAAAAGCCCGGCATGAAAAAAGTATGTCAGAAATCCATGAAAGAGTGGAATCAATTGTTCGGCAGGTAGCCGAAACAGATCAGATTGTAGAATTTAATTTGGACGCCGCCTTTAATCTACTGCAAGCAGAACAGGATAATACCCGGGCACAGGCCAGCCAGCTGGTAAGCGAAGGCCTGGAAAGAACCCGGAAACACGTTGAAGAACTTACTACGCAAAGCAAAGCCATTTCAGAATTTATCCAACATGAACTGCAGGATATAACCAGGGAGTTTGAAAATAATATCCAGAATCTGGGTGATAATCAGAAAATTCTTGAATTAAAAGTCCGGATCGCTAAAGTAAAAACCCAGGAAGAAATCAGGGATAAAACGAAAAAAGTCATCCGTACTGCCAGGCATATTATTCCGGTAATTTTCAATTATGTAAAAACCGTCCTGGAATCTGCCCGGGAAAATTATTTTCAATTTCGAAAACTTACCGGTCTTTCTTCCAGAATCGGTACCATGGAGGAAGAACTCTCCCAATTTTTAACTGAAACCAATAAACGCATACAGGCACTTCCCTATGTTTACCAGCGACTTTTCCGGCCGGAACCGCTGGAGGATGAACGCTTTTTTTCCGGTCGCTCTGCCGAAATGGAACAGTTAAAAGAACAATTCGATTCATGGGATAAAGGAAATTATGCGGTTACTGCCATTGTGGGAGAAAGGGGCAGTGGAAAAACAACTCTTCTTAACTTTGCACAAAACGAATATTGCGCCGGACGGGTACTGCATAAATTCGATTTCAGCAGGAGAATTACCGGTTCAGTTGAATGGCTGAACGAATTAAAAAACGTATTGAATCTTCCCCACATTGAGAGTTTTGACGAGCTGGAAAGGCATATTGCATCCGAGGAAATTAAACAAATTTTTATTGTAGAGAACCTGCAGTATTTATTCATAAGGTCCGTTCACGGTTTTAAAACCCTGGAACGCTTTCTGCTGTTTATTTCCCGGACAAATGAACATATATACTGGTTGATTACCTGCACCATCTACAGCTGGACTTATCTGGACAAGGTAATTAACCTTTCCAAGTACTTTCGAAGGGTTGTCCTTCTGGAAAATCTTCCCCTGGAAGAAATGGAAAGTATCGTACTTAAAAGACACCGTGTGAGTGGCTACCGGCTGACATTCAGCGTGCCTGAGGAAATTTCGGGTTCCAGAAAATACCGAAAACTGTCTCTTGAAGAAGAAAGGCAGGGCTATCTTCAAAAGAATTTCTTCAGGGATCTGAACGATTTTTCCAGCGGCAATGTTACCATCACTCTCCTTTTCTGGCTGCGGGCTATCCAGGAAGTAACAAAGGAGCAGATTACAGTACATCCGATAATCAATTTCGATTTCTCATTTCTTCATCAGTTACCGTCTGATGAATTGTTTGCCATGGCAGCATTCATGCAACATGAAAATCTGGATTCCGAACATTTTTCTCTGATTTTTAGGCAAAATCCCGAAAAGAGTTCACTCTTACTTTCCCGTCTTTACAACAGCGGCATCCTGCTAAAAAATTCCAGAGGATTTTATATTCATCCATTTTTGTATCGAGCAGTAGTTCGGACTCTTAAATTAAAAAACATTTTACACTGAAGGCACATTAGATGAAATTACTTAAGGGCAAATTTATTTTCATAATTATTATCATTATTATGGTTATAAAATTTTCGCTTGTTTTTTCTGCTCCAACGCAGCCGGATACCACAAAACAGGCACATACCACACCTGTCCGGCAAGCAGATAATTCCGGAAACATTTTACTGCAGGGTCAAAACCAGGTAAAATGGGAGCTTACCGTCGGGAAGTTACTCTGGGCGATCATAATCTTCATTATTGCACTTCTGGTAATTAAATATTTATCCCTGATCCTTGAGAGAATTGGCGAACGGTGGACAAAATTCCGCTGGACTATAAAGGGGATCATTCCGGTGATTCGAATCTTCGGGTGGACCATTATCCTCTATTTTATAATCGCCGCCATTCTTCGTCCCCCCATCCAGACACTTATCGCGGTAACTGCTTCCGCCGGTATTGCCATTGGTTTCGCTGCACAGGATATTCTGAAAAATATATTCGGGGGAATCATGATACTTTTTGACCGGCCATTTCAGACCGGCGATAAAATTCAGGTCGGTAATTACTATGGAGAGGTGGTAAACATCGGGCTGCGGACCGTACGGATCGTTACACCTGACGATTCGCTGGTATCCATACCCAACAGTGAAATTGTGAACCAGTCTGTCTCCAATGCCAATTCCGGTGAATCCAATTGTCAGGTGGTAGCGGAATTTTATTTACCTCCCCATATTGACATTTCAAAGACCAAACATATCGCTTACCGCACGGCCGCCGTTTCCCGCTATGTCTACCTGAACAAACCCATTGGGGTTATTTTTAAGAATGAAATACATGAAGGACGTTCTTTACTTAAAATGCGTCTAAAGGCATATGTTCTTGATATCCGTTATGAATTCCCTTTTATGAGTGAAATGACCGAAACGGTCATCACCGAGCTACTGAAAGAAAAAATTGTTTCAACAGAGCAACTAAGTCTGATCAATGACCCAAGTGTTTGACCGGTGTTTTATTTTTCGCGCTGTTTCTACCTGCCATTCTCCTGCCGGAAGTTTTATGATGTAATCAGCCTGCTGACCGGGGAAAAGTTACCTTTAATCCTGGCAACCGTTCATTTTTTATCTGATAAAGAATTAATTTTGATTCATATCCGCGTTGAATTATCTTATAAAATGGTAACGAGCGGGACAAATACAGGATTCTGAAATAAACTTTAAAATGAAGGCCAATTTGAATTTATAAAATAATATTCATTTAATTATCAGGTTAAAATACCGGAGGTTATGGTTATGGCAAAAAAAACAACACCCAAAAAAGGTACCAAAGGGGGCGGTTCAAAAACAGCACCCCGCAAAGGCACTAAATCGACGGCTTCCCAGGCAAAGAAGCCCGCACCCAAACAAGCACCTCCAAAAGAAAAAGCTCCTGAGAAGCCCCCGGTGGAAGAATCACAGCAGGCAAAACATGAAAAGACGAGTGGAGAAGAAAAGATAAAAAATGTGGGCGACAGATTGAGCGAAGCGGCAGACCGGGGTGTGGAGGCAATCCGGGAGGTTTTCGGAAAAGTAAAGGATTTTTCAGTAGATACCGCCGAACTAACCAAACTTAAGGTGGAAGTCTATCGGTTGAAAGGGGATAAAGAGCGGATGCTTACCGTAATCGGTGAAAAATTATGGGAACTGAGAGATTCGGATAAACTCACTGGTATCATTTCAATTTTTGCGGATGATTTTAAAAAACTGGAAGAAATAAACACCGAAATCAGTAAGAAGGAAAAAGCAGCATCAAAAATCTCGCTCTAAAAGGGGAGAAAGAATAATATGAATACCACGTCCGTGGTGCATTATATTGATAGGGTATTCCATTATAATCTATTTCAAATAAATCAAACGTGGATTACTCCCTCTTCTATCATCATGTTTGGTCTGATGATCGTGAGCTTTTTTCTGCTTTCACGCTTACTTCAGAAACTTCTGATTATCCGCCTGCTTGGCAGATTTAATCTGGACAAAGGTACGCGATACAATCTCATTAGAGTTATCCATTATTCCATCATGATAATTGGGGCCTTTGTATCTTTTCAATTCATCGGGATTGATCTGAGCGGACTGGCGATGATTTTCGGTCTGCTTTCGGTGGGAATCGGATTCGGTTTACAGAATATCGTCTCTAATTTTATTTCAGGCCTTATTTTGCTTTTTGAGCGGCCCATTAAAATCGGGGACCGCGTCACGGTAGGTGATACGCAGGGAGATGTTTTATCCATAAACATGAGATCAACTACGATCCGCTCGCTTAACAACATATCTATCATCGTACCCAATTCAGATTTTGTTACCGCACGTGTCATCAACTGGTCTCACGGTGATCCCAAAATCCGCCTGGACGTTGATATCGGTGTTTCATATGAATCAGACCTGGATACAGTAATCCGGTCTCTGGAAGAGGTGGCAAAAGAGAATAAAGATGTTCTTATAAAACCGGAATCTGAGGTTATTTTCCTGAATTTCGGTGATTCCTCCTGGAATCTACAATTGCGGGTGTGGTTAAAAGATCCTTACAATTATTACCGGATCCGTTCCGACATTAATTGTGATATCGTCAGAAAATTCCGCGAGAACAAGGTTGAAATCCCCTTTCCGCAAAGGGATCTCCACATACGATCACCTATTCCCGTTCCTGTGGAACGGCAATCAAATTAGAATTGACAAATGGCGTAAGATAGTTTTCAACGACCTATTTAACCTGGCTTTGGCGGTTTTCATTGAAGTCGAACATCAGTTCCGACGGCGAAAGGCTGGACGAGAAACAGAATATGAATTTGTAATAACAAATCAAGTTAAGTAATTTATATTATTTAACTTGGATCATTTCGGGTTTGAGTATATATAATTTATTATGCGCTTGATGGAGTTGAAACGGAAATACCAGAAATCCAGGGGAAAACGTCTTTTACGCCGGGTTTCCCTGACTCTTTCTATCCTGTTCATTATTATCTTTCTATTTCTCCTCTTCTTTTCCCTGCCACCGGGGGAAAAAATTATCAGAAACCTGGTCCAGAATAAACTTACTGCATATCTGGACCTGCCGGTGCATATCGGGTCCCTGCAAACAAACATATTTTCACAACTTCAGATCACCCAGGTGCGGATTGACACGAAATATGACAGCTTGTTCACCCCTTTGTTGAAAATTAAGCAGTTAGATGTTTCTTACTCGGTGTGGGCACTTTTAAAAAAAGAAGTTGAAATTAATTCCCTGTCAGTTTCAGGGATGCAGGTGCATCTTGTTCTCCGGGAAAACGGGACATATAATCTGCCGACGGCATTTACGTCCCGCCCCAAGGAAACTTCTTCAGACACGCTTTCCAAAGGCTTCAGGTTTAAAGTGAACGAATTTAATCTGGAACAGGCAGCCTTTTATTACACCGATAAAAAAGCTGACCGGGATGTTTCCATAGAGGGGCTTTCTCTGTACATGAAGCAAACAAAAGACAAAACATACCGTTTTCAAATGATCGCTGATTCCGGTGGAGTGGATTTCGATACTCATAAAATACCCCTGAGTGAATTTCTGGCCCAGGGTCAATTCAGATCCGGATCTCTGCAACTGGACACCGTCCGGATGAACCTGCCCGATGCCAGTTTGCACGGTCATATGTCAGTGGATATGGCAGGTTCACCATCCAAACTAACCGGTCAGTTTCATCTGACGGTCAGTACTGCCACCTATTCGTCTCTTTTCCGGAATTCCATTCCGGCGGATTTTTATCCTGTTCAATCAGACCTTGCAGCAGACATCATTCTGAACGGAGAATTGAAACGTCCTGAAATTCATACCACACTGAGATTTAACCATGGCCGGCTGGGAACCAGAATCCCCTTCACGGCAGTTATGGCGGTTATTTACAGCCCTCCTGTTCTGGACTTACAGTCATTTAATCTCAAAATATTTGAAGGCAATATTTCGGGAAACGGTACTGTTCACCTGGACAGCCTGTACAACCATCACTTTACCATGGCTTTAGAAAAACTGTCCTTAAATACTATACATCAACTGATATCACAGAAAAATTCATTATTTGCCGGCAACATCGGAGGAAAACTCAAAACGGATGGACCGCTGAAGAAGCCCCTCAGCATCAGCGTACAGTCTAACATTTCCATAACACGGGTGTCATATAAATCCAGGCCCATTGCCGATTTCGATGCGGACATAAGGCTGGCCAATAAAACATTCAGCGTAAATATACAGCAGGGAAGCTCCAGGCTTGATGGCAAGTTCAGCCTGCAAAACCAAAACATTAACGGAAAATACTCTGCAGATATCCGGCAGATTCGGCCCTTTGTGATCCTGGCCGGCATTCCGGAACTTGGGGGAGCAATACATTTTTCCGGCACAGTCTCCGGGGAGACAAAAAACCCGGATGTGAGCATGTCTTTCCGGGGTGACAGTATCTCTTACCGGAATTTACCCCTGGATGCTATTGAAGGTAGTCTAAGTTATCAGCATAAAGAGTTGCTTTTTCATAATACCATTTTCTCCGGTGAACTTTCTGGGGTTGACTCCCTTAATCCGCCTCTTCATCTGACGGGGTTATCAGGGGGACTTTCCTATTATGGTTCTGTGCAGGGGACACTTAAAAACCCGGTGGCAGAGCTCAACGTTTCACTTCAAAATATCTATTATAAAAAGTCCCAACTGGCCAGGGCAGAACTTAACCTCGCCCTGGACAGTCAGAAGGTGTATCTAAAACCCAGTTATCTTAAGCATGATTCACTGGGCATCCTGTTGGAAGGAAATTATGAGTGGCAGCAGTCCCGGGGAATTCTGGGTGTTGTTCTGACAGGAAAAAATATCCCGGGCCGTTTTACTGTTCCTCTGGATTTCGCTGCAGAAAACAGCCGGGATTATCCATTGGGCATTATTAATTCCAGGTTTAATTTCTCAGATTCTTCTGACTGGAAAATAACCGTAACATCTCATCACCTGGATTTAACAAAAATAACCGAACTCTATCCTCTGAATCTTCCCATTGCGGGTAGCACAGGTTTCAACCTGAATTTTTCGGGAGGTCTTTCCCATCCGCGGGCTAAGCTAAATTTTGAACTAAATTCCTTTCAATATAAAGATGCCGAATTCGATTCCATCCGGGGTGCTTTGGTGCTCAGTGAGACGGACCTGGACCTGGATTCACTGGTTGCGTTTACTAAGGGAGAACAATCAAAAATCAAAGGCCGAATTGAAGTGATGCATAGCTCTACTAAGCCTGTTTATATTTCGAAAAGGAGTCATGTTACTATTCAGGCGGAAGGAAATCACCTTAATCTTGAGCTGCTGGAACCGTTCCTGCCGGCCGATACAAAAATAAACGGTTTTATCAGTTATTCAGTACAAGTCTCCGGCCGGATATATAAACCGGATATCAGTGGTGAAGTGGAAATTTCCAATGGTGCTTTTTTAATCAATCCCTGGAATCCGGGATTTGATAAAATCTCACTGAAAATGACCTTTAAGGATTCACTATTCACCCTGCAGACGTTGCAGGGAAGATACCTTCAAACCCTGTTTCAAATGGAAGGACAATTTATTACTATCGACTGGCACCACTTTCAAACAGAGTTTCAGTTGCGGGCCGCCGGAAAGGAAGCGGTAAAAATTACCGGGAATCTGTCCACAGATTCCCTGCAGATGCGTCTGGACGTGAACAATCTGGAACTGTCAGTAGTCCAGCCATTTGTTCCCGGCATTACCGAGTTAAAGGGAGAGATGAATGCTAATGTTGTAATCCACGGTGCATTTAACAATCCACTGTTGTTTGGTCAGCTAAAACTTAACAAGTTGAAATTCAACCAGCCGGGCCTGAATGAAGCGATTACGCAAGGTAAAATGAGTATCTCCCTGAACAGGCATACTGTTCAGCTGGATTCCTTATCTGCAAAACTGAATGGAGGAATAGCAAAGGCATCGGGTAAAATATCACTTGATCACTACAAGTTAACTGATGTAAACCTCAGCACATCTCTGTTTAAAATACCCATTAACAGGCCAGATCTTTTTACGGTTTTAATTGATACGGCCAAACTGACTTACCAGAGAAAGGGTGAATTCTATAATTTAAATGGCGATGTTTGGCTGGGAAAAAGCCAATATACTCATAATTTTGAACCGCAGGAAATTATCCAGTCTCTTCGCTCGGCTCAGGGGCCGACCAGAGAACAATCCGACTTGGAGAAGAAAACGAAACTGAATGTGCGATTGCTGGAAAGCAAAAACCTGTGGGTGGATAACAACCTGGCCAAAATCCAGCTCAGTGCTGCCCTGGAGTTTATCGGCACTCTGGCCCGCCCCAATATGACCGGACGTGTACAGGTGGAAAAGGGTTATGTAATGTATCTGGACCGCAAATTTCAGGTAGATACAGCCGTGGTGGATTTTGTCGATCCCAACAAATTGAATCCGATTGTTAACCTGAAAGCGGTTTCTCAGGTGACGGTATATGAAAGACAACAATCCACAGCTTATGAAATCACACTGAGCATTACAGGTCCGCTGGATCAACCGGTCGTCGATTTGACATCAAATCCACCTTTGAATAAATCAGATATATTATCTGTACTCACCCTGGGTACAACCACCGAAAATCTTTTAAGCAGTTCTGCATCCGGGACATCGGTGACAAACGTCCTGACCAGACGGGTTGAATCACTATCCAGTCAGCGAATAACCAGTTACCTGAGCAATCGAGTGGGCAATTTACTGGGACTGGATCAGGTAACCATAGAGGGCAATATTTTCCGGTTCAACCAGGGCGGAGCACCTCAGCTGGTGGCCACCAAAACTTTTCTAAACCGGTTAGCAGTTACCTATTCCACTACAGTAGGACATTTAAATGACCAGGGTGTCCGGCTGGACTATCATATTTCAAAACACTGGGCCATTCAGGGGGAAACTAATCAGATGGGGGAAGCAGGCATTGATCTGAAATACCAAATAAACTTCAAATGAAAAATACAAATTACATATTCATCAGGGTGATTTTTCTGTTCCTGCTGGGGGGGCTTTCGATGCTGGAGGCAAAATCCGATAACAGGTTTGAAATCAAATCTGTACATTTTAACGGGAACCAGGCATTCTCGGAAGGTCATTTACAAAGTATCATGGTTTCCAAACCATCCTCCTTTCTGAAGCATCATTATTATCATGCTGATGTGTTTCATAATGATCTTGAAAATATCACCCTTTTTTATAAACAGCAGGGTTACCTGGGAACAAAAATTACTGTCTATCAAGTTAAGAAAGACACGGCCGATCATAACGTCCGTGTTAATATTGAAATACATGAAGGCCCCCGTGCTTATGTGAAAGCGGTCAGTCTGTCTGACAATCATTTTATCAGCGGAGAAAAACTTGGGAACCAGATAACTCTCAAGAATGGTGATCCCCTCCTGCAGAAAAAAATTGACCAGTCCAGCAATAATATTCTGAATCTATATTCGGATAATGGATTTCTTGACGCTAATGTGCAAACGGATGTCAAACTAATGGCAGACAGTCAACAGGCCTTTGTGGATTTTATGATTCATGAAGGCCTTCAATACAGGATAGGCGACATTCAGATTCGGGGTCTGGATTTCACTAAATCTTATGTTGCTAAGCGAGAACTCAATTTTAAAAAGGGAGAAGTAATAAATTATTCAAAATTATTGAATTCGCAGAGACAACTTTATCTAACCGGACTTTTTCAGAGTGTATTTATCTCTTTAAAACCGCCGGCGGTGCAGGATTCAGTTATTAGGATCGTACTGATCGATATCAAAGAAAAAGCACCTGCCCAGTTTAATGTCAGCGGAGGTTATGGCTCAGTTGAAAAATTAAGGGTGAAGACGGAGGTTTATAATGATAATATCAGGGGAACCGCCAGAAAGGCCGGCATTGCTGCAAAATATAGTTCACTCTATCTGGGAGCTGAAGCATCGTTTACCGAACCCTGGACATTTCATTCCCGCTTCAGAACAGATCTTAACCTTTTTTTAGACTATATTAAAGAGCCTGGTTACGATCTTAGCCGTATCGGGGCAGTTTTAACGGTAGGAAGAAAATTTCTGAAACGTTCTAATATTTTTTTATCTTACCGGCATGAGAACAACGATCTCAGCCATATAAAAGTAACTGAAATTCCCGAACGCCCACAGAATAGAGTTCGGAGTTTTAAACTGGCTCTTATTTATGATACCCGGGATAATATTTTTAATACGACCAGCGGCACATATATCCAATGGTCCAATGAAATTGCAGGATTATTTTTTGCCGGGCAGGTACAGTTTTACAGCAGCATTTTCAATGCTAAATATTTTTACCCCGCTACCCGCAGTACCATACTGGCCATGGCTTTAAATCTGGGCTGGATTAATGCCCCCGGCGGGATAAATGCCATACCATTAAATGAAAGATTTTACAGTGGCGGACCCAATGAACTAAGGGCTTTCGGATATCAGAAAGTGGGGCCTCTGGATCAGAACGGTTTACCTCTGGGCGGTAAAGTAAAATTGGTACTGAACATTTTCGAAATCCGGCAGACCATTTATAAAATGTTCGGCATGGCTGTTTTCGGAGAACTGGGTAATATCTATATCTCACCGGGCGAGATCAAACTGAATAACCTGCGTCAATCTATTGGCATCGGTTTACGTGTGAATTCCCCGGTGGGATTGCTTCGTCTGGATTATGCCTTCAATCTGGCGCCGGAAAAGGGCGAGCCCAAGACTCAACTGTATTTCAGTGTGGGGCAGGCTTTTTAAATATTACAACCGGCCCGGAAAGTCCACTTAAATGTGACCATGGAGTGGCCATCTGGCAGCGAGAAATAAAGATGAAGGATTAAGGTTGAAAGATTAAAGATGAAAAATTAAAGATTCATCCATAATCTTATTTTTATGCAAACTGTTAACTGTGAACCGGAAACTTCGTGCGGACACCTTCCATCTCGCAGCTTGGGCCCTCCAAATTTGTATGGCGGTTCTCCGGAGGAATTTAAACTCCCACATCAGTTAATGCCATCATCTTCTTTCAGGGGCAACCGGATGTAAAATGTTGTTCCCTGATGGTCTTCGCTCTTCACCTCTATAGTCCCCTGATGGGATTCGGCTATCAATTTGCAGATGGATAATCCCAATCCGCTGCCACCGGTTTTCCGCGCACGGTCTTTTTGAACGCGGTAAAATCGCTCAAATATATGGGGAATTTCCTCGGCTGGAATTCCCATTCCGGTATCCTGCACTTCCACCAGGGCATCGTTATTTTCTTTTTTCAGACTAATTCGGACTGTCCCCTCATCAGGCGTATATTTAATGGCATTATCAATAATATTAAAAAACATTTGATATAACCGGACCTTGTCACCTTTAACCGACAGGGAAGGAAATTTTTCATATTCTATGTGCTGGGCTTTGAGATCTGCCATGAGGGTAGCATCGGCAATAACATCTTCCAGAACGGCATCCAGTTGTACCGGAAGGAATTCAAAATTCTCTTTAATGGATTCGGTCTGAGATAACAATAACAAATTATTTATTAAATGGCTCAGCCGGGTGATGGTCTCAATATCCTGAACAAATTTTTCTTTCAATTCAAGTGAAACGGCCGGATTATTCAGCTCGTTCTCCCAGTGTGTCCGAAGCAGGGCCAGCGGTGTTTTTAATTCATGAGCAGCATCAGCCTGAAACTGCTGCTGGCTTTCAAAAGCATTTTGTAGGCGGTATAACAGATCATTCAGAACCTGCGATAATTTTCCCAGTTCATCCTCCTTATGAGGGACCTCAATTCTTTCATTCAAATTGCTGGAACTTATTTTCTGAGCCTTCTGTGTAATTCTGTTGATGGGCATCAGTGCCTGCCTCACCAGGATATAGCCACCGGTTGAGATAAAAATTATGGCCAGGATCACCGCTACCAAGAGTACTTCCAGCAGGTTTTCCATGGAACTTTCGATTCGCTGGATGGGTGAACCCGCGGTAATCCAGCCAATCCGATTACCCTGAAAAAAAATCTGTCGCCCAATAACCCTGAAAGTTACTTCACTTTCCGGTGAGGTTTTCAGATAGGGCAGACGCCGTACCAGTTTTATTTTTCGGGTAAAGGCGATTTTCTCCGGAAAGGTAGGAAGGGGAACATTCAGATTTATGCGTTGGGCAATAGGAGAGGCAAAAATCACTTTCTGATTGTTGTTATACACAATAATATAATGTTCCAGGTAACGTGTAGCATTATCCGGGGAGAAGAGAAAATCCTGAAAATGTTCAAAAAACGGATCGTAGTTTCTTTCGATTGATTCGATGAGGCTGTTGAGTTGCTGGTCAAGTGCTCTGAACAGAAGCCGCTGCATTCCCAAATAAGTTCCCAGGCTGAAAGTAAGCAATATCAGAGATGAGACACCGATATACCAGAGTGTCAGCCTCATCCGGATTTTCATGCGTCATCCTTTATCATGTACCCCACACCGCGTACTGTCTGAATTATGCTTTTGTTTTCATCCTGATCAATTTTTTTCCGGAGGTTCTTGATGTGGACATCCACAAAATTGGTCATGGTAAACAGATCAAAATTGTCTCCCCAAACATGCTCTGCAATGGACAGGCGTGACAAAACCCGGTTTTTATTGTACAGTAAAAATTCAAGGATAGCATATTCTTTACTGGTTAATGTGATCGATTGGCCCTTACGCAGGATTTCATGAGTGCTGGTATTGATTTCCAGATCACCCACCCGGATTACAGCCGAACGTGCGTCGGAGTTTCTTCTCAACAAGGTGCGAACTCGGGCCAGAAGTTCCGGAATGGCAAAAGGCTTGGTCAGGTAATCATCAGCACCGGCATCCAATCCAGCTACTTTATCCTCAACCCTGTTTTTCACTGTTAACAATAGAACCGGGACAGTCAATTTATCCTGGCGAATCTGTTCCAGAATATGAATACCGTCCAGTTTGGGGAGCAGACGATCCAGAATTACCAGGTCATATTCTTCCATAAGAGCTTTTTCCAGACCGTTTCTTCCGTCGAATGCCACTTCTACATGGTGATTTTCGGATTCCAGAATATCCTTTATACGAAGTGCCAGGGATTCCTCATCTTCCACAATCAATATTCTCATTACTCTCCCCTGACTTCTTTCATCATAGCCGATGGTATTTTTATGTAGGACTTCCATTTGTTCCTCCCTCTTGAAAAAAAGGACGGAGACGTCCCCTCTCCACTCCGGGTAATTGCCTCCGTCCTGTTCATAAATTATTTTTCAGGCTTGCTGAATGCAATAAATAAATTACCTTGTCCCCGACGCACAAAAAACAGCAGGTTTTGACCGGGCTTTACAGTGCTGTAAATCTTGCTCAAATCCTGCACCGACTTTACATCTGTCCGGTTCAGTTTTTCTATTATATCTCCCGCCTGAATTCCCGCCTCCGCAGAAATACCCTGGGGATCAATTTCTATAACCACAACACCTCCCTGGTTTTTGGGCAATTGCAACTTCTGCGCAATGGCAGGGGTAATATTGGCCAGTTCTAAACCAATGTCGTCAAAAGTGGCCTGTCCTTGTGCTACTTCTTGGGTCTGGGGATTCAATTCACCCAGTTTAAGCTTTATATCCTGGGTTTTGCCGCCCCTGATAATGGTCAATGTTACCTCGTCCCCGGGAGAGCTGGAAGCAACCCAGGCACTCAATTCACCTGCACTATCAACTTGTTTACCATTAAATTTCATGATAACATCTTCTTCCTGCAGGCCGGCTTTAGCGGCCGGGCTGTTTGCCTGAACTTTGGTCACAATAATTCCCTGCGGAGTAGCCAGATTAAATGCTTTGGCAATTTGTGGGCTCACATCCTGAATGTACACTCCCAGCCATCCTCTGACCACTTTTCCGGTTTTAATAATATCGTCCATTACCGACTGTGCCAGATTTACCGGGATTGCAAAACCAATCCCCTGGTTTCCTCCGCTCTGAGTAGCTATAGCAGAATTAATCGCAATGAGTTCGCCCTTCATATTCACCAGAGCACCTCCGGAATTTCCGGGGTTGATGGCAGCATCGGTCTGGATATAATCTTCGTACTCGCTCAATCCCACTCCACTTCGTCCCTTGGCACTGATAATTCCTGCGGTAACTGTATGCTGCAGTTCGGGATTCAGAGGCGAACCAATGGCCAGCACCCAGTCACCAACACGAACTTTCTCGGAATCACCCAATTTAATTGGTGGTAAGTTCTTGGCCTCAATTGTAATTACCGCCAGGTCCGTCTGAGGATCAGTTCCTTTTACTTTTGCTTCAAACTCACGGCCATCCATCAGATTTACTTTAATATTATCCGCCCCCTTCACCACATGGTTATTGGTCAGTATTATTCCATTCGCATCCACAATAACACCGGAGCCTAAACCTTCCTGGGTATAATTCTCTCCCTGTTGTGGCATCTGAAAAAATCTCTTGAAGAAGTCATCGCCAAAGAATTGTTCGAAGGGAGAACTCCCATCAAACTGACTCTGTACTTTTACAGTTGTTTGCGTAAAAATAGTTACCACTGAGGGATTTGCAGTTTGTGCCACATTGGCAAAAACATCACTTAACTGTTGAGCAATATTCAACTCTCCGGGATTGCTCTGAGGCGGGGGTGCTGAGGGCTCACTGACTAAAGCTGGCAGAGTCTGGGCCGATGTCTGTACTGTCCAGTGCAAACCTGCTCCGATTAGCAATCCGATAACTATTCCCGACAGAATAAAAATCCATATACGTTGTCGAACCTGTTTGGTACTCATAGATATTTCCTCCTAATTAGTTAATTGAATTAAGTTATAAATCTTTCTCTATTCCTTCAGTATTATCCAGGGAGAGTGATGTCAAGTATACATCTTTTCTCAATTTCAGCTATATTTTAAATCCTTAAAATGAAGAAATTATGAAGAGAAACTGCTTTGCAAACATCATAACAGCATTTTCAGTGATCCATTAAAATCAATAAATTGGAAAAAGTTAAAAATGGGAAAACAAGAGATATATAAATAACTAGATTTGTCATTATTTTTCCGGCCTTACCGGAAGGTTTAACGCGAGTCTGCTTTGTGACACCGGAGTAATCTGATGTTTATTATGTTTATTGAAATTTTTACACATAATTCTGTATACAAGCTTGAAGCCGCCACAAAATCATGCTATTTTAAAACAATCGTGGATGACCAAATATGGCAAAATCAAATTCCCCTTTTATCCGTAATATCGAAGCAGGTATATACCTGGAATTCTTTTTGTTATCTGCCGTTACCTCAATACTGATTATTCGTCTCTTTCTGGCATTCACAGGATATCCGCAAATAGGCGGAAATGTGCTGCATATCGCCCATATGCTGTGGGGCGGATTATTAATGCTGGCTTCCATTTTTCTGCTTCTGTCATTCCTGGGACGCCGGGTGGAGCGGTTGGCGGCCATAATTGGGGGAATCGGTTTCGGGACCTTTATAGACGAGGTCGGTAAATTTATCACAAAGGACAACAATTACTTTTACCAGCCGTCCGTGGCCATTATTTATGTGATTTTCATACTACTGGTGATTATCAGCAGAAGCATCCGGATGGGAAAAAAATATTCCCCACAGGAATACATGTTGAATGTTTTGCGTGAAATGGAAGAAGTAGCCAGGGATGACATGGACAGCCGCGAGAAGGAACGTGCCATTCAATATCTGAAAAAAAGCGGAAACCAAACTACCCTTTCTGTCTCAATGAAAAAAATACTGGAGGAGGTCTCTCTGGCCCCTCCCGGAACACCGGGTATGTATTCGCAGATCAAGGAAACCATGTATCAGATTTATAAAAGAGTGGCGGATCTGCCGGCATTTTCTTATGCGATCATTATTTTTTTTCTGATACAATTTCTCATCAAGCTCGCTTATGTGATAGGTCTGGCTTTCTTCTGGGGACTCGGTTGGCAGCAGATCCTGGACATTTCCATGTTCCAGCGGATAATCATCAAGCTGCAATATATGTCGTTTTCAGGATGGGCTGAACTGGCTTCCTCCATTCTGTCCGGTATCTTCACCTTCCTGGGTATCTGGTTTCTGCCACGATCCAAGCTGGTGGCTTACCAGATGTTTGAACGTGCCATATTAATATCAATTTTTCTGACTCAGGTTTTTCTGTTCTATAAAAATGAATTCAGTGCCCTTACCGGCCTGATTTTTAATTTGCTGGTCTATATGGCATTACGCTTTTTAATCAGCAGGGAAAGCCGGAGAACCCTGGAAAGTCATTAAATTTAACCTCCTGCTTCTTCAAATTTGAATATAGTATTTGAGATTCAACAGTTTCAGCTATATGTTTAAATAAAGCGGTGCGGTTTTAAATGATGAAAGGAGATGGAAACGTGGCTACTAAAAAATCAAAAAATAACAGGAAGGCGAGCCCCGCAAATTTGCATTTATCTCCTTCCACCAATGAGTTTCGGGGCCGCGATGTGCGGTCTCTACAGCTCTCTTTTGTTGATCATCTGGAATTCTCCCTGGCGAAGGACGAATATTCCGCCACTCAGAGAGATTTTTTTAAAAGCCTGGCATTGACGGTGCGGGACCGTCTGATTGAAAGATGGATAGAAACCCAGCAGACTTATTATAAAAAAGGAGCCAAGCGTATTTACTATTTATCCATGGAATACCTGATCGGTCGGATGCTGGGGGATGCCCTGACCAATCTGGATTTATATCACCCGGTTAAAGATGCCATGCGGGAATTGGGATACAACCTGGATGAGCTGGGACAAATGGAATCCGATGCGGCTCTGGGAAACGGCGGCCTGGGCAGGCTGGCAGCCTGTTTTCTGGATTCAATGGCAACCCTAGAGCTTCCCGCTTATGGTTACGGAATCCGCTACGAATATGGAATCTTTTATCAGAAAATCCAGAATGGCTATCAGATGGAATCACCAGACCACTGGTTACGATACGGAAATCCCTGGGAAATTGAGCGCCCGGAATACATTTATCTCATCAATTTCTACGGGCATGTTCAGGAAACCCGGGATGGCAATGGAGAATTGCAGTATGACTGGATAAACACCGAAAATATAGTTGCCATGGCCTATGATACTCCGATTCCGGGCTATAATAACAACACGGTTAACAATCTCAGGCTGTGGTCAGCAAAACCTTCCAGGGAGTTTGATCTTGAATTTTTCAATACCGGGGATTATGGCCGGGCCGTTCAGGATAAAATCTATTCCGAGACTATTTCCAAAGTATTGTATCCCCGTGATGATTTCTACGCGGGCCGTGAATTACGACTGAAACAGGAATATTTCATGGTTTCCGCTTCTTTACAGGATATCATACGCCGTTACAAGAAAACCCATTCGGACAATTTTAAGTTATTTCCGAAAAAAGTAGCCATTCAGCTCAATGATACCCACCCCGTCCTGTCCATTCCCGAACTTATGCGTATTCTAATGGATAACGAAAAGCTGTCCTGGGATGAAGCATGGGACATCACCGTCAATACCTTGGGATATACCAATCATACCATCCTGCCTGAAGCTCTGGAAAAATGGCGCGTGTCACTAATGCAAAAACTTCTCCCCCGGCATCTGCAAATCATTTTTGAAATCAACCGCCACTGGCTGGAAAAGGTGAAGTCCATCTACCCGGGAGATCTTGACAAGCTGCAAAAACTATCACTCATAGAGGAAGGGGAAGAAAAAAAGATTCGGATGGCCAATCTGGCAATTGTGGGAAGTCATTCGGTAAACGGGGTAGCCGAATTACATACCAGAATTCTGAAAACACAGGTATTCAAGGAATTTAACGACGTCTTCCCGGAAAAATTTAACAATAAGACCAACGGTATCACTCAGCGCCGCTGGCTGATGCTGAGTAACCCGGCTCTTTCCACTCTTATCACCCAACACATCGGGGACGGATGGACTACCGATCTGTATCAGTTGAAGAAACTGGAATCCCTGGCGGAAAACCGGGAATTTCAGAAACACTGGCAGGCAGTGAAAAGACACAATAAAGAAAAATTGTCAATATGCTTAAAGAAATTCTATGATATAGACTTAAATCTGTTTTCCATATTTGACGTACAGGTTAAACGTATCCATGAATATAAAAGACAACTCCTGAATGCTCTCCATGTTATTACTCTTTATAACCGGATTAAATCCCAACCGGAAACTGATTTTATTCCCCGGACGGCAATTTTTGGAGGAAAAGCCGCACCATCCTACCAGATGGCCAAACTGATCATCAAACTTATCAATTCTATTGCGGACATCGTCAATAATGATAAAACCGTGGGTAATAAACTGAAGGTTGTTTTTTTCCCCAACTACTCTGTATCATCAGCACAACTCATTATTCCGGCAGCCGATTTGTCCGAACAGATCTCCACAGCCGGAATGGAAGCTTCGGGAACAGGAAATATGAAATTTGCCCTGAACGGGGCTATAACGGTGGGCACACTGGATGGTGCAAATATTGAAATAAGAGAGGAAGTAGGAGACGAAAACATCTTTATTTTCGGCCTGACAGCGGAAAAAATTCAGAAAATGCGTGATTCCGGATACAATCCCGGATATTATTACGAAAAAAACAGGGAACTAAAGCAGGTCATTGACATGATCGCAGAGGGATTTTTCTATCCGAATCAGCCTGACCTTTTCAGACCGATTGTTGATGCGCTTCTGAATAAGGGGGATTATTATATGGTCCTGGCAGATTACCAGGCGTATATCGCATGCCAGGAAAAGGTTAACCGGATTTACCGGGATACTTTTAACTGGACGAAAATGTCTATTTTGAATGTGGCCAATATGGGAAAATTTTCCAGCGACAGAACCATACAGGAATATCTCAGGGATATCTGGAAGTCGAAACCGATTCCCATTGTTATGAAAAAGCCGGAGATCCTTTAACTGAAATTATAAAATAGTTTATTAAACCCGGCACGGGTATATGGTGATTATTCAAAGAGCAGAAGTCCGGTCTCCAGCTGGGATTCAGTATATCGCGGTGCTGTTATGGCCGGTAAGAACATCCGCTTGACAAAGCAGAAATTACGGGAACATCATGGCCCTGTGAAAGCAGTGTTGGCTTTAATTACCGGATTGAAGATATTATATTAATGATCAAATAAAATTGATATGAAATTTAGACTTCAAATATCCTCGTTTTTAAAAAAACTAAAGCCGGACAGGATTAAGGAATCTTTTCTTTATTACCTTAAAGGGCTTTATCATAATGCTGATGAACATAATATTTTTCTGTTCAGTGGCGGTCTTTCCTTTTCTATGTTTACCTGTATCCTGCCTATGCTGTTAATCGTCTTTTCGATTATCGGTGTTTTGCTGGAGAAACCCGGGATAATGAATCCTGTCCAAAATTTTATTGATACCATTATCCCTTACAGCCAGACGGCGGATGAAATAAAGGTGGTCATATTAGACCGGATAAACGAATTCCGTATTTTTAAAACCGTTTCCGGTTCTATTGGCATAGTCGGTCTGTTCTTTGCAGCCAGCGGGCTGTTCGGTTCCATGCGGACTATTTTGCATATCATCTATGGAATTAAAGAGACTAGCAACATGGTAGTTAATAAGCTTAAAGATTTTACCATGATTATAGTGGTGGTGGTTTTTTTCCTGGCCTCCATGGCTATTTTTCCGGCTCTTACCATTGCGGTTCATATTCTGACAAATATAAATATACCATATCTGGCCTTCATTAATAATTTTATCACAACATTTGTTTCTTATGTGATATCCGGTTTTTCGTTTGTGGTAATTTTCCTGATGCTCTTTCTGATTTATTATCTGGTTCCCTTTAAACATCTACCCTTCAGGGTAGTACTGTTAAGCGCTTTCTGGGCTGCCTTTCTATGGGCTATTGCTAAAGAATTGTTCGGCTATTATATCACCCATGCCGTTTTTCTTACCAGGGTCTACGGAACATATTTATTCATCGTTGTTCTGGCCCTGTGGGTATATTACTCTTCATTTGTTTTTATATTGGGTGCGGAAATCGGAAATCTTTACCATGTGAGGAAATATGAAAATCAGCAAGAATAGGTCCCTGCATCTTCCGGAAAAGTTAAGCATGATCCGGAAATTTGTTAAAAAACGGTCCGGAAAAACCGGGCTTCCTCCGGGATCCATAGTTTACACCGGGGAAAAAGTGGTTGAGAATATAAAAATGTTTCTAATTGATTATGATGATAAAAACGTGGAATTCCGGGAATTATCGGCCATCGAAGAAGCGTTTCCCTTCAAGCATCTTCCTACTGTTACCTGGTTAAATATTTACGGACTTCATGAAACTCAAAATCTGGAAAAAATAGGTGAAGAGTATGGTATACATCCTTTAGTTCTGGAAGATATATTACACACGGATCAGCGCCCCAAAGTGGAATTTTATAAAGATTATATTTTCATCGTTTTCAAAATGCTGTCTTACGACGAACACAAAGAAGAAATCCAGGCAGAACAGATCAGTCTGATCCTGGGAGAAAACTATGTTATTACTTTTCAGGAACGGGAAGGAGACGTGCTGGATCCGGTACGTGAACGGATCAAGAATCCCAAAAGCCGGTTTCGCAAGTATGGTACGGATTATCTGGCCTATGCCATCATGGATGTTATCATCGATCATTACTTTGCAGTTCTGGAGATCATGGGTGAAAAAATCGAATACCTGGAAGGTAAAGTCATTGAAAGTACGGGCAGCAGCCTGGTTCAGGAAATTCAGTTCATGAAGCGGGAACTTATTTTTCTCAGAAAATCCATCTGGCCACTGCGGGAGGTACTCAGCGAACTTTCCCGGGAGGAAGACAGTCTGATGTCCGATGAGATGAGACCATATCTGCGAGATGTGTATGATCACACCATTCAAATTGTGGATACAGTGGAAACTTTCCGGGACATGGTTTCCGGCATTCTGGATATTTATCTCTCCAGTGTAAGTAACCGTATGAATGAAATCATGAAAGTTCTCACCATTATTGCTACCATTTTTATTCCTCTCACTTTTATTGTAGGGGTGTACGGGATGAATTTCAACTTCATGCCTGAGCTAAGCTGGAAATGGGGTTATCCGGTGGTATGGTTGATTATAACAATTATCGTCCTTTGCATGTTCGCATATTTTAGGAAAAAGAAATGGCTCTGAAAATGAAGGCAACCGGTGATAGGAGATCGTTTCATATCTCTGATTTCCTGTGTCTACAGGTCTTTATGATGAAAATGTAATCATTAATACCAAAAAATGTCGCTTAAATTAAAGTCAATGTGAATTAGAAGGGACTTCATCATAATTAAAACGATATAAGGATTTTCCGCTTCTATGATGACCACCTCTTTTTTCGACACTGGATTATTTTACCTTCGCTCATTTTTCTGGCAAGGGTAATGGATGTTTCATTCGGAACACTCAGGATCGTTTATACCGCAAAGGGTCACCGTTTTATCGCCCCTTTGCTGGGTTTTATCGAAATAATGATCTGGCTTCTGGCCATCGGGCAGATATTTAAAAATTTAAATAATTTTGCCTGCGACTTTGCTTATGCGGGCGGTTTTGCCACCGGCAATTTTGTGGAAATCTGGCTGGAACACAAACTGGCATTGGGAAACGAAGTTCTGCGCCTTATAACCGGTAAGGATGCAACGGAACTGATAACATATCTGAGATACGCCGGCTATGGTTTAACAATTGTGGATGCGGATGGTTCTCAGGGACCCATAAAGACTATATTTACGGTTATCAAACGCTAGAATTTAATACAGGTGGTAAATCTGGTGCAGAAATATAATCCCCGCACTTTTTATTCGGTGGAGGATGTGTGTTTCCTGCGCGAAGGAATCTTCCCCGAACCGGCTCCCTGTCGCAGGGTATTAGGTTTGTCGCTGGACAGGAATGGAAAAGAAAGGTACAACTCTTAAAAAATAAAAAATGTGAACAGGTAACATGACAGAAAATATTTCACAATGGATTAAGGATTTAACGGGAGTAGCCACACATGCTCAGATAAAAATATTTTCCTCCCTGGTGATTATCCTGTTTCTGGTAGTTATCCGCTCCGTTATTCTGCGCATAGTGTGGCGGCGGACGGAAGATGTACATACCCGTTATCGCTGGCAGAAAACCACCACTTATATTACCGTTATAATTGGCGTTTTTCTGGTTGTACGAGTGTGGTTTGAGGGTATCCAATCGCTGGCTACTTTCCTGGGTTTGATTACAGCGGGGCTTGCTATTGCCCTGAAGGATTTGGTCACCAGCTTTGCCGGATGGATATTTATTATCTGGCGCCGACCGTTCAGCGTAGGAGACCGAATCCAGATTGGGGTGCACAAAGGTGATGTTATTGATATCCGGGTATTCAAGTTCAGCCTAATGGAGATCGGCAACTGGGTAGACTCCGAGCAGAGCACGGGAAGAATTATGCATATCCCTAACAGCATGGTACTTTCCGAATCCCTGGCAAATTACAGCCAGGGATTTCAGTTCATCTGGCATGAAATTCCCGTACTCATCACATTCGAAAGCAACTGGGAAAAAGCTAAAAAAATAATGCTGGAAATCGCCAATACCTATGCACTTCACCTCAGTACGGAAGCAGAGAGGCGTATCAAGGAAGCCAGCAGGAAATACATGGTTTTTTACACTGCTCTTACACCCACCGTCTATACCACGGTAAAGGACAGCGGAATAATGCTCACCATGCGGTATATGGTTGCACCCCGCCGGCGCCGGGGAAGCGATCAGGAAATCTGGGAAGCTATATTGCGTGACTTTGCAAAAAACGATGACATAGATTTTGCATATCCGACCACCCGGTTTTATAACAATAGGAGCGAAGGCAAGCCCGGTACCAAACGACCTGCGGATCAGTCTTTGCCGCCGGAAACACAGCAATAACCGGTGACGCTATCCGGAGAAATTATTTATTCTTAGGAATAAGTAACATCCATGTCCCATCTTTTAATCAGGTATTCCTTGCTCTGTTCAAACACTTCTGCCTGTTCTTCCACCACCTCTTCCGCTTCTTCGTTGTTCATATCCCTGGTGCGGTTTACAAAAGAAGCCACCCTGGCAAAATAAAGAGGGGTCATCAGACCCAGCATGATCTGCCGGTTCCCCTTCCAGTGATGGAACGCAGCTGCCAGGTCATACAGAATCCTGGCCCACACTTCCGTTTTAAAAATAAAGTCTTTCACATCCTTTGATGCCAGTGATTCAATAACTTTCCAGTTATCTTCGGCAATAATCTTTTTCCAGATTTCCTTATAATTGTTATACCCGATTTTAAAATCATTGACTAATTTTTCTATGTTAATCTCAAATGGTATGGGTTCAATTTTGAGAGCAGGGCCAACAATGGGAACAGCTTTACTGCCTTTAACATCCTTCCAGATAGCCACATGTTCCTCCATCATGGACAGCAGAGTGGATACTACCTGTCGGAACATAGGTCCCAGCGCTTCGGCCGGATCTTTTACATCATGAATTTTAACACCCAGATTTGCCTGGGCAATCTCTACCCTATTGACCATGGCAATGGTAGTCAACCAGATATCGATTCCAAAACGGGCCACATCAGTGTCCCACTCCTGTTTGGGAATATATTTTTCTATCAGCGGCAGGGAAAAAGCAAAATCTCCCCCGATGGGCTGCCTTACCCGGTATCCATAGAGGGCTCTGGTCAGGTTATAGACGATATTGTTGGTGATGGTACCGTCATATTTATAGCGAGTGTAATAGGGCGCAACAAAATCCACACCATCGGAAAGAATGGCGTCGGCCATACATTTTACCCAGTCCGGTGTTATGGAACGCAGGTCTGAATCGAACAGCAGACAGACCCTGGCCTGCAGAAGATAAGCAGCTTCAAAGATAGCCCGTACTGCGGATCCTTTACCGGGGAGTCCCCTATAAATAGAAATAATACGTTCTATCCAGGGGCTGGCCTCCAGTTCATCACTGGCTTCGCGGCAATCATCCACCGAACCGCCATCCGCCACAAAAACCACACAGCGGCGATCGGGATAATTCAAGGCCAGACCCTGTTCCACTGTTTTAATAACGTGAGAAATGGTGGAATCGTTGTTAAAAGAGGGAATTCCCACTACAATATCCGCCTCTCCCAATCGCTCCAGCCGCCGTCTGGTTGGCTGGCGTAAAGCAGTGCTAAATTTCATAAATATCCTCCAGGCTTTATATTTAAACTATGTAGGGATTTTTCATGCATCTATATTACTAATAAAATTGAACCGGGAAATCAAGCTATTTTCAGTTTAATCAGCTATTTATAAAACAACCAGAGTTCTGCGGACAGCCGTTTCCTCAGCACTGCCTGGCAGTCGATGATGTCATGGGGATAATCAGGTTATCCTATTCTTTCAAAACCGGTTGAAACCGGAATGGAGTAAGGGGAATGAATCAGAAGAGTATACCGGCAGGCAATACTTTCAATCCTTCATTTCAAATCCCAGTCCCGGTTTGGTTGTGGGATATAAAATCCCATTACGCAGCAGCACCGCACCATCGGAAGGGTCATTGAGGAGATCCAGATGGCCGTCCAGATCGGCATAGGCCACATTGGGTTTTGCCAGGGCAAAATGAAGACCCGCTGCTATGGAAAGTGCGGCTTCATCCATACAGCCCACCATGACCTCCAGCCCCGCCGCCCGGGCTATAGAATTAATGTGCATTGCCTCGGCTATTCCACCCACCTTCATTAATTTTACATTGACCATATCCACCAGATCATTGCGGGCCAGGCGAAATGCATCTTTAATATTCATAAGACTTTCATCAGCCATAACCGGAATTGGTACGCCGCGGGTAACGTTTCCCAACAGATCCAGCTGATTTTTAGGAGTTGGTTGTTCAATAAGTTCCAGCCTCGCGGTGCGGGTCTGACGTACGAATTCCAGGGATTCCTCCACTGTAAATCCCTGATTGGCATCGAAACGTAATTCGATCTCCTTTCCCACCGCTTCGCGAACTTTTATAACCCGCTGGATGTCCTCGGCAACGTTATGGCCTCCCTTGATTTTCAGGCTCCTGAATCCTTTCAATTTCCAGTCGCGTGCCATTTCCACGGTTTCTTTTTCCGGCATTATACCGATGGTAACACTGGTTTTAATGCGATCTCTGAATCCTCCCAGCAGCTTCCACAGGGGCAGCCCCGCACTTTTTCCCAGGATATCATGAAGCGTCATATCAACCATGGCCATAGCTGATGGCTGTGACGCCAGCGGTTCTCTCAATTTTTCTAAAATCATAGCCATCCTCAGGGGATCGCTGCCTTTTATAGACGGTATTACCAAAGCGGTTACCGCCTGCAGGACCGTGTCAGCTGTTTCCCCGGTGATGGCCTGGTCCGGGGCAGCACAGCCAAAACCGGTTATCCCAACATTGGTTTCAACACGAAGAAATACATTCGTGGTGCTCTCCACGGTTTCATAGGCGATGGTATACGGTTGAGTAAGAGCCATATGGACCGGCCAGGCTTCAATAGTCTTTATTTTCATTTATCAGAACCTTTTAACCCGTTTAATTCATAAAGAACGATATATTGTATCAAAGTTGTAATATCCAAAGAAATTAAATGGCACCGGTCTTTAGACCGGGGATTAAAGAATCCAATATATTTGGGCTTTAGCTCCAATTTGTGAATTAAGCATTTATAAAAAGTTTCATCATAAAGACAGAAATCTCCTT
>CAYWTB010000041.1:0-37136 GCA_964461135.1 uncultured Caldithrix sp. | reverse complement strand
AATGCCACGATATCCGAGCCCGACAAGGTATAGCCACCTCCCAACGGCAACACCAGCCGCGCCGTCCGGTTCGTCGTATCCACACTCCCCACAAAACTGAACGCACCCTCTATAACAAAACTCTGACTGGTCGATACCGTGTCATCGGTCGCTCCCGCCGGTGAGATCAACCGCACATTGGTCACCGCTACCGCTCCGCCGCTCACTACCGTCACTCGGGTAGTGTCCGTGCCCTGCTGCTGCAGTACCAGGTTCGCCGGATATTTATTCTCATCATAGGCCACCGTATCATCCACTAATCCGATCAGATCATACACTCCTACCGCAGCCGGTGCCGTCAGTAACCATGTCACCGGCGTGCCACCCACCAGATGCAACCGCTTCAATGCCACATCTCCGCTGCGAAACGTAAAGCCTGTACCGGTGGTGTCCAGCCTCACCCACACCGAATCTCCCGGCTCTATCCCCGCTACTCCCACATTCTGCAACGTCGCACTCAGATCCAATGGCTGGCCCGGCGAGGCCAACTCACTCACACTGTTCATCGATAATACCAGCGTCGCCTCACGCACGATCGCCATCGGCGTCTGAACACTCGGTACCGCCACCGCCGAAGGATTACCACTGTTCTCATCCCTGGCCGCCGCGATGATCGTCCCCACAATGTTCCGCGGCACCGGATAGGCCGTGCCTGCCGTGTACACCGTCACACTCGTACTGTCATCACTCCCCACCAGCAACGTGTCCACCAACCGCACACCCAGCGAATCAAAACTGAATCCGGTCGGCAGTACCACCCGAACCTGCGAGGAATCCGTCGTCCCCGCTACGCCCTGGTTCTCGATCTTATAACTTAACAGAAAACGCTGATTGGTGCTCACCGTCAGATCCGTCGCTCCGGGCGGCTCCAGCACCCGGCCACTCAACGCCAGTGCCGAACGGTCTACCGTGGTAATCGGTAACACATTACTGGTATCACGAATGGTTGGACCACCAATGGCACTGGGGGCTTCTGTGATTACATAGAAATTTGAAGCTGCCCTGGACAGATCCGGAGCCCGGATAGTCCAGGTGACGGTATCCTCGCTAACATTATCGCGTAAATCTATGGTGCTGTTTCCCACGATAGAGAATCCGGAATCTGCCGGGAAAACGATCCGGCTGGTCCGGCCGGTATCCGCTACACCTCCGGTAAACTGCACGATATTTCTGATCGAAAAGGTCTGGGTGGTTGAGACAGTACCGTCCAGAGCACCGGTAGGAGATTCAATATTAATGGTGCTGGTAATCAGACCGGCTGGTTCTACCCGGGCAGTTACATAAACCGAGTCCGCCGCAGGATCAACCGCCGCCACTTCTGCATAATTCAAATCATTGGGAACCACATTATAGTCCACCAGAATGGAATCGGGATCAATTCCGGAGAGCCCATCTCCGCGAATAGTCCAGGATATATTTCCAGATGCATTAAAGGTACGAAGTGTATCATCCGGTATCGGCTGGGTGGAATAGTTGGCTGGCAATCGCAAATGTAATTGTCCCGGACTGAAGCTGGCTGTTCCGGAATTACTCACGGTAGCCGTCAATGTAAATTCCTCACCCTGCGCTAAAATCACATTGGCCGGAAAACCGGTTAGGGTTAAAAATACCGGAGTCTGCACCGTAATGGTTTCAATATCATCCAGCGGTGGATCGGGCGGAATTGAAGCAGACAGGATCCGCGCCCGGTAAGTCACCGACAGGAAACCGCTGCTGACCGGGGCATTGGTGGTATCAAACTCCACCAGGAACGAGCTGGTGCCGCCCAGATTGGGTATCAGCATGGTATCGATGGGAGATCCATTACGCAATAACTGCACCACAATGTTGGTTACCGGATCCTGTCCATTGTTACGGATCAGGGTCTGAACCACCAATGGCTGATTGCTGTTGGCAAAAGGCAGATTGGGTAAACCGGCAATAGTAGTAGAGTCTATATATATATTACCGGGTGTAATAACATTCACGGTATCCAGATTCAAACGCGTACTGTCATTATTAATGGTGGGACGCAGAATATCCTTGTAAACCCATCTCAGACCGGCGTAGGCCGGACCGAGGGTGGCAGTCTCGGAAACCCTCAATGTATCAAAAATAGTAAGTGTTGCCCCTGCGGCAACCGAGTCCGGTGGAGTAACATTAGAACCGGTTAACACCCACTGATTATTAATATTCTGATTTAGAGAATCTCGGAACTGCAGAGTCAGGGTAGTCAGTTCTGCCACTGATTCTCCTACGTTCTGAAGCTGAATAACGGCCGGTATCCCGGACTGCCCGCGAGTCACATTGGAAGGCAGGATGTCATAACTCTGCAATACCAGCTGAGCCGGCTGAAGAACGGTGAACTGACCGACAGCTACCAGGGTGGTATCGAACGAATCCCCGGTAACCAGGGTGCCATGAAGTTCGATACTCAGATCATATAAACCGGATGGTTGGATTAGAGGTACAATTAAAGGTTCAAAGGAAATATTATAGTTACCTTCCGCAGTAAGAGTGTAGTTTGCATCCAGTGGTGTGATCAGAGAATCTGTAACGGTTCGCAGAATCAGGCGCGAGGCAGAAGAATTCAGGGTAATTCCGGCAGCACCGGTTTTTACGATCTGCACCTGCGATTGAATGGTCTGTCCCTGTACCGCCTGATCAGGGGCCAAGGAATTAGACACATAACTCAAAACAGCATCGGAAGTAATGTTGAAGCGGGCTTCATTATCCGCTGTCTGCGCAGAAAAAGGTGGACTGATGCTGTCTGTGGCCTGAGCAATACCCTGAATCCAGTATTCTCCCAGCGTCAATCCGGAAGTGGGAATGTCATACAGAAATTCCAGAGTATCAGTGGCCTGTGGCAGCAGAACAGAGTTAACATCCACTCTCCGCAAATTGAAAGTGGCAGGATCAATGGTACTGCCTCCGGCAATGCGGAAAACCAAACCGGTATTACCCAGATTGGGATCAATATAAAGGGTATTCAGCTGGTAATTTTTCAGCAGCATTCGTACCAGGATAGAATTGGTACCCAGGGTAAAGGTGGGTACAATCGGCTGACCAGGGAAATCCAGCTGAGAGATATTAATGGCCCCACCGACACTCAGCTGACCGGTGGTGAGGGTCTGAACGAGCGAATCTCCATGGAAATGCCCGTAAAAGTGTACCTGTGTAATGTAGCTGGCCTGGGGTAGATCAATGATCACCCCGCGGAAGCGCAGGGTAGTGGTATCCTCAGCCAGCAAGACCAGCGGACTATCCAGCGTAGTGGTTACCGCAGTACCCTGGATAAAGAAAGTGGTACTGGCGGTATCCAGATCAACCGCGGTGTGCCCGGAATTTAAAATGTCAAGTCTGAATACCCGATTCACCGTATCGGGATCCACCCGGTTGGGTTGCAAAGAACCCGGAACATAAGTCAAACTGGGTGGGGTCAGGATGGTAACCGGTGCACTGACCGGAGAAGTTGTACCGGCCAATACCTGACCGCTATTTACATCGGTGGCTACCAGGTTAAGCTGATATTCTATGATATCATCATATCCAGGACTAACAGGATAATTAAGCTCGTAATAAAAAGTGGTAGCTGTTCCTCCCGCCAGATTCAAAGGCAGGATGGGCTGAAGCAATATCCGCTGAATATTTTGTGCTGGTGCCGTCCCCATCACCACCTGCAGATTACTATTGGTAATGCGGGCGGTAGCCTCACCATTGTTGGTGACTACCACGGAAACACTATCCCCACTCTTTCCCCAGTGGGTCTCGTAACGGTTCACCATCACCGGTCCGAAAGCCAGATCAGGAGGATCCTGCACAATAAGTGTGTCTAGATTCAGTGAAAGTGAATCGAATGAAATACTGGAATTCACATCAGCATAGAACACCCGGCTGCGGAACGGATACGTTCCCGGGGTGGCGGAAGGATCGTTGGGCCGGATCTGGTAATTAATGGTGGCTTGGTTGCCCGGCTGCAGGGTAACCGGCAGGCTGCTGAGCCTTATGATATCAAAATTGGTGGTGTCGTTGGGTACCCCGCTGGCATAAATCCAAATGGAATCCAGCCGGGCGGCCGCTGCCGAAGCACCGGAAACATGCTGCACCACTACCGTCATCGGCGCATAATCCTGCCCGATACTCATCTGGGCCGGGGTGATCTGCAGACTCTGGGTGGCCATCAGCGGCCGTTCCTGGACCGTCCAGGCATGGGGAACATTGCTTTGGCCAACGGTAATGGTATCCGGGGCCACCGCAGAACTAGCCTCCAGGGACGCATCAATCGTATCAAGTCCTGCCACTGCACTACTGGCGACATTGACTGTAAAAATAAAATTAGCAGTTTGACCGGCAGTAATCGTACCGCTGGTAATAACATCAGGTACATAAGTATAATTGGCATCCCCCAATTCCTGGGAATACAGTCCAAGACTGTCCACATTCAGGGTCTGATTGCTGTTATTTCGGACCCGCACTGTCACCGAAATATTCTGCTGTCCCTGGCTTACCAGAGTGCGGGTGGAAGTTACCGAGAGGATCTCTGCCTGTAATGACTGGTAAATGATCCAACTGTGCAGGTTCGTTTGAGTATCGCTGGTGGCATAATTACTGATGGCATCGCGACCCTGCGCCACCGCGCCGAAATTATCGGTGCCGGTAGCGGAATTGGAATTGATATCCACCGAGAAATCGAAAGTGACCGTAGCTCCCCCGGCTATTGGTGAGAGCGGAGTCAAGCGGTTTATGGTATACAATCCTAATTCCCGGGTCAGATAAAGGGTATCAAGCAACGCTGCGGTTTGCCCGGTATTGGTGACCTGCACCTGCAGGATTTGGCCAGTCTGTCCCAGAAATACACTGGCCGGGCCGGTAATATGCACTATCGCCAATTGAGCCCGGTTCTGGACAGTAATGGGTTGTAATGCAAAATCAGAAGTTCCGCTCAGCCCGCTATTGGTATCATGCCAGTAATAACGGACTGTCAGATTCAAAATCCCCGATATGGAAGAAGAAATATAAGGTCTGAGGGTATCCGGACGACTGGTTCCCCCGGCTAGCGAAGCCCCTACTGGCAGGCGATAACCCAATGGAGGCAGGATAACAATACTGTCGATCTGAGCAGTGGCTGAATTAAGAGCATTATTAATGGTCACGGAGATTGGTAAGATCATTTCCTGCGATATCAGTCTGGGATAACTGGTGCTGCTGGTATCCAGAGTGACCGGATTATCCACCTGAACATTGGTGGTGGCTAAAGGCGGTGCAGCGGTATAAACCGCTAAATTTTCGGTATAATCATAATCAAGGGTTGCCGGATAGGTACTCTGAGCCAGATTTATGAGAGTAGATGGGAATACCAGTTGTCGGGGAATGGACCCGCCGGGAATCAGGGCGGTATCAGGCAGCGGAATCGCAATGGATCCCACATCAAGGGTAGTGGTTGGTAACAGGTACATGTTGGCCTGGCCAGTATTCCGCAAGGTAAGGGTAAAAACGACCTGCTGGTTGGTGGTAATGCGTGTTGGCACCAGAGAATTATATGTCAGGACGCCCGGTGTTACCACCCGCCAGGAGTGTGTTGTATCAGCATTTTCCACGGTCAGCGGGTTAAGGGAGACCGAATCACGCGCCGCTAACCGGGCATTTACAGACGCCAGACCCGTTGCACTCAATGGATTAACGGTTACGTTTGAAAAATCATGAATCAATGAAGTCCCCGGACGAATCGAAATCGCCGGTGAAAAAGTTGTATCAAAATTAGAGTAGTTACCTAAAGAAAAACGTAGACTTAGTGTATCAAGAAGAGCTGTGGTACCACCATTATTTTGAATTCTAACCCGCACGCCAATTTCATTTTGTCCCTGACTTACCGAGTCGTATTGGCTGGTCACTGATAGAATCCGCAGTTGGGAAGCACCTTGCACAATCAAATTGTCGGTTTGAACGGCAAATGCTTCCAGGTTTTGCTGCAAATTCTGTTCGGTACCGGTCGCATGCGCATCCACTTCCACACTGGGGGGTGCACTCTCCAGAACCGATATCAGGAATTGACGGGTGGTGGCCTGACCACCGATTAAATCAAAGGTCATCGATCCCTGGGGTTCCTGAGCAAACCCTGAGAACGAACCATTAAATAAAAGATTGATATTGCTTACAGTTACCGGCATCTGGCCACCATTGCGAATATAGACGGTGGCGGGAATTCCGGTCTGTCCGATGGAGACCGTGCTCTGGGCGATCACTACGCTGTCTATGAAAATGGTGCCCGCTTGCCGGATCACCAGAGTGCCAGAGGTTATGGCACTGGCAGTTTCCGGTAAGTTATCATTCAGATCGGTGGCAATTATATCAAAATCAACATCGTATGAACCAGCTGTACTGCTGGCCGTTCCCCGGTACACAAAGGTGGCGGTGTCCCCGCCATTTACCGTCGGCAAAGTGGTGGGTGAAAGCCGGGTCAATGTTGCGAAACCATTGGGCGTGATGGGTGTAGCCGCAGTTATCCTGGCACTGGCCTGGCCGGTATTGATCACCTGATATTCTACTGTCAGATTGGTCTTACCGGCACTCACCGTGTCAATATTGAGGCCGTCTATGGTAACCAGCGGAATAGTCAATTGCGCCGGCGTCTGGATATTCAGAGAATCGATATTCTGCGTGTTTTCCACCGAACCTACCGCTGATGAATTCAGCACCGTGTAATCCATCCGGGCATCAACGGTGTCCAGGCCAAGTGCCGCTGCCAGCGGCACCGAAATATTGATAGTAAATATCTGATTCTGCCCACCGGCCAGGGTGTACGGAATGGCCGGAGTGGGAACAGCCTGATTTAATACTTCAGGAGAAAAGGTCAGTACCAGGTTATCGATCCGGATACTGGATTGTCCGCTGTTATATACCCGCACCCGGGCTGGTATTCCAGTCTGACCCTGGTTCACATTGAACTTGTCTATGGTGACTGAATTGATAGTAATCAGATTCGGATTAAAGGATTGGATGAACAAGGAATCGGTTGGTATAAAATTGGATGAAGGATCACTTATCAGGCTTCTTAAATTTGTATAGTTAACAGATCCATCAATAGGATCTAATCCTAGTGAGGCAGTTGGATTAATGGTAATGATAAAGTTCAGCGAATCAGTGGCCCCGCCCGGTATGGTAATCGGCAAGGTCGGATTGGAGGTAACGGTATGGGTATTCAGGAAGCTCAGCACCGCATTATCGATGCGAGCATCTACCTGACCGGTATTCTGCAGCCGCATCCGGATCTGCACGCCGGTCTGGCCCTGGCTTACCGTGTCCCCGTTTACCGCAAAAATCCGGGTGATGATCACGTTGCTCTTTTCGAGGACTACGACCCGGTCGAGAGCACCAGCAGTGGTAGAATCCTCCTCGGTTTTCAGGCGTTGGGTGTTGCGATCGCGATAATTCACTTCTGCCCACAGGGTATCCAGCCCTGCCGGATAGTCATCGGCAAAACTAACCTGATAACTGAAACTGGCCGGAGCACCAGGAGTAATAATCAAAGGAAAAGCCGAGGGCAAGGGACTGACCAGGGTCGGATTGAAATTCGCCAGTGTCTTGTTATGAAGGATCACCTCGGATGGTGAATTAATCAATATGTTATCCCGCGGTTGCGGGGGATTATTCAGGTTATTGATATTGAAATTCAGAGTAACGCTTCCCTGTCCCTGGCTCACCGAATCCGGCCCGATAATAAAATTCTGCACCTGAACAATGGGAATGGAATAGACCGTTATCCCATCCGCGATATTGGGGATGGTATCCCGGTAAACCGCCCCATTTTCCAGCCCGGAAAGATAAAGGGTTGGTAAATAGGGTGTCACAGAGGCAGCGGACTGCACCAGGTCACGGGTAAAGGTTAAGGTACTGGTGGCATTCCCGGTGAGGGTCTGGTTACCCTGCAGGACATAGGTATCCGTTCCGAACGCCAGGTAAGTACCAGGAGACTGCAGGAACACGTTGGCCTGACCGCTGTTCAGGATCTGCAGCGAGAAAGTGGAAGAATCTCCGGAATTCACCTGACGGGGGGTCAGGCTACTGGATACATACTGCGCCACTGCGCCGCTGATCACCTCAAAGGAATCCGTGATATCGGCATTGTTATCCTGAACCGGTGATCCGGAAGCCAGGACGGTTCCCTGGAATTGTCCATCCAGATCATATATTCCGGTGGTTAAATCAATTGGAATTTCATAGCTGTAACGGAGAATTTCCGTGGTGTTGGGCGGAATAGTATCAGCTCCCGATATCCGGGTGAAAACTGCCGGTACGGGAGTGCCTCCAAAACTCATGACCGGCATGGTAAAAATGGTATCTACCTCGACTTCCACATTCCCGTCATTCTGAACAGCCAACTGAACGATTAACGTTTCGCCACGGCGAACGGTGGGACCGGCCGGTAATTCTTTGGTTACCGAAGCAAGCCTTATGCTGTACAACTGCAGATCACCCGACCCGGTAAGGAAATAGCCATTCATATTTATATCGGCACCGGCTCCCCGCAGGGCAATTTCCGGTTGATAATTGGCGGTGAGAAATGCCGGATCAATGGTTGCGTTCTGGAAATCCAGCGTAAAATCGGTGGTATTGGCGGGAATCGCATTGGATCCCGGGGTAAGCGCAGCCTGATAATTATTAGTACCATCTGTAAACATGATCCCGCTCTGTGTGGTACTCAGTTCCACACTATGCGGACCAGGATTGTTTACATCTATAGAAAATGCATAGTCCTGACCCACAGCCGCAGCCGGAGGATTAAGACTACCGGCTACATAGGATATTCGATAAATATGGGCCAGGGCTGTATCTACCCCGGAGATGAAAGATCGCACTACCGTCAAATCGGTAGTGGGATCGATCAGGACCGAATTCACAAACCGGCCATCGGCGTTGGTAACACTGGTGGCATCCGTCACCTGCCCCAGACTGCCTGTCTGTATTTCGCTGTTTACAGTGACATTGGGTACCGGGTTTCCATACTGATCCGTTACCTGCATGGTGAACGAGACCGCGCCGTTGGTTACCGCGGAGAGAGAATCACGGCCCACAATGCCGCGCAGACGGTACAGACTAACAACCGCCGGTTCATCGTGGTTTCCGGTGGCTCGCAGTGTATCAGAAATAACAGCGGTGCCCTGTACCCGCACCACCAGGTCGTTGATTCCCACCTGAGTGTCCAGGGTCCAGCTGAAAGAGGCTTCACCGCTGGCATTGGTAAGGGCAGAACCGGGGGTAGCAAAACCGGTCCCGGTGAGAGCATAAAAAATCAGAGTATAACCTGGCAGGCGATTTAAATATCCATCCACTAGTCTGACCTGGATATTTTGAGAAAGCGCTTGTCCCACAACACCGGTCTGATTGTTTCCTGCCAGTACGATAACGGAATCAGGTGCACCTGGCTGGTTGGCGACCCCGGTAAAATCGACATACCCGGGGGTTGTATTGGCAAAGGCCCTAACGGTATACGTACCCAGCTTGCTGCCCAGGATCAAACTTGTCTGGGCTAATCCCGATCCATTGGTAAACACCGTATCAGCAGTGACGGAATCACCCACTGCTCCCGCCGGTTGTCCCACAATAGCAAAACCGACTCTGACACCCGGCACCGGATTGCCGAGTTCATCCTGAATCCGTACCGTGTAAGGTCCAACTTCAGTTCCGATCTGTCCCGAATAACTGACAGGTGGTTGCTGCACCAGGACCAACCCGCTTCCCGGTTCCGAATAACCGGTAAAATAAACCGTATCAGGAGTAGTGGATATTCCCCTGACATAGCCAAGAGCGGTATCGGTAGTGGTGGTACTATGTAATGTCCATAAAGTCTGGGCAATACCCTGCACATCCGTGAGGGACGAGTCATTAGAGACCAATCCATCCGGATATGCTCGCCATTGAATATAAACATCCGGAACCGGGTTGTTATTGGCATCTCTTACCCGTGCCTGCAAAGGTATGGGCAATTGCTGGGCTACCGGACCCGTTTGCATATCCCCACCTGTGATGGCAATGGTAAAGGGATTTCCCGGGATCACTCGTATATCTCCGGTTACATCAGAGAAAATACCGGTAACCGCTCTAATCTGGGCATTACCAGCTGTCACTGCCTGAAAAGTAGTACTCGATGCAGGGTTGGGAGCAAATGTCCCAATATTGTCCCCTAAAATGGACCAGGTTACTGCTTGATCACCCAGATAATTGTCATCCTGATCATAACCACGGGCAAAGAGGGTCAAGGTTTGACCGGCTGTCAATGTATCATTTTCCACCGGACCGGAAGCATCCTCAATTACAATGTAACTTAAGGCGCCGATGTTCACTGTTATAGTGCCAGTAGCATCATTTATCAGAGTGGGAGAAGTGGTGATGATCTGCCCACTGCCGGCCTGGGTCGGACTATAAATGATCTGGCTGGCCGGACCCGGAGGTACCCCGGTCAGGCCCACCGCTGACCAGGTAACTGATGAATCACGCCGGAAGTTGCCCATCACGTCGTAATGGGCGGCATACAGGGTGATGGAAGAATCGGTGGTCATGGTGAAGGTCTTGTCACGATACGGCTGTCCCCCGCCATTGGCCTGATCGCGGATGACAATAGAGTCCGCCGGACCAGCATTTACCGTCAACAGCCCGGACATGTCATTTTGCCCACTGTAGGATAATTCAATGGTACCGCTTCCCACCCGGTACGCCTGAAACTGCACGGTATTCCCCGTAATGGTCGGATTTCCGTTTTCGAACCGGCCCAGTGTGGACGGTGAAATGGTCCAGTCTCCGTTCACCAGTTCCAGATAATTTCCCGAACCATCAAACTGGCTGGCGTAAAGCGTGAGTGTCTCGCCGGCTGTGAAGTTCCGTGATCCCAGTTCTGCCCCACCCGCCGTCGTGGTTATTCTTACTGCTGCTCCTGTGCCGCCCCCTACGGTTATGGTTCCGGTGGCATCCCCGGTAACAGCGGGTTGAGACGGTACCCGAACCGTAATAGTACCCAAACCGCTAGTATCAGGATGATAAAACAGGGAGGCACCCGGCTGGTCCGTATAGGCAGGAACAAGCGTTCCGGTGGTGGTCCAGGCCGCATTAGCGATATCACCGATATAGTTGTCATACTGATCAAAGCCAGCGGCATAAAGCGTCAGGGTGTTATCAGTAGTTATACTGGTGTCCCTGGCACTCATGACCAGACCGCTGCTGTCCGGTCCGGTGTGGATTGTTAAATAATCCAATACAGCCGGGGTAATAGTAAAATTCTGGGTGTTGGCACTCTTGCCGAACGCATCATTCACCGTGAACACCACCCCGCTTTGCCGGATGGTGTTGTAAACCGTAAAATTTACCGTTCCGGCATTCAGCGATGCCGGATTGGGGGAAACATAGGTCATCCCCGGTGCGGTGCTGGACAGGGTGACCTGCCGGGATGAGTTGGTGGCCGGATTACCGTAAACATCAAAACCACTTACCTGCAGCACAAAATTCTGACCCGCCGCATAGGTGCCGCTTTGAGGAGTAAAGGTGTAGTATGAAATGCTGTCCGGAACCAGGGTCATAGTAAAAGTGACCGGAGTGAGAGCAGCGAAGGATGCCTGCACAATATCCGTACCTGTTGCCATGGATACCCGGTAAATGGCCGATGCCACACCGGCGCTATTGGTCGTGCGGTCTATGGTGGTCAGTCCATTGGCGGTGAATCTACCGTCGCTTCCCTGTGTCCGAAGGAAGTTAACCGATTGGCCCGACAGTGGATTCCCATACTGATCCTGCAGGCGCACACTCAGGGTGAGAGTTTTATCCACAGTAAGAGTCGTATCGGTGGTTGATTCGGCGATCAGGGCGTCGGCAGCACCCACATTAACCGTAACGGTTCCACTCTGGCCGGTAATCCCGGGGCTACCCTCTGCGTAACCCACTACTGTGAAAGTCCCGACCTGTATGTCGGTGACGGTCACATCTATGCTGGAATTTCCTTCAAAAGAAAGAGTATCATTTGGAGTAAAAACGGCTGTGGAAGAACCGGACGCAAAAAATACGATATTTCCATTGTTGTTTTTGGCATTTCCATAAATATCACGGGCAGTAACCGTATAGAGTAATCCTGTACCTGCCTGGGTAGTCCGCGGTCCGGAAGGTGTAAAGTCATAATAACTTACTGCTGCGGTTTGTAAAGGAATACTGTATGTCTGGGTGGGTACACCTGTGAATGTAATATCTATAGTCTCCGGACTTTGCGAAACATTGATTCCCAGCGTATAAATAACTTCTGCAATTCCATCAGGATCGGTTGCCCCGGTAGTGAACGGTGAGCCGCCAAAACTCCCGGTGCCATTGGTCCGAGTAAAGGTCAATGTCTGACCACTGATTCCATTACCGTATGAATCAACCAACCTGGCCCGCAGCTGACGATCCGTACCCACCACACCGCTGCCGTCACCGGCCAGCTTTACGAGGGCACTGGGAGCAGCGGGTTCGATAGTAATCAGACCACTCTGACCGACAATTTGAACATTCAGGAAATTAACCGCCCGCACCGTAAAATTGCCTACAACTGTATCTGATACTCTGAAATGGATGGAATCCTCACCAACGAAGCGTATCGGATTAGTACGGTTGAGAGTGGCAGTAGCACTCCCCACAATACTGAGGTTCAGACTGTCAGAATTGGGAACGTTATTACCATACTGATCCCGGGCATAGACCACATAATTGCGGCTCTCACCGGCTTGCATGGTGGAATCGGTAACCGGCTCAAATCGGTAATAACTGACGGGTGCCGGATTTAGGTATATATTGATGGTTTCATTCGAAACCCCGGCAGAACTCACTTCCACCTGTTCAGGGCTTGCCGTCACATCGGTGCCGGCTGTATAGAGGACAAAGGCGTTACCATTGTTATCTGTTAATGCAGAACCACTGCCAAGCGACCCATTCCCGCTGAGAATGGAAAAATTAACAGTTTGTCCGCTGATGCCGTTTCCATAGGCATCTTCCAGCCTGGCCGTCAACTGAATCTGGCTGCCGGCTACTATGGTGGTATCGCTCACCAGCAATACCGAGGGGGAGCCGGGAATAAGTGGTAAATTATATGCGGTTGAAACGCTTCCTGAGGAAATATTGATTGCATCAGGACTGTCTGCGGTTGAACTGCTGGCAATGTAAAGCGCTGATGCTTCACCGTTTGAGTCGGGTACAACTTGCTGGGTAGCAGTTCCCGTATAATTGAATGTGCCGTCACCGGAAGAGGTGCGTGCAAAGGAGATGGGTAGAATATTTCCCGCCAGATAATTCCTGTTAATTTCAATTTGATCCAGAGCCCGGTTGTATACCGCCACCAGGTAGATATCTCCCAGCCAGGTCCGATCCACCAATATTTCATTTGCCATTGCGAATTGATAGGAATTATCCCAGTTTGAAAAATCTCCGGTAATATCACTTCGTATGGCTACTTCCGATCCATTGACGAATATCCGGGCAACACCTGCCGTATTCCGTGTATAGACAATATGGGTCAGATTAGTTGATAACACATTGGTTGTAGTAGTTAACTCCGGCGCATTGCCATTGGGACCAGTTACTGTGGTCCGGAGCCGGCCTACCACTTCATCACCATTCTGAGCCAGGGTAAAATTTCTATTTAATGCATCCACAGAGAAGGTTACCATTCGGGCAGGTCCCACCTCGGCAATACTGGCTGGTTTCACCCAGGCTTCTATGGTAATCTCATTCGTAGCTGTACAGGCATTATAAATTTTAGTACCGGCAACTCCCGAAGAAATTATGGTACTGGAATTAACGGATAGGAATCCTGCGGCATTCCAGGTCACATTTCCCGGATCCTGTATGGTCAAATTAAGGGGGCTTAAATGGCCGGATACATCGGTAACCGCCGTCCCGCTGCCTTCGTGGAAGGTATACAACACCTGCAGGCTGTCAGCCACCCGGCCATTGACAATATTATTATACTGGTCTTCCAGGCGGACCCCCAGGTCACGGTTGCTGCTCACCTGAATATTACTTTCCGAACTCAATTTGACAAAATGGTGCAGTGCCGCACTGCCAACTGTTATCATTCCGCTGCGTCCGTCCCTTGCCGGAAAACCGCTCTGATTTGCGCTAATATAGAAGCTGCCCGTCACATCATCCCGTATGCTGAACATGAGTGTATCACTGTTGTTGAAGGTCATGGGTATGGACCGTGAAAAGGTGTAACTGGACGAACCGGTAACACTAAAATCGATAATGTTATTGCTGGTAACGTTATTCAGAAACTGATCTTTTGCCGTCAGAACATAATTCACCCTGTTGCCGGCATTCACTGTCTGTGGTCCGGCCGGGGAAAACACCAGCGTATCCAGAATATCCACCTGCAGAGGCAGGTTAAAAGTGGTACTGACATTTCCGATGCTCACAGAGATTATATCCGGGCCGGAACTCACCTGAGAACTGGCGGTGAAATTGGCAAAGGCCTCTCCGGCAGCATCGGTGGTGGCATCCACACTGTTAATACCTTCGGTCCCGAAATAGCCGTCTCCACCCGAAGTTAATGAAAAGGTGACGGTGCTGTCACTGACAAGATTATCGTATTGATCGAACAGTTCAACCCTCAGTTCCCGTGTGTTCCTAACCGTAATGATCCCATCACCATTTGACCGTGTAAAATGATGCGGCACCGCTTCAGTCACTTCCACCGTCCAGTCCGGACTTTCTGTGGCTGTTTGTATCCCTGTCAAATCCAGCCTGGCATCGAAAGTGGAAGCAAAATTATTTCCGGTTGAGGTACCTGTCGGAGCGGAAAGTGCAAACTTTATTTTCAGAGTATCCCGGATAGCAAAATCAGCCGTCTGGATGATGAGTGAATCCAGCGGACCCCCGGTTTTCCGATACCAGGTGGCAAATCCGGACTGAGTTGGCTTAACCGATGAATTCTGGATAAAGACCAGTGAATCATTAATCTGTATACTGGTTACAACCGGTATGGAGGTACCGGTGAAGGGATTGGCAATGGCCACACGGTCTATTTTACCCATTCCGGTAGCACCGGCCAGATCAATATCATAAAATGTGTAGGTAAATTCTGTAAAACTACCCGCAGGCATGGTATTTGGAGTTATGGAGGCACTGACATTGGGTCCCAGATTTTGCGGGTGAAACAGAATGGCAGAATTTGCAATAATAGAACCACCTGTATTAAAACTATACTGGATACCTTCTGTCGTTCCACCTGTTCCCCCTTCAATTCCCACAGTCGCCGATCCACCACTGGTCTCATCTGCCTGTCCGTATTGAAATTTGATCAGATTACTGGATTCATATAGAATGACCTCAAAGGTAATTCTTCCCCCATCGAAATAGACATTAAAATAGTCCCACATTACAATAAACCGCCGGTTGGGTGCGGTACCGACTGTTTTATAATAGGCATTTCTGGTGGTTGATCCATATATATTGTCCCAGTAAGGAGCTAAAATCGAATCCGGTAATGCGGAAGTTGGTATTCCGGCGTTGCCTGGATAAGAATTAGATAATGGAATACGGAAGGTGATGAATCCGTTGGTGGAAACATATATTGTGTTCCAGGCCGATCCGTAATAAGTAAATTCAAATGGAAGGGAAATCGGGCCCGATACCGCATCGTCATAGGATCCGGAAAAGATTCCTGTACCATCACGGGCATCGATAAATTCATAATCTATCGTCTTTCCCGGTGTCTTCGAATCCGTCCACATATGCCCGAAGGTGTCATTCCCACCCTGGTTTGCGTACAGGGCGGTAACTAAAAACAAAATGGATGTAATTATCTGTAAACGTCTCATCATAGGATAAACCCGTTCTTCTAATTTTCTTGTTTTTGAGGAATTGGGGGAATACTGGCTGATGCTACACTCTGCTCAACCGGTTTCAGACTTCCATTCTGCACAGTAACTTCTTTCAACTGAATCGCAGAGCCTTCCGGCAATGCGGCGTTAAAACCGGCATGACAGCGAATAATGACATCGTCACCCCGCTTAACCAGTCCCGGCCTGAACAGCAGAATAAGCCCATCCGCTGTAACATCCCATACCGCCACCGAGTCCTGCTGTGGTAGTCTGTTCCCTTTTTTCAACCACAACTCCGAATCACCGAGCTTAACAGACAGGGGTACCAGCTGAATACCGGCAGGCAACTGAAATAAAATGCCCCCGGTCTGCTCAATGCCTGACTGCCAATCGAGAGTCATTTCCCAGTCTGCCTGGCTACCCGGCATAGCATTTACCGACACCTGCAGCCGGTTTTGCTGGGCAAACAGCACCGAAAAAAATAATAACAAAGTGATGAATAATATGTAAAACCGCTTCATTATAGTTTCCCCAATTTACAATTCATTGCAAAATATTTGAGATTGACTCCTAAAGGTGTGACTCGAATCACAACAAACCACTTTATTTACAAGACTTTTTATTTAGTAATTGCCTTGATCAGCGATAAAAATTCTCTGCCGTCGTTCTCCACTAGACGTAAATTATTCTGCGCTTTTTTAAAACCGGGATGAATCCCTGTGGCCTGTTTAAAATTGTCCAGCCCCTTCAAAAAGTGATCCCGGCACAGCAGCAGGTGGATTAGTGCCAGATAATTCCACATATCTGCATAATCGGTATTTTCTTGCAGAGTCTTAGTAATTTTATTCTCGAAATAAAGTAGTTTTTCATAGTCCAGACGCTCCGGCAAAAAGCTCAGCCAGAGGTAAAATTCATATCCGATTATCTCCGGATGAATACGCTGGTAAAACAAGCGGTGCCGGTAATCATAAATAATATTCTGAATCTTGGCAAAATCCTTTTCCGCAAAAGACTGTTTCAATTCTGCCACCACAGCCTGATCGTCTTCATTCCCTACTTTATGAATTTTATTTAAAATGACATTCAGAAATTCCAGGTTTTTCTGAATATCCTCTTCCTTTCCCTGGGTACGCAGGTAACTGATCCTTTTAAATATAGCAGCGGCAATATTAAAAAATGCTTCCTTGTATTTCGGATTAAGTTTTACCGCCTCCCGGAAATGGTTAAGGGACTGAATATAATTCTTCTGATCCAGCATTACAATTCCAAGTAAATTAAATAAATCCGGATAGTTTATGCCCGCCTTTACAAGGTCCTGCAGAATCGTCTCGGCTTCCTGGTACTGTTTCTTATAATAGTAAGAACGTGCCATGGCAATGGCGGCATTGTGGAAAGAGGGTTCCAGTTCCCTGGCCCTTGACAGGTGATAATTGGCTTTATCAAATATATGTAATGACAGAAATATGGCACCCAGGCGATAATGGGATAGATAATTTTCATCATTTTTTATGATGCGGGATAATTCAAAATAGGCTTTTAGGCTGGCAATGATATCGCGATGAAATTGTTCCAGAGACTGACGAAAACGTGATTCACCCTTCTGCGAATCGCTGCTTTCACGTCGCTCATATTTATGCTCTTCCGCATAAATCAGGCGTCCCTGTTCAAAAACCTCGGTTCGAATAATTCCATCTTCAATGTTGGTAGCCGTCTGAAAATGGAATTTCCGGCTTCTGATGGACACATTTTGATTTAGACCAATATCTGCCATGGTGCTGTAAAGTTTTCAAAATATAAATAAATGGTCAGAAAATTACAACTTAAATGAATTGTTTATCCCGGATTGAATCTCTTTTTTCCGGGAGTTTGCAGTCCCCAGCCTTCAGGTTTTTAACCATCAAATTTCATGGGACAGTGCCCACCGGATGCTGCTTTTTACTATCACTCGTATTTGTCTGATAAACAATTAGGATTCAATGTCTGCCGTATTGAAACCAATACCTGCAGCAATACCATTCCGGTTAATTATGCTACCCGGATATTATTCATTCCGGATATATTGAGATGCTTCCTGCCGGATTTCCAGAGCTTTTCTGAGTTTGTTTTTAGCACGTTCCCGGATATCCGGTTCCAGGTAAGTGCGCAATGTCCGGTCACTCAACTCAAAAGCCCCATTCCAGTTGTGACGCAATTTCTCTATCTGTGCCATATTGACCAAACATTCGATTTCATTATAGTGGTTATTATCGGGAAGCTCTTCCACCTCCTGTAAAAGCTGCTGATAAAGATCGTAACTCATGCTTAAATCGCCCGACCGGAATGCAGCTGAAGCCAGGGTCCATCTGAAAAAGCGGCTCCGGGGAAACTCCCGGCAATTTTCTTCAGCCATCTTCAGGGCGGTTTCATAATCTTTGTGATCCATCAGTATCCAGGCCAGCTGGTCCCTGCCTACATATTTGACAAAAAGTCCTTTTTCGATGGCCGTACTGATCATGCTAATGGCCTCGTTACGGCGATCCGGAATGAATGGAAGCCAGGTCAGAAAATTCGCTTTGGCGCTTTTCCAGTAACGGTAGCTCCCGATTCCAAGGTAAGCATCGTAAAGCAGTGTGTCGACAGTTACAGCCTGTTCCAGCAGACTGACCCCACGCGAGGCATCTCTGTAGGATGCATACCAGTGCCCCTCCTTCATCTTCAAAAAACCCCGGTAAAGATAGGCACTGCCGCCGTAAAAAATTGACCAGGCATCGGAAGACCCGTCATTGATCATGGAATCGCTCAACTGTATCGTCCTGTCCATAAATTCATAGAAACGGCCTGCATCCCGGTAATCTTCCATATCCAGCATCCGCGCCTGTAGTGTTGCTCCGCAGTAAAAATAACCGGCGGGATTATGCGGGTAATCTGTAATTACTCTTTCATAGAGCTGAAAGGCTTCCTCGAAACGGTTGGTAAGTGTTAATTCAATACCGCTTTCAATTATGCTTTTAAGCGGTTCCTGTTCAGGATTTAAAGCCTGTACGGCATCGGTAAAGGAAAAAACTGCCAGGCAGATGAACGCTAAGAACAGACTCCTTATGGTCATCCCGGTCATACTCCCTTTACTTCCTTATCTTCCAGATCAAAGACGCTGATATCCCCGAAACCGGCAAGTTGATCCTTAAGCTTACCTGCATCGCCAACAATTACCATTATCATCCGGTCTTCCTGGATATACTTTTGAGCCATTTCCCGGATATCATGCGGCGTCACAGTTTTAATCTGGTCCACATAGCGGTTCCAATAGTTGTCTCCCAGCCCGAATAGCCTCTGGTTCAATGCCAGGGCTGCTATGGACGACGCTGTTTCATTCTGCAAGGGAAAAATTCCCAGAAGATAACGCGTGGCATTCTGGACTTCCTTCTCATTGACCGGTTCATTTTTTATTCTCCGGAATTCATCCTGAAATGCCCGTATGGCGTCTGCCGTTACCTCTGTGCGAACTTCGGCATTGGCAATGAATGCACCGGTGTCTTTATGAGATTGAAGCGAGCTGTATGCCCCGTAGGTGAAACCCTTCTCTTCCCTTAAATTCAGGAACAGGCGACCGGAACCCCCTCCTCCCAGAATTTTGTTCATCACCAGCGTTTTCTCAAAATCGCTATGCCGGCGCGGGAAAAGAATATTCCCCATTAAAATATTTGACTGTTCGGATTGAGGGCGGTTAACGATGTGGATGGCAGTCTTCTTCATTTCCGCCGGTTCATTCACAGATTTTAATTCGGGAGCGGGTACATTCCAGTCGTTAAAATATTCTTTAACCATTTCAACCGAATTATTCACAGAAATATCACCGGCCAGAACCAGGTAAGACCCTGAGGGATAGAACCGCCGCCGCTGCATTTGGATTAGATCATTCCGCGAAATATTTTGTAATGATTCCAGTGTTTTATGAATACTGTATGGATGCGGCGAAAATAATGCTTTCTCCATCCGGCGGCTGGCCAGGTATTCGGGAGAACTTTTTTCATTTTCCAGATCGGCGATCTGCCTGATCCTTTCCTTTTCCACCTCTGCCTCCGGAAAAGTGGGATTAAGAACCATGTCCCGGATGATTTCCAGCCCCACATCCAGATGGTCTTTTAAAAATTCACCGGAGATCACGAAAAAATCCTCATTTACCATGGTGTCCAGTTCCCCACCTACCTGCTCAATTGAGTCGATGATTTCCCGGTAATTCCTGGAAGCGGTGCCCTTTTTGACAGAATTTGCCAGAAGCTGCGTTAAACCGGCTTTATCCTGAGATTCATGCTTTGTTCCCAGGTCCAGACCCAGCCGAACATAAACCTTGGGAAGACTACTTCTTTTAATCAATAAAATATTGAGGCCTGTGGCCAGCCGCTGTTGCTGTACATCAGGAAAATGGAATTCCAGCAGTTGCGCATCCACCGGAGGCTCAACTATTTCCTTTTGTAATAAATGGGGGGATTTACCCTTTGGCAAATTTGTATTCATATCATTCACAAACTTTCTTTATCGGTTTTTGGGATAAATTTCTATTACCGAGCGATTCTCAGGAGTCAAATATTTCTGCGCTACCTGTTGAATATTCTCCCAGGTTACTGCTTCAAAAATCCGGATTTCACGGAAAAACTGTTCAGGATCCTGGTAAAGAGTGGTATATAAACACATCAGATCGGCAAGATATCTTACCGTTTCCCGCTGGGAGATAAAATCTGCCTTCACTTTATTTTTCGCTTTTTCCAGTTCCGCCTCACTGATGCCCGTGGTCCGGATTCTCCGGAATTCCTCTTGAATGGTTTTTTCCAGATCTGCAAGATCTTTTTGGGGATGAAGCTGGGCAAAGACAAAGAACAGGCCCGGTCCGAATTTCCCGTCATTTCCGCCAAACATGTGCAGGGCAAGCTGTCTGTCTTCTATCAGGGTGCTGTAAAAACTGGAACTCTCACCATCAAAAAGAATTTTTTCCAGCAGTCCCAGCGCATAAAAATCGGGGTGTGTCCTCTCCGGTATGATATAGGAGACCATTAATGCCGGCAATGGTGCAAAAGGATCTTCATAATTGTAACGAATTTCCTGCCGGGACCGGGGTTGACTGAGGTCGGTCTCAGGAACGGACTTTCCAGCCGGAATAGACCCGAAATGCTTTTTAACCAGCGATGTCGCTGCCTTTACCGAAAAATCCCCTACGATGGAAAGTACCGCATTATTGGGACGATAGTAAATATCGTGAAAATCCTTTACTTCTTTCAATGATGCCCGGTCCAGGTCTTCCATTGAACCGATCACCGAATGTTTGTAAGCAAAATTAGTGTAGGCGACTTCATCTTTTAATTCATACAAAACCCGCATATAGGGCTGATTATCAATACGCAGACGCCGTTCTTCCTTAACGGTGGAACGCTGATTTTCAAAGTTTTCCAAATTTACCTTCAGGGAGTTCATACGATCCGCCTCCAGCCACAGGGCCAGTTCCAGCTGATTGGCCGGCACTACCTGCCAGTAGTTGGTACGGTCCTGGGAGGTGGATCCGTTTACCATGCCACCCACATCGTTAATCAGTTTCATATGTTCAGCCTTCCCTACATTTTCCGAACCCTGAAACATCATGTGCTCAAACAGGTGGGCAAATCCGCTTTTACCGGGTCTCTCATCCTTTGATCCCACCTTATACCAAATATCCACCGCCACTACCGGTGTCTCATGTTTTTTGATCATCACCACCTGCAAACCATTAGGCAGTATCAGGCCGTGTACTTCGTGTTCCCCCGGTTCATGGGAAAATTCTTTCTGAAACTGAAACGCAGGATTCACAATCTCCTCATCCTATAATATTATTCCGGTAAAAAGACATTAAGATAATAATAAGCCTTAAACATAAAATATTTTCGGCCTTGGTGCTATGTGAAATTTGAAATATTTTACCTGGGATAAAATAATGCCGGAGTAATTATGACGGGTGGCCTTAGCAATCCTGCCGCCCAAAACTCGAAAAGGGGATTTATTAATTAAATTATGTCTGCATCAACTCACACCTGAAATTCCGAATTCGGCCCCAGCGAATAGCAACCCTGCAGATCAGCGCACAACCGCCAGTTTTTCAATCTTTTCCAGTGTTTTGGAACCATCGTCAACTGTTACTTTGTACAGGTAAACGCCATTGGCTATCAAATCTCCATCCCAGTCACGCCCATCCCAGCCGTCCCGGGGTAGTTTATTGAACCCCTGCTGGGCAATATCCCTGATCTCATAAATCTTACGGCCGGTAACAGTATAAACCCCAATGGTCACATCCGCCATTCCGCCGGGAGACATCAGCTGGAAGGTAAACTGGGTGCGGTCACTGAAAGGATTAGGATAGTTAACCACTTCCGTCAGCATCAGGTTGTTTGCGGCACTGGTACGGAAGGTCACTTCCCTCTCTGAGTAATTATTAAGATTATCCCAGCAGGCGATTTTCAGGGTATGAGTACCCGAACTCATGGCAGGAAGTGTGTATTCTACTTTTCCTTTTTTATAACTGTCTTTATCGTATACAAAAAAATCGGTCATATCTTTCTTGATGGATTCATCGATAGTCAATTCAATTTTATGACCGACCTCACCGGTAAGATTAATACCATTGGCATCATCAATTTCAGCCTGAAGTGTTGGCTGGTTGGATACAAAATCGCCGTCAAAAAAATTGGGATTGTTTTTGAAGAACACCGAAATATCCGGACCATCCTGGTCAGCCACCTGCGTTTCGCTTCCGTAAAGCAGCAGGGAGTCCCGGTAACCAATGGCATCGCCTATTTCATCGCTCCAGGCATACATGCTGAGGCGACCGGTGGGCGATACATCATACTTGATGGATTTCGGAACAATAAAACGTCCGGTCAAATGGCCATTACTGACAGTCACTAATCCTTTAAAAATTGTGCCGCCGTTTTTGACATAATTTATGTGAGTAAATCCGTCGTCCGCGGTTCTCCTTTCCTGAGCATCAAATACCTGCAGGATGGCAGAACCTTCAAAATTCCCCATCAGGGTTCCGTCTTGCCGGGTGATCTTTGCTTCCACCACCACCGTTGACAGGGCTTTTAGGGTATCGGGCGAAACAGACTCTATTTCTATTCTATTTTGCGGATCGGCCAGATGAAGAGTCGGATCTCCGTAAAGATGAAACTTCTGGTAATTCACCCCACCCTGGGAGGCCAGGAAGAACGCCTCTCCAATCCTTCTGCTGGCTAGAAAATCGGATTTAGAATTAAAGAGAGCCGCATAAAAACTGTCAGTAAAAGCCGTATTTCCGTTAACATATACCGGCCGGCTGGCTGAAATGACTCCAATACCACCTTTCTGTCTCAACCAGATCAGTTCTTCGCTCATAGAAGGTCTGGAAGGATTATCGTATTTTCCCCAGGTACAGGTGGCCGCTACCCAGATGGGAAGACGATAAGCATTCTGAAACTTGGGCAGATCCCGTGCACGGTTCAGGACTGATTCATGAGCCCAGGTATCGGAATCCCCATGTCCGAAAAAGTTTATCATCAGAGTTCCGCGATTGATACGGTTTAACAGATCTTCTGTGGCTTTGGGTTTCCAGCGGCCCAGGCCACCCGGTATCGGGTCGTATTCATACAGGTAAATCTTATCGATGTTGAACTTCCTTGGTACATCCGTTTTTATGATATTTTCGGTAGGACTCATGTGCCAGCCCAGTTCTTGATTTTGATTGGTTGGACCCTTTTCATCATCCGCAACAAATGTAAGCCATGATTGCCAGCCATTTTTATCGGGTTCCAGAGTATAAGAAGTTGAATACTTCTCGGCTTTATCCCGGAATATTTCCAGTTGTTCCGGACTATTCACGGGAAGACGTGCCACCGATAAAAACGGATCAATATTATTCAAATCACCATTCATACCAAAAGCCACATAGTAGTTATCGGTTTCACGGCTGTCAACTTCAGCACTGTTGCTTATTTCAAAAGGTGGAATATAATCAGGATTATCCTTTATCCGGATTGAGCGGTAATCATAATGACCGTCTCCCAGTAAAAGTACATATTTCAGCGTGTCACTCCAGTTTTCGTAAGCGTACTTGAGAAAATCTCGAATGGCGGTTACATCGTGCACGGAGGAGGAAAATTCATCGAATATCTGATCAACCGACACACGCTCTGTCTCAATACGATCGGGAATCTGGGTTTCCCGCCAGGTTTCCAGAAATTCAGCCGCATCATTAAAAACCTCCGGTGTAATAATTATAAATTCCGCCCTGCGGGAAGGGTCGCGCAAGTTGGGACGGTTCTGAATTCTCTCCATAGAACCAATATTTTTTACCACGGCAGGTCCATAAACGAAATAATCGCTTCCACGGGGCTGACCGGAAATATCCTGGAAAACCACGGTCTGACCGTTCTGCGCAGGCAGGATTTTTCTTACATTGGCATTGTCCGAAACATCCCAGACACTATTTTGTCCGGCCGGCAATCCCGACACCTGATATTCCACCGGTACACCTCCGCCAAGAATATCCCGGAATCGCAGGAAAGAGTTTTCAGCAACAAATGGCCTTTTTACCTGCACATTGAAAAAATCCAGATAAACCTCACATCCCTGCAGATTACCGGTATGCTGAACCTCAATCGTATTTTCGCCACTCTTCAGAGCCGTGAGAACAGGTCTTTGAAAATTCCGGGCGACGGTACCATTTCGGGTAAAATATATATTATCCAGTATCACCTGGCTGTTAATCAGGACGCGAAGGGAGTAAAGGTAGTATTCATTATCACCATAAATACTGCCGGAACCTCCATGAAATTGCACATCGACGCTCACGGAATCATCGGCCAGGTTCTGGGGTAATGAAAAGACCGCACTCTTTTTATCACTGAGACCGGTCATTTTCAGCCAGTACCAGTCCAGACCGGATGACATGATGTTATACTGGTCTGATTCAAAATGATAATAGTCGGTAAAGGTGGACGGCTTACGGGGAGCCGGATTCTGGGGGGAGGCGGTTTGCTGGATTTTTTTACCCGGCTGGGAATTAAAAGTAAAAATGTAATAATTTGTATCGTCATATGGAAAAAGTGTTCTGTTCCCATCGGGATTGCCGGAATATACCCATCTTAATCTTCCGTTTACTGTCTCACATCGCCAGCCACCCAGACCTTTCCCATAAAAAAGGATGCGGTCATTCTCATCCATCACCCCATCCTGATCATTATCGGTAACCTCAATGGCAATCTCATTCAAATCCTGAGGCCGGTCTGCACTCACGCTATAAGGGAGAGCATAACCCCCATAATTATAAATGTGGACTCCACTGGTCTGGACGGAATTGATATCAATTCCGGCAGATTTCAGGAACGAACCGGTAATCTGGTAAATTCCTTCCTCCCGAACCGGAATGCGATACCATTCACCGCTGCTGAGGTCATAATTAACAGCCATCTTTTTGAAACTTACCGGCGCACGATAGGAAAATATGCCGGCCTGTCCTGCATTAATGATTTTTTTCTGCAGGATGCTCTGTTCATAAGCAGAGAAGGAAGCCGGGCTTACCAGCGTCTGCCCTCCGGAAAACCGGAAAGTGATACGGATTGATTTATGAATGACCAGCTGACGGGATGCCGGAAAATATTGGATGGGATAAATATTGAGCGGTACAACGTTTACCCCCCGGAAATTGTACTCATCCCCCGCCAGCACATCACCGCCGGGATAGGGCGAAGACGAACTGTACGCATCTTTGTCCCATATCAGGGGATCTGTATTACGCCGGAATTCCATCCCCTGGGGAAGAACCGTTACATCGTTCACCGTCTCAGATTCAAGCACAGACAGCTGATAAGAAACCCTTGAACCGGGTGGAACCGCCAATCGGCTATGAACATAGGGGACAGCCGGCTTTCCGTATTCGCCTGTCAGAATACCATCCCTGAATGCAAGCGAATAAAATTCCTGCCCCTCTATCTGCATTCTGGACTGATTTAACTGTTCTATCTGATATTCAATTACCAGTGAATTCGGGGTCTGCTGGATAATATTAAAACCGGAAAAAACCATGGTGGGAAAAAGCAGTATTAATATTATTAAATAATTTTTCTTCATCATTACTCTCCGGAAACTATAAATTGGGGAGCTTCAATTAAATTGATATCTCTTTGTTGTAAGTTCAAAAGAATTGCCTGTATCAAAAGCTCAGATATGAGGACCACCCTTTAAGCCAAACCGCCAGAGGAATAAAGCCGGTCCTGTTCACATTTATCAAAAGAATTTCCGCAAATTATTAAAATAAAATCCAAACTGTTAATTATTTATATGAAATAGAATTACCTGTATTTTTGTTCCTCACTTTTACTTTTTCCTCTCTCATTTAACAAAATATAATTGTACAGCGGAGAAGTGGCAAATGGTAAATCAAGTACCATGACTGCCGGAAAATCCTGACTAATATATCACCCGTTGTGATATGAAGGAAATATCCATGGGCTTAATCAAAACCGTCAGAAAGAATACCTGAGATTCAACCGGCCGGTGGAAAAATATTGCATCCGGTGGTATAAATCCCGGTAGCGGCGGGGAGAAAAGGTGGCAAAAAGGTAAAGGTTCTGTCCCAGATTATAAACAAACGATAATCTGGGGCTGAAGGCCACATAGTCCCGGGTCATGCGGCGTTCGGGAAAATGTGACCATTCTTTGCGGATGTACCAGTTCAACCCTGTGCCCAGTTCAAAGGCATTGTAACGAAAATAAACCAGTCCGATATCTATAAGATGACTGTGAAGTTCACGGCTGATCTGCTGGGCAAAGATATCCTGGTAAAATGTTCCGTTATCTTCATTTTCCAGCTGATAAATCGCCTGAATTTTCATTCTATCACTAATTCGCCAGGAGAGAGTATCGGAGAATGAAAGCTTCCGGAAAATATAACTGCGAACTTCGGGAAGAAATTCCTCAAAATCAAAGACGGTATAATTGGCCAGAATTTTAATCTGGTATCTGTTCTCAAATGAATCATTGATCCTGTAGTAAAAGGTTGAAGCCAGCTGATAAATCCGGTTCCAGTTGTTATTGGCACTGCGGGATTGATGAATATAGATCTGATGATACAAAGATAAATGGGTACTGACCCTCAGTGCAAAATATTCACTGAAACGGTGCAGGTACTGCAGGTCTGCAATAAAACGGATATCATCCTCATCCACGGTCTGGCTGGTATCCGGAGAGGTATACTCATATTTGGTATAAGAAAAGGAAAACTGGAAATTGTCCGACTGTGAGACCTTCCAGTCCGTTAAAAGGTTGAATGCGGATTGCAGACCGTCGATATCGGTGCGGGATTCCTCAGAGCCGGCCGGCCGGCGGGAAGAGAGGGTGGAAACCTGGCTGGTGGAAAAAGAAAAGGCACCCAAAAAACGGGGGCCGGCGTGACGAATGCCTATTCTGTTGGCAAAATTCAGCTCACTCCGGTGATTCTGGAGAGTAACGTTGCTTTGAGTGAGGTCACGATTCTGAAGCTTTGTCTCTACCTGAATTATGGAATGGCCGCTAAGGAAATAATTCAGATTGTTGTAAAGATAGCGTGAATTAATGCCCACATCTTCCAGGATTTTTTCCTGGTAATCACCTCTTGGTGGCAGCGGATAGCGGTTATCCACAAATTCATATCCCACCTGAACAGAATCCTGGGCCTGGGAAGAAAATTGCCGGTTGAATGATACAAAATACCGGTGTTCCTGATTTTTACGTCCGGGAAAGATAAAAAGTGAACTGAATCCATCGGTATAATTTCGATAGCCGCTAAGATCATAACCGGATACATTCATCTTCAGTTGTGAATATAAACCCTGATCCCGGTAATTATAAATATCTTCAGTGGTCCAGCCCACCCCCGGTAATATGGCAAATTTGGGATCCGGCTTGATATTCAATTCTTCGAACAGCAGGTGTTTGCTGAATTTTACAAATGAGTTTTCATCGGAAAAAATCTGTGATTTAAAATGGGTAGCCACATCAAAATTGTTGTTCAGGGAATACGACCAGAAACTGTCCAGGTCATTTTCTTCCCGCCATCTCTTTCCAAAGGCACTCTCCAGGTACAGATTGCTCACAAACTGATCGGCCATAAAAAAACGCGAACGTGCATATGTCCCGCTATCCCATCGGAACCGGCCCTGCCAGTTCCAGCTGAGATTATCTTTGTAAAGATTAAGATTATACTCACGGGGAGCGGACAGGAGTGGGGCAGTGAATATAAATATCCAGAATAGGTGATATAAACGAAAACGGAAAATCATTTCTCGGGAATGATTAATGTGGTAATTTGTTTATCTTCACTAAAAAAGAAAAGAGAGGGGAGGTTGGGATTTTGGCCGGAGTGAAGATTTGGTATTATTTCGATTCAATAATATAAACCTCCTCACTTTCCTTCTTCATATTATATTTTTCCCGGGCCAGCTTCTCTATATACTCATCATCCTTTTGTAATTTATCTATCTCTTCCCGCAACTGCTGGTTTTGCTGAATCAATTCTTCCTGCTGTTTCACCAGATTATTACGCTTCTGATGAAGAGTATATAATTGAATAAGTGAGCGGTTTCCAGAAAGAAAAATAAAAAGAATGATGCCCAAAAATATGAAAAATGCCCACCAAAATGCTTTTTTTCGGCGGTTCTGTTTCTGCCGGTAGGTTCGGGCTTGTTTTTTTAATGTCTTTTTTCTGGGCATAGGCTGAAATATGCAGGTGTTCCCTCTCTAAGCGGCAGAACACCTGCCTGATTGTTATTCGATGATTATTTTTTTCGCAGCACCCGTGAACCAAAATATTGCCCTTCATCTCCCAGCATTTCTTCGATTCGCAGTAACTGGTTGTACTTGGCAATACGGTCGCTTCGGGAAGCTGAGCCGGTTTTAATTTGCCCGGCATTTACCGCCACTACTACATCCGCAATTGTATTGTCTTCGGTTTCACCGGAACGGTGCGAAATAACCGAAGTATAACCTGCCCGGTGTGCCATATCTATGCAGTCAAGGGTTTCGGTTACCGTTCCGATCTGATTCAGCTTTATGAGAATGGAATTGGCAATATTCTTTTCGATACCCATTTGCAAACGTCTGGTATTGGTTACGAAAAGATCATCACCTACCAGCTGGATCTTCTTTCCCAGCTTATTGGTGATATCTTTCCAACCCTCCCAGTCATCTTCAGCCATACCGTCCTCGATGGAGATAATGGGATATTTCTTGACCCAGTCCGCGTAATAATCTGCCATTTTGTCCGGAGAGAGCTCTTTTTTCTCGGATTTAAGCATGTACACTTTTCTCTCGACGTCAAAAAATTCACTGCTGGCGGGATCCAGTGCCAGATAAATGTCTTTTCCCGGTTTGAAACCCGCTTTAGTAATGGCTTCCAATATAACTTCAACCGCCTCTTCGTTGGATTTAAGGTCCGGAGCGAACCCGCCTTCATCTCCCACCGCTGTATTGTAACCTTTATCCTTGAGCACTTTTTTCAGAGAATGAAATACTTCCGCACCCATGCGCAAAGCTTCCCGGAAGGAGGGTGCGTTTACCGGCATTATCATGAATTCCTGCAGATCCACGTTATTGTCCGCATGTTTGCCACCGTTAAGAATATTCATCTGCGGAACGGGCAGAACTTTGGCGTTTACACCGCCCAGGTACTGGAAGAGAGGTAAACCCAGTGCCGATGCCGCAGCTTTTGCCACGGCCATGGATACTCCCAGAATTGCATTGGCACCCAGGTTTCCCTTGTTTTCAGTCCCATCCAGTTCAATCATTAACCGGTCGATTCCTACCTGGTCCGTGGAATCCAGACCTATAATTTCTTCCGTAATAATGTCATTTACATTTTGGACTGCCTTTAAAACTCCTTTACCTCCATAACGGCTCTTGTCACCATCCCTTAATTCAACTGCTTCGTGTTCTCCGGTTGATGCCCCGGAAGGGACAGCCGCACTGCCAAAATCCCCGCTCTCCAGAAGAACTTCCACCTCAATTGTCGGATTTCCTCTGCTGTCCAGAATCTCACGCGCCAGAACATCTAAAATCTCAGTCATATTATCTCCTTGCTGGTTTTCAGCTGTTAAAACATGTCCAAATTAAACAAATCTTATAACTTTTGCAAGACAGGAAACGAATCTCTCCTGATTATTCTTTTACCATGGTTAATTGAAATTACTACAAAACAGGTTAACAGGCTCGGAACCATCTTTTACCGGGCAAATAATTTTTCGATTTCTTTAACGAACTGGTCGATATCCTCCCGGGTGGTATCATAAGAAGTCATCCAGCGAACTTCACATGTTTTTTCGTTCCAAACATAAAAGAAAAAATTTTTCTGCAGCCGCGGGATAAGTTCCGGAGGAAGAATGGCAAATACAGCATTTGCTTCTACCGGCTGGGTGATTTTTATCATTCCTGCAGCTCTTATCTTTTCCGCCAGATATTGAGCCATATCATTGGCATGTGCGGCATTTTTCTTCCACAACTCATGGGCCAACAGGGCGGAAAATTGCGCGGAGATAAAGCGCATTTTTGATCCCAGCTGCATGCCCTGTTTACGCACATATTTAAAATCGCGGGAAAGTTCAGGATTAAAAAAAATAACCGCTTCGCCGAACATCATGCCGTTTTTGGTCCCTCCAAAGGACAGGACATCCACACCGGCATCCGAAGTAATTTTCCGAAAATCCGTCCCGAGACTGACGGCAGCATTGGCAATTCTGGCTCCATCCATATGGAGATACATGGCGAAAGAATGGGCCAGATCGGCAATTGTTTTGATTTCATGCGGCGTATATACCGTTCCCATTTCAGTTGACTGGGTAACGGATATGATCCGGGGCTGGGCATGATGCTCAAACCCAAATCCATGAAGATGCTGGCGAATACCATCCGGAGTGAGTTTCCCATCCGGAGAAGGGACCGTCAGAAGTTTACAGCCCGTATATTTCTCCGGGGCACCGCATTCATCCACATTCAGGTGCGCCAGATCTGAGCAGATCACAGCATGGTAGGAATGGCTTAGTGCCTTAATGCCTAAAACGTTTGCGGCCGTCCCGTTGAAGACAAAATAGATATCGGTATTCTCACCGAAATGTTCCTTTAAGTCCTCAATACCTTTGCGGGTATACGGATCATCCCCGTATGAAACCACGTGGCCTTCATTCACTTTATGAAGAGCTTTCAGGATGTCCGGATGGACTCCGGCATTATTATCACTGGCAAATCCTCTTCTCGCTTTCATATAATCCGAATATTTCTCATTGTTACGAACCTGTTTGAATCAATTCTTCACTCTATTACTCTTATAAAATAACGAATTCCTTCCCGCTACATCATTACTTTTTTAAAATTATTCCGGTTGAATCCCTCAGCATTTTATGGTTAACTTTGTGGGAAGATTGAATAAAAACGCAAAAAGTTTACCAAGACTGTGCAGGAATGAAAAATTCTTTTAACAGAGAAAATCCTTCTTTTCATATCCCCACCCAGATCAAAATTCAACAGATAATTGACCGCGCTTTGCAGGAGGACATCGGGCAGGGAGATGTGACCACCGATTCCATTATTCCACAGGACCTGGAATTTAGGGGAGATTTCATCGCCAGGGAAGAGGGAATTCTTGCCGGACTGGAGGTCTCACGGTTATGTTTCCGGCAGCTGGACGGCCGAATAGAGTTTACATCATCCCTGCGCGATGGTGAAGCTGTTTCCCGTGGACAAGTGTTCGCCACCATTTTAGGCCCTGCGCAGGGAATTCTCTCCGGGGAAAGAGTGGCCCTGAATTTTATGCAGAGAATGTCCGGGATTGCGACCATGACGCGACAATTTGTACGTGCGGTGGAAGGAACAGGTGCCATAATTTTGGATACCCGCAAGACCGCTCCCGGCCTGCGTGCCCTGGACAAATGGGCGGTACTGCTTGGAGGTGGTCATAACCATCGTATCGGTTTGTATGATATGGTGCTGATTAAGGATAATCACATCACCGTAGCCGGAAGTATAAGCGCTGCCGTAAAGCGGGTCCGGGAAAACATGAAGCGCAATCTTTTAATCGAAGTAGAAGTAAAAAATCTCGCCGAGCTGCAGGAAGTTCTGCCCCTTGAAGTGGACCGGATTTTACTGGACAATATGACTCTTGCAGAAATGAAGGAAGCGGTGAAATTGGTGAACCGCCGGACGCCACTTGAGGCTTCCGGAAATGTGCAGCTGGATAATGTAGCAGATATTTGCAGGACTGGCGTGGATTTCATTTCAGTAGGAATGCTCACCCATTCTGTCAGAGCTCTGGATATCAGTCTGCTGCTCAGAGGAACAAATTGACCTCTTCAATACTATATATATACTTTCAGCGTTGGACTATTCACAGAGGGAAATAAAATGACGCGAGAAGAAACATATACAATGATGCAGAAAAAACTGTCCAGATTAATGCCTGATTTTGAGATTAAATTCAAGGCAGATCTGGCCTATCAAATAAATGAGCTCAAAAAGGAACGCAATGCAATAATTCTAGGACATAATTATATGGAACCCGCTCTTTATCATTCCATTCCGGACATCGTGGGGGATTCTCTGGAACTGGCCAGAAAAGCGGCAGAAACTGATAAAGATGTCATCGTATTTTGCGGAGTACGGTTTATGGCCGAAACCGCTAAAATTCTGAATCCGGGAAAAACTGTTCTGCTTCCGGCCCGTAAAGCCGGCTGCTCACTGGCGGAAAGTATTACTGCGCAGGATGTGAGAGAGCTCAGGAAAAAATATCCCGGTGTTCCGGTGGTCACTTATATCAACACCTATGCCGATGTAAAAGCAGAAAGTGATATCTGCTGCACGTCCGGGAATGCCTCCGCAGTCGTGGAATCGTTGAATACAGATACCGTGATTTTCTTGCCGGATGAATTCCTGGCAAAAAATGTGGCCCGGGAGACAGGCAAGCGAATTGTTTTTCCCACCCGTAAACCACGGAGGCTTAAGGATGACCTGCTGAATTATGATATTATCGGATGGACCGGGCGCTGTGAAGTCCACGAAAAATTCACGGTGGAAGATATTAAAAATGTCCGGAAGCAATTCCCCCGGGTGGTTATTCTGGCACATCCGGAATGCAGTCCTGAAGTAGTTGAAGCATCCGATTTTTCGGGAAGCACATCTGCCATGGTGCGCTATGTGGAAAAAATGAACGCTCCCCAGTATCTTCTGCTTACCGAATGTTCCATGGGAGATAATATTGCGGCGGCCAATCCGCAGAAGGAAATGCTGCGACTGTGCAGCGTACGCTGTCCGCACATGAATGAGATTACTCTGGAAGACACTTTAAAGTGCCTGCAAAATATGCAGTACGTAATTGAGGTTCCGGAAGAAATCCGTATAAAGGCATTAAAACCGGTACAGCGCATGCTGGAAATCTCCTGACATCAGAGCGGGATCCGGTTTCCGGATAAATCGAAGGTAAATCAGTTTTTAGGGGAGAAAAAGAGATCAACAATGGGTGAATACAGGGAAACAGAAGTGCTCATCATCGGTTGCGGGATTGCGGGGGGTGTTACGGCCCTTCAGCTGGCAGATGCCGGAATCCTGGTTACGGTTATCACCCGTTCCTCCCGGCCGGAAGAATCAAACACATTCTACGCACAGGGAGGTATCATTTATAAAGGTAAAAATGATTCTCCTAAACTGCTGTCAGAGGACCTCATTCGTGCCGGTGCCGGTCACTCTAATCCCACAGCGGTAAAAATGTTGTCAGAACAGGGACCGGAACTGGTGGAAACCATCCTGCTGGGTAAACTGAGCATTCCCTTCGACCGCGACGATGACGGGAATTTTTCACTGGTAACCGAGGGTAGCCATTCCACTGCCCGTATTCTCCACTCCCGGGATAATACCGGGGAAATCATACAAAGAACACTGGTAAATGCAATACAGAACCACCCTAATATTCAACTACTCACCGACTACACTGCCATCGATCTGTTGACACCTTCGCATCACTCCCTTAACAGACTGGATGTATACAAGGAGCACTCCTGCTCAGGAGCTTATATTTTCGATCAGAAACATGAAATTGTAATTCCCATTTTTGCAAAAAAAACCGTACTGGCCACCGGAGGCCTGGGCCAGATCTACCTGCGCAGCAGCAATCCCAGCTGGGCCCGTGGGGATGGATTGGCCATGGCTTACCGGGCGGGAGCCAGGGTTATTAACTGCGAATTCATCCAGTTTCACCCCACCACATTCTATTACAAAATGGCACCTCACTTCCTGATCTCGGAATCAGTGAGAGGAGCAGGAGCAAGGCTGGTGGATGACAAGGGTGAGCCTTTTATGCAAAACTATGATGCCAAATGGAAGGATCTTGCACCCAGGGATGTGGTAGCACGGGCCATCCATGAAGAAATGCTGATAAAGGAAATTCCCAATGTTTATTTGGACTTTGCATCTTATCTATCCGCCTCTGCAATAAAAACAAAATTTCCTAGAATTTTTCAAAGTTGTCTGGATTATGGAATTGACATTACAAAAGAACCGGTTCCGGTAGTACCCGGCGCTCATTATTTCTGCGGGGGTGTTTGGGTAAATGATAACAGTCTGACTACCATCCAAAACCTTTACGCGGTGGGAGAAGTTTCCTGTACCGGGGTTCATGGTGCCAACCGCCTGGCCAGTGCTTCCCTGCTGGAAGGAGTGGTATGGGGCAATGTTACTGCCCGGCATATCATAAAACATATAAAAGATGCGCCACAACCGGATCCCGGCCGTTATCCTCCCTGGCACGATCTGGGAATTGAAAAGCCGGATCCGGCCCTCATCAGTCAGGATATGAGTTCCATCAGAAATGTGATGTGGAATTATGTAGGTGTAACACGCACATCAGACCGCCTTGCCCGGGCACTACGGGAACTGCGCGGCCTGGAATTTGAAGTTGAACGTTTTTACCGGATTTCCAAACTTACCGATAGCCTGATCGGACTGCGAAATGCCGTCAGATCTGGTATTATTGTGGCATTTGCAGCCTGGGCTAATAAAAAAAGTATGGGTTGTCACTACCGTTTATCCTGAAGACGTTCTTTTACCCAGTTTTCCAATCCTTCGGAGACAATTAGCTCCTGAGCAGCCACACCCACCGGATTCAGGAAATAGCGCCTGCCATCCACGGTCATGGTACATTTCCTGAAATCAATGGACGCCCGGAGACCCGTCCGCACGGTCAACCTCTCCCCCCCAAAGCGTGATTTAAGGTCTCTGATCAGCTCAGGTGATTCGATGACCAGAAATCCATTATTCAGAGCATTTCGTTTATAGGTCTCATTGAAAGAACCAGCTATCACCAGTTTTATTCCGCAATATTTCAGGGCGGTGGCTGCCTGCTCACGGGAGCTGCCGGTGCCAAAATTAAATCCTCCCGTCAGAATATCACCCTGCCTTACCAGCTGTTTAAATTCGGGATCGTAATTTTCCATGACCACTTCGGCCTGCTGCCGGGGAGTAAAATCATCAATATAAGTATATTTTCCAGGATAGATTCCGTCTGTGTTAAGATTATCCTGGTGGCAGAAAATAAGCTCGCCCTGCATAACCTCCGGAAATTTGTCCACAATTCTAACTTTTTTCTCTTCAGTTGGTGATAGCGGATTTTCAATAATCTCACCACTAATCCCGCCGGCATGCCACGGCCCGGGATAGTCTATTTTTCCGGCAATTGCCGAAGCTGCTACCACCGCAGGTGAGGCAAGATAAGCAAAGGCACTGCGTGATCCCATCCGCCCTTTAAAATTACGGTTGGTAGCGGATATGCCTACCTCTCCCTCCTCCAGTAATCCCTTGCCTAATCCGATACACGGACCGCAGCCTGCAGGTAAAGCAATGGCCCCTGCATCCAAAAGGGTTTGCCAGTCTCCTCTTTTCCTGCTTTCATTTTCCACTTCGCTGGAAGCAGCGGCGATGTAAAATTCTACACCCTCTGCCACCTTTTTCCCCTTGACCACCGCAGCCGCTTCGGCCAGATCTTCCACCCGGCTGTTAACACAGGAAACCAGGTAGGCCTTATTTATCTTTATATTTTGACGGCGAATATCACCCACGGAAAACATGGTTTTTACGGTGTTCGGTCCCGAGACATGCGGCTGTACAGTCCCCAGATCCAGCACCAATTCCTTGAGGTAAAAGGCATCGGGATCCGCACCGGGGCTGCTCAGGTTCTCCTCCAGCTTTTGTAAACGTTTTTCATTAAAACGGGGGTGTTTTCCTTTTCCGTCTTTATCCGATGGAACTCCGGCCAGACCTCTTTTTTCAATAAACTCTGTTCTTTTCCGGAGCCACTGCAGGGTTATTTCATCCACCGGAAATACACCAGCAAGTGCCCCCCATTCCGTGGTCATATTGGCAATGGTGAGTCTTTGATCAACACTGAGAGAAGTGATGCCATCCCCCGTGAATTCCACCGCACAATTGAGTACTTCATCATTATTGAAAAAACCGCAAAGTGTGACAATAACATCCTTGCCGGCTACACCCGGTATTAATTTGCCGCTCAATTGTACTCTCACCACCGGCGGAATCTGCCACCAGGTACGTCCGGTGGCCCAGATTGCCGCTGCATCAGTACGAACGATTGGGGTTCCCAGGCAACCCAGTCCCCCATACATGTTCGAATGGCTGTCTGAAGCCACCACCATGGTTCCGGGCCAGGCATAACCCTCTTCACACATAATCTGGTGTCCTATTCCCCGGCCGGCCGGATAAAAATCCACACCCATTTCACGGGCAAATGCTTCTATTCTGGCATATTTTTCCAGGTTTTTATCACTGGTATCCTGCACATTATGATCCAGTGTGAATACCGGCTGACGGGGATTGGCCATGCGCAGAGCACCTATGCTTCTGAACTTGGGGATCACTGCGCCGGTATTATCATGCGTCATAACATGGGCAGGTTGAATAGAAATGTAATCTCCGCTGCGAACGGATTCACCCGCTTCCAGTCCCACGGCAAAATTCTGGGCAATTTTTTCGATATAAGTTTGCGGCATTCAATCACCTCGAAAAATATTTACATCTTGTTTAACTATTTAATTCAACCACTATTCTTCACCTTCACTATAGAATAAAAATCGCATTATTTAAATTAATGTAAATCCCCTGGAGGTGCAATTTCAATTGCATTATTTACGAAGGGCAACGGGTAAAGGATAAAGGCTCTAGGCTAGAGGCTTTCTCAGCTCCTTCCTGCCTACTGCCGACTGGTTACTGGATCCTGGTCACTGGATA
>CAYWTB010000040.1:0-37372 GCA_964461135.1 uncultured Caldithrix sp. | reverse complement strand
AAAAAACTCTTCAATAAAAACAATGACTTACGAAAATTAACTGTCAAAGTCGAGATGAAGTGCCGGAAAAATGGAAACACTTTATTCGAAAAAATTACCAGCGCTTCGGGCTGGAAGTAAGAGAAGAAGAATACTAATCCTTTATAGAACCGGAACATAACACTCAGTATCTGTAGCCATAAATTTTAAGGATCCCAAAAATCACCCGCCTGTTTTACCTGAATTCAAATCTTCCAGCCTTACCGGTAAATGTTCAAGAATCCACCGCCTGTAATCGCCATGATATCCAACTTCCCTCTGACGCGACTGGATTTTCTCCATGATATGTGATACGTGCCCGGCGGACAGGGGAAGTCTTTTTTCCAGTTCGCGGGTTACCCGGATTACAGCCCTGTCCATATTTTTTTCCTGCATTTTGATATACTCATTAAATTTTCCCATCTGCCAGTCCAGGTAATTTTCCGCCACCCGTTCGGTAATCTCGCGGCTGTGAACCAGTGATTCCCGTATATTACCCCTGCCGGTCACTGCATTGCCCACTGCAAAAACATTATCAAAACCGCGGATTTTACCGCTGACGGGATCTTCTATGGACAGCATTTCATTTTCCATGGGAATTTCCCCGGCCGGTTCGGGAATACTCCCGATGGATGAAATAACCAGAGGTGAATGAACCTCAAGATAAGGATGGGTAACAGGAACGATCCGGTCATTTTCCACCCGGGTTTTCTGGAAAATTATCCCCTCTAGGCGGTTATCTTTAATAATCTTATCCACTGGTATATAACATTCCCGCATCCTGAACAGATATTTCTGCATAAAATTTTCCGCAATCCGTCGCCGCAGTAGAAACACCTTCTCCTGGCGGGATGGATTGGCATTCACCGGCATTGGAGCCAGTGGCATATCTATAATACGCCGGCGGTAATACAGCGTGCATCCTTCCAGACCCAGCTGACTCAAAGTAAGCCCGTGATTATTCAATACAACATTAATTCCTTCTCTTTCCAGAGTAAAAAGATCACTGCGTATTCCCTTGATTTTTAGGGCAGTTCCTACCGTCTCCAGCATAAGAATTTTCAGCACATCAAAGGAGGCCAGCCCTCCTCCGATAACGATAGCGTTATCCCGGATTTCACACAGTGGCTGCCGGGAATCCGGCTCATGCTGATGATTGAAGCTTGAAACAAATTCATTCTGATAATAGAGTCCCTTTCCCCGATATTCATCAATTCCCCTGACCGGCAGGGGCCTGTCCCGCCATGCCCCTACTGCCAGCAGAACGGCGCTGAATCCCCAAGACAGAACTTCCGATAAACTCAGATCTCTGCCGAATTTTGTCCTGGGGACAAAATGTGTCAGCGGTTGAACAAGTTTTTCGTCTATTTTGCCTTCTTCCTGCGCACGAAGTTTTAAATGCCATTTGGGAAGACCCTCTTCTATTTTCCCGTATGGTAATGCATGCTGTTCAAACAAAACAGTGTGTATTCCACGCCGTGAGAGTTGAAAGGCGGCCTCCGCACCCGCAACACCGCCCCCAAATATGGCGACACAATATCCCCCGGATTTATTGACTTTAAATTTATCGTTATCCTTCATAATTTTAACCCTTAAACCAACTGCCTCTAAAGGCGGCAACAGAAAAACCATAAATTGATTTCATCCCGGACTATGCTGGAAACCGGCATCATTTCCTCGGATTTAAATCTCCTCTATCTCGGAATTACAGACATCAGGAGAACAATAATTTATAAAATTGTACCGGATAAATCCAGATACAACCTTATTCCTGATCTTTCATAAGAAGGGTTCTTATTCCCTGTAAAAGTTACTTCTCGCTCAGGAGAAGATAAAGATCCTCTTCTTCACAAGAGATAAGAACGGAAAATTGCTGGGAGAACAATAATCGGGCAACTTCCTCAACCGGCGGTAAATGATCATTTTCTACTTCAAAACCGGCCTCGGCATGCAATCTATTCAGATTGAAACTGCTCATAAGGTGTAGTATCAGAAGTTTCCCGCCCGGAACCAGAACACGGTACCATTCCCGGATGGCTTTTTTCTTATCGGTTAAATGGGGCAAAACTGCAAAACAGGCAATAAAGTCAAAGCTGTCCGGCCGAAAAGGTAATAAATGGCTGTCACCATTTATATGAAATAATGGCCGGGACGATGGGTTCCAGCGATTTTTGTTTTTGTACAGCATCTGAGCTGAAAAATCAAATTCCCATACCGAAACTTCAGGTTCAGCACGTTTTAAAAGAATGGGAACAAGAATACCGGTTCCACTTCCCACATCCAGGGCCCGCTGCCCAATTCCGATCTGTAGCTGAGTAAAAATCTCACTCAGGCGCTTAACTTTTTCAGGGGTTTCGTTCTGCTCCCAGATATCTGCTTTACTTTCAAAAAATCTGTGATGAGAAATGTTCGGTCTCATGGCATTTTTTCAACAATTTATTGTTGTGATTGAAGGATCTGTGGATATTTACGCTGTAAAAATTTTAAGGTGAGTGGAATGATCAGGAAGATTAATACCACTCCCGGTATGCTATATATGACGGCTCCCGCAGAAAAAAACCTTCCCGGAAATCCCAGCTTTTTAGCGAGAAAAAATACAAATGCAAATAGTACCAGCCGGTCAGCTCCCATGGCTATTACCAGCGTAATCCAGACAGACCAATTTTTCATGAAATAAAGATAGGAACTCAGAAGGCTGACCGTCAGTAACTCCGCGATTACCAGAATTAATATGGGTGGGTACACCGGCGGCATCCCGGTTAAAAGAAACGACACAACAGGTGTAATAAAGGCGATAGTTACCGCCAGTGAGGGAGGCAGAAGCATGCTTCCCATTATAATGGGAATAAACATGGGCATAAAGGCGCTGCCCAGACCGGTAATATGAAAAAACACCGGAAAAATGACGCCCAGAGTCGCAAACAGGGCTGCCAGGGGAATATGCTTGTAAATTGATCGGTTTTCCATTTCCTCTGAAATCATCCTGTCATTTTCAAAATGGCCATTGTACTGTAAATCCGGCCAGGACATGAAATCCCGGCGCTTCATATCCCGGCAAAACCTCATAATAGCGGTCCAGCAGATTACGCAATTGAAAATCAAGCATCACCTGTCGATAGCGGAAGGCTACCGTTGCATTTAAAATATGATAATCCCCCAGGGGGCTTTGCCGGTTATTATCCGCATACAAATCTGCAATATATTTGCCGAAAAGGGACAGGGATAAAAATGAGTAAGTATATCCGGCATAATACTTTATCATATGACGCGGACTGAAAGCCGTTAGATTATCGGGATTAAGGTAACTGTAAGAGATCCGGGCATCTGCTCCCCTTACAAAATGAATACGGAGCAGAGATTCCACCCCCCACTGTTCGGCCTCACCACTGTTATAAAATATCTGGGGCGGAGGTGGAGCAGAATTTGCCGCCAGCTGGATAATATTGTCGATGCGATTACGAAATACGGAAAATTTCAGATGGTTCTTCCCTCCCAGGAAAATAAATCCACCCAACTCTTCACTCCGCACATTCTCCGGATTCAGTTCCGGGTTAGACACCGGGAAGAGGTACAGCTCCCGCAGGGTCGGAATTCGAAATGCCTCATTGTAATTGGCAAAAATTCTCAGAAATTTAAGCGGCAGCATGGAAATCCCCAAAGTGGGTGTAAATTTCGATAAATCCAGTGAAGTATACTGGGAACGCAGACCTCCCTGCAGGGTAAGAAAAGGCCTAGGGCTGTAGAACACCACCATATAACCACCCAGCGATGTTATGGTATGCAGGTCCGGTACCGGTGGCGCTTGAGGAGATATGACATTTTTTGCTTTCCCCCCGTAGTACAGGGCATCAAGGCCAAAGTTTACCTGCAATTTGGGAGAATACTGTAATCCCTGGTAGGATGAAAATCCGTAGGTAAAGTCATGAGATTCAAAACCGTCATTAAAGCGATGGTGTCCCAGGTTGGTATACAGATGAAATGAATTCTTCAGCTGTCCTGCCTGTCCTTCCACCTCTAAATCCGCCATGCCGCGTCTGATTTTTCCATAATATCCCAGAGCGGCCAGGTCTTCACCCATAAGCGGATCATTAAACTGATACGGCACATACCGTCCTTTCAGCGATGCCCTCCAGTTAGGTGAGAAAAATTTTTCTATCTCCCCAGCCAGGTTCCAGCCGTCGAATTCGCTGGAAGGAATGTGGCCGTCTGTTTTCTGATGAGTCATCAGCAGGCGGGAGTTTGTCCGGCCATAGCTGTGAGAGAAATCCAGATTTTGAGTGAATGTATTATAACTTCCTCCCTGCATCACGAAGTTCAGCTTATCTGATGCCGGTACCCGGGTCACCAGGTTTATTACACCGCCCATGGCGTTAGACCCGAAAACAGTGGAGGAAGGACCCTTGACTACTTCAACCTGATCAATGGAGTTTAATCCATAGACATCCGGAAGCGGGTGTCCGAAAATTCCCATAAAATCCGGCCGGCCGTTGATTAGCACCAGAATTCCGGTATTGGGCCGTCCCCCCATCCCCCGGATGGAGACATTCCCTGCACCATTCTCGCCTACACCAAAACCAACCACTCGTTTTTCCAGTACAAAAATCTGGGGCGAAAGCGCATCCGTCAGTTCCAAAACCGAATGCACTGCAAGCCAGGGATATTCTTTTACCGGAATGATATCAACTGAGTTGGTAATGGATTGAATGGAGAGTTCATAGCGATTGGCAATTACAACAATAGAGTCAGGAAACTGGTAGGTATGGAGACTGTCTGCGGGAGCTGGCTCCGGACCTTTTGCGTAACAGGCAAAAGTAAAAACAAGCAATAAAAAAACTTTATTAGCCATCTCTTCCGATGGTGTGTTATTATTTTTATTTTTGTGTTACAATTTATCGTATTATATATGAACATACAAGCACAATGTCGAAAAATTCCTTCCAGGGTTGGCAGAAAACCAGGCATCACTCCCACCTTGGTGGTATCAAGTTGAAAATATCCTGAAAACACTTCAGAGGTGAACTGCTTTAACCGAAAACTGACTGTTTACATCACTGACTCAGGCAGAGAAATTGACTAATACATATTCAGGAATTTTTTAAAATATCAGAAAAAAAATATCATATATTTGTCACATAAAAAAACAATAGTATATCTTAAATTTCAGCTTGTGATTCCTGCCGTTTCACTCTGCTTTAAGGAAACAGATGAGAAATAAGGGCTTGATTTTAAACTTGCAATAATTTCTCATTGATATTAATTTGATCTTTCATTAGAAAAAGAGGATTTTTCATGCTAGACAAAGTGATCGATAATATCATCGCGAATATTACCAAAGAAGTTGTAACCCCTCAAATGGATCAGATTCCTTTAAATTATTTAGTGACCTGTGACATTCCAGACTCCGTAAAGCACTTTTTTGACCAGGAAGTTGAACTCTGGTTGCGTGAAGAAAGCGACCGTTTCAATTCCAACGAAAGATTCAATTATGATGCGCCGGAAATCCGTGTATTGATTGATAAGATATTTGATATATTGAAACAAACTGCTACCTTTCATCTCAACAAATTCAATCAATTACTGGAAAGGGCTATCAAGCTTGAAGCGAACTACCTGATTCGGCCACATCAGACGTTGACCCAGTTTTTGTTCAGGAACAGTCCGGTTATCACCACTATGGACGTCTATGATATGCTCAAATATTTCGACAAATTTCAGTATTATAAGGATGCTCTAACGGATTATTTTAATTTGAAATATTTAAGGGAAATTTCACAGAACCAGTTTGAAGAACTGATCTCCGGCATTGATAAACAGGTTTTTTCTAAAGATCAGCTAAGCACCACCCTGCAGACAGTGAAGACCATTATCAATTTTATGAATGAAGGAAGAGAGCCCTCAGATAATATTCTCCTTGAAATATTGCTCAGAGCATTTGAAGACCGTAATCTGGAGGATTATAAGACACTTATTGAACATGCAGCCCGGCAGGGAAAAGAGGAAATTTCATTTGCAAATCTTGATAACCTGCTGCGAACCGGCGCCATAGAAAAACCAGTTGGAGTTAAAACAGAAGTTGAGCCGGAAGTTTCAGTGGAAGAAGTGATAGATATTGAAACTGCTAAACCGGAAGTTGCAGTGGAAGAAATTTCCGTTGATACCGAAACCATTACCACTCCGGTTCAGGAAACAGAAGAATTGGAAGAAATTGAGGAGGAAGAAGAAGAGGAAGAGGAAGAGGAAGTTGTTGAAACCTATCAGCCACCTGCTCCCGAGCCCAAAACCGAAGAACCTCCTCAACAGGAAATGCCACAGGAGATGGAAACAGCTGAAAAGGAGGAAGTTCAGGAATTCAGAGAGGAACCGCAACCCCCCGGGCAACAGGAAACAACCACCACTGCAGCAGAAGAGCTGGCTGATGTGGTATCAGAAAAAATTAAAGGAAAGTACCTGGAGGATTTGAATAATATTATTTCTAATAAAAACCGCAAAAAATTTGTTAAAAAAATATTTAAAAAGGACGATCGACGGTATACCAAATTTATAAGTTACCTCAACCAGTTAACATCCTGGAAAAAGGCGTCCGCCGCCATAGATGAAATGTTCTATCAGACCGGAATCAATCCTTATTCCAGTATAGCAATAGAATTTTCGGATTTGATCTATACCCGCTATTTTCCAAAAGACAAGCGCATTAATCGACAGGAATTTATGTAATCGTCCTTATTCACAGAGATGCATTCCAAATTGGCATAATCTTATTTGCTCTCATTCCGAAATATGGTATCAGGTACCACACCATCATTTTATATCATTGGAGGCGGTCGAACCGGTAGTTCACTGACCTTTTACTTTCTGCAACATGGATTTAATATAACTGCTCTGGTGGAACGGAATCCGCGACGGCTGAAATTTCTGAGAACGGAAATGCAGTGGGATTTTATCACCAGTAAGATCACTGCAGAAAGAATAAACTCTTCTGATATCATTCTGTTAGCTATACAGGATGATCACATCCCGGACATGGCAGAAACACTCAGCCGGATGAATATTGAGTGGCGAAATAAAATAGTCCTGCATTGTTCGGGAACTCTATCCTCCGGGGTTTTACAACCTGTCCTGTTGGCCGGTGCAAAAGTCGCCAGTTTTCATCCCATTTTCTCTTTTTCACGGGATCCGCGTGAGAACCGTAACTTAAACGATATATGGTTTGACGGGGAAGGTGATTCCGAAGCTATAAAAAGCCTTAGTTCTGTTTGGGGTCCAAAAAAAGAATTCAAATTTATTAAAGTTACCCCTGCGCAGAAAACAGCCCTGCATCTGGCCACCGTTTTTTATTCAAATTTTTATATTGCTCTTGCTCAAATGAGTAAGGAACTCCTGAACGGAATAGAGATTTCTTACAAAGATACCTTCCGTATTTTAAATCCCCTCTTATCATCCTCCGTTCATCAGGTTCTGGATCATGGTCCATCTGCAGCTTTAACGGGGCCGGTGAGGCGTGCGGATGAGGGAACGATTGTCACTCACCTTCATTATCTTAAAAATCATCATCCGGAACTTCTCGAAATATACCGGCAATTAAGTCTTAAGCTGCTGGCCATCAGCGGGTTAACCCGGAAAAAGAGGGATCGACTGGAAAGCATTTTACAGCAATTTCAGCAATAGCGTAGGTTGTCTAATTGACCGTTTTAGAAGAAAAAAACCTTTTAAAAAATGTTGACATTGCCAGCTCAATCATTTATCTTTACCCTATCATTACAGTAAATACCAATTGATATAAGTCCCTGTTTTTACTATTCATATAAAAATGTTGTTTTACCTTTTTAGCGCTTTATCGTTTCATGTTTTATCACCCAGGAGGTCCATTTATGCCAGCTCCAAAAGCTTCCGTTACCACGGCTGCAAACGAGGATTTGTTTTCCGAATTGGATAATCAAGACTCCCCTTCCCGGGAGGATGCAGGTACAGACCGCCAGGCCACAAAAAGAAAAAATTCCAAAAAACTGAAGTTCCAATATAATTTTGCTAAACCGGATATTCACCCTTTTGAAGAGATCAAGTGGGAAAAAAGAGAAGCAGTAATTCTCAACGAGAAGAAAGAGATTGTATTCCGTCAGAGCGAAGTTGAAGTTCCCGATTTCTGGAGTCAGCTTGCCACCAACGTGGTTGTAAGTAAATATTTTCACGGACAACTGGGTACAGACGAACGGGAAAACAGCGTAAAACAGCTGGTTGACCGCGTTTCCAGCGCCATTACTAAATGGGGCAAAAAAGACGGTTATTTCGCTTCTGCAAGGGACGCCGAAATTTTTTACCGGGAACTGACATCCCTGCTGGTTAATCAGTACGCCGCTTTTAACAGTCCGGTATGGTTCAATGTGGGGATTGAAGAGAAACCGCAATGCTCGGCCTGCTTTATCAATTCAGTGGAAGACCGTATGGAAAGCATTCTGGATCTGGCTAAAATTGAAGGGATGTTATTTAAATTCGGTTCAGGTACGGGAACAAATTTATCCACTCTGCGGTCTTCCAGGGAGTCCATCGCCGGCGGCGGCATCGCATCCGGGCCGGTTTCCTTTATGAAGGGGTTTGATGCTTTCGCAGGGGTAATAAAATCGGGGGGTAAAACCAGAAGAGCAGCCAAAATGGTCATACTGAATGTGGACCATCCTGATATTATGGATTTTATCAATTCCAAGGCCAGTGAGGAAAAAAAGGCCTGGGCCCTGATTGATTCCGGTTTTGATGGATCCATCAACGGGGAAGCTTACGGTTCCATTTTTTTCCAAAACGCTAATCACAGTATACGAGTGTCAGAAGACTTTATGCAGGCGGTGGAAGATGATCTGGAATGGGTCACGCGTGCCGTTACATCAGGTAAGCCCATGGACCGTTACAGAGCCGGGGACATCATTCAGAAAATCGCCGAGGCAACCTACATTTGCGGGGATCCCGGAATGCAGTTTGATACCACCATAAACGAATGGCACACCTGTCGCAATTCGGCACTCATCAATGCTTCCAATCCCTGTTCCGAATATATGTTTATTGATAATACCGCCTGCAACCTGGCATCATTGAACCTGATGAAATTTCTGGATGAGAAGGAAGAATTTGATTCCGATAAATTCCGCAAAGCCGTTCGTATTCTGATTACCGCCATGGAAATTATTGTGGATAATTCCAGCTATCCCCGTTCGGAAATTACCCATAATTCTCATCTGTTCCGCACACTGGGACTCGGATATGCCAATCTGGGCGCGCTCATCATGTCACGCGGATTACCCTATGACAGCGATGAAGGTCGCGCGTATGCAGGTGTAATCACTGCTATCATGACCGGACAGGCCTATCTGACCTCCAGTGAACTGGCCGAAGTGATGGGCACCTTTGAAGAATACGATAAAAATCGGGAACCCATGCTCACCGTAATACAGAAGCACAGAAGCGCTGCCTATAACCTGACCGGCAACTCAATTCCTCGGGATCTCTTCACTACCGCCCGACAGGTGTGGGATGAAGCGTACCAGAAGGGGAAGGAGAATGGTTACCGTAATGCACAGGTCTCTGTCCTGGCTCCTACCGGTACTATAGCCTTCCTTATGGATTGCGATACCACCGGTGTTGAACCGGATATCGCCCTGGTAAAATATAAAAAACTGGTGGGCGGTGGACTTCTGAAAATTGTGAATCAGACCGTTGAAAAAGCACTCCATAAACTGCAATACAGCGATTCAGAAATAAAAACCGTTATCGACTATATTCAAAACAATGATACCATTGAGGGCACTCCGGCGCTTCATGATGAACATCTGGCAGTATTTGACTGCGCGTTCAAACCGATAAACGGACAGCGCTCCATCCATTATATGGGTCATGTAAAGATGCTTGCAGCTACTCAGCCATTTATTTCAGGAGCTATCTCTAAAACGGTAAATGTGCCCGAGAACATTAAAACGGATGAGATTCGCAATATCTATATGGAAGCCTGGAAAGCCGGCCTCAAAGCAATCTCTATCTATCGTGATAACAGCAAGCGCACCCAGCCCCTGTCCACGTCCGCTGTTAATAAAACCATTAAAGAACATGGCAGGCCATACCGCCGCAGACTTCCCGATGAACGAAGAGCAATTACCCATAAATTTTCCATTGGTGGACATGAGGGATATATCACTGCCGGAATGTATGAAGACGGATCCCCGGGAGAAATCTTCATTGTTATGGCCAAAGAGGGGTCAGCCGTTTCCGGCTTAATGGATGCCTTTGCCACTGCTATTTCCATGGCTTTGCAGTATGGTGTGCCGTTAAAAGTACTATGCAATAAGTTTACCCATTCCCGTTTTGAACCTTCCGGCTTCACCAATAATCCGCGAATTCCTTTTGCCAAATCAATTATGGATTATATTTTCCGCTGGCTGGCCTTGAAATTCCTTTCCCGGGAAGAACAACTGCGTTACATGAGCGAAGAGTTTGTTGAAGATAACGACCGTTCCCTTCATGAGCTTCAGGAAGGTACTACGCCCGGTCTCACCTCCCCGGAGATCTCCGGCTATCCACCCGAAACCTCATCCGAATCCAGTGAGTTGAGTCGCCTGGCTCATCTGGAGCAGCAGGAAAAAGTAGTTTTTCAAACACAGGCGGATGCTCCCAATTGTCCCGAATGCGGCAACATCATGGTAAGAAACGGTAACTGTTATAAATGTATTGAATGTGGAACAACAAGCGGCTGTTCTTAGCCAATAAGTGTGTAAACTAAAAAACCCGGATGATTATATCCGGGTTTTTTTATATATAATGGTCTTAACAGAAAATTTTTACTTTACCCATTCAACATCTATTTTCCCCACACCGGTTTCAATAAACATATCCAGGCTGTATTTGGTTTTACCCCAGTTATCATTGGTATATACATCTCCATTCTTGCGAACATCGTCGATTGAGAATGAGGAAAGGAATGATTTGTCCACAGTAACCCGGGTACCAATATATTCGGGCAGATAAAGAAGCATCTTACCCATTCCCAGTTCAATATGAGCATTCATATCCTGTTTATAATCACCGCTGAAATCCAGCTCATAGGAACCGATTCCACCCTCAAAAACAAAATTTTTGACATTGGCATTCCCCAGTTTATCTATCTGTAATTTGCCAACACCCCCTTCTATCGAAAAATCTTCCATGGCGATTTTGTTTGGCTCGTTGAACAGAACATTGGTCTTACTGACACCGACCTCCATATTAATATTCTTTACTTTCAGGGAGCTCAAATCCATATCACCCTTTATGACTCCAAAGTCCAGATCAAAATCCAGCGGGATTTTCTTATTAAAATGAAGAATCATTTCATTATCATACAATTCGTCCAGCGAATTAAGATGCTTGGAATCCTCTCCCCCTCCTCTTTCACTCACGTCTCCTGAGAAATGAATATCCAGTCTCCCTTCATTACCAATAACCTCATATTCAACATCCGGCCGGTATTCCTTATAAAGGAATTCACCTTCATAGACATCATTATTATCAAGTGAACCAATATCAATAAATCCATTACCATATTTAATGGATACCTTCACAAGTTTTTCTTTGGTAAGGGGTTCTTTGGTGGTAACCCGCCCTCTTTCCTTGTCAGCTGCGAAGGAAATAGTTAATAGAAAGAGAAGGGAAACTATCAGTGTATATTTTAGATTAGTTAACATTTTATCCTCTTAACTCAGAATAGATTTTAACTTTTTATTCAAAATTTCCCGCGCACGGAAAATCTGTGCTTTAACAGTTCCCAGCGGCAGATTCAAAATCTCCGCTATTTCCTCATAAGATTTTTCTTCCTTATGTCTTAGAATGACTACATAACGGTAACGTTCCGGCAGTTCATTTATGGCATCTTCAATCATTTGACTTCTTTCACTCTGGATCAGCGTCCTTTCGGGCCCCGCATCACTGGCGGGAATATCGATCTCAATCTTATCATCCTTATAGTTGATGGGTTCATGAATCGAATAGGTTTTTAGTTTCCTTTTCCTTAAAAAATCAATACAATTATTGGAAGCAATCTTCATCAGCCAGGTAGAAAAAGCAAATTCATCATTAAATGTTGACAGTGAACCGAATGCTTTCATAAATGCCTCTTGCGTAAAATCTTCAGCTTCCTGTTTATTCCTGACCATTTTCAACATTATGGAAAAAACCAGGTTACGATACTTTTTTAACAGTGTTTCATAGGCTTTTTCATCACCTTGTAGAGCTTGCTCAATAAGCCTCTTGTCTTCCTGTCTTTTTTCGTTCTCCATAAGCTTTACGAATCCGTATGGTGGTTGTTACATACTTTTTAATATAGAAATGAAATTGAAATTAAGCAACCGGTGATTACCAAGCCATAAGTGACTAAGTCAATAAAATTTTGTATATTAGCACCTTTATTGGGAGAAAAATCGGCTCCCGCGGAAGGACTTACAACTTACCTTCATCCAGGTCCCCTATTCCATCAAAAATGGTGAATTTCTGTAAATCCCATTATCATTGCGGGTCCGAATAGTAGGAAAATTTGTAAAAATAGAAAGGTTAATGGCTGAGGGGTATTTTTTTGCCCCCCTCACTACGCTTTTGGGGGATCTCCAGAGTGTCACTGCAAAATTTTGACCCAAAGAATTTCAGGGGGGGCTGTACAGGCAGAGTTACCTGTAACTGATTTCAGTGTAACAGCGCTTAGAATGGGTGCAGTTTTTGACGTCCTTTCCGGTATGGCAAATGCCTATCCGGGTCTGCGAGTAGGATTACCCATCCGTACTGCCATTCCACTAGAAGTTGTCTTTGTGACGCTGTTCAAATCTTTTAAAAAAGTCCGGGGAAAACCCAGCATTCTTTATGCAGTATTTTCCTGCCTCTAAATTCAGCACCGCCCGGTTTGGAAAGTTATGGTTTAGGTTTAAATTTTGCAGCGTCCAGAATAGACCAGAGATGAATAATCCATCCCAGCAGGAAAAACCATAAAATAGCAGCCAACACAAACTGTAATATGGCCATCAGCAGACGGCCCTGAAGCAGCTGCCCTAAACCTGGAATAAACAGACTGGCAAGTGCAGCCAGTACATTTCCACCTGAACCTTGTCCCGACATTTGAGAACTCCCGTATTTTGTCAAAGCTTTGATTTTAGAGGTCTTTTGAAGAACTAATACTTATATTCTTTCACTCTTTTTCCGTAAATTCAACAGCAATCCCATTGGCTATGCAGTTGACAAAACTAAAATAACTGATAATCAAATTCACCTCAAGAATAATTTCATCTTACATACCCTGTGACCATAATTCTGAGATTTGGGATTCTTTTAAACCAGCTGGATTACCGGTCAGCTTCCGAGCATATTTTAGGACTGTCTGAGCTGGAAATGGCAGATCTGCCCTGCGGTAATCGCTGAAAAACTGGCGAGGCGTTCCCGTCCCTTCCTGAAAAAATTCATTGCATATGCATTATGATTAAATCAGTAACGGCTGCCGTTGCGCGTCGAAACAACCCTGGAATCATTTTTTTCACTACCCGGATGATTCCTGAATCAGAGAAAATGCTTGACAGATAAAGCTCCGGGTGCATACGCATGGTATCTGGCCCCAGGCCACGAATTCTTATAAAATTAGAAAGGTTACCCGGTTCAGATTTGACATATTGCAGCGTTTCTGAGAAGGGAGCAGAAAGCCGGTCTTCATCTATGATGTATTTTTTGATTACCGTAGTGAAAATAGCAATATTTATTTTATAAACCGCTGAAAGCAATCCAGCGGATTTCATCAGGTTGGACGAACCTTTTGCGGGACGGTCTTTTAAATAAATCTGCTTTAACAGATCTACGGCTGGATATCACCTGCAGACAATTTTTTTGTAACAGCCCCCAATTCATTAATAAGCTGTCCGGCGGTAAGAGTATAGGTTGATGTTTTCTCAACGATTTCATCTGCACAAAGGCCATGAATATAATGAGCAGTGTAGGCGGCCGTTACCGAATCCATACCCTGTCCCCGCAGACCGGCCGTTAAACCAGTGAGAACATCACCGGTACCACCGCTGGCAAGGCCGGGATTTCCTGTTGAATTTACATACACCTGACCATCCGGGGCGGCTACCAGAGAAGGTGCTCCCTTTAACATCAAAACCAGCTGATGTTTAACGGCATATTCCTGAGCCAGAAAAACAAAATGCGTTTTAAAGTCTTCCTTATCTACACCATTCAACAGGCGGTAAAATTCACCGTGATGGGGAGTAAGAATCCAGTCCGGATGCGGTTTGGTGAGAAGTTCGGGGTGTTGCGCCAGAGCGAAGAGGGCATCAGCATCAACCACCGCCGGTTTCTCAAAATTATTAAGGATGTCAACAATAGCCTGCTGGGTTGATTTTGAGCGACCCAGTCCCGGTCCGATAGCCAGTATATCACCCCAACCCAAAAGGTCCTGAATGGCAGGATCGCTGGCGGATTCAAGAATATCCTTACCATAAGGCCGGGTTATAACCTCTGTCATTTTCATTTCCAGAATGGGATTCAGGCTGCCGGGAATTCCAAGAATGACCAGGCCCGCACCGGCATGAAGTGCCGCCTCAGAGCAAAGAGTGGCTGCACCGGTAAATCCGGTGGAACCGGCCAGAACAGCGACTTTGCCCACCAAATATTTATGTGTGTCCTCGGCCCTCCCGGGCATCTGAATGTCAGTGGCTTCAATTATCTGTATTTTCACATTTTCATCATTCAAACGGCTGTGCGGAATTCCGATGTCAACCACATAAAGTTCTCCCACATAATTTTTGGCCGGATAAAAAACGTGACAATGCTTGGGCAGTGCCATGGTTACGGTTATATCCGCTTTAACCACCGGCCCTTCCACTGCCGGCAAATCGGCGTTTAAGCCGGAGGGGACATCAACAGAGACCACCGGACAATCCAGCTGGTTGATGAACTCTATTACATCCTTCATGAAACCATAAACGGCGCCGGTAATGCCGGTTCCCAGCAGGGCATCCACAACCAAATCCGGAAGGTCTTTTGGGATATTTAATAAATCGGTTTTATTTTGAAGAAAGTGAAAGGGGATATCCAGTTTTTTAATAATATCAAAATTTATCCTGGCATCTCCTTTAATTTCCGTTTCTTTTCCTGCGATAAAAAATTCCACATTCACTCCCTCATTCCACAAATACCGCCCTACTACATAACCATCACCCCCGTTATTTCCTTTTCCACAGAAAATATATACCCTGAAATTTTTTCTGTCCTCCAATGCTCCTTCAATCACATGAAAGATTCCCTTACCGGCATTTTCCATCAGAACAGCTCCCGGTATACCGAGATCCTCAATGGTAAAACTGTCCATTCCCCGCATTTCTTCCGATGTGACTATCTTGATCATAATTCTTGCCTCCCGTTTTACACCTTTAATGGTATCAATTCGTCAATTACCTCCGGTGATAAATGAGGCAGAAACTCCCTCTTTAATCCACTTCACGATATCGTATTAACTCCAGAGCTTCCTTTACCGCCTGCTGGATGCCCACCAGCAGCGCCCGTTGAATAAAATTGGCTCCCAGGGTTATATCCTCCAGATTCGGTGTTTGGGCCAGGCCAGGAATATCATCAAAAGCAATATTTCCCGAACAATTTACTCCGATGCCCCATTTTCCGACGGCCAGCGCTGCTGATTTTATCTTATCCAGAGCTACAATTTCCTCGTTAATATCCGTGGCAATAGTATATTCGCTAACATCTATCTCTACATAGTCAATCGATAATTTGCTTACCGCTCTCAGCGAATCGATTTCCGGGCGAACCAGAATGGAAGCCGCAATATTATTGGCCTGCAGATTTGGCAGAATCTGTTCCAGATCGTTCTGCAGAGAATCCGGATTCAAGGGATTCACTCTCCTCGAATTAGTCGCTTTGAGGTCCACAAAAGTAACCATATCGGGAATAATGGAAAGCGCCAGACGCATGGCTTCGGGCTGGATGGGTAAACGCAGATTGAAAAAAGACCTGTTTATTTCCTTGATCAGCCGCAAATCCCTTTCCAGGATACCTTTGGATGAACCGCTGTAAGTACAGACCAGACCATTCGCCCCGGCAGATTCTGCCAGAATACCAAAACGAACAGGATCAATTTTTTCATCAGAAAGTACCGACCGCATGACGGCGATATCATCCAACAAAATGCTCAGTCGTTTCATATCATCATACTCCATTTAAATTCTTAAATCTTGCCAGAACGAAATATAATACCTTTCTTCCCTTTGAATAAATTGAAAAAGAACTTCGCCGTTTAAAGGCAGAATTCTTCGTCCTCCATCCAGAGTAAGAGTAAAGGTTATCAGATGCTCAATAATATATCCGTGTGAATCATCGGCTGTGATGGGAAAATCGACGGTGTCCGGAGCAGATACTGAATTCCAGACCACATCCAGGGTGCGGAACCACCGGAACATGGCACCGGTTGTCTGCAGTTCGGTATCCCGTCCCCAGTCGATAGGTTTTGGTGGATAATCATTGTAATCGACACTTTTAAAAATAAAAGTACTGTCAAGCACTTCACTGTATACCAGCGAATCTTTAAACGTATAGGCGTAACGGAAATTAGTCAACACTTCCCCGGGAGTTTTCTGCTGGGTAATCAGTCTTGAATATGTTGATCCTTCCTCGGTAAGGAGGGGAGCAAAAGGATTTTTACAGGAAAAACCGGTTATGAGAGCAAACAGCAGGATTGGTATAAGAACTTTATTCATATCAACGATAGGTGGCTTTAAGAATTGACCAGGTACTGTCTGCACTTTCCGAATTTAATTGAAAATCTTCCCAGAAATAGAGGTACCACAATGACTGGGAGGAACGGAAGATCCTGCAAATACCTTGCCCTTCGTAATATTCCATACCGGTATCTTCGTTAATTTCGATCTGATAATCAAATTGTATCTGCAGCGTATCCTGGGAATTGCCTGTTTGCAGTGGTCCCTGCACATTAAAAATCTGAAGCATCAGATTATTTCGCTGCCGGTCCTGGGTCAGTTTGCGAAAATAGTTCATTTCATCATTACGCGTCCAGTCAAGCAATCGATAAGCGGCATCCTGCTGGGGAATGAAAATAAAATTTATCGGGAAATTTGCCGGATTTACAATCAGAGACTCATAATAATTCCAGTTTGGTTCGCTGAATGCATATTGAAGTTGCCTTAAAACCGAGTCGGGATTACTTTGCAGATTACCAATCGGCTGAACCGGGGTACTTATTTCCGGGAGCTTCGGTTCCCGGGTATCAAAAGGATTGGTACAACTTAGAATTAATAAAAAAAGAAATATCAAATATATTCTCATAGTATTTAAATTTTAATAAATAATTCTTGAATATTCAAAAAGAAAATTAGCGGACTAGATCCTGTAAATAACAGGAGGATTTTCCTGATGGATAAAAATGAGGCCCAGCAAGAAATAGAGAGCCTGCGATCCCGGATTCGGCGTCACGATTATTTTTATTATGTTCTGGCCAAACCCGAGATTTCTGATTATGAATACGATATGCTGATGAAACGTCTGGAAACTCTGGAAAGCAAGTATCCTGAACTTATTACATCAGATTCTCCCACCCAGAGAGTCAGTGGCGAACCCACCAAAATCTTTCAGGTGGTGCGTCATCGCAAGCCGATGATGAGTTTATCCAATACTTATAATGAAGAAGAGATTCGCGATTTTGACCGCCGGGTGCGGTCTTTGCTGCAGGAAAATGAATCTTATGAATATGTTTGCGAACTCAAAATTGACGGTCTGGCCATCAGTTTGCTATATGAAAATGCTTTGCTCAGCAGGGCTGCCACTCGCGGCGATGGAGAACAGGGTGATGATGTCACCAAGAATGTTAAAACGATTAAAAGTATTCCGCTGAAATTGAACACCGGCAGCTCTGATCTGCAGAATCTTGAAGTCCGGGGAGAAATCTATTTACACCGGTCAGACCTGGTGTCTCTGAATATAGAGCGGGAAAAAAATGGGGAAATCCCTTTTGCAAATCCACGAAACGCCGCAGCCGGTTCGCTTAAACTGCAGGATCCGCGGCAGGTGGCTAAAAGATCATTACGCATGTTCTGTTACTGGATCGAATTATTACAGGAAAATCCCGCATTTAAAACTCACTCTGAGGGTTTACAGACCATGCAGAAACTGCTCTTCCCTGTAAATCCCAATTTTAAAAAATGCGACCACATCGATGAAGTTATCAACTACTGGAAGAAGTGGCAGTCAAAACGCCACTCTGTACCTTATGATATCGACGGTATTGTGGTAAAGATCAACCGTTACGACCAACAGAGTCGCCTGGGTAGTACTGCCAAAAGTCCGCGCTGGTCAATCGCCTTTAAATTTGAGACAGAACAAACCGAAACCGTATTGCGGGAGATCATCTGGCAGGTAGGCCGGACCGGAGTGGTGACACCAGTTGCCGTGCTGGATCCGGTTCAGCTGATGGGATCTACGGTAAGCCGGGCCACACTGCACAATGTGGAAGAGCTCCAGCGCCTGGACGTTAGAATTGGCGATCACGTTATTCTTGAAAAGGGTGGGGATGTCATTCCCAAAATTGTGCGGGTGGTTTCAGAGAAGCGCCCGGCGGGGACCTCTCCCTATATTCCTCCTGCATTCTGCCCTGTATGCGGCTCCACCCTGGTACGGGAACCGGGCGAAGTGGCTTTGCGTTGCGAAAATGTGGCCTGCCCCGAACAGGTGGCACGCCGCATTGCCCACTTTGCATCCCGCCGGGCAATGGATATTGAAGGACTGGGAGAAAAGGTGACAGAATTGCTGCTTGAGAATGATCTTATCCGGGATTATGGTGATCTCTATTTTTTGGAAAATGAGAAAGTGGCCCAACTGGAAAGAATGGGGGAAAAAAGTGCTGCCAATCTGCTTGATTCTATCAGTAAAAGTAAAAAGAATACACTGACAAAGGTTATATTTGCCCTTGGCATCCCCTTCGTAGGAGAAGGAGCAGCCCGGCTGCTGGCTGACCGGTTCCGGTCCCTGAATGCTCTGATGAATACAACCATTAATGACATTGACGAAATTGAGGGCATCGGAGAAAAAACTGCACAGAGTGTGATGGACTTTTTCCAGAACACTGATAACATAAAAGTAATTGATAAATTGAAAAGAGGCGGAGTAAACCTCGAAGAACAAAAGCCTTTGTCTGCAAAAGAAAAGGGAAATCTTTCCGGAAAAACCTTCGTCTTTACCGGATCTCTGGAACAATTTTCACGGGATGAAGCTTCAAAGCTGGTAAGGGAAAGAGGGGGCAAAATAACCGGGAATGTAAGCGCAAATACTGATTATGTTGTGTCGGGAGCAAAGACTGGCTCCAAATATCAAAAAGCCCTGAAACTTGGTATCAAAATCCTGACAGAAGCACAATTCCTGAAAATACTGGAAGACTAGACCTGCATCTGATAAAACATTAAAAAACGAACCATGGATGACCAATTGACTGATTTATTATCGCCGAAGAATATTCTCATCACCGGACGCCCCGGAATTGGAAAAACCAGCTTTATATTGAAACTGGCCGAGCAACTCGGTACGGAAAAGACCGGTGGCTTTTTTACCAGGGAAATTCGCAAAGCAGGTTTGAGGGAAGGTTTCTCCATCAGCACTTTTGACCGATTTGAAAAAATTCTGGCTCACCAGAGACTGACCAGTACCATAAGGGTAAGTAAATACGGGGTGGATTTGGATGCCCTGGACAGTGTTATGGATCATCTTATACACTCCTATAGTTCGCCTGCTATCTGGCTTATTGATGAAATCGGGAAGATGGAAAGCTTCAGTAAAAAATTCAGGGATTTCATTGAACAGATCCTGGATGAAGAGAAACCGGTTATTGCTACCATAGCCCTGCGGGCCGGCGGATGGATAGAAAACATTAAGATGCGGCCGGATGTACGGGTAATTGAAATGACGCAAAGCAACAGAAATTCGTTATTAAACCAAGTCAAAACATTATTGACTAAACAGTAAAAGAGTATATTACGCATAGCGGACGGGAAAAACAGATGCTGACCAGGAAACAGATATCTAAAGTGCTTGAGATTCTGAAAAGTACCTACGGTAATACAACTACCGCCCTTAAATTTCATGACCCCTTCCAGTTACTTATTTCTACCATCTTATCAGCCCAGAGTACAGATACGCAGGTGAATAAAATAACCCGGGATTTATATAAAAACTATCCGGATGCCCGCTCCTTCATGGCCCTGACGCAAGAAGAACTGGAAAATAAAATTAAGTCCATTGGGTTATATCACAGCAAGGCCAGAAACATTCTGGAAACCTGCAGACTTCTGGATAAAAATTACAATGGTGAAGTTCCGCAGTCACGCGAAGAGTTGGTCAAACTTCCTGGTGTGGGAAGAAAAACAGCAAATGTAGTAATGAGTGTGGGCTTTCAGCGAGATGCCATTGCCGTGGATACCCATGTTTTCAGGGTATCGAACCGGATTGGTCTGGCTAATGCCACATCGGTGGAAAAAACAGAAGAACAGTTGATGGAAAATATTCCCCGCAAACACTGGTCAGCGGCACATCACTGGTTAATCTGGCACGGCCGCATAATTTGCAAGGCGCAAAAACCGCTGTGCCCACAATGTCCATTAACAGCCCATTGCGAATATTATAAAAATCTGAAAGAACAACACTGATCATGCACCGCATTTCCTGAAATCCTGCCGGTTAGTTTCTATTTTGCTCCCCATGGTTGACATTTTTCATTTTTCTGCCTATATTTAAGCGGAGTTGAAATTTCATTAATTAATCTTGTAAATAATTTGGGTCCGTAAAATGAAAGTTGCGGCCGGACCAAAACTGTTGATTTGCTGGATTATTCTGGCCAGCATCACTTATGATTACCAGTGCCGTGCTCAAGAAACTGAAATGTTAGATTCGGTGATAGAGGTGGACGATCTGGAAAATCTGGAAGATGCCATGTGGCTGGAAAAGCTGTGGGAATTAAAGGAAAATCCGGTAAATCTTAACCAGGCATCCCTGCAGGAACTCCTCCGTATTCCTTTTCTAAGCGGCCAGATGGCTGACGACATTATCAGCTTCCGAGATCAGGGTAACAGATTTAAATCATCACGGGATTTGTATCAAATAGAAAATATCACAGAAGAACTTATTGAAGCCATAGAACCTTTTGTAACATTTTCGTCAAATTTTCAGATACCCTCCATAATTTACCGTTTTCAAACTCGCCTGGAGAATCCCCTACGATCCGGTTTCCGTGATAACATTTATCATAATCCTTTTTACTTTCAGCATCGCATTCTGTTCTCTTCCTCATATCATATATCAGGAGGTATCATCTGGGAGAAGGATGCCGGTGAATTAAATCATTTCGATTTTGGCAGCTTTCATATCCGGTATCAGCATCCTGCAGGCAGATTTTCTTTCACTGCCGGAGATTTTTTTCAAAAAACCGGACTTGGGCTTATAACCTGGTCCCCTTTCGGAAAAACCTTAAATACTGATTTGAACAATACTAATTCCCGCGGTATGCAACAGACCGAAGTAAATAAGAGTACACAGGAGAATGGTTTTTACCGGGGATTCGCTGTTGAAGGCCTCTTAAATTCCGCACTGGCAGTAAATGTTTTCATTTCCGGAAAACAACTTGATGCAACCTCATCCGATGAGTCTTTTGAAGTAAGTAATTTGTATCTGGCGGGTCTGCACCGAACCGTCAATGAAATTCAGAAGAAGGGCGTATTAAACGAAAAGGTGGTCGGCACATCACTGGAACTATCATTAAATGAAATAGAATTTCAATTATCATCTGTTTTCGTCCGGTATACCCCTGCTTTCCGTCCGGCGGGCAGGGTTGCCTCCTACCAGAGTCTTTCCTGCTGTTATAATTATAATGATTTTCAGGTAGCCGGTGAACTGGCGCTCTATAATACAGAAATTCCGGCCATTCATTGTTCTGTTTTTCATTCTTCAGATCAGGTTAAATTTGAATTTGACAGCTATTATTATCATCCGGAATATTTCGCCACTCATGCCCGGGCCCCGGGGAGTTTCCAACAGACACCTTCCAATAAAACAGGCACTATTACACTTGTTCAATATAAAATTAATGGGAGGATTCGGCTGGGAGTTCTAACCCATTTCAACCGCTCAGTTCACAGCAGTCAGCAAAATCCCTTTGTTAACCGTGATTACCTTTTAGACCTGCAACTGGGTTTGTATCATCAGAAGATCAGGATTCAATACCGCTGTAAATACCGTTTATCTGAAAACATGGAATTCCCTCTGCAGGAGACAAAAAAGACAGATGGAATCCGTTTAAATCACCGGATAGAACTTGGCAAACGTTTCCGCTTCGAGAACAGGATTGAATTGCGCTGGTCCCAGCCGGTCAACAGAACTTACCGTTATTATGGAATTGATTTTTACCAGCAGATGGGATTCAGCAGTAAAAAATGGAAAGCCACCGTTCGATGGTCGGTATTTGATATACCTGAATACGATTTAAGAATTTATGAATTTGAAAATGATTTACCGGGAACGATACGATCGGTTTTACTGAACAAGAATGGATATAAATTTTTTATACTTTTACAGGTTAAAGCCAGTACCAGTCTGCAGCTGGACATAAAATATCAGCAGCGATTTTATACAGATACGGAAGAGGTGGGCTCGGGAAGAGATACTTTCCCGGCCCCTTTAATTCACGAATACCGACTCTCACTGTTATTGAAATTATAAGAATTGAAACGGAGGGTGACAGCCTGTCACCTTACTTCGTTACGCTCAGGTAAATCCACCACGGCCGGAGCAGCCGCTGCCCGATGAATTCCCGGAACTGCTTCTACCCAATGTGGCAAAAGAAGAAACGAGCTTTTCGGTCTGATGACTGCCACACTTCGGACATTCCATATCTGTACTCTGAGCGAATGAAACCAGCTCTTCAAATTGTTCCTGGCAGTCTTGACAGCGGTACTTAAATAATGGCATAATCTTTTACTCCATAAAATTCAATAATATTGTTACTTATATTGAATTCAGTTACCACAGGAAAGTTACAAAAAATTTAAAATTTTTTCCTCAGGATATTCATGTTTATCCTGTTTATATGTAACGGTTGGACGAGGATTTTGGTATTTTAAATCGGATTTCCGGGTTGAGAAAACTCGGCTTATCCTTTGTTCTTTTTGCTCTTCACGGAGCAACTTCTTCCACCGATGTTTCAGAGAAAACCACCGAACTTCACGACTATCAGCAAATAAGCAAAAATGAAAATTATAAAAATTCCAAGGTCAAACATTTTATACAAGAACACTTTCTGTTATTTATGGACTAAACTACTTGCGTTTTAAATATTCAACTTTCCAGCAGCGGTCCATTACCACTTCCAGACCCGCGGCAAGGCCTTTTTGCGCAGCATCATTATTGATAACTCCAAGTTGCATCCACACAGCCTTTGCTCCTATCTGAATGGCCTCCTCTATCACCGGCATAACAGTCTCCGACCTCCTGAATATATCTACCAGCTCAATTTTTACCGGGATATCCAACAGAGACGGATAACAGGGACGACCCAAAACCGTGTCATAATTCGGGTTAACCGGAAAAATCTTACATCCATGATTTTTCATAAATAGTGCTATATTATGGGAATCACGGTATGGTTTTGCAGAAATTCCAACTACGGCTATTTTCCGATAATCAGCCAGAATATGGGGTATATTGGAATTTATTTTATCTGAATTCATGAGTAAGCCATCTTAAGAACGTGTAAAAATTATCAATTTGCCGCCATAAAACCAATAGATAATATTATTTATCACAAATAGACATATTAATAATGTATCATTATTAAATTTTATTTTTTATAAATAATTGAAATAATTAAATATTTAAAAATACGAGAAACTTCAAAGTTATCTCTTATTACTTAATTATCGATTAACTTCACATCTTCAGAAGAGTTAGAATGATTTTCTTACATTTTTTATTTTAATAATCAATATAATGTCATAAATTTGATTGCAAAAAATACAATCGGAGATGTAAATGTCTGAGCAACATGAATTTTTACGGTTGGTATCCATCATGGAACGTTTGCGTCGGGAATGTCCCTGGGACCAAAAACAGACTCCTCAGTCACTGCGTCAATATATCCTGGAGGAAGCTTATGAAACCGTGGAAGCCATCGATAATGAGAATTGGGATGAACTGAAGAAAGAACTGGGTGATCTGATGCTTCAGATTGTATTTCAGGCGGAAATTGCCCGGGAAAAAAATCAGTTCCTGCTGGTAGATGTGTTGCGGCATATCAATGAAAAACTGATCCGGCGACATCCGCATGTTTTTGGTACGGTGGAAGTAAAGGACGAGCATCAGGTTAAAAATAACTGGGAGAAAATTAAAATAAATGAAGAAAAACGTCAGTCTCTGCTGGAAGGCGTACCCCGGAACCTAAGTGGTCTTTTACGGGCCCAGCGCATTCAGGATAAAGCTGCCAATATTGGATTTGACTGGCCGAAGGTCAGTGGAGTTATAGAGAAAATCCGGGAAGAAATTTCCGAAATGGAAATGGCCCTGCAAAAAAAAAATCCCGAAGAACTGGAATCCGAGTTGGGAGATCTGTTTTTTTCACTGGTAAATCTGGCGCGTTTCCAGAATATGAATGCAGAAGATGCTCTGCGAAAAACCATAAACAAATTTATTGCACGTTTTCAGTATATCGAAAGAAAACTGGCGGATCAGAACAAAACCGTCTATCAATCATCTCTGGAAGAGATGGATAAATTGTGGGACGAATCAAAAGAATATTTATAACCGGACCCATCTTCATATGTCAGCAAATGTGAGCGGATTTATCCTGGCTCTAATCATAGTAATGCACCTGTGGACCATAATTACCATTTATCGTCAGGGTGTGGGGTCTATCCTGTCCCCCCTGTTCGTCTATCTTAATTTTCTGATGATGCTGGTGGAAATCTGTATTCTTTTTTTCCTGACCGGCCGGATATATTCTTTTACCCCCACAGTTACAAAGGTTCATTACGTTGCCGAAGTATTTATCCCTCCCATTCTTATTTATCTCAGCCAGACATATCTGTCCGGATCTAAAATTCCACGGTTTACAACCTTAAATATTCTCTTCTTCGGCGTAAGTACGCTATTAGGCATTTTTGGATTAACCGGCCTCATGATTGATAGGATTGTTAAAAGCCACGGAGTACTATTTCCTGCTTACACTGTTTTTTACTGGCCCACGGTATTATATTTTTATGTAACCTTCGGATTTATTCTATTTAACTTTTTGAAGAAATACCAGAGTGAGAAAAGACAAACCGATCTGGATAACATCAGATATTTACTTTCGGTTGTATTACCAGTTGTCATACTGGCATTTACCGTTTTGAAGCTGCTGCCCCTGTGGGATGTGTTTCATCCATTAATTTACCTGAGCTATCCTGTCCTGGGCCTGGCTATAGTCTCTTTGGCATTCAAATTTCAAATGATTGATTTTGACGAAAATGTTATCCGTTCCATCTCCTTTTTCCTGCTTTCCGGTATATTTGTCATTCTGACCTCATTTTTGCTACCGAAACGGAACCTCTCTCTCTATCTGATTGCGATTCCGATGTTCCTGGGATTATTACTGATTTTCCAGGCAATCAGTTTATATGCCGCTACTAAAATCCGACAGAATACCCTGGATGCGGAATATGATTTAGATGAGGAACTGGAAATTCTTCTCAGTGAGACAGAAAAATATATTGACAGTGAAGCATTGGCTCAATTTATCGGGGAACTATCCCTTAAAGTACTGAGATGCACAAAAAGTTCGGTAATCACTTCCCGTTTTGATGTGAAACCCTATCAGATTGCCTACTTGAACGGATTCGTAAAAGAAGAGCTGGAGACGCTCATTTCAACCACCCATTCCCCTTTTATTGAAACCCTGGAGTTTAACCGGGTTCTAATAAACAAATTTGAACTTTCTCCTCAGTCTGCTCTATATCAGACCATGGACAGACAAAATATTTATCTGGTAATACCTATGAGCTCACAAAATACTCTATTGGGTTTCATTTTGCTGGGTGGCGATAGGAAATACCTCAGAATTACCAAAAAAGATCTCAGGTTTGCAAAATTCCTGGCACTCAAAGCGTCATATGCTTTTCAAAACATACAGGAAATTCAAAAGGTTGTGCAATCTCAGAAAATGGCGGATCTGGGGATGCTCGCTTCACAACTGGCCCATGATTTTCAGTCTTTTATCGCTCTCGTAAAACTGCAGAATAATTTAGATAATCAGCTGCGGCTGCTTGCGGACAGTATGGAAAAGATGGTAAAGGACCTGCTGAACTATGCACGTCCGAAAGATCTGCGTTTAAGTCCGGTCAATATTAATGAACTGATTGACATGTCACTTGACCTGATTCAAACACATCCTTCCATACAAATTGAAAGACACTATTCGGATAGTGTTCCTCAAATCAATGTGGATATAGATCAGATGCGGCGGGTCTTTACAAATCTGTTTGAGAACAGCATTACTGCCATGGCAGAAAAGGGGGGGCGTTTAAAAATTTCTACACGGCCATTGCGGCCTCTCTCAAATTTCCGCAGGAATACCTGGCTTTATATTGAAATCCTGGACGATGGCGATGGTATCCCGGAAGATTTTTTAGAAAAAATTTTCGACCCTTTTTTTACCACCCGCAAGAATCTGGGGGGAAGCGGACTGGGTCTGGCAATCGTAAAACAGATCATTACCCGCCATAAAGGCTTTATTGACGTGACCAGTAAAGAAGGTAAAGGAACCATTTTCAACATCCGGTTGCCATACTTGAGGTAAGGATCCATATATGCTCAATAAGATGAAAATATTAATCATTGAAGATAACGTCATGTGGGCGGAGAGTTACCGACGCTGGATAAGCGACCAATACGAACTTCTGTTAGCTTTTAACAAAAGTGAGGCCCTGCAGCGCTTTGATGAATTGATACCTGATCTGATCATACTGGATCTTGGACTGCCCAATATCCAGGATGGGCTCCATCTGCTAGACGACTTGATTAAAAAAGGGCATGATGCCAAGATAATTGTGGTAACCTCATTTAAAGACCACGAATTTGCTCTGGAAGCACAGAAACGGGGTGCCTACTCGTATTTCTCAAAAGGGGAAAACATTGAAGAGGAACTTCCGCATCTCATTAAACAGGCACTTCGCATGCTGAAACTGGAAAGAGAGAACTCAGAACTGCGTTCTAAACTAAAAGGTAATATTGATACGGAAGATCTGGTAGCTGTCAGCCAGTCCATGCAGCGCATTCTGAACCTGATAGAAAAGATAAAGGACAGTTCGGAGCCTGTCCTGATTACGGGAGAATCGGGAGTGGGCAAAGAAGTCATTGCACGGAGAATACACAAGCGAAGTGGAATTGATCCTGAGAAATTTGTGGCCATCAATTGTGCGGCACTGCCCGCCAATCTCCTGGAAAGTGAAATGTTCGGATATGAAAAGGGAGCCTTCACCGGGGCGGTAAAGACCACCCGCGGTAAATTGGAACTGGCACAGGATGGATTCGTATTTCTGGATGAGATCGGTGACATGCCCATGGAACTTCAGGCAAAACTTTTACGGGCACTGGAGGAAAAGAAATTTTACCGTCTGGGAGCGGAGAAAGAGGTCTATACCAATTTCCGTTTAATTACTGCTACTAATAAGTATCTGCCAGGCCTGATTGAACAGAAAAAATTCAGAGAAGACCTGTATTATCGCATTAACGTTATCCCCATTCACATTCCGCCTCTGCGTGAACGTCCGGATGATATTCCGGCCATTGTTCACCACATCATGGTCAATTTCTGCGAAGATAATAATCTGACCATTCCCCATATCACCAGCCGGACGGTTGCCTTTTTATCCCATCTTCGCTGGGAAGGCAATGTCCGTGAATTGGAAAATCTGCTTAAGCGGCTGATAATAACCGGCAGCGAAACCATAGATATTGCCGATTTGCCACCTGATCTGATTGAACAGTCCGACAATTTTCTGGACAAGGCACTTGCAAACGAACTGACTCTGGAGGAAGTAACACGAATATATGTCCGTATGGTGCTTGATCAGAAAAACAACAATAAAAAAGAAGCCTGTAAGTTACTGAACATCAATTTCCGCACACTGGTAAGTAAATTAAAAGGTCTCTGATTGTATTTATTACAATCGATTTCCTCCCGGATTGTACAAACCGCAATCCAATCACAGCACAAGCCACCATAAATCGTATAATAACAGCATCTTACATCTTGATACGATGCATGTTGTTGTTTATCATAAACATACGCCGTTTTTAATTGGCAGAGTATTTGATTATTATCTCTTTGTCATTATTACGTAAGGAGATATTATGAGAGTAATGGTTTATGAAAACACCAGTGACCGGGCAAAATTGATTCAGGATTTACTCAGTACGTACCGTTATAAAACCTATTTGCAAAACAGCAAATCACTTTCTCTGGACAGTATAAAGGATGTGAAACCATCCCTTCTGATCATCAATGTCAATAATCCCTCTCATATAGAGCTGCTGGAAGAAATCAAGGAAAATGATCAGTTCAATAAAATTCCGATCATTCTTATATCAAATATGTATTCACGTGATATTTTAAAGCGCTATCACCAGTTACCCCACCTTGACTACCTGGTTGAACCTTTTAAAATAAAAAATTTCCGCCACCTGGTGGAAAGATGGATCAATTTCAGAAGTATGTACGTCAATTGATCCCGGCGTTATCCACCGCCTGATCCATCAGTCCGTCATCCGGTACTGCCTCCTCTGATTCGCCCCGCTGCTTCATTTCACCGGTGTATAAAAATCTGTGGAAAAGTGAATTGAATTTCGTCCAGGGACTTCCGGGGATCCTATCATAGTTCAGTATTCGGGCGGCAGCATTTACCTGCATGTCGGTGTGTTTCAGAAGACTCAGGATAATGGCCTCAAATGTCATGGGTACCACGCTGCTGCTTTTTTCCGGACCGTTTTCCTGACTACCGATGATATGAAATAGCTGAATTTTCAGTTCTTCCGGAAAATCGGTAATCCGTCTTATGGCATTGCGCACCTCACTTAATGCCAGAAATGAATGGCCCAGCAACCGGCCACTGGTGGAATAATCGATAAATCCATCCCTGGTAAATTCCATTGTATTCCCCAGATTGTGCAGAACAATTGCAGCTTTTAAAAGATCCCTGTTGATTCGGTCGTAATGATGGCAAACGACATCCGCCAGATCCAGTAGGCATTGCAGATGCTCCAGATTCCCATAAAGATAATTGTGATGCCATAGTTTTCCCGAAGGCATTTTAAGGTAATTATCCAGCGATTCTTCACCCTGAAAAATTACCGAAATTAAATTATTTAGATGAACATTCCGGATTGTCTTAATATGCTTTTCCAACCGTTGCCTTAATTGTGAAACATCTTTCCTGCTGGTGGGGATCAGATTACTGTATTCAGCAGCTTTCTGCTGGTCGGCTATGCGCAACCGCTCTATCCTTAATTCTTTTACATTCCTGTACGTACGAATTTTACCCTGGATGCGCACCATCTGACCTACATTAAGGCGGTTAAACAAATTCTCAGCTCCTTTCCAGATCTTAGCCGGCAATCGGCCACTGCTGTCTCCAAGCTCCAATTTTAAATACGGCTCTCCATTCTTTTTTCGTTTCAACTCTTTTTTGCGGATAATACAAAAACCGGTCCCTCCCTGACCGACCGGGATTTCTTTCATGGCCTGTTTTGACATGATTCTCCCTCCCATAATAAAATGTTATTCGATAATTTTGTAATTCCAACTCATCTAAATATACAAAAATCAGCGAAAGAAAAACCAGATAATTTTAACCGGCGGTTTCATTTTACACTGGTTGTTTTAATTTGGGACTTTGACTAAATTGCCGATCAGGGGTTAAAAAATAGCTACAGAAAGTATTTTCCACATGAAACTCGGAATATTATCAGATACACATAATAAATTGCCGGGAAATATTTACAGCGTTTTCCACAAAGTGGATTTAATATTCCATGCAGGTGACATCGGTGAATCGGCCATCCTGAAGATGTTAACCGCTATTGCCCCGGTTCATGCCGTTTATGGTAACACGGACCTTTACTCCCTAGCGTCGATACTTCCTTCCAAGGTATCTCTGGAGCTGGAGGGATTATATATCCTGATGCAACACAACATCGGCCAGATGAACCGTTTTTACTGGAAATTAAGGCAACATGAGTTACCACACTTTCCTGATGTGATAATATTTGGTCATACTCACCGGGCAATCATACACCGGCTTGAAAAAAGCCTGTTCTTGAATCCCGGCAGTGCCGGAACTCCGCGCGGTGGTCTCCCAGCGTCGGTCATCGTCGCAAATATTGAAAATGGATCTGTCCGAAATGCGGAAATAGTTACGCTTTAGCACCTTCTGAAATATTAAATCAACAAAAAACGGATTACCCGGGTTAATATCCCAGGCGAATAAAATTCGGATCCGGGAGGAATCTTTGTTCTATTCATTTCTCAATAAAAGGTAAAGATGCAACCGTGTAACATTCCTTCTTAAATCCCTGTCAAGAGCCAGGTATTTTTGCCGGCAGACCGTTCCGGCTTTTCAGCCTTCACAGAAAAAGATAAAAAAGATAGCTGCAGGTGTAAGCAGGCTACCAAAAATTAATAATTATCCGGGTATCTTTCAATTTTAGAAAGCAGAAATTGAATGAGAAGTGTCCCCATATAGTCACATTATAAAGCAGAATGAAATAAAAAAGCCCGGCATCTCATGGAAACCGGGCTTTTCTATACTGTTTTTAAAAACTACGCGTATACTTCTTTCTCGTTGCATTTGCAGGCTTTATAATTTTTAATTTCGTATTTCCAGCTTTGAGATTCTTCCGAAAAATACGCTTTTTCTTTTTTTACAAAGCTATACACATCCCCACATACCGGGCAACTTAATAATGTCCGTTGAGCTTTAGCAACCTTAGACGCAAAATCCTGTTTCTTTGCCATAATTCATCTCCTGCTAATTTTCCTGTTCAATGGCTTTTGAATGTTCAAACATATAAATAGTTTCAATTATGATTATTCATTCTGTATTCTCCCGGCCTCATCTTCCTGCAATTCCTGATATACCGTCACCTTGTTGGGACCCCGCAGTCTGGATTGCTTTATAGAGGCGTCTCCCAGCTGAATAATCTGGTTGACATCCTCGATGAGAAATGAAGCCGGCACGATTCCCAGGTTCACGTAAAAATCAAAAACCTGTCCTTCTGCCCAGATCTTCTTTTCTATAATCTTATTCATAATTTTGTCCGCCACACTCCGTGCTCCCTGTTCATTGGAAGGTGCGCAGAGCACTACAAAAGTCTCAGGATAAAGCCGGAAAATATAATCAGATTCAGGCAGATTAGGCAATACTAAAGATAAAAATTCATTCAAGGTTTTTACATGAATCTCATGATCATCTTCTTTCAACTGAAAATAAAGCCTCATAAACAACAGATTCATCTGATAATCCATCCTGGATGATTTTTTCAGTTCCTTGGGAAAGATAAATTTAAAGGCATTCAGATTTTCCAGTTTGGTGTCCATGTCCCTGTAATTCATTGATTTTAAACGGTCAAGGGTCTGGGTGGTCAGATACATATTGGCTGCCTGATTACAGATAGTCTGTAAAATTCTTTTATGCTGTTCCTTAAAATTTCTGAGACGGTAACTTTCCAGGCACAGAACAGCAATTATTTTTTTATCCACTGCTATGGGCAGTGCCAGCAGAGATAAATATTGCCTTGAAGGTGTCTCGTTCGCTCCGAAGCGGGGCACATAATTTTCTTTACTGGCGAAATCATCAACCAGCAGGGTCTGATTTTTTCGCATGACCCATCCAACGATTCCTTCACTCAGTGAGAACAGGCGTCCCGGTTTCAGATTCCCTGTCCCTCCCTGCAGTGCAATAATCTGCCCCTGTTTTTCATTTAGTTTGCGTGAAATAGAAATGCGGTCACAATGAATAATTTCCGGCAATTTCTGCAGCAGGTAATTCCATAGTTCATCCACCGACTGAACCCGGTTCATCTGTTGGCTGACATCAAAAAGGATATTCGCCAGCCAGTTTTCGGATTCATATTCATAAAGTTTATTGCTGCCAAATAATTGGACGGTTATCAGCTGTCCGAAATGTTTCAGAATTTCCAGATCTTCATTGCTGTAAGCTTCCTCAACCCCGCTGTCTGCGCAAAGAACACCTATGATGACCTCTTTATAATACACGGGCACGGCGGCAAAGGAGCGTGACGGGTTTTCACCTGATTTATAATACGGCAGAATCTCCGGCCCACCAGGTAAATGATTTTCAATAAGGGGAGTTCGGTTACGCAATACCAGGCTGGGTAGTCCTTTATAAATATCGATCGCGTTCTGAGGATTTATGGAATTGGGAGAATCGCTGATGCGGTGCCGAACTGTAAATTCTTTCTTTTTATAATTGGCAAACAGAAGGATCACAGTATTAGATACCAAAACTTTTTTAATGAGGGAAATGGTATTTTCCAGGAATTGCTGAAAAAGCTCCTCCACGTCCTGATCATTTTCAATCTGCAACCAGTCATGCCGGTTATTGCCTAATTCCTCGAAGTCCTGTTCAAGTTCATCCTCAAGATTTTCATCATCCGGAATCCCCTGATACTGCAAAATAATAAAGGATATCAATGCCAGGAAGAATACAACCTTAATGAAAATCCAGGTTAAAGATTGAGGAAGGAGTGCAAAAACGAATAACAGAACCACTCCCACAAGAATGGCAAGATAATTTTGTTTATTGGAAAGTGACTGGAAAATATCTTTGAACATGGAAACGGACTAATATTTAATGTGTTGAAATTTAGAAAATTTCACAACATATTGCCAGTCCATTTTCCCAAACTTTCAAAGCACAGGATAAGAACAATTCCCGTGATATTATTTGGAGTTTCCGACTTGTTGCACACCTTCGGTGTTGATGAGTGTTGAATCCGCCGGGGTTGCTGATTGAATACGCGTTGAACTGTTTTCAGAACCGGCTGCCTGCGCAGGGGTAGATTTGTTTACCGGGAACTGCGGAGCGGCAGTGTTAAGCTGGCTATCAACATTGCGAAAGGTGGAATTATTTTGATCGGAGGAGTTATCCAGCACCAAAAATAATCCTACGGTAGCCAGCACAATAGCAGAACCCATTGCCGGTAATTTCCAGCTATGAAGAATTGGAGGAACTAAAAAATTTTTGGCGCCGGAATTAAAGATTTGCTGATGGAGTCTTTTTTCAAAATCCGGTGTAGTTCTTATATGAGGCAGCTTTTTTAAACTTTGCTGTATAATGCGCATCTGGCGGAAGATTTCATGGCAATAGGGACAATGGGAAAAATGTTGTTCAAGTTGTTTTCTCTGTTCAAGGGGAATTTCACCGTCGAGAAAATCCGAAAAAGATGTTTTAAGTTTGTCACAATCCGGCATAGGCAATCCTTTCTTCAGTTTATGCAGTGCTTTTTGGTTCATTATCATATAGAAATTTTAAATCTTCCTGTAATTTCAAGCGACCTCTATTTACACGCGATTTGACGGTTCCAAGAGGAATATCCAGAATCTGACTGATTTCTTCATAAGCAAAACCCTGGATATCTCTGAGGATAATAACTTCCCTGAATTTTGGAGGCAGTTTTTCGATGGCTTTTTGTATGATATCTTCCTGAATGGTCGAGTCAACCTTTTTTTCGGGGCTGTGTTCACGATCGGGAATATCATAATCTCTTTCTTCATTAACAAAATTACTGACTGAAAAAATTTTATGCCTTTTGCGACGACGCAGCTCGGTTTTTGCTAAATTTCCGGCGATAGTATATACCCAGGTAGAAAATTTTGCAATCTCCTTATACATGTGCTTATTTTTATAGACCCTTAAAAATGTTTCCTGTACAATATCTTCTGCATCTGTCCGATTACCTACAAAACGATATACGAAATTTAGCAACTGGTCTTTATATCGTCGGACTAACAGGTCATAAGCTTGAACGTCCCCTAGTTGAAACCGAGCAATCAATTGTTCATCAGAAATGCTGGACTTTTTATCCGCTTTGGTTTTCGCTATCATTTAAAGACCGAATTTTTAACGTTATGATTCATTTCAGGTTCCCAATAATTTCTTAACAATTTAAAATTTTAAGACTTAACATGTCAAGGACTATTTGGGGTTCTAAAGTATTATTTTTCAACTTCCTATCCGCTTCATGAAGATAATTAAAAACCGTCTTCAGCTGGCTTAGATTCCACAGTTTGCTTTGTTTGTGGTATTCGCCCATATATTTGGGATATATTTTTAATTCACGGGCCAGTGTTTCGCTGCGGTTAATTCCACTTCTTGCATAGCCTTGAATCCGAAACAGTATTGAGAAATGACGGTACAGCTGATATAAAATGTGCTGTGGGGAGACGCCGCTCTGCAACAGATTACCCATTATAAATATAGCTTTTTCAGGATTTTTCTCCCCGATGAGACGGCTTAATTCGAATACATCCTGCGTCACATAAACGCCGGCTATCTGTTCAACCATCTCACCGGTAATGGTCTTCCGATCAGCATAATAGTTTGCAATATTATTGATCTGACTCGTGAGATCTGACAGCTGATGACCCACCATGAACAACAACACATCTACAGCATCCGGGGTAATCTCCTGACTATATTTTTCGAATTCTTCCCGCACGAATTTCTGAAGTTCATCAGGCCGTAACGAAAGAAGGTTAACGGTAGTTATCTGGTTCTCAATTTTTTTTAAGCGGGTCTGAAACAGGCTTGAAATGTTTGTCTGCATCACCAGGCAAATCTCAGGGGCCGGTTTTTTAAATACTGAGGACAGGCGATCCAGATCCTTCTGTTTCAAAAGATCAGCTTCCTTCAGAATAATAAGTTTCTTGTGGGAAAATAAGCCCAATCCCGAATTCAGGGCAATTAATTCATCCGCACCATTGTCTGAGGCATACCGAACAAAATAGTTCAATTCCGCCTCGGGCTGTCCCAGAAATGTTGACTTAATTCGCTTTATGAGATCATCCGCAAGGAGTATTTCCTCGCCAAAAAAAAGATACACAGATTTAATGTGCGATTCCTGAATATCTTTAAGAACCTGCTGATAATAATTCATGAAATACTCGAAAAAAATAATAATTATTACTACGATTTCTCTTTATCAAACGCTTTTCTAATAAAATAAAATAAACCTCCCCATACAATCGTTAATGTAATAATCATCATGATAACGGCCGTTGTTTCCATTTTAACCGTTCCCTTTCCTCATTTTTTTTACAACAACCCGGTTGAGAACCAGCAATAGTGCAATTACCAGCATCCACTGAAAAATGCAGGTTCCCAGTGAATCGGTCTGAAAAGGGTTATACCAGCCATGCGGATTCCAACCAATGGATTGAAAAAACCACCAGGAGATAAGCAGCAGAGCTTCCAGTGGAATCAGGTATTTAATTACATAATTAAACCAGAGGCCGGCACGCATATCACCCTGCACAACATTTATATACTGTTTACGGAATTTTCCAACTCCGAAACGTATAACCCCAATAGCGAAGAAAGACCCGCTAATTATGAGACCCAGACCCCATACCCAGTCCTGATTCTGAAAAAATTTATAATAGAGGGCCGAAGGCAAACCAAGCAACGCGGTTAGCAGGGCCACATAAGGCAGGGCCCGTCTGCGGGGAAGCCCAAAATCCATCAGAATGCGCGTAGAGAGTTCCAGCATCGAGATCAGCGAGCTCAATGCTGCAAAAAAAAGACCCAGAAAAAAAACCGCTGAGAAAAAGGAAGATGCCGGCATTTTACTGAAAAGCTGCGGAATTACTATAAAACTGAGGCCGTCATTGCCCGCCCGCAGTGCCGCTTCGGCTTCCGCCAGTGATGGGGTGAGGGAAAAAATCGCCGGAATAATTGCCAATCCCGCGAGAATAGAAGCAGAATTGTTCCCGAATCCGGTGATGAAAGAATTTAAAACAATATCTTCTTTTTCTCTCATGTAAACAGAATACGTCAGAATTAGTCCCCAGCCAGCACCGGTGGACCAGGCGGATTGTGAAAGGCCCTCCAGCCAGACTCTGTAATCCAGAAGGTATTCCGTACGGATGCTGAAAAAATAATTCAAACCAACCGTTGCATTGGGAAGGGTAAGGGAACGCAATATTCCTATTAATAACATCACCAGCAGAGAAGGAAGAAGAATCCGGTTTGCCCTCTCCAGTCCTCTGGTGATTCCATGGTAAATCACGAAACTGCCAATGGAAAGGGCCAGCAGATGAAATATTATCGGTTGAAAACCTGATACAAAACTATTCCAATAAGCCTGATGATTAACACCCCCTAACTGTCCGGTTACAGAAACCAGAAAATAACGAAAAGCCCAGCCGGTAACCACCGAATAATAGAACATTATCGCCATGGTACACAAAGCCACAAATCCGCCCATCCAGCCGTAACCCGGTCCCATAAACTGCATAAATGACCCGATTACCCCTTTTCTGGTATTTCTTCCCAGCGAAAATTCAACCAATAAAAGCGGAATAGACCAGAGAATAAGGAATATCATCCATGGAATAAGGAAAGCTCCGCCATACTGACCGGCCAGCCGGGGAAACCTCCAAATGTTTCCGGCGCCTATGGCCATGGCCATGGCGGCAAATAACAAAGCCCAGCGTGATGAGAAACGTTCGGTATCTTCCATTGATTTTTTTCAAGAAATATACAATACAGGAGAAAATAAAAAAATCAAAAAGTAAGGCATGCATTGAGGCGTATTCTTTCAACCGGCCCGTCGGAAAAAGAAAGGTAACTTTGGTCAGATTCCGGTCATTTTTACTAATGGCCCCGTCACACCTTCGTGAAATTGGCAGTGGTGGTTTCGGGTGAACCGTCTAAAACTATATTCCGGTAAGTATTAGCGGGCGGCGGAAATAAACCGCCTGAAGGTATGGATAGGAATCTACCAAGTAACGTGTCCTGATATTATAGACCACCCCATGAATCAGCTTGTGATAGGCGGTCCCGGCGAAAAGCCCCTTTTTCCCGGGTACTTCAGAAATAAACGTTTTTTTATTTACCACTGTTGATCGAATGGCGGGATTATATCACACCACCCACTCTCCAGAAAAGGAATAAGTCATTTAAATCCTGGAGCTAACGGTTATACTAACCTGAAGTCGTAAAAAGTTATGAATCTCCTGGCGTTTGTAGTAGAATGT
>CAYWTB010000039.1:34427-37466 GCA_964461135.1 uncultured Caldithrix sp. | reverse complement strand
TAACTGATGTACTGAAGCAAAATTTTTAAAAAAACATTTTTCTTAAATAAACCAGAACATAATCATATTAAACAAATGCCAAAACCAGCTGATTTATTTCATCTTATTCAATTTTAAGATATGAGCGACCTGTCATCTCAAGATCATAAAATCGAAGTTTAATGATTAAAGGAATTAATCTCAGTGTCCTCCATGTGGCCCGACTGTCTTGCCGGCAACAAGCTCATTTCGGACATTCAAACAGGGTTTTATGTATATATAAATTGGTCTAAAGTACATAATCATCTTTCAGGTATATACCATGTTTAAAAAAGTGACATCCATTAGCTCAATTTGATTTGCGTTGAATTTTAAAATCCTTTATTTTAGACCAGTTTGTCGCTACAAGAACCATTTTTTACAATCATCCGGAAAAAGCAGATGTAATCCGGCGGTTTTATTACTGCTCAGCAAAGATGTAAGGATGGAATACAATGAAAAATATCAAATGGGAAAAGTACCGCCAGCTGTTTCCCCACCTCAGGGATCAGGTTTATTTGAATCATGCTGCAATTTCACCCATGAATCTCCGGACCTTTGCAGTACTGCAGGATTTCTGTGGTATGCGGCTGGAGAAAAATGTGGAATTCTGGCCTGATGCCCTGGAAAAGAAAGCGGAATTTATTAAAGCTGCCGCAGAACTTATTCATGCAACGGCTGAAAATATTGCCCTCACAAGCAATACCTCCGCCGGCCTGAACATTCTGGCTCTGGGCCTGTCCTGGAAATCCGGGGACCGCATCCTGCTTAACGATTTTGAATTTCCTTCCAATGTAATCCCCTTTGCCAATCTTCACCGGCTGGGTGTGGAAGTGGATTTTGTAAAACATAAAAATGGAATTATTGATACCGGGGATATCCGCAGGGCCATCCGGCCGCAAACCCGCCTGCTCTCCATCAGTTTCGTGGAATTCATGAACGGATACCGGAACGATATGAAAGCCATTGCCGAAATCTGCCGGGAACATGATCTCATTTTCAGCGTGGATGCCATCCAGGGCCTGGGTGCCCTCAAAATGGACGTCCGGGACATGGGCATAGATTTTCTTTCCTGCGGAGGGCATAAATGGTTAATGTGGCCGGCCGGGCTGGGCCTGGTCTATATTTCCCCGCGCATATTTGAGAGGGTCTATCCGGTCCAGGCGGGATGGATGAGCCTGGAGGTGCCCTTCGATTTCTTCAATTACACACAACCATTCGCTTCCACCGCCCAGCGATTCGAACCGGGTGTTTTTAATACCATGGCAGTCGTAACCGCCGGGGAAACTCTGGCAATTATGCTGGAGATCGGTGTGGATGCCATCCAGGAAAAAATTTTGTCCAACACCGATTATTTGATCAGACGCTTGCAGGAAAGCGGATATGAACTTTTTACCTCCCCCGAACCCGCGCACCGTTCCGGTATTGTGACCTTCTTTCATCACCGGGCGGAAGAGGTGTTCAACCATCTGCGGGAGAATAAAATATTTGTATCACTGCGCGAGGGCAAAATTCGGGTCTCACCGCACTATTATAATAACCACCATGACCTGGAAAAATTTATTTCTGTTGTTAATGAATTTTCAGCCGACTAAATAGGAAAAGATTCTTGCTTTAACCTGAAATGTCATAATCTGCAATGATAAGATAAACAGGAAAAACTCATGTCTCAACTTTGGAGAAGGAAATTAATCACCGGGGCACTGGTGGGTTTCATCACCGGACTGGTGGTGTGGCTGTTGACTCAGTTTTTGTTCGGCCAGTTTTTTTATCGCATGGAATCCCAGACCTACGACTGGAGACTGCGCCGTGCAATTGAACCTCCTGCCAATCCCATTGATGAAATTGTTATTATCGATATCGATGAAAGAAGTATTCAGAAACTGGGAAGTTATTACAACTGGCCGCGTAATTACTGGGTCCGCCTGATCGACTACCTGCATAGTGCAGGTGTATCTGTGATGGGATTGGATGTTATCTTCGATCCCAATCCCCGCTACCCGCGGGAAGATCAGGAATTACAGAATGCCATGACCATTGCCGGTAATGTCTGTAATGCCTTTTATTTTTCTTCCGCAGATTTGGAACACTACCGTCCGTCCATGGTCAATGAACCGCCCGATCTGGTTTACCGGAAATTTAGTTACCAGATCCAGGATGAACTTCTCGCCGGCCTGATCAGTCAAGATCGGTTTGAACCCGATTACCCGGGATTCCTAAATGCCGGCTTCACTGCCGGCTATGTGAACATGTTTCCCGATCCCGACGGGGTGTTGCGCCGCTTGCCTGCGCTGCTGCGCTTCAATCAGCATGTCTATCCGGCGTTCTCCGTTCAGATAGCCCTGAAATTAAAAAATATCACCAGCATGAGCTATGACCCGAAAACTTCAGACCTTATTCTGAAGAATGAGAAGGGCCAGACATCCCTTCTCCCCATAGATGCTTACGGACAGATGTTGATTCGCTATACGGGTGGGTTTAAATCCTTCCGTTATATTTCATTCTATGATGTCCTGATGGGATTTGTACAGAAGGACTTTTTCCGGGGAAAAATTGTCCTGGTGGGTACCTCCCTGCCCGGATTTTATGATCTCCGTACTACCCCGCTTCAGCCGGCCTTTCCCGGGGTGGAGGTAAATGCCAATGTGATCTATCAGATTCTCCACGGAAAATATATCTACCGGATGGCTGGTATACCCGTATTCATTTTAATCCTTCTTTTCAGCCTGTTTGTCGGTTTAATCCTCATTTATCCCAGGCCGCTGGGGAGCATTATTCTCACTGCACTGATCGTTTTCTTTATCCTGCTGACGGGTTTATTTCTCCTGCAGCAATATTCGTTCTGGTTACCAACAGTTCCGCTGCTCCTGGCCGTGCTCATCATTTTTGCAGTCACCTACGTGTACCGTTACCTGTTTGAGGAAAAAGACAAAAGGCAGATCCGCAAGGTGTTCTCGCATTATGTGTCCACTGCTGTGGTGGATGATCTGTTGAAACACCCCGAAAAGGTTAAACTGGGTG
>CAYWTB010000039.1:0-34417 GCA_964461135.1 uncultured Caldithrix sp. | reverse complement strand
GGGTGGGGAGAAAAAATTCTGTACGGTGCTGTTCTCAGACATTGAAGGATTTACTTCCCTGGCCGAGAGTATGGAACCCTCTGCTCTGGTTCATCTGCTGAATGAATATTTAACCAGCATGACTAATGTAATCTTTCAATACAAGGGTATGCTGGATAAATATGAAGGTGATGCTATTATGGCTGTTTTCGGTGCCCCGGTGGAAATTGATGACAGTCCGGAGCTGGCCTGTCTAGCAGCCCTGGAAATGAATAAGCAACTGAAACTGCTGCAGGAATACTGGAAAAAGATCGACCGGCCGGTATTCAATATGCGTATAGGAATTAATTCCGGCGATATGATTGTGGGCAATATGGGTTCGGAAAGTCGTTTCGATTATACGGTGGTGGGCGATGCAGTAAACCTTGCCTCGCGCCTGGAAGGTGCCAACCAGCTGTATAAAACCAGGGTAATGATGGGTGAACAAACCTTCGACCGCGTGCAGGAGAAGTTTATTACCCGTCCCCTGGATATGCTGCGGGTGAAGGGAAAGAAGAAGCCGGTGCGGGCCTATGAGCTTATTGCCCGGAAGGATGACTCGCTGGAAACCGGCATGAAAGAAATGATTCTGGAGTACAAAAAAGGTTTTAAAGACTATCTGTTAAAACAATGGGAAGCGGCCGCCCATTCTTTTGAAAAAGCCCTGACCTATAATCCTGATGACGGGCCATCCCGGCTTTATCTGGAAAGATGCCGTGAATTTATGAAACAGCCGCCGCCGGCCGACTGGGATGGCGTGTATGTCATGAAGTCCAAATAAAGGGTTTGTCAGGGTATTTGCATCGCTCTCGGTGGAAGTGGTCACACAATTTTACGCGAGAATATGGGGATCGGATCGTCAATGGCCATCGGTTCCCGGATCCAAAAAGGTTCTCCGTATTTTACACCCGCCATCCAGCCATAATGTCTTGCCCGGAATTCCACCGATTCCATGAACCAGCGGGAAGAGATAAAGGTCTGTTCTTCCGGCCATTCAGGATTATAAAACTGGGACTGATAGGCCTGCAGGGACCGGAATTTCTCCTCGTATTCCCCGCTGATATCCATAACAAAACTGGGCTGGAATTCGTACTTGGCCATATAATATAAAATGCGGAACGGCCTGTGCGGTGCAATAGCGGGTAGGATCTTTTTAACACCGGCGTAAAACCAGGCTTCACCTATCAGGCGGGAGCTGTGCACATGGTCGGGATGCCGGTCTTCCGGGTAGGGGGCCAGGATCAGAGACGGTCTGAATTGCCGGATTCTCTCGATTAACTGCTCCCGGTTCGGTTGATTATTTTCGATGTGACCATCCGGTAATTTAAGATTTAACCGCCAGTCAAGCTTCAAAATTTCAGCAGACCGGGATGCTTCTTTTTGGCGTTGCTCTACCGTACCGCGGCTGCTCATTTCCCCTTGCGTAAGATCAATGATCGCGGTGCGGTATCCCAGATTTTTTAATTTAACCAGGGTTCCCCCGCATCCCAGTTCCGCATCGTCCGGATGGGCGCCAAAAGCCAGGATATCTATGGATGTTTTATTCTCGCTGTTTTTCATCATTTTGCGCCATGGGGTAACAGAGTTTGATTGACAGATGCGACTTTACAATTCAGGGTTTTGTTGACCGGGGAAATTATACCAGGGATAATGATTGCTTTTTCAGTTCAATGTTATATGCGGCCAGCTGCACTTCTCCGGGACTGGGTGCAACTATAAAATGGTTTTCCGGAACTTCGTTCCAATCATATTGCCGGTTTATCTTTTCTGAAGCAATGAGTAGTGAATCATCCGTGAAACTGTAATAAAGTGTGCGGTTCCGGCGGAATCCGAGTACAAAATGTCCGTTGGTCAGCACAAAGTTGAGCGCAAGTTCGTTCAGTGTGGCGCGGTCTGAGAGCTCAATGAGTTCATGAATAATGCTGTTTATAAGATTTATCATGCAATAGATGTCACAGTTATTCATCTGTCCCAGCCAGTAGATGAAATACTTGAACAGAAATTCGCTGTCCGTCGTCCCCTCCGTATTGATGAAGGAATTGGGCGGGAGTTTTAAGGCGAGACGCTGTTTATAATGCTCAAAGTTGGGGATATTGCCGTTATGCATGAAAATCCAGTTCTCATACACAAAAGGATGTGTATTTTCATAACTGACCGTACCTTGAGACCTCCGGCGTACATGGGCAAACAGGAGATCGCTGATAATTTTTTCGGAGGTCATTTGAAATCTGCTGTCTTTAAAGGCCGGTTCGGTATTTTTGGCTAGGATTATTTTATCTCCCTGGTGGTAAGCGAAACCCCAGCCGTCCGGATTGGGTCGTGCGGACATATCATTCCTGCTCTGCTCCAGAAGACAGTTATCCGCTGTAATTAACCACTGTGATAAGGCAACCGGTTTATTTCCCCAGTAGATAAAAAAGCGACACATTTAAGCATACTCTCGATTTCTGAATTTTTGGTGCTTGCCCCATTTTAAATCTCAGATAATTTTGATGCAAGCCATTAAAAAAATACTGCCTTCGGGTTTTCTTCCCTCATATATTTAATTTTCGACACGATTGTATTATTTGTTGATGGGAAATTTTTTTCTGTGAGATATAATACGGAAGGAAACTTTCCTGCTAAGTTCTTACGGTCGGTTTATCCCTTGGAATCCGCCAGATATCCGTAGGTCAGCTGTTTATAGGTGTTGATTACTTTTTTGCAGAAATTTTCGATGGCCGGCGTGTATTCCTGCAGAATGTTGAAATCTTCCGGATAAATAACTGTGCCATTTGCCGGAACAACTTTTCGCGAGGGAATGGTGACCATTTCCACCACCGCGTTATGCAGAACCACCACATCCTTTTCTAAAAAGGCATTATAAATTACCGCATTAAAACCGATCAGACACCCTGATTCAATGGTACACGGTCCGTGAATGATAGCACCATGGGTTACCGATACCTCCCGTCCGATGTGAACTGATTTACCCCGGGCGGAGTGAATAATAACCCCGTCCTGGATATTACAGTTCGCCTTAATGACAATGGATTGTACCTTGCCTTCGTCATCTACTTCATCGGCTCTTATAATGGCCATGGGTCCCACAAAACAGTTATCTTCGATTATGACATTCCCCTGCACGAGGGCCGTAGGATGAACAAAGGTGGAACTGGATATGTGCGGCGTATCGCCAACTGTATTGCGGCCTATCATATGATCTCCGGTTTATAATCATTCCAGAATAGTCCAGCAATCTGAGTTTATAAATAAAATTCTCCTGATAAAAGAGCTTTTAATTTTTGAGGAAAGACCATGGCTTTCAAAACCTGTCTTTGTCCTGTTCCGGAGCTGTCGCCATACTTTTTCGGCGGCCGGAGAATGTAACCGACGCCGGATTTCATTGATTCAGGCGGTAAGGGAGACTAAACCTGGTTAGCTTTATACCCGGTTTTCTCCATCTTTCCGTGGCTTTTTCAAAATTTCTTTGATAACGTATGGAATATCCATAAACAGGTCCCGGCGTGGGTAATTAATAACCAGGGAATACAGGCCCACCACAAAATAAACATGCATGTTCCAGGCATCTAGAGTAATCCAGTAATATATCACCCCCAGCAGAATCAGGCTGCCACCCATAATCCAGACTCGTTTCATCAGTGAACCGATATGACGGACAAGTCTGCGCACCAACTGCTGTTCATCCATATCCGGATTTTCTCCCCGGGTATTTTCCAGGAAATTTTCAAAATAACGCAAACGGAAATATTTGCGTTTAATGTAAAGTATGCTGATTGCCAGAAAAAGGGCAATTGCAAAACTTCCCCAGTTCAACAGCTGGAAATGTTTGATATCCCGCACCGGCGGGCTGTTGTCCATCCGGTACAGAAAGGAAAATCCGTAACAGAGCACACTTATCAGAAAAATCACCTGCCAGTATAATCTGATATTCTTCACAAAGTTATTGATGACTGTCCGGGAATCCTGAATATTCATGTCATACTCCCTGCTGATAGTTTTCAACCAATTAACATATCCTTATGGTCTGAAGATAAGACGGTCTGTTCACTGCTGACAAAAAGCAGAATGCGTTCGCTAATTTCGCCCACGATAATCATTAGAATAACCGGTTCCAGCGGTAATGCAGAGGAAATGATCAGAGCCCAAAACAGGTAAACCATTGGCATAATAATACCGAAGATAAAACGGATTCCAAATAAAGCCAGATGCGAACCCAGCATCATTTGCACTGATTTGCGCGTCACCGGTGTTGCCTTGCTGAGGAATTGGAACCGTCCCCACAGGGTAAGAATTTCGAACGCCATAATAATCAGCATAATCCAGCCCAGTTTTATTGAAAGCGCTTTCCCTTTAAACAGCCACATACTGACAGCCAGCCCAAGCAGAAGGCTCCCTTCAATAAACATACCGGAGGTGGTGGGGTGCTGCCAGGCCGGCCTTTGAAATTGAGTGGAGTACTTGTGTGAAATGGACATCAGAAGATAGACGGTAAATAGTAGAGAAAACAAATCCAGAGCGTGGAAAACAAGCCCCAAATAATTGAACAATAGAATCATAAGCATCAGAATTACAAAAAGGGCATATTTAGTGAGAATCTTACTCTGGAGTTTAAAGTCGTCAATGGTTTCTGGCTTTGAAGATTTCCGTAGGGTTAAACTGACCGAAAATAAGAGTGCCGCCATGCCTCCGATCACTGCATTATAGGTAATACATTTTTGATAAATCAGGTACCGTGCTGTAAACTCAAGCTCGTCGAAAGTAAGAAAGGTGATCAGAAAAGCAACCACATAAGTTCCGATGGTGGCCATTTCCAGGAACAGGAACAGGATATGGGGCAGATAGCGGTAAGGATTATTTTTGGTCTCGGGCATGGATGCGTCAGTTGTGGAAGAAGGTAATCGTATTAAATTTAACTTAATTAATGTGAAATTTATTAAACTAAGTTCCGTTTTCCAAAAGTAATGGATAATTGCTGAATATCTGATGAGCCGCAGAGGATGCCTCAAGGGTATTCTGCAGGGAGAGGTGTCGGCTTATTTTATTGAACAGGCCGGTATAAATCAGGAAGCCGTGTCCGAAACGCTGTATTTTTCGGAATGATGGTACCAGCTGGAGAGTTCCTTGCTCAAATGCTGGCCGGTATAGGATAGTTGGTTTCCGGCAATATCCTCCGGACGTCCTTCCGCAACAACAGTTCCACCCTCATCACCGCCTTCCGGACCCAGGTCGATAATCCAGTCCGCTGTTTTAATAACATCCAGATTATGTTCAATCACAATAACTGTGTTTCCTTTGTCCACCAGTTTATTGAGCACATCCAGGAGCATGCTGATATCCGCAAAGTGCAGTCCGGTGGTGGGTTCATCCAGCATATAGACCGTATTTCCCGTGCTCACCCGGCTAAGCTCGGTGCTTAATTTTACCCGCTGAGCTTCTCCCCCGCTAAGGGTGGTGGCCTGCTGTCCCAGGTGAATATAACCCAGTCCCACATCACGCAGTGTTTTTAATTTACGCTTTATGGCAGGAATTTTATCGAAGAATTCCAGGGCATCACTCACCGTCATATCCAGCACGTCGGCGATGGATTTTCCGCGGTAATGGATCTCCAGGGTTTCCCGGTTGTAGCGTTTACCCTTGCAGACTTCGCAGGTCACATAGACATCCGGCAGAAAATGCATTTCGATCTTTTTTACTCCGTCTCCCTCACAGGCTTCGCAGCGGCCTCCTTTGACGTTAAACGAAAACCGCCCCGGCATATATCCGCGGATCTTTGATTCCGGCAGTTGGGCAAACAGGTCCCGGATCAGGGTGAACAGGCCGGTATAGGTGGCCGGATTTGAACGCGGGGTTCGCCCGATAGGGGATTGATCTATTGCGATCACTTTATCTGCATGTTCCAGGCCCGCGATCTCATCATAGGGCAGGGGAATCATTTTACTGTTATAAAAATGACGGGACAATATGGGATAAAGAGTTTCATTGATCAGGGTGCTCTTGCCGGAACCGGATACCCCGGTAACACAGATAAATTTTCCTAGAGGGAAATTGACATTAATTTCCTTAAGATTATTGCCACGTGCTCCTTTGAGAAGCAGGAAACGGCTGTCACCGTTCCTTCGCGATGCCGGTACCGGGATATACCGCTGGTAACTCAGGTACAGACCGGTAAGGCTGTCCGGATTCGCTTCAATCTCACGGGGAGTTCCGGTAGCCACTACCTCTCCGCCGTGCTTACCGGCACCCGGACCCAGGTCAATGACGAAATCGGCATGTTCAATGGTTTCACGGTCATGTTCCACAACCAGAACGGTATTCCCCAGGTCACGCAGGCGCAGAAGTGTGCTGATCAGCCTGCTGTTATCACGCTGGTGCAGCCCGATGGAGGGTTCATCCAGGATGTAGAGGACGCCCACCAGCTGGGAACCGATCTGTGTAGCCAGCCGGATACGCTGCGCTTCACCTCCGGATAAACTGCCGGTGGCCCGGGCTAAGGTCAGGTATTCCAGACCCACGTCTTTTAGAAATTGCAGGCGCGCCCGGATTTCCTTCAGGACCTGATGAGCAATAATGCTTTCCTTTTCAGAGAGCTCAAGGTGGCTAAATAACGCTTCCGCTTCCCGGATATTCATAAAGGTAATTTCCGCAATATTGAGGCCGTTGATTTTTACACCCAGGGTTTCCTTGCGCAGGCGGGCACCATTGCATTCCGGGCAGGGAATCTGGTTCATGAATCCTTCAATCCATTCCCTGATGGACTGGGAAGACGTTTCCCGGTAACGACGGTATAAATTTTTTATTACACCCTCATATTTGGATGAAAATTCATAATGTGAATTCTCCCGGCTGAATATAAATTTAACTTTATCCCTTGATCCGTATAGAATCAGATTCTGAATTTCTTCCGGCAGCTCCCTCCAAGGAATATCCAGGCTGAAATTATATTGATCGGCCAGAGCTTTAATCATCTCGAAATACCAGCTTCCTCTCTTTTCCCCGATGGGGACAAGAACTCCCTGCTCAATAGTGAGACTGGTATTGGGTACCACCAGGCGCGGATCTATTTCCAGCTTCGTTCCCAGCCCGTCACACTCCGGGCAGGCACCATAGGGAGAGTTGAAGGAGAACATGCGCGGTTCGATTTCTTCATAGCTGATACCGCACTTCATGCAGGCAAATTGTTCGCTGAAGAGTTGTTCACTGATGTCATCCACATCCTCCACAATCACCAGGCCACTTCCCATTTTCAGGGATATTTCAATAGATTCAGCCAGCCGCTGGCGGATATCTTTTCTTATTTTCAGGCGGTCTACTACCACTTCAATATCATGCTTGATATTCTTTTTTAGTTTAATATCCTGCTCCAGGTCCGCCAGCTTACCGTCCACCCGGGCACGGATAAATCCTTCTTTCCTGATTTCATCAATAAGATCCCGGTATTCGCCCTTACGCCCGCGAACTACCGGCGCCAGAATCTGAATGCGCCGTCCCTCCGGATATTCAAGTATTTTATCCACTATCTGCTGCGGGGTCTGTTTCTGAATAGGATCTCCGCAGTTGTAACAATGAGGATGCCCTACCCGTGCAAACAGCAGACGCATGTAATCATATATCTCGGTAACCGTCGCCACCGTTGAACGGGGATTCTTGTGAGTGGTTTTCTGCTCAATGGAGATGGCGGGTGAGAGTCCGTCGATATAATCCACTTCCGGTTTTTCCATTAAGCCCAGGAACTGCCGGGCGTAGGCACTGAGGCTTTCCACGTAGCGGCGCTGGCCTTCAGCATAAATGGTATCAAATGCCAGGCTGGATTTGCCCGATCCCGATAAACCGGTTATCACCACGAATTTATCGCGCGGGATCTTAAGGCTGATATCCTTCAGGTTGTGTTCCCGGGCTCCGCGGATAGTGATAAACTCTTTTTTGCTCATTTCTTATATCGCTTTCTCTCCAGGATAAACCGGCGCCAAAAGATACAATAAATTTAATTCAATGCAATTACTTTTTGTATTAATAATTGTTCCTTTGTGAAAAAACTGAAGTCTCCATGCCAGCCGGCATTATAGTGTCCCGGATGGAAAGCCGAAAATTTAAGGAGATCCTGCCTGCTCATTTGACTTTACGGTTTAAGAATTGTATTTTTAAATGATGGATTTTTATCCGGGAGGAAAATATGAATCATATTTTAAGCGGTCTGTTTCTTATTTGTATACTGTTGCCTGTACCACGGCAATTTTTCACCGCGGCACAAATGACAGAACAGGAAAAACCAAATCCTAAAAGTGAGGTGCATATGGATTTTTTGCTGGAAAGTCCCGTATTTGAAAATGGTGGTATGATCCCCGAAAAATATTCCTGTGACGGCGAAAATATTTCCCCGCCCCTGGAATGGAAACATTCTCCATCTGGCACCAAATCACTGGCATTAATTTGCGATGATCCCGATGCCCCGGCCCACGTCTGGGTTCACTGGGTGGTTTATGATATTCCCGCCTCTGCCAGCCGGCTGACGGAAAACATCAATAAAAAGGAAAAAAAACTTGCCGCCCCACTGGAGGGAGCGTTGCAGGGAGTAAACAGCTCGGGCAAAACCGGATACAGCGGACCCTGTCCTCCCGGGGGAACGCACCGTTATTTTTTTAAACTGTATGCACTGGATACCGTGCTGAAAAAAGAAAATCTGGATAAAGTACAGTTACTGAACGCCATGAAAGGCCATGTTTTGGAGGAAACCGAATTGATGGGGAAGTACCAGCGATAATTACCGTCAGATTTCAGCTCCGGATTTTTCTGCGGGATCTTTTGCCCATGGAAACAGTTGTGAATTATTCTGATTCTTTTTAAATTCCGGGAAAGTATTCAAATTTAAGAGTTTTTTATGTTTACGTTCTGAGAATGAAGACTACCGTTTCTTTTTATACTTTTGGTTGCCGCCTGAACCAGGCGGAGACGGCCATTCTGCAGTGCAGTTTCGAGGAGCAGGGGTACCGGGTGGTGGATTTCCGAAATCCTGCGGATGTGGTAGTGGTAAATACCTGTACCGTGACGGAAAACGGGGATGCCGATACCCGTAAGCTGGTGAATAAAATTAACCGGATACAGCCACAAGCCCGCATTGCATTGCTGGGTTGCCAGGCACAGATCCAGCGGGAACAGTTGCTGGACCTGCATAATGTCCGCTGGGTAGTAGGAAATTCCCGTAAAATGGAATTTGCCCGGATTCTGAAACGACATTTTAATGATGAAAAAGCACAGGTCATTACACCGGTAATTTCCGGGAGAAGTTTTACGTTGCCTGCGGCCGGAATTGACCGGGATCATACCCGGGCCAATCTTAAGATTCAGGATGGATGTGATTCTTTCTGTTCCTTCTGCGTGATACCCTATGCGCGGGGGCGGGCCCGCAGCCGTGAATTCAAAGATATTATCTTTGAAGCGGAAATGCTGGTGGAAGCCGGTCACCGCGAAATCGTTCTCACCGGCATCAATATAGGCACATATAACTTCCAGGGCAGGACCGTGGTGGATGTGGTCCATGAACTGGAGAAACTGGAGAGGCTGGACCGTATACGCATTTCCAGTATTGAACCCACCACCATTGCCACCGAATTGTTGGAAAAAATGGAAGAGAATTCAAAATTGTGCCATTATCTCCATGTCCCTTTACAAAGTGGCAGCGATGAAATCCTCTCCGCCATGAATCGCAGATACTCGCTGAAGGAGTTTGCGGATTTTATTCATTTTGCGCGAAGCACCGTCGCAGATGTATGCGTCGGGACAGATGTGATTGTAGGATTCCCGGGCGAAAGCGAAGAACATTTTCAGCAAACCTACCGTTTTCTACTGGAATTGCCGCTGACGTATTTCCATGTATTCAGCTATTCGCAAAGACCCTGGGCCAAAAGCCGGAAACTTCCCGATCGGGTTCCGGCTGAAGAAGTGGAACGGCGCAGCAGATTATTGCGGGAACTGAGCAGCCGGAAAAAATATACCTATCTGCACGAAAATATTGGCACCGTCCAAAAGGTTTTGTTCGAGCAGAAAAAGAACGGTTGCTGGAAAGGCCTTACCGATACCTATATCCGGGTTAAAATTGCATCGGAAAAGAATCTTCATAACCAGCTTGTTCCGGTACGGCTGAAGAAGGTGGACGGCCTTATGGTTTCCGGAGAATTAATGGATGACGGGTTGACAGATGATGTATCAGGTTAATGCAAACCGTGAGGAGGGATAACCGTCATGAAACACCGGAAAAGCATAAAATAGATATTAGGCTCCGGTACCGGTCATTTCCGGAACAAGGAATTTAAACGGCTGAAATTTATAGTATCAATTTTTTACAGTTTTGGACTTAAATTTGTGATGTTATGCAAAATAAATGAAATATTTCCAGATGTATTTTTACGGATGAAAAAATGAAAAAAGTATATATAGAGACCTACGGCTGTCAGATGAATGAATATGACACGGAAATCGTACGAGCCGTGTTACAGCAGGCAAATTACCAGATCGTTGAACAGGAGAGCGAAGCCGAAATTATTATGCTGAATACCTGCTCGGTGAGGGACAATGCCAACCGAAAAGTTTTTAACCGCATTCATACCATCGGTCATTCCAGAAATGGTGATCCCCTTCTGATCGGTGTACTGGGATGTATGGCTACCAATTTCCGTAAGCATCTGCTGGAAGACCGGGAGTTAAAATTGGATTTTGTTGTGGGACCGGACAGCTACAAGCGGCTTCCCGCTCTTATCCGTGAGGTGGAAAGCAGCGGCGAAAGTGCCTATGATGTGACGCTGTCCGAATTTGAGGATTACTCGGATGTTTATCCCAACCGCAAGGGCGGTATAAATGCCTGGATTGCCGTTATGCGTGGCTGTAATAATTTTTGCACATTTTGTGTGGTACCCTATACCCGTGGCCGGGAACGCAGCCGTTCTCCCCGTAGCATTACCGCTGAAGTCCGTAAACTGGTAGAGGAGGGCTTTAAACAGGTTACCCTGCTGGGACAGAATGTGAATTCCTATAATTACCAGGGGAAGGATTTTGCCCATTTGCTGGAAGAAGTGAGTAAAGTAAGAAGTGTGGACCGTATTAGGTTTACCTCTCCGCATCCCAAAGATTTTCCGCACCGGCTGCTGCATGTAGTTGCGGAGAATCCCCGAGTCTGCAAACATATTCATCTTCCCCTGCAGGCCGGCAATTCGCGTATTCTGGATAAAATGAACCGGACCTACAGTAAAGAGGAATACCTTGCGCTGGTGGACGATATCCGCAAACATCATGCGGCTATGGTTATTACCACTGATATCATTGTAGGATTTCCCACTGAGACCGACACGGAGTTTGAGGATACCGTTGACGTTATACAGAAGGTGGAATTCGATTCGGCCTTCATATTTAAATACTCCCCCAGAAAAGGAACCATTGCCCACAGACGGTATGCCGATGATGTACCCGAAGAAAAAAAGAAACAGCGCATAATCCGTTTAAATGAACTTCAGAATAGTATTTCACTGAAAAAGAACCGTGCTCATATCGGTGAGGTTCAGCGGGTACTGATTGAGCAGGAATCCACACGAAAATCACCGGATGATTACCAGGGCCGCAATGACGGTAATAAGATTGTCATATTTCCGGGAGGTGATTACCGGCGGGGAGATTATGTAGATGTTGAGATCTGCGATGCAACGCCGCATGTCCTGAAGGGCAGGGTAGTACCTCAGTCATCTTGAAATGCGCTCATATGGCAAAATAGAATTCCCGGACCGATTTGCTCCCCTTGTTGTCATTGCGGCTGCCAGCTTAGGGGGAATGGATGGTATTGTTCTTCGCCTATCCCTCCGTTTTCTTCCGGTGCCCCTGGTAGTCTTTATCGAAAGTAGTCTGGTAACCGTCTTGTTGACACCCTTTTTCCGGCGATGGTTCTCTTAACTGAAATCTCGCCACCGGTGCATAAAAATAAAAATGCGGTATGGCTGTTTACCTTTGCCATCGGTTATTGCAGCAGGAACGGTTTCAGGGCAGATAATTCTGACAGAGCTTTCTGTAAGCAGCCACCTGCTGTTTCTGCCAGTCTTCTGAACAGCCCATTTCCCCGGCCATGAGCTGCGCCACCAGCGGAGCCGCTTCCAGGCTGGCTTTCGCATCCAGCAAAATTGAACGGGTTCGGCGACACAGGACATCCTCCACCGTAAGAGCCATTTCCTGCCTTACTGCCCACAGTACCACTACTTTCTGGTAAGGTAAATCGGGATGAATGTTTTCCCCCAGTACCGGAATTTCATGGATGAGATCCTGCAGTGCAGCGCCATCAGTACCATAATAAGATAGAAGATTTTCCGGATCAGCATCTTTCTGCCAGCCATGTATGCGCAGGTCTTTGGTTGTACAAGACCGCCCGGGGAGATCTCCCACCATCTGCGCCTTGTCAATGGTATCTTCCGCCATTTTGCGGTAGGTAGTTCATTTCCCGCCCGTAATGGTAACCAGCCCGGATTGACTTATAAAAACAAAATGATCGCGGGAGATTTCAGCAGTGCTGGCGCTCTCCCCTGAATTTACCAGCGGACGGATTCCCGCAAAGATGCTTTTAATGTCCTTTTTCCCGGGATCTTTTGTCAGGTAACGAGCGGCATGTTCCAGCAGAAAATCAATCTCATCTCTGGCCGCCCGTGGTTCAAGACTGGGCGAATTCACCTGGCTGTCGGTGGTACCTACCACTACCTTGTCATGCCAGGGGATTGCAAACAGAACCCGCCCATCCTCCGTATGAGGCACCATTATGGCGGAGTCACCCGGCAGAAATTCCCTCTCCAGGATGATATGTACACCCTGGCTGAGGGCCAACAGATCACGCGCAGCAGGATCATCCATCTTAACGATCCTGTCGGTAAAAATTCCGGTGGCATTGATTACCACTTTACTATTCAGAGTGTACTCTTTACCGCTTTCTGAATCAACTGCAACCACTCCCCGGATCATACCGTCCTGTTTCGATAATGCCGTTACCGGCATATAATTAATGAGGGTTCCTCCCAGTTCTGCCAGCGTTTGCGCCAGGTTAATCACCAGGCGGGAGTCGTCAAATTGTCCGTCATAATAAATAATGCCGCCACGCAATTCATGTGGCTCCAGGGTGGGTATACGTTGCAGGGTCTCTTCCCGGGAAATCCGTTTGGAGGGCCCCAGTCCCAGCCTGCCGGCCATCATATCGTACACTTTCAGTCCGATGCCATAGAAGGGACCACTCCACCAATCATATGACGGCACCACAAAAGCCTGATGATGGACCAGGTGAGGAGCATTGCTGATCAGCAAACCGCGCTCATGCAGGGCTTCCAGTACCAGTGTGATGTTCCCCTGCTGCAGGTAACGGACGCCTCCGTGTATCAGTTTTGTACTGCGGCTGGAGGTTCCTTTGCCGAAATCATGCTGTTCCAGCAGAAGGACTTTATAGCCGCGGGCGGCAGCGTCCAACGCCGTTCCCATTCCGGTAGCCCCGCCACCAATTACAACTACATCCCAAAGCTCCTCTTTCTGCTCAATTCTCTCAATCATTTCCTGCCGGTTCATACATTTTCCTTAATTTTGCCTGATTGTAAAGTTACATCCCTGAATGGAAAGTGAGTTCTATTTCCAAGACGTTATAATACTTTAATCTTGCCTTTCTGCCGACTGCCTACTTTATTTTAGCACCTATCTCCTTTTCCCTTTTTCCCTTTGCCCTTTACCCTCTTCCCCCTTTCATCTTTTATCTTTCGCATAGCGACCACTTCGTGGTAATCTTTGATCTTTGATCTTATTTATCCCAATTCCACTCGATTATTCAATTCAAATAGAATGCCTCTAATAAATTCAAATGCGGTTTTATCTCGTATTGTGGATAGATTTCCTCACTCACAACCGTCTCATTGGAATCTATGAATTGAATTTTAATGTTATAGATTCCGGGTGAGAGCTCATATTCTCCCGCAAAGCAGTGTTGGGGAAGAGTGGACCAGATACGCAGATCCGGATTTTCCGTGGCATCGAACACCGCATCCACACCGAGATTGATGATATTGCGTAATAAAAATTTTTTCTCCGTCCCGGTTTCTTTCTGGATCTTCTCTTTGGTCTTGTGAGCAGCAATGCCCTTCAGCAAAGTGCGCGTTAATATCTTGAAATAGATAATATTTTTTTTGGTTTCAAAGGTATAGGAAGCCACCTTGCCAATATCTTCCAGCAGTTGAAGTTCACCCATCGGCTGATCATCGATAAATATCCGGATGCGCTTAACCCGGGAAGGCCGGCTACGAACCTCGGGAAATGAGAATTTAAAATGCCATCCCTCCTCCAATCCCGGCATGTTCAGCAGGATTTTGTTTTTCTGCCCCTGTACATCGGATATAAGAATGAAGTTATCAAAGGTGGTAATTTCTCCGCCGGCAGCCGCCTTTTGCGGGGCATTTCCGGTAAATGCCAGGACATCAAGAAAAACACCTGAGTATTGCGGCTCGTTCTGCAGGACGGGCGGCATGGCATAGTCATAAACGGACGGGTTCATTTCCCAGGCATTCTTGGCGTTCTGATATGAAATTCTGGCATTATCCTCTTCCCCTTCTGCCCGGAAAATCAGGTAACTGAGGTAATGGGCCAGCGCATCTTCATAAAAGTCTATATGACGGTTTTCGATCTTGAATCCGCTGGTGTCCTGCTGGTTCCACTGGTTAACCCATTCACCATACTTTACGTCCATCTCTCTTAGTTTATCATTAACACGTTTGATTTCAACATAAGCCTCCTCAAAACTGTTCAGTGCCACGTAATTAAGGGCTTTAAAAATATTGACATAAAAATTGTCATAAACCTCCCCGCTGTAGTCCAGTACATTATCATTGACTAGCGCAGACAGTAGTGCTTTACCCACGCTGCGGGTGAACAGGTCTTCCATGATGCGGTCGGCTCTTTCCAGGTACTGATTACTGGTATCGAAATTCTGCTGATAATGCAGCACCAGTCCCTTGTTCAGGTAATACAGAACCCGGTCCTTCTCCAGATAAATTTTCTTCTGGCGGTAGGTTTCAAGACGCCGGGCCGCCTGTTCGAAATTTCCCCTGGTGATATCGGAGACCAGTTCGGTATCAGCGTCCTTACGGCTATGCAGGGAGGAGCAGGCGCAGCCGGTGACGAGCAAAAATATCGAAATATTTTTTATTAAAAATTTCATTGAAACACGTTAACTAAAATATAAACTGTAATTTTTCTACCATTTATACTTATCCTGTTCAATCAATTTTTTTATTTTTTTCTCGCCGATCCAGACCTTGGTGTTGTTTTCAATATCTATTAATTCCAGGTTTATCTGGTAGAACACCGCACTCTTACCTTCCACCGAATCCACAATGGAATTGATACTGCCCAGCAGCATATGATCTGCCCCGGTTTCATTAGCCCACCTTTTCATGGTTTCCATGGAAGCAAAATGTTGCTGATCAAGACGCTCTTCCCTTAACTGATCGCGTTCCCCGGCGGACGCCACGAAGGTGACTTTCCCAGAGTTGATAAGTTCCCGTTCAATATCTTTAATAAATACATCGGTATTAATGTGTTCGCTGCTTTTATTTCTCACCTGTCCTACAATCATAACCGGTTTCTTTCCCGCTGCCGATTGATATTCTGCCAGCCATTGCTGTGAAAGCAGGTCCTGTATCATGGCCTCGGCCGTCATCCGGGAATCGGTGTCATTCCAGCGGCCACTGAGATCGGTAACACTGTCGGTGGGTATCCGCGATACTTTGCGGCTGCTGCCTGCACAGTGAAATAAAAACAATGAGAAACTGAACGTAAGTATGAGCAAAACGTGTTTTTGATGGTTTTTCATATTACTCCTCCAGAAAGAGTCTGAATAGAAAGATTTTACATAAAATTAATAAAAATTTAAAAAAGGTCAATAAAATAAATTATGATTATGTTATTTAAATTGCTGGAAAAAATTGACGGCTGGTTATATAAACCGGACACAGAGACCGGAAACCGCAGACTGCAGACTGCCGATTTTGTTTTGGCACGCGTCTCCTTATCAATTTTCCTTTTCCCTCTTTCATCCTTAATCTTATTTTTTCTTCAAGTAAATCTTGTTTTAATGTACGGCAGAAAGTTGTAACTTTATATCTGATACGGCTGGAGAAGGGAAAATTGGCCAAATATGATGAAATCCCAAAAAACATGAAGAAAGAACCAGCATGAAGAAAATAAAAGTGAGTTTCAAAGGAGGTCAGTCCTATCAACTGGCCGCATGCCTGGATGTGCCTGATGATCAGCAACCCAAAGCGTATGCACTTTTTGCCCATTGTTTTACCTGCACTAAAAATCTTAAAGCCATTCATAACATCGATGAAGCTCTTGCTGAAGAGCATATTGCGGTTCTGCGTTTTGATTTTACCGGTTTGGGAGAAAGTGAGGGTGATTTTGAAGAAACTAATTTTTCCACCAATATCGCTGACCTGCAGGCAGCGGCCCAATTCCTGGAACGTGAATACGGACCGGCCCGGATCCTGATCGGTCACTCCATGGGCGGTGCAGCCGTGTTACAGGCGGCATCGCGAATCATAGAAGCAAAAGCGGTGGTAACTATTGCGGCCCCTTCCGATCCGGAACACATTGAACGTTTTTTTATGAGCAAGCAGGAAGAGATTGAAAGGAGCGGAGAAGCTGAATTTAACATCGGCGGGACCTCATTCCGCATCAGTAAACAGTTCCTGGATGATCTGGAGAGCAATAACATGAAAAGTTTTATTAAAAATCTGAATAAACCATTATTGATTTTTCACAGTCCGGTAGATGATGTGGTGGCAATAGATAACGCTTCCCGAATTTTTGCCGCGGCCAGACACCCCAAGAGTTTCATCTCCCTGGACGATGCAGATCATCTGTTAATGAAGGAGAAAGATTCCCGCTATGTGGGAAAGCTCATTGCCGCCTGGTCCGGGCGGTACCTGTAATGGGTTGATTTTGCTGATAATCCACAGGGATTATTTTTCTGCACATATTATTTGTATTTTTCAGTCAGTTCATCCAGCATTTCCATATCAGCTTTCTCCAGGTGCAATTGCATGGCTGCAGCATTTTCACGGGCATGGGAAACTCTGCTGGCCCCCGGAATCACGAATACCGAATCCCCTTTTGAATAAATTAACCAGCTTAATGCAATCTGAGCTTCAGATACCTGGTATTTCCCGGCCAGCTGGTGCAGAATATCAATCAGCGGTTGACTTTTTTGCAGTCCCTTTTTCCGGAAATCGGGCAGAAATCTGCGGAATCTGCTTATATTTTTCAGCAGTTCCGGATGCTGGTGAAACTTGCCGGTCAGAATACCCTGGGCCAGCGGAGAATAGGAAATAATCGCAATTCTCAGTTTGCGGGCCGTTTCCAGAATGCCGTTCGATTCAATCTTACGATCCAGCAGATGATAACGCACCTGGTTGGAAACCAGTGAAAAGCCGGATTTTTTGAGTTCATCATATGCGGTCTTCATCTGGTCTGCTGAAAAGTTGCTTACACCCACGTATCTGATCCTCTGCTGTTCCACCAGCCGGCCCATGGCCTTCATCTGTGAACGGATGCCGGAAAATGAAAACGGTTGATGGATCTGGTAAAGTGAAATTGGGTAGGGCTCCAGCGCCTTTCGCCGCCTGTCAATGGTCCTGAAAATAGATCCTGCTGTCCGGAAAAGCGGCCACCATTTGGTGGCAATAATGGCTTCATCCGGTTTAATGTCAAGTTTCGAGAGGCTCGCGGCCAGGGCCCTTTCGGATTGCCCCTTACCATATGCTTCGGCCGTATCAAACCAGTTAACTCCGTTATCCAGAGAGGTCCTGATGATTTCCATGATCTCCCGGTCATTTAATGTGGACCAGTAACTTCCCAAAAATCCGTGTCCCTGGCTGAACTGCCAGCAGCCGAGGCCGACCGGGGAAAGTATTAAATCGGAATCGCCCATTCTGCGTAATAATAACTCTTTTAACATGGTAAACTCCTCATCATATTGCCGGTGCTGCTTTAATAGTTATCTGTGGTGTCCAGCCTCCTTGTTCGCGCAGCTGAAGAAAGGATTAACCGGATTCAAGCGAAAATAATTCTTTTGTTTTTGCAAAAAAACGTAGAGTAAAGAAAACAGCGGCAATGGTTAAACCAATCAGTAATCCGATCCAGACTCCAATGACGCCCATACCAGCAGAAAAGCCCAGCAGGTAACCCGTGGGAAAACCCACTACCCAGTAAGCGACAAAGCTGATAAACATGGGAATTTTTACATCCGTTATTCCCCGAAGTATGCCCAGTCCCACAGCCTGTACACCGTCTGACATCTGGAAAAATGCCGCAATTACCAGCAGGGAGGCGGCAATGGAGACAACCTCTGAATTATTAATATAAAGTGTGGGCAGAAAGTACCGAAACAGGATAAAACAGGTCGCGAAACAGGCCATCACGCCGGCAGCCAGCAGGATAGCAATCAATCCTGCCGCCCGCACTTCGTGGAAATTCTGCTTTCCCAGTGCATTGCCTACCCGGATGGTCCCGGCCGCCGAGATTCCCAGCACTGACATGAACGTGATGGAAGCCATGCTCAAAGCTATCTGGTGGGCTGCTAACGGCTTGCTCCCCAGCCAGCCTATGATCACAGCAGAAAATGCGAATGCCCCCACTTCGAAGAAATGCTGAATGCCGGTTGGAATCCCGATACTGAGCACCCGTCTGATTACTTTCCACTGGATTCCCCTGAACCTGAATGACGGATCGTAGGGTTTAAACCGCGAGGACCAGAGAACATAACCCATCATGCCGAGGGCCATGAAAATTCTGGTAATCAGTGTGGAATATCCGGCACCATCCAATCCGTAGGCAGGGGCTCCCAGGTTTCCGTAGATGAAGATCCAGTTGCCGAAGGCATTCACCAGATTGGCCAGGATTGCGACATACATGGCCGGCCGGGTGAAAGATAATCCTTCGATAAACTGCCGGTAATTCTGGAACAGCATGAAGGGAATGATGGAGTAACCCAGAATGCGGGCGTAGGAGGCTGCCTGCCGGGCGACTTCCGGCGGCTGCTTAAGATAGAATATTAAGTCCGACAGAAAGAAAATCAATAATGTCAGAACCACGGAAACCAGCATATTCACTATTAATGCCTGGCGCAGAATGATCCCGCACTGCTCATGGTCATTCTTACCTCTCGAGATGGCCACCAGGGGTGTAATGGCCAGACTCATCCCCAAACCGAAAACCACTACCAGAAAAACCAGGCCGTTCACCAATGAAGATGCAGCCAGCGGCACTGCTCCCACTTTGCCCACCATCATACTGTCCACCACTCCCAGCATAACATGACCCAGCTGTCCGATGGTTACGGGATAAGCCAGTTTCAGGGTTTTTACTAAATGAGTTCTGTAGCTCTGCATGGTCAAAAAATTTTCCCGGGCACAATAGCTGCGGGCCTGCTTTTAAAAGACAAGATATTGTGTTTCAGGGTATCCGGGATCCGGTTTATTTTTTCCTGGCGATGGCCAGTCCTCCCCAGGCCTGGCTCGTTGGCATCACTTCCACACTGTTGATATTCACGTGAGGCGGGAGCGTGGTTACCCAGTGAGCAATTTCCGCTATGTCATCAGCAGTGAGCGGATCCGTTCCTGCATAGACTTTGGATGCTTTTGTTCTGTCCCCCTTATAGCGTACAATGGAGAATTCGGTTTCTGCCAGGCCGGGTTCAATATTGGTAACGCGAATATTAGTCCCCAGAATATCAGTTCGCAGATTGCGTGAAAATTGCTGCACAAATGCCTTGGTGGCCCCATACACATTACCTCCCTGGTAGGGCCAGTTACCGGCAATTGAACCTAAATTTATGATATGACCGCGGTTTCTTTCTATCATGCCGGGCAATATGTTCCGGGTGCAATACAGCAAACCTTTTATATTGGTATCAACCATGGTTTCCCAGTCTGTCACTTCGCCGGTCTGGACTGGTTCCAGCCCCAGAGCCAGACCGGCATTGTTAAGCAGTATATCAATCGCCTGAAAATCAGTCGGCAACTGATCTATGGCAGATTTTACCGCATTATAATCGCGCACATCCAGTTGTAAGATATATGCAATTTTTTCGCCACCCAATTCCTGTTGTAACTCGCGCAGTCGATCTATACGGCGTGCGGCCAGTATCAGGTTCCAGCCGTCTTGCGCAAACCGCCGGGCACAACTTTCTCCGAAGCCTGCACTGGCACCGGTGATAAAAACCACACCTTTCATTGAATCATTCCTCCTTACTTTTCTGGCAATCTCAGCCAGCCTGATGTTTTCTGGTTTATGCCGGCAGTGTTTTTCTCCTGACCGGCATGGTCATGCATCGGCAGCCCCCGCCTCCCCGGGACAGCTCCGAACCGTCAAAGGTAAGCACGCAATTCCGGTAATCACCCAAATTCTTTTTTCCACTCAGAATATCCTGCGCTTTCAGTATTTCGAAACCGTGCCTGTTCATTTCCTCCATGGTATGGATGTTCTGACCATATCCCATCACTTTTCCGGGGGAGAGCGCAAAAAAATTCGCACCGCTGTGCCACTGTTCCCTTTCCTGAATCCATTCATCACTGTTGCCACCGCAAGGTATCGGCAACAGATCCATCCCCAGATTTTTCAAAGCGTCCGGCAGGTTATTTACCTGGTTTATGGATACTGCCTTCTGGTTATCGATGGTGATTTGAACCGTTCTGAACATGCTGGAATTCAGAATCACCGGTTGGTAAATCATGCAGTGATGTCCGTCGATTAACGTGAAAATCATATCCAGATGAATGAATGATTCAGGTTCCGGGGGTAATTCCTGAACCAGAATATGTTTTCGTTCCGGTTCTGCCTTTAGGAGTTCTATGATGAAATCCACACCCTGAGTACTGGTACGCTTTCCGATTCCGATTATGAGAATATCACTACGTGCCGCCAGAATATCTCCACCTTCAATTGTTAACTGCGGGGCAGACTGTGAAAACTGCCTGGCATTGAGCGGTTCTGTCTGAAAAAGAGAATGTTTTTTGAAGATAAATTCCATAATAATAGATTCTCTTTCTCTGACCTTGCTGGCCATTCTGGCAATGATCACTTTGCTGTTGAAGACGAAGGCCGCATCCCGGGTAAAGAAAAAATTATGAAGCGGCTGAAGCGAGTATTTCTCCCTGCTGAGAAAGCGGGACAAATTGTCTTTCATTATCGGAACACCTTCAATCAGCTGCCTGGCCAGTTCTGCCGGGGATAAATCCAGCAGATAGCTTTTAATGCAATCCGCAGCTTCGTTGCGGCAGATTTCATCAACCATTTGGGTGCGGGTGGATTCAGCTTCCAGAATTTCCTTCAGCAGTTGCCCGACTTCAAAAACCCGGCACTCTTTTTTCAGAACACCCAGAAATTGTGAATATTCCTTGGAAACCACCGAAAGATTCAGAATATCACTGTAAAGAGCTCTTTCTGCCCTCTCCGGAGTCATATCCTCTACTTCTCTGCCCGGAGTATGTACGATAAAACCTTCCAGTTGGCCAATTTCGGATTGAATATTTAGTGCAAATGGTGTTTCCATGGTCTTTTCCTCAGCCTTTTGATCGCCGGGTAATCTTTTCTGAAACAGGGAACCGTTTCTATTCCATTATCGCACGTACAGAAACTTTTCCTCAAAAATATTTTATGTATCACAGCTGCTTTCGGATTATATGGCAACCGGTTCTCACTTCGGGACTACCCAGATATTATTACTGATGGCCAGTTTGACTTCATCCAGGTAAACCGCCTGTCCGCTGCCCCCGCTCCTGAAATCGGTCACGATATCCACATGTTGCGCTGATTTATTCATGATCCCTTTTTTTAGCAGGTCATCGGTCACCTTCTTGCCCTCCTCTGAGGCCGGATCTGTTGCAAAACATTCCGGATAACTCGCCCCGATGGCTATATGAAGAGTCCCTCCGACTTTTTCAACAAATAAGGGATGCTTCAATACTTTTTCGATTCCGTTATTCATGCCCAGGGCAACCTCCCCCAGCCGGTGTGAACCGTCATCCGTTTCAATCACCCCTTTTAAGGCTTTTTCGCCGTTCCCGGCGTTGTATTCTTTGATGATACCACCCTCAAAACGGAGATAAATTCCCTGTATGGTAGTACCGCTCTGGAACACTGGCAGGTCCACGAAAATTTCACCTTCCACACTGGTGGCATCAGGACTGGTAAATACCTCTCCATCCGGGAAATTTCTTTCGCCGGTACATTTTACAATGTTACGGCCACTGATATTCAGGCGGAGTTCCAGTAATTTACCACTGTCGGGGTGCCGGGTCTGAATTCGCATAACATTGCTTTTATCCATTAATTGATAGATATCTTCTTCCACCTCTTCCAGAAAGTGGGGATCAATAGTGGAGGCATTTACGATTACTGAGGTGTATTCATCAAGACTCATGTCCTCAAGGTCGGCAAATCCCTGCGTGGGATAGAGAGTCAGTACCCAGGGTTTGGCCAGTCTGATGTTTTTGAACGGTTCATCCGCACGCATGATGGCTTTGGCCCTCTCCTCCGGCAGGTTTTCAAATAAATGAGGAGACTCGGCACCCAGAATTTCAATATATTTAGTCATGCCTTTATAACGATCTTCATGCCATTTCGGCACCCTCTCAATCTGCGACAGGTTTCCATGCCTGGCAATGGCCGCTCCCCACACCTTTCCGCGATCATTATCAGTTGCCACGATATTGACATCTGCTATGGCGCCGGCTTTAAAGATCAGATTCTGCAATATGGAGATTAATGGCCAACAGATGTGTTCACCCTTGAGCATAACCACGTCTTCCGGGACTATTCCGCCCAGAGAATAGTTCAGTAAATATCCCGCCCAGGTGTCCAGCTCTTTTTTACTGATGTATGGTTGCATAATAGACTCCTTCTTTATATCAATGAATATTTAAATAACAAACTTCAATATATTCCAAAAATCATCTGAAATCAGCATTTGTTTTAAAGAACCTCCGGAAAGAAACTCTTGCATTCAGCTGCCTTTTACCGTTGGAAAAAATGCCTGTTCTTAAAATTGTGAATTTTCATTTTTTTCCTCTCTTTTTGCAGTGTTTTTTCGATAATTAGAAAGATAAAACTGATGATTTGCGTATATAAAGTGCCGGAGAAGTCATGAAGAGTTATCTTTTTTCCTTTTTATTTTTAATGGCCACCGCCTGTTCATCCCACCTTCTTTCTCAGCAGGGATCTTTCGGGTTGAAAGGGGGCGGCTCCATGTATTTCGGAGACATTAAAGATCAGCAAGCCGTACCTTATAGCGGAGTGTCGCTTGATCTATGGATCAGGGAACAATTTGGTGCCGCTCTGTCAGGTTCGTTTACCCAGTTAAAGGGAGAAACCGATGTATATTATTTTGAGAACGAGTTGTTCTTTATCTCCGGACTTCTAAAACTCAGACCTCTGGGCAAGACCACAGTCAGTCCGTATCTTCAGGGTGGGATAGAATATATTCACATAAATCCCACCAATAAAATACAGGAACCACTTCCCAACAATGCAAACATGGTCTATAAAAAAGATCGGATTGGTGCTCCGGTGGGCGGTGGCTTATCGTTCTTTGTAACCGAAAAAATTTCACTCGATCTGGAGGGAATGTATCACTTTACTTTTACCGATTACCTGGACGATGTATCCGATGCCAAAAAAAAGGATAATTTTGCCGTGGCATCCCTGGGAATTTCATTTCATTTCGGAAAACTGAAAGATACTGATGGAGATGGTATCCCGGATAAATATGATTTGGATCCCCTGCATCCGGAAGATTTCGATGGTTATCGGGATAGCGACGGAAAACCGGACTTGGATAATGATGAGGATGGGGTTCCCGATATCACGGATAAGGCACCCCTGTTACCGGAGGACCGGGACGGATTTGAGGATGAGGATGGCGTCCCGGATACCGATAATGATCAGGATGGGATACCGGATATTGACGATAAGGCTCCCAATGAGAAGGAAGATGTGGATAATTTCCAGGATCTTGACGGGGCACCTGACATGGATAATGATCAGGATGGTATCAGTGACGTAAATGATCTTTGTCCGGGAACAGATGAGACGGTAAAAGAGGGGCAGAACACTAAAGAAACCTATAATGGGTATGAAGATGACGATGGCTGCCCGGATACAAAACCGGAAATTGCGGTGGAAAAAGGTGAGTCCATAGTTCTGGAGGGAATATATTTTGCAACCGGCCGGGCGGATCTTACCGAGAATTCACGTGTGATTCTCGATAAAGTTGTGCGTACACTGATGGAAAATTCCAAAATTGAAGTGGAAATCCGAGGCCATACCGACAATACCGGTTCATATCAGACCAATATGAGGCTCTCCAAAGCACGGGCAGATGCTGTAAAATTATATCTCATTAATTATGGAATAGATGCCGCCAGAATCAAGACGCGTGGTTACGGACCGGATAATCCCGTTGCACCAAACAGTACGCGTGAAGGTCGGGCCAAAAACAGGCGAATCGAATTCTACCGGCTGAAATAAACGGCCGGTTATGGCCATGGGAGGCCAATATTTTGAATCTGTAAAAAGTTTTCCGGACAAAAATTAAAATTTTTATTCTAAAGTAATATATAACATTATTGTCCTGTCAGAGCCCGGTCAATATTAACCGGTGTGATCCCCTCAAAAAAAAGACTGATCATTGAAAACGGTGTTGTATAATAGCGGATTTTTTCGATGATTGATCTGGTCTTTAACTTGTTTCCCATCACGACTGTCAAATCAATCACTCAATATTTTGCTGCAAATTGCCGGACTGAAATGTATCTCCTGAAGATATGATCTGGACAATCAATTCACCCATCACGAATCAGAGGAAAGAGATCTATGCTTGAATTCCAGTAATAGTTTAATAGGTCCGATGAACCGGTTGTGATTTATGTTCCGGACTTGTGCCGGCGAGAATTGTATTGCTTTTAGGTTTCAGGGCGTTCAGTCCAAATTGTTGAGGAGTATATATTGAAAAGCAGGAAAGGGTCAAATTGGCATTCGGCAGGGAAGGCGTTTCCATTCTCATCCCGCAGCGGGATGTTCATTTATTCCGGGGAAAATAACGTAGGTGTGAAGGGGTATTATTATAATATTCCCCTATATTCCTTTATTCGGAAGCCTTGTGAATATCGAAGATCTTTTGTCCCTTTATATAATCACGTGTTTCATATTTTGTGATGTGCATCAGTTTTTCGCTGAGTTTACTGATCCGCACTGCTTCATTTTTGATAATGGTGGCAATTTCTTTGAGGTTTTCATTTTTAGGGAAATCCAGGAGAATATCAGTGGTGATAAAAAGTGTAGTCAATGGCTGATTCAATTCATGACAGACCGCACCTGCCATTTCCAGCACGCCTTTTAATTTTTCTTTCTGAACATGTTCTTGCTGGGCTTCTACCCGGTCTGTATAATCTTCCGCAATACAAAGGATTCCTTCTCCTCCTTCGGACAGCTGCACTTTGGCTTCTCTGAGCTCCATATAACACACCGACCCGTCCTTGTGCAGGCTTTTTACCGTATGCTTCAGAACTTTTCCACCCAGTAGTCGGGCAATATTTGTATCTACCTGGTTTTTGACCTCTGGGTGTGCGAGAATATGAACGCTTTGGCCAATCAACTCTTCCCGCTTATATCCCAGCGATAAACAAAAGGAAGGATTAACATCGATGATCGTTCCGTTCTTATCCTCCAGAATAATTCCTGTAGGAGACAGTTCAAAAAGCTGACGATATCGATCCTGTTCAGATGCAATTCCGGCTATGAATTCTTTCTCAGTTTCCATTTCCGTTATCATGCCGATCAGAATTCCTGATTGATCTTCGTTGTGAACCTGATCAGCCGTAGTGAGGGTATGGAGAACAGTTTTGTCTCTGTGAACATACCTTACGGCCATTTTAAAGGAGTGATTCCCGGCAATCGCTTTTTCCAGTTCCTGCAGAAAATTTTTCCGGTCATCGCTATGCATGGTGTTCAGAAAATCATTTAAAGAATATTTGCTATTGGTTGACTGAATACCGGTTGTCCGGGCGGCAACTTCTGAACACCGGAATATCCCGGTATTATAGTTAAAAAACCATGTGCCCGTATTCCCGCATTTTGTGAGAAGAGAATCCCCTGGCTTAGGTTTTCTGGTAAGATCCTCCTGAATTGATTTTTGCTTTCGCAGCTTTTCAATTTCCGCCAGAAGTTCTGCTTTGGTCTTGTTTCGATCAGACTTTTTTTTCATATGCTAAGAACAAATTTAACTGATAGCAAATTACCTTAAGTGGTTTTCCGCGATAATAACGCACCACTATTCTTTTCTTCATTTTCGGCATTTTAGAAAAAAAAATAATATGATTATTGTCTTAAATCCGAAAAATAAAATTTAAAAGTCATTCCGACCGAAGCGAATGAAATGAGCGAAGTGGAGGAATCTATTGAACTTATGAAGATTTCTCGGCTACGTCCCAGTAAACCGGGACTTCGCTCGAAATGACTGGCTCACTAAGTATAAAAAGAACAATATATTACCATAACATTTTCGGAGCTAAAGCAATAATCATAAAAAATAATATAAAAATAGAAAATTATGGCTGCCGGATAGCTTGAATTTCCAGAATCCCGTGAAAATTTTTATTGTTTTAAAATTATTTATGGGTTATTTTTGTCCGCATTCAGTAATATTATTCATTTAAAATTTCCATTAATAACCAATTACAATTTTAAGGAGGCATATTATGTCAATGGTTAAGGAATTTAAAGCATTTGCCATGCGTGGCAATGTGGTTGATATGGCTGTGGGTATCATTATCGGAGTGGCATTCGGAAAAATTGTATCGTCCCTGGTTTCGGATGTCATTATGCCCCCCATCGGTATGCTTCTGGGTGGCGTGGATTTCAGCAGTTTCTTATTAACTCTGAAGGGAGCTTCAGGAGACATGGCGGCCGTAACCATTAATTACGGTGTTTTTATCAACACCGTAGTGGATTTCCTGATAGTCGCTTTTGCTATCTTTATGGTGGTCAAGGGAATCAATAGCCTTAAGAGAAAGGAAGAGGAAAAACCCGCTGCTCCTCCGGCACCTCCCAAACAGGAAGTCCTTCTCAGCGAAATTCGCGATTTATTAAAAACCCGGGCGAAGTAATTTGGGAATAAAATTGCCGTTGTCACAAGCAGATGTATCCTGTCAATTGTTAACTGGAAGATCTTTCAATCATCAAGATCAAATCGGGGAGATTTTTATTATGGCTTTTAAGCTTTCGTCACTCGTACTGTTATTCATATTATTTCAACTGACTGCCGGACTGTGTCAGGAGAAGCCGGAGAAGCCGGAGAAACCCGTATACGGCTGGCAAAATGAAGTTATCGGGGGTTTTAATCTTACCCAGGCTTCCTTTGATAACTGGTCCCAGGGTGGAGATAACACCCTGGCCTGGCAGCTGAATCTTAGCGCAAAGTTCAATAAAGATATGGAAAAGTATAACTGGTCCAACAATGGAAAGGTGGCATTCGGAAAAACCAAACTGGGCAAACAGGAAAGCCGGAAATCAATAGATGAGATCCGACTTGAAACCGTTTATAGCTATAAACTGAATTTGTATGTTAATCCATACATTTCGGCGTATGGTGAAACCCAGCTTGCCAAAGGTTACACATATACGGATACCAGTAAAGTCCTTATTTCCAATTTTTTTGATCCGGGATATTTGATAGAGAGCGTTGGTCTGAGTTATTCACACAGTAAATATGTTAAAACGCGTCTTGGAGCTGCCATTAAGGAAACATTTGCCAATGAATTTGCTCCCCTCTATTCAGACGATTCGGATACACCCGATAAGATTGAGAAAGTTAAAGTGGAACCAGGCGCAGAATCGGTCACCGATCTGACCGTAAACCTAGCAAAGGATATCCAGTTTACCTCCCGGCTGGAATTGTTTTCCAATATCAAGGCTTTTATTGAAACGGATGTTCGCTGGGATAATGTCCTTACAGCAAAGGTTACCCAGTATGTGGATGTAAATTTTAATATAAAGCTGTTTTATGATCGGGATATTTCCTACAAGCGCCAGCTGAAACAGGCATTATCGCTGGGCTTGTCCTATACATTTCTTTAATATCTTAAAAAAATTTTAGTCATGAAACCGGCTGGTCCGTTTCAGTCATGAAACCGGCCGGTTCATTTATTTTAAGCGTTTTATAACAATAATTGTCCGGTCATCCAGGGCCGTTTGTTTTCCTTCCCACTTGGTGATTTTGACTTCCAGTGACTGAATCATCTGCTGACAGCTGAGCTTACGGTTTTCACCGAGAAAATTTTGGAGGTTTTCTTCACCAAATTCTTCATTTTTTTCATTCATCGCCTCCGGATAACCATCAGTGTAAAGGACCAGTACATCCCCCGGATTCAGTTGAATTTTTTCCTCCCTGATAATTGTCCGGAACTTTTTATCACCGGTCAGGCCAATCGCTATTCCCTCAGGAATAAGCCATTGTCCCCTGGATGATGGTCCAAGCAGCAGGAGCACCGGATTATGTCCCGCTCTGGCAAAGGTGAATTCACCGGATTTAAAATTCAGGATACCAAAAATCATGGAAATGAAATGCCCGCGCTCTACATTATTATAAAATAATATATTGGTTTCCGAAAGAATTTCAGCCGACCGCTTATAATGAATTGCCAGGGCTTTTAAAAATCCTTTGACCATGGTCATAAAAAATGCCGCTGAAATCCCTTTATTGGATACATCTCCTATAGTGATACCCAACTTTTGGGCCGAAATCTCAAAATAATCAAAATAATCTCCTCCTACCTCCCAGGCAGGACGGCAAAAGGCTGCGATATCATAACCTTTCACCCGGGGAGTATCGGCAGGCAGAAATTGCTGCTGAATGGTTCTGGCAATTTCCAGTTCCCGCATCAGTCGTTCTTTTTCCTTCTGTTTTTCAACATATTCCGGAACATATCTGGGAATTTCCTCCTTCTGCTGACGCTTTGCAATGACGGCGATCAATGCATAACTCAACAGCAGCAAAAAAATAAAATAAAAACTGATTCCCATCTCATTGATAGAAGGCTCATTGGTGTTCGCAAAGACCAGGGCCCTCGCCAGTAAATTAAAGGTGAAGAAACCCATTATGGTTGTGATAATATCATATCGCAGGAAATACAAAATAAAGAGCATTGTCGGAAAGACATATGCTAACAATTTAAGATATACATTATCTGGAAATATCTGAGTGGAAAATGTGGGAACGAAAATTATACCTGCCAGCAGGATTTTCCCTCCCGTTTTTACAAATCTTTTCAACAGCGAAATCCCAAAAAGCCGAAAGAAAAATTCATTGAAAACCGACTTGCTCAGAAGACTTAGAACGAAAGCCAGAACGGGAAAAATAAGGTTGAATGAATAGTCCAGTTCTTCATCAATATTGAGAAATTCTCCCAGGATATACTGGTTCCAATACAGAATCAGTGAAAATATGGCCAGTGAAAAAACACCCAGTGAAAACCCCCTGAAAATTGTTTTTCCGGTTGGTGCTGTAAAAAAAATACCTTGCCGGAAACGGTCCAGAACCTTTAGTTTCTCATCCCACTCTTTTCTGGCCAGTACATCGCTGATGGTATAAAGCAGTAAAATTCCAGCCCCGCTTACCACTGTGAATGATACGGTTCCCAGAACCGTAATTAAGATTGGTGAATTCCATAATTCGGAAATACTGAACAGGATTGTAATAAGGCTAATGAAATAAACCAGTGGCAGGGAAATCTTGAAACTGATAGTATCCTGTCTGGAAAATTGTATCAAATAAATTATAAGAAAAACAATCAGCAGAAAAAATACCAGTGCAGCAGTAATCGCAACAATAACCTTTACCGTATTCGGAGTCTCTGTAACAGGTTTTGACCCTGGTGAAGCTGTTTCCAGTTGATAATAAAGAATCTTTCCGGAAGGGGTTAGTTTTATCTCATATTTAACCGTTAAATCCTGAACGTTTTTTGAAAAAACCAGATTAAATATACGTCCCAGCGAGTCCTGTTTCAGTTCGGCACTGGTTATTTTCAATGCTGTGGTATCTTCACCCACCCGCTCCATGAAATTATAAGCTTTTTCCAGGGCGACCGCCAGAGAGATGCTGGCGGTATTTTGCAGATCTTTTTTATTTTGAAGAGTATCTCCGTACAATCTCAGCCGTGGTTTCTCAAAATCCAGAGTCAGAATTCTGCCTTCCGGTGAAATCTGAGCCTTGTACCAGTCCCCCGACACATCTTCAACTGCGTTTATTTCCTTGCTACTTAAGGAAAATCCCAGCCCTTTCTTCTCCTTAGATATCATGCCAATATTCCAGTACCGGTATGGCTGGATACCCGTCATCCGCTTAATCTGAGAGATGACTTTTTGTTCCTGGAAATAGCGCTTTTCGATTATGAAAGAAACTTTTACATCCATTTTGCCGGCCGGAATTTCACCATCTATAAAATTCTGAGCTTTATCGATCGCCTCAGATTTTGTAATTTTAAAATCAGTTTGCGTAAGCGGGTGAACTTTAGGATAAGTTCTTTGGAGAACAAAAAATGCAGCGATTACCAGCAGGGAGTTGATAATAATGTAAAGGCAGTTTTTTTGTTTTTCATGGGAATCCTCGAATACTGTGATTGTTAAATTCAAGTAATCACTTGGTTTAAATTAATGTGAATTCAACATAAAAAACGGACAGATTTTAAATAACCCTCCTGGACGGGGGGTGGGTTAAGTGATTTTTTCATTTCCCAAAACGACATATCTCGCTCAGTATCAATAGTAATTAGTGGTTTTAAAATTTACGTTGAACTCGCGTTAAATTAATGAATTAAAATGTTTGCACAAATTTAAAGTGCGTAAATTAAGCAAAAAATATATTCTGAAAATATTTAATTGAAGGCCTGATTTAAAAAACAAACTATATTAAAATACTCTAAAATTGAAGAGGGAAGGCCAATGATCCATAAAGATAAATTACTGGAAGATGTTTTCCAGTACCGCCGGGCAGTGATACTGTTGTCGGCCGCCAGTAGCGGATTATTTGATTATTTTATCGAAAAGCATCAGCTAACACCTTCGGACGTCCGGGAAAAATTCGGATGGACAGAGCACGGTACGGAAATATTTCTCAACTCTCTGTGTGCAACTGGCTATATCAGAAAAATGAAAGACTATTATGAAATCCCGCAGGAATATCAGTCTGTATTTTCGCAGGATAATTATCCTCTGATAAAGGAATGGCTCCTTCATGAATGGCAACTCATGAATCGCTGGATACATCTGCCGGATGTGCTTGAAAGCGGCAAACCTTACCGCGAACCCGGGAAAACTGCCATCCACAGGAATCATCGTAATTTTATTTTGTCCATGGCTCACCGGGAAAGGGAAAATCTGCAAACCTTGCTTGAAGCTGTGGATCTGTACGGATACTCACATTTACTGGATCTGGGTGGTGGTCCCGGTATTTTTGCCATCTCCTTTGCTGAAAAATATCCGGGTTTGAAAGCTACCGTTTTCGACGCACCTGAAACCGAAACTATTGCCCGCGAATTTATTCAGGACTCACCCGCCCGCAACCGGGTTACTTTCCATCCCGGTGATTTTTTGACGGATGATTTTGGCAGTGGTTTTGACGTGGCACTGCTTTCCAGTATTTTGCACATTTATGGTCCGGAGGAAAATTGTGATGTTCTTTCCAGGGTCTTCCATTCCCTGCGCTCCGGAAGCAAGATCCTTATCCGGGATTTTCTTTTAAATAAGAATAAAACCGGCCCACTGATCGGGGCACTGTTTGCAGTTAATATGCTGGTAAATACTGACAGGGGAAATGCCTATACTTACGCAGAGATGAAATCCTGGCTCACGCAGGTGGGATTCAGCCGTATCAGGAAAATCAGACTGGAGGGTCGCATGATGCTGCTGGAAGGCTACAAGTAAAAGTTTTTAATATTCCCTTTAGCCGGATCAGTTGATTGAGAAACTGTCCCCTACATTAAACAATAAAACCTTATCCTTTACGGCATTGAACAGTTGATTAATACAGCGAAATCCACAGCAGTGAAGAGGGATGATGAAATCCGGGTTCAGTTCGATAAGATGGTACACAATCTTATTGATTTTTTCATCCGGTGCATTGTGGAGGTGCATTCCCCCCATCACCGCATGGACATGATTCGCTTTCATGATCCGCATGGCGTGTTTTACCGTATTTACCGGGCCGGCATGTCCGCAGCCCAGCAAAATGACTAATCCCTTTTTTGTTTTAATTATCAGAGAGAGATCGTCGGATAATTCATCATGCAGATAGCTCTCCAGAATTCTCTCCTGATAGGATTCATCAATATATTCATATTCGTTCAATCTGGGGATTTCACCGGAAATCCAGATTTCCGGCAAGATTTCCACCGGCCGGGTTTTTAAAATAAAACGGGCACCCAGGGCTTCCATCTCCGATTTTTCCCAGGAGACACCGATTTCCACCCGGTCATTATTAACAATTTTATATTTCTTATTGAACAAATTAGGATGACAGTAGACATTTAATGATTTCAAATGTTTCAGCAATACAGGTAAACCCCCGCTCATATCAAAATGTCCATGACTCAGGACTACATTTTGCAGGGCTTCCAAATTAATTCCCAGTTTATTTGCATTATGGATAACAGTGCCGGTTTGTCCGGTGTCATAGAGTACCTGCCCGGCCTCGCTCTCTGCCAGGATAGAAAGGCCCTGCTCAGCGATCAGCGCAGGATTCGTTACCCTGTTCTCACAGAGAATGGTTAATTTCACAGAGTCAAGCATATCGGCCTCCATACATTTTCTATAGATAAAATTAAGAAAAAACATTGAAATATTCAATATCTTACCTTCACTTTTAAAGCTGCAAATCTTTATATATAGTTTTAGCGGGATCATAATCATATTGGTAAAGATAATACGGGTCATTAAATTAGCATGAGTTAGGCATAAGAAAACGGACAGATTGTTAATAACCCTCCCTGCCTTTGGCACGCCTCCCTAATACATAAGGGATGAGCGGGGGGGGTAAATGATGCTTTCATCTCTCAAAAAGACTTATTGCGTTAAGCATAAATTATAAACTGCTTAATTCACAAAATACAATATAATGTATCAAAGTTGTTATATTCTTAGAAATTAAATGGCCCCGGTGTTCAGACCGGGGATTAAAGAATCCAGTATATTTGGGCGTTAACCCCTATTTGTGAATTAAGCAAGATGAATTAGTGGTTTTAAAATATACGTCGAACTCACGTTAAATTAATGAACAGGAAGTTTTTCAATTGGGCAGTTAAAAAGGCATATAAGAATGGGCAAAATAGATGGGCAGTAAAGAACTAAAATACCTGCCGCTGGGTAACACCGGACGCATTGGGGCCTCGGCACATTATCTGAGGCTGGGAGAATGGGGTATTCTCCTGGATGCCGGGATGGATCCCGATACTCAGGGCACTGCCAGTATACCGGATTATGATTTGATACGGGACCAGCCGGTGAATGCCATTATTTTATCACATGCTCACCTGGATCACCTGGGATCTCTCCCGGTTGCCATACGTTTTTTTCCCCAGGCCAGGATTTATATGACTCCTGCCACCGCAGCGCTGAGTGAAGTGATGCTCTTTCATTATTTGAAGGTGCTGGAAAGACGGGCCAACCAACAAAAGGTAAAATATCAGCCACTCTATTATGAACAGGAAGTGGAAAATCTGCTCTATCTTTTCCAGTCTTTTGAGTATCAGTTTCCTTTTAAGATTCATAGTTTTCAACAAAGTGAGATTGTAATCACATTTTGGGACGCCGGACATATACTGGGTTCTGCGGGGGTGGAAATCAACTGGCAGGGGATAAGTTTTTTCTATACCGGAAATACCCGAAAATCGCCCCAGTTTATTCTGAAAGGTGCCAGGTATCCCTCACAAGCGGATATTCTTCTCACTGAAACTACCTATGGTGATAACGCCGAAGCCCCGCACATTAAAAAGCGGGCTGAAATTAAAAGGTTCATCGGGTTTTTGAAGGAACACCTCAATTTTGGAGGCGCAATCCTCCTGCCGGTCTTTGCTTTGGGAAGAACCCAGGAAATAATGGTTTTACTGCACCGTTTAATTACCGGTGGAAAAATTCCGCCCGTTCCTATCTATCTCACCGGAATGGGTATAAAGATCAACAGAATATATGATCGCCTGCTGCATAAAATTTATCCCGGTTATTTTCCTAAACTTCTTAAAACCATTACTGCCTTTCACGAAACTCATAAGTGATGATATTGCATAATATACGGGGTATA
>CAYWTB010000038.1:0-39293 GCA_964461135.1 uncultured Caldithrix sp. | reverse complement strand
CCGCCTGGCATCGGACAGGCAGGCAGGCACTCCTCGCAATGACACTCATTGTATTATCATACAGTAGTTATTAAAAATCAAAGATTTATAACCCGTTTTTACGGATTAAAAGCAATAATCATATTTTGGAATAATTAAAGCTCTATATTACAAATTTATGATTGAAAAAATCGGGAAGTCTATTTCTGTTCCGGATTAAAACTCAGCATCATCCGTTCCACCTGCGGCCCCAGGGTTTTGCGGGTCTTTTTGGTAAAGGAGGCGGTAAGTTTGTAGGCAGTACTACCGGACAGCAGGAAGATCTGTTCCTGGTAGATGCGCAGGAAATCCGTGGGATACCAGCTGAAAACGGCCCGGTAAGCAGGGAGCCCGTTAGCGAGACTGACGGGTTGTTTTAACAACAAACGGCAGGCTTTCAGCTGCTCCTCCAGCGATCTCACCTGCCAGTCCACATAACTTTCCAGGGAATCCACTTGCACATCCGGTTCTATATTGACAATAATATTGTGCTGGATACCGTCGGTAACCGGTCCGGTGAGGGTATAGATGGTTTTATCTTCCCAGCCGTCATAAATATTGATGGTAAAATCATTGGCCCTGAACGTTTTCTCGGGTGGTTTACCGGCTGGTGGTTTAGGTGGTTGAGCCGGTTGGTCAGGTTTTGTCTCCGGTTTCTCGGATTGCTCACTCTGATATTTACGGTAATATTCGGGGATATCCATAGGCAGTCTGTTCAATTAAATGTTTGAATTCCAATTCTCAGTAACTTGAATTTGAAAACCAATAAATCTTTACATTAAAGTGAAGTAACTAAAAGAGTCGAATGTAACTTTATAAATAGAAAATTCCTGGTAGAAATCCGATCAACTTATTTATTCTTGGAAAGAATCCTTAATTTTCATAAGACCCGATCTATTGGAATAATTTAATTACATCTCTTCAGAATAAAATATCAGAAAAAATGGGATCTTTGAGTAGTATAAAATGAAAAGCATTCTTACAAAGACTGGTAAATATGACACTTTCAAATGAGCCGGGAAAAAAAAGTTAAATGGATATGTTCAGCGAACACAAACCCAATAATCTGAACGCCCTCCCGGTGTATCATATGCCTGGATACCAATATAATAATCATGGCCTGCGGTGAAATTACCACTAATTAATTCCGTTTCTCCGGTAGGATTTGTACCTTTACCAAACCATGCGCCATATGACTGCCCCTGAACTTTCCATTTTTCAAAGACATAGATATCCAAATCATTATAATACCCGCTGTATTTTAAATTTATTTTTACAGGAGAACTCGAGGTGGCAATAACCTTAAACCAGTCCTGTACTTTTCTTTCCCCATTAGCATCCGGACTTATATAAGAAGCAAATATGCCTCCGACAATATTACCCTGATCATAGAGTGCTGCATCTCCCGCAACGATAAAAGGATAGGTAACAGTAAGGGTGCTATCTAAAAATTGATTATTGGGTTCTATCTCCTTCGAAAAGTCCGGAAAGGGTCCTGAATCAATATATTTCAATTGTATCAGCCCCTCTCTGAAATAATCAGCAGACATGGGATCTTTATCATCGATCAAAATATCCCAGAAAGATTTTACCACGCCGACACCGTCTGCAAAATATTCAATTCTATCATCCCAAATATGCTGTGAGGCATACTGGCTCGTTTCTTTAAAATGATAATCGGTCTTTAATGTATTAAAAGTACCGGCCGGGACGCTCACTTGTGCAGTTGAGATTTGGCTTGCGGAAACATTACCCACAGAACCGGAGAACAGAAATGCATTATTCAGAAATGAGGTAGACTGAGTGGAAAGGATCGTCCGCCAGCTGCCGCCTTCCTCCATTTCAACACCTGCCGAGCTTTGGATCAAATAGATTTTTGAGACATCGAATTCCCCGGCATCACCTAGTTCGAATAATGACAGTTCTGTGGAGAATCTGCCGTTATGGAAAACATTTTCACCTGATACAAGCAGAATATAATCACCATAGAAACGAATATCACTTGAGCCCTGCGCGGAAACATAGCCATACCGTGAATAAGCATCATATAGCCACTGTTTTCCCAGAGAAAGCGGATATGTAAAAATAGGTACCGGGGCATCCTGAGTGATGAACTGCCAGCTATAATCGGATTTCATGGAATTTCCGGCCAGATCCTGCACACCACTGGTAATGGTGACGGTATATGTGGTGGAATAGTCCAAATCTGTTATAGGATCAAAAGTTGCATTTTTATTGTCAGATGCGATATTAATATTTCCACTAATATTATTATCAAAGAAGAATGTTCCTGAATGAAGGGTCGAATTATCAATCGCCTCCGAAAAATTGACCGAGATGTTAACATTAATCGACACATTGGCTGCTCCATTGGAGGGGGAGATAGAGATAATGGTTGGTCTTGAATTATCTACATTATCTACAGGTTGCGGATTCGTACTTTCATCCTGACAGGATAATACACACACAACAATGCTGGTTGACATCACAAATCGAAAGATCGAAAAAAGTCGAATAGAGAAATTCTGAATAGACATTTCGATTTCCTTTGCAAATATAATCGGTGTGCGTCATTAAATAAGAATATAACATGAGTAGAGTAAAAATGAAGCACCACTAATTTACTGATGGATAATAAAAATTAAAATGCAGGAGGTTTCAGATCAGGAGATACTAAAGATGAATTTTTTAAAGAATAGAAGAGTATTCAAACTCGTATTTATTGTATTGTAAGTGTACGAATGAATGAGAATTTCTAAATAATATTTATTCAATGGGGAAAAGCTGGATTATACTAACCACATTGATTTCAAGTTATTATTATCTCCCTCATGATAAGTAAGTTATTATTCTCATGCTTCTAATTTGTTAACTTAATTACAGATTTGTAATGATCGTAAATTAAGTTCTGAATATCATCAGAGAGTAGGAGGATATTCAGTTTTAATCTTTTGACTGTTATACATATTGAATGTTAAATCATTGACCCGGAAGGTTTTTTCCGGCGGTTTGGCCTGTGAGGGCTTCGGGGACTGACCGGCTTGCGGCGCCTGGTGTGGTTTCGGCGGAGGTGTCTGGCTTTGAAATTTCCGATAATATTCGGGGATGTCCATTTAAAAATCCTAATGGTTTATGGGAATATCATTTTATGAAATGTAAAATCATTCCAATTAGGAAAAATAGGAATACGATAATTGTGAATTAGACTCTTGTAAGGATAAAACCATATCTGAAAACTCATACAAATTAGTATATAATTTATTTCATTAAGGAATAAATATTGGTGAAATAGAGTTATATCTTAGTTATAGAAAGATTCAAATCGGCGGTTCAAAAAAGTAAAGTTTATTGGTGTAATCTTTTAAAAATTCTATGAAATAAATTATTATAGTATTTTTTCTACCTCATGATTTCACAGGGAATACTATTTGTAATGTTTAATTTCATTAATTCATCTTTAATAGGGTTTTATAATATTGTTTATATTGATATTAAATGATAATCAAGTGGTTGATTATTATTCTACTTCATTTCATCATTTAAGGATAACAGACAACATGTTTATTAAATTCCGATGTTCCTTCCTGTAAAAACTTTCCTTTTTTTTTAGTTGGATCTATAAGCCTTACCGTAACACTGGTGAAATCCTTATTTTGTACTGGGGGATTATAATTGAAAGATAGCCAAGCCCTAAGATCGTATCCACACACTTTAGGTTTTTCCCAAAACATCTCATGTACCAATTGTAAAAGCTTCTTATATTTTCCAATATTGCAACCACGAAACCAAATAGTTGAATTTGAATCTATTCGATTTTTTATATTCTGAAGATTAAATCGCATGCTTGGTGATACTTTAATCCAATCATCAAGATATTTTTCCAGGTCCTCAGCTGAGACCCAATTATTTTTATCCTGGGCCGTAAATTTTAGATTATATTCTGTACCAATAATTTTTTTACCCTGAACCACAACCCGACCATGAGTAAAAATATTCAAATCACCGAGAACATAAGGTTTTTCTCCAGAAATTGATGGATTTAATTCTCGATCTAGATCAGATACAATATCAGAAAAAATATTGTTAATTCTAAAAACATGAATTGAATCAGTATATTTTTCATCAAAATAATATTCAACTGCATGATTCCATAATTCTTTTTGCGACCTCGGGGGTTCTCTTTTAGAAAATGCAGAAAAAGTCACATTTTTTCTTTTTAACTCCTGAAATGTCTTGTCACTGCCTGTGGAAGTTTTTTTGTCATCACCCATGGGTCTTAGTACTATAAAATTTAGAGGTATAAAGTTTTAATGTGCATAAATATAGATTACAGGTGCTTATTTTAGTAATTTCTAAGCAGATAATGTACTAGAGAGTTATTCTTAAAAGAATTTTTTTCTATTCGATAATTTCAAAGATTTGGGAATCAGGAAAATTAATTTTAACCGGTCCAGGAGATATGTCATTTTCTCTGGTGTACCCATTGGAATCGAGCTTTCCATTTTTCTCACTTCCATCAGCAAATTTAATAATATACCTCTCCCCAGGTTTTGGATGTCCATCACCATTCTTTAATTGGATTCCAATCCAATCCTTAAACTCCAGCAAATCAGAATCTGCCGATACTCCTCCAATTTTTACCCGGAAAAGGTATTCTGGGGGGTTGTATCCCTTCTCTGTCTCTTCCTGGGATGGAATATCATCGGTATCCTCGTGATATTCATATTCCCAGTCGATCTCAATTTTATTCCCTTTAACCGTAGCAGGAAATTTGGTAATCAGGTCATGTGCCCCGTCCGCATCGTGCTCCCAGATCTCTATTTCTGCTTCGCTTCCCTCCTGCACACCTTTCACATCTGCTGTCAATTTCAGGATATCTCCCCGCCGGGCTTCCTTCTTGTCCCATTTCAGGTTGGTAATATTAATGGGTGGTGTAACCAACAATGGATTGGACTTCTTCTCCAGTCCATGCTTGGGTAATTTTACAGTAGCATATAATATTTTATCAACTTTTTCGGGTACATCGATCTGAGACGAGAAATAATTACCGGAGATCTTGCCTTTTATAGTGCCATATTTTTTGCCGGACTGATCCGATAACTCTATTTCTAAATCGGAGTTATTGCCCACATACTGGGTGAAAACCTCAATGCCGGCTTTCGCTCTGACCGCAACCATCTGCTTACTCCATAAGACCTGCTGGATGGCTGAGGGTAGTTCTATTTTTTTTATCTCATCCGTCTTTGCTTGATGTTCGGGCATTTTAAACTACTCCAAAAAGTGGAATTCGAATGCCATTATCAGAAATTTAAAAAAGACACACGTGTTCATTAAATTAAAAACTAATTGGTCCTTTTTACTTTATTCTTTATGGGCATTGGATCAGTCAGAGCTTTTCGCCGATATTCTGGTAGTTTTTCTGAAATATTTAATTGGCATAATAATGAATCATTCTCAAATATCACTCTGAATCCTTCTTCAAAAAGTGACAAATGAAATTCACCCGATTTTGAGGGAATCGGATATCGAGCCACCTCCGCCTTTCTCCAACAATTTTTTTTCCAATCTCTCAACCAGTATTCGGCGATCAATTCTCTTGAGTCCAAATTATTCAGTGTGGTAAACAGAAGATAATCATCAATTCCTGCACCTTTTTCATTAAGGAAAATTTTTATAAGACCAAAAAATTTCTGGTTTTCCCTCATTGCCAAAGCATCATATAAAATGTATTCATCTGATATATTGGGTTGCTTATCAACAAACTGAAAAATCTTGACTTTTTTATTCTCTATCGATGCAAAAAGAAAAAATATTTCCTGCGCTGGCCAGTAATGAATCAAAGAAATTTTCTCAATATTATCACGTGTATCAATATCAGCGGCAACTGACATAAAATCTGGATATATTTTTGAAAGTAAAACAATCCGACTTTTTTTCTGCTCCTTATAAAGCAAAATCTTTTGCCTCAGTTGTGTATTTACCAGATAAGCTTTCCCGTTTAGTATCTCCTGTTCAAAAGATGGCTGTTCCTCCATCACAGAAAAAAGAAATTTATTCGACTTGATAACAGTATCGTTCTCAAGAGTTACACTAAACATCCCCTCATTTGGGCCAGCAAGGAGAGGAGGGATGGCGTTCAGACTTAGAAACTGCCCCCTGTAAGAAGTGTGTGGATCGATGTTCAATTTTAGGGCCTGGTAAGGGGGAGCTTTTGCGTGTGCCTTCTGAATGATTGTTTTAATTGAGTTTGGAATCATTAAATCGCGACGAATAACTACAGATTTTTTTACATTGGTAATTTCAAGCTGAAGTCGGTTTAAATCCGGAATAGTAATAGGCAAGTCTTTATCATTTTTTATTTCAAATGAAATGGAGAATGGTTTAAAAGGATCAAGAGGAGGCACAGGACGTAATTCAGTAAAAATAATTTGAACTGAGGGACTTTCAGTACTTATATCACCGGCTTTAAGGACGGTAAAATTAACCAATAAGGAAAGTGTCATCATGGAAACCAACTTACTATATAAAAGTGTCATACCTGCATATTTATAATACCGTTCCATGGCTCCTTCCCCTCTGTGGAGTAAAATCGATACCCTCGAGATTTAAGGAAAAAACCGACATACGGTTGTGCATATTCCATATCACCTTTCAAAAGTCGCGGCCAATATTTTATTTCTCCGGTTGCCAGATGCTGCAAATTACGTTCCGTGTTATCATAGAATAATTTTCCTTTATCCGTGGTAAACAAAATATGACAGCGGGCCTTCTGATCGAAAAGTGTATCAATTTCAATTATTGTTTCTGGTTCTTCCAGTTTTAAATGAAAGTTTTCTTTGCGTGCTGTAACTTTCGGTTGATCAAGAGTTGGGAAGGGTAATTCAATAACCGTAAGATTCTTCTGAGTTTGAGAATCTATGTACGACGCTCTGATAAAATCAGCAACCAAATCAATGACTAAATTAACGGGATATCCATCATAAGTACCAATGCTATTTTTAGTAACCAAATCCCCATTATAACTGAACATTGAATGCACCAAATTTTTGCCCGCTGTGACCACATGAATGAGATCCGGACCCCCTGCAATTGCCAGGCGATCCGAAGGATTGACTGAAAGAATATTGTTAAGAAATTGTGTAACACTACCACTATCCTGATTGATTACATGACCATGTAAAAAGGCAGCTGATCCGCCTTGTCCAAGTGAAAAAATAAATATTTCTTTCAAGGTACGAAATGAAAACGGCAGGATTTTTAAACCCTCAGGTAATTGAACAGTCATTGATGATCCTACCGGATCGCCATTTTCAAATTTGAAGATCATAACCTTCTGAATAGATTGAAATATTATCACCTTTTCGAAACCCGGAGCAAACTCTTCGACATCAAAAAAGGCTGGAATCGATGGAAAAGCAGCACATTCTGAAGGGACTGCTCGAAGCTTTTTATTAATATATGAAGCAAGCGGTCTATTTAAACCCAGCCAACGCAAAAAGGTATTGTACTCACCGGGATTGCTTAATGCTCTCAATAAAAGTGAATGCGTCCCGAAAACAGGGTTTTCATACCACTCCACAGCCTGTTCAACCTGTCGGGGTGTAACAGTAATTTCTACTACATTTCCTCTATTTTTATCACCTTCACCTGAAATATGACATAAAATTAATTTATACTTGCCGGCAGCTAGAGGATAATAATAGTTAGCAAAATCGAACTCAAAGATCTCCTGTGCACCCGGCATTATTGTTACCGGGGCGGGTATTCGCCTTGATCTTTTATTAAAAAGCCAGTTTTGACGGCAAATCTCATCAATGACTAAAAGAAGTTCATCATTCTCGGACCATAATTCAAAAAAAATTTTTGTTTTTATATGATCTAATACAATCGCTTCATCTGATTGATTCACAGCTCTTACGGAAATAAGGAGAGTTGTAAAAGTATCAATCTCTGGACCAGGCAATAGATTAATAATTTCCGTTTTAATAGGCACTCTAATTTCCTTTTATGAATTTGCCGGAAAACTACCCGGTAGAGGTGCATTCGCTACAATTCTCCACCCGCGAAGCCGGAGGTTACATTTGCCGCAATAAAGAGGATTGATTGTTCCCACCAGATTATTAGCAGTAAGTGGTGCTGGAGGTGTTGCATTTTGAGGATAGGTCATTATATCGTTCCAGTCGGAGGTATCATGATGTTTTAGATTATCATCACCAGCAGAATCATGAAAATTATGGTATAAGAAATTATGGTGACCAAATTCATGGGTGATGACATATCCTCTTCTATCATTATCACCCAGGTCATATGTTACAATACCATCAGCAAGACCCATGCTAACAAAACCGGCAATAAAATTATTTTTCGGATAACCAGCTAAAGCACCTCCGGTATTTTTTTTGATATTAATAGGAGAATGTGGTCTAAATGCGACGATTATGTGACCTTCAGGTACTTTCAAACGTAGTTTATCAGAAATCATTTTTGCCATTGGGTCAGAAATTTTATAAACAAAACCATTGGTGTCATCATAAAAAAGTGCTTGAATGGCAGCCTCGTATCGGTCACCCCGGATATTTTTCTGTTCAGGGAGGTCCCTCCCATATAAACAATCCTTCGTAAGATTGAATTTCTTCCAGAATATCCAGGTTGTACCAGGTGTAGCATCTTTTGTAATTCTACCTGCCTCACCTGCTCCCAGAGACGGAGTTAACTGCGCTTTTAAATTTTTTGGTTGAAAACTTTTTATTATTTCCTGATAATCATCATTATCAATCACGCTGGTGATATCAATAACTTCGGCTGCACTGGGAATCCGCATATCTATATAACATTGTTGATAGTTTTGGCGAATCCTCGCTAACTGATAATCAGCATACGGTATTCCAGGCCATGCTACAATTCTTGTAAATTTATCATCACGCCAAATTGTAAAAATGCCTGTTTCTGCTTTACAGGCATTGCGCCCTTTGCCATCAGCTTTATGCCAGGTTTTGAGATCAGCTTCATTAGGCAGCCCCTTAAATTCCAGATCGACAATGATACGATAAGAATCCCCTGCAATAAATGATGGGATAAAATTTACACCGGTGCGTCCCATAATAACGGGCTTTTTCCAATCGATTGAAGCAACTGATAGTGGGATTTTTTCAGGAGTTTCAAGCTTAAAAGGTTTATGACTGATAAATATCTTGGTAAGATCGGATTTCCCGCCACAGACAAGAGGAGCGTTTTTTACAAAAAGTGTATCATCCGAATATTTCGCATTTGCTGCTACCCAGGTTTGAACATCCTGCATATACTTAAGACGTTGCGTATCCTGAGAGGCTTTGGTCACATCATCATCATGCCTTACATGGATTTGATATCTGGCATTCATGCCCGTTTCTGGAGGATCCTCAATACGCCAACCGATTTTTACACTCCCCACTGCTTCAGGTGCATCTATGGCTTCATCCTTTTTATTAAGAAGGAGAATCTTGGCTTTAATGGGAATAAAAGGTTCATTTAAATGATCTTTATCATGATCATTCCTAATCTCGCCCGCCTGGTTGAATTGTTGAGATTTTTCATAATACAAAGAGGGAATATAGATCTCTACATTTTTTGTTTTGTCCGTGAAAACAGTTGCTGTATCTCCTTTAAAAAATTGTCGTTTCCCATGATTTGCTTTAATCTCGTCTTTAATCAAATCAGAGAACTGTCCCGGAGTATCATCAAGAGAATCATAAATGGAGGTGTTGGTTGGATTTGCCTTTATAGCAGCCTGGATAGTTTCATCTTCGATACAATGTTTGAGAAACTCTTTATTTCTATACTTATAAAGTTTTATGGCCCTTTTTAAATAATCCTTTTGAAGCACGGTTTCTGTAGCATCAGAAGTAAAAGGACCACCAAAATATCCAAGTTTATTGAGATGATATCTTAACCACTCCTTTTCATTTGATTCATCGGGTTTGGTCCCATCTGCTATCCATTCACCTGCTTCCAGTTCAATTTTTGCGTATAAAACCTTAAATTCAATTTCTGATTGTTTACCTCCACCCGATAATTTTACTTTGAAAGGTGCAAATAATGGATTTATAAAACGGTCCTTAAGCGGCCCGTCTTTACAATTGGCATTTCCCCACCACTCAAATTTATGCATACCATCCGTTTTCCCCTTATTTTCAAGAGGTTGTTTGAAAATAGGATTATGGGAATAATGCGGACTTGAAATTTCCAGAGTCACCTGTTCTGAACTCAGTCCTTTAATTTCGTATGAAATATCAAGAGCCTCATAACCTGGTGCAAAATGGTCATCAATTTTTACTATCTTGATATCCTTTGGTATAACAGGTACAACTGGCGCTAACTTAATGTATTTAAGTTTAATTTTTTTGGTATTATAGATCGGACATTCACTCTGAGTATGTAATCTATTCCGTGTAAAAGGGCAATTTAGATTGAACGGAAGATCAGCATCATCAACAAATATGAATTCCACTCGCCGGTTGGTTTGTGATTTAATACCGTCTAAACCCGGTGAATCAATTGGGATTGATTCACCACAAGGTAAAATATTTTTTTTATCATCAAAAAATTTAACGGTGTCACGCCATCTCGTTAAACCATTTACATCCTTTTCCCCCATGAGTGCCGCCAATTCTTTCAAGTAAACATCATAAATGGCATCCCAGGTTTGTTCTCCAACATCACCATCAACATCAATAAGAACCGAAGCATCTTTATTATAGGCAACTTGAAAGTTCTTTACTGCATTTTTTGTCTTATTGTTATGACTATTATTTATCTCACCAGGATCACAATCCCAACCATGTTTAAGATGAAAATGTCTGAGAATTTGTTGATAATCTTCAACTTTATTTTTGTCTTTTACCGCCTTTAGCCAGATTCCTCTTTCCCCTTTAAGAATAGACAGTACCGATAGTGCCCGCAACTCGGATAGGTCGAAATTGTATTTTGTATCACCGGATCTGTCAGTGTGTCCTGCGATAACCAGTTTTTTTTCTTTATTTTCCTGGATGAATAAATAAATAGCTTTTATAACTTCCAGACCCGTAATTTTCTTCTGTTCCTTTTTGCTGTCTACTCCTTGAGCTGATGATGGCCCTTTGGGATCTGAGGGTAATAATACAGCACTGTTATGATGGAACAGAACATCTTCCATCTCGAGTATGGTGGCTTTTCTCTTTTTAATAATCAATACATTATGCTTAACCGATAAAAGGTTAATTTTGCTTTCATAAATATCTATTAATTCTTTAATACTTTTCGTTTTTCCCATTCTTTTCTAATACCTGAAATTTTTTCTATTATTCATACGACTGAAGCGATGGTCAAGAGGGTTAATAAACCTTCAATATTATAGACTGTTGAATTTTGCCCTCAAATTCCAATATTCGGAAATTAATTTTTGCATTAGAATTACTGATTAAATTATAAAAATGAAAGAAATTAATTGTTGATTATACATCTAGCAATTTGGGAAATTTTATATCACATTGTCCTGGTGGTATCTTTTCTTCCTTTTTATATCCGTTTCCATCCAGTTTCCCTTTTCTGACTTCACCGTCGGATAAATAAAGGATATATTCCTCATTAGCCACCGCATTATTATCGTTATCCTTAAGTTCAATTTCAATATAATCCTTATAGGTAAGCAATCCTGAACGAGTTTTACAAGGCTCGAGAATAATATCAAAATAATATTCCGGGGCAGAAAATTGATTCATTTCTTTTGTTTCTTCTTGCTCTTCTTCATTTTCCTTCGGATAGACATATTCCCACTCTTCCTCAACTTTGCCGCTACTTACTTTCGTTTCAAGAGTGTTTATCACCACATCTGGACCCTTTATATCCCTTCTGTATATTTGGACAGTAGCTTTAGTCCCATCCTCAAAACCCTCCACCTCTGCACTCATCTTTACTTTTTCTCCCAATTCCGCCTTATCTTTGGCCCATTTGGCATTGCTCACTCCAAATAATTGCACCTTACATTGCCCGTCTTTAATCCCATCACGCCGGATAGTTCCGTCCAGACGCAATATCCCTTCCGACTCCTTATTTTCCGGATCGGTGAACTTATAATTAACATCACTTACCGGTTTTCCCGCCTTGTCGACAAACTGGATTTCCACCCAGTGCTCCTCTTTGGTGGTCGCTTCCTTTTTACCGGATATGGCAGTGGCCGCACTGGCATACGCAGCCATTGAGGCTGGTGCTCCAAATCCGGCACCACCACCACCGCCGCCGCCGCCGCCCACTTCACCAATCAGGACAGTAAAACAACCCATGGCAATGGTATCCGGAGGGCCCACACAAACCGCCATATCTCCTACCCGCGCAGCCGGCATTCCACCGATCAAAACACCCGCACTTCCTAATGAAATCGGTCCCCCAACATGAGGAATGGGGGCCGGACCGGCAGGAGTAAACAGGGGACAAACATGCATGTCACCGATACGGGCGGCTGGCATTCCGCCGATCAAAACAGTCGGAAAGCCCACCATAATTGTACCGCCATGGGCAGTGAGATCTCCTATGCGTGCGGCTGGTTTACCCATTACTTGATCCTTGTTACTGGTTTCTGGCTAAATCTTGGACGATTTAGTCCCGATGAGTCAACCGGAGGCTGACAGGGAGTCGGGAATACTGGATGCTGGCTAAATCAGGAACGATTTAGCCGGAATCCAGTATCTAATTAATCATTACAATACCACCCTTTACCGTTGTCATGGCACCACCACTGACCTCCGCTGACACCCCACCTTCAACCTTTGCGGCCAATCCACCTTTGGCTCCCAAATTCATTCCACCTTCAACTTTGGCATCCATATCGGCTTTCACCGAAACATTCATCCCCTTAATGTTATTATCCATTGAAGCTTCCGAGGAAACATTCATCCCTTTTAGCGTCAGATCACCGGAGGCTTCCTCGCTCAGATTTCCGCCGGCTTTTATGTTGCAATCCGCACCGGACTCCGCACTCAGTTGAGCGTCGGCTTTGATGGTGGTGTCGCCGGTCGTTTCCAGATTGAAGGTGGTAGCCTTAATGTCTATGGTGCCATTGGGCGCATGAAAATCAATGTCGCCACCTTCAGTCTTGATCACCAGTTTCTTGTTGGTGACGTCAATTAAAAAGGTGTTTTCACCACTCGCATCGGCCACTTCAATATTCTCGGCACCGTCGGTGTCATCAATACTGATCCGGTGACCTTTGGTGCTCTGCAGTATCATCTTGGTATTCTGATCATCCAAAATCACTACATGTCCGTTGAAGGTTTTTATGGTAATGTTCTCATTCTTATCATCCAGGATGATCTGATTCTTCTGGGTAGTCTTCACTTCAATTTTATCTTCCTCATCATCCAGCAAAATGTTATGGGCATCCGGCGTGGTCAGGGAGATCTTGGCTTTCTCAATGGTATCATCCATGAGCAGTTCATTGCCGGAAGCGGTACGGATTAAATTCTGTGGTTTATTATTGTTGTTGGTGGGAGAAGCATTTGAGGCATTAGGAACCGTTCCCAGTCCCAGCGGCCGGTCGATATTGCCGTCAATACAGGACCAGATGATCTCGGTATCAGAATGATTGGGAAAATGAATCCCGTAACCCGAACCGCTATAGGGTTGGAGCAGGCGAACCGGCCTCGATGCGGCTCCCTTCCCGCTGTCACCGAGATCAAAGGGTGAACGCATGTGGTAACGACCCTTATCATCGATATAGGCATATTCATCACCACTGGCCGTTTCAATCCGTGCAGTCATGATACCCGGCAGTCTTGGAATGGGTGTTCTGCGTGGTGGTCTGAAATCCAAATCCAGCGGAATGGCTTCAAAATCATTTTCATAGGTAGGATTTACCACTTTCGTACCCCGCAGCAATCCGAATAATCCCCTTTGATTCCCGCTGGAACGCACAAAAGTGATGATATATTCAGAATTCCTTTCTTTTCTGTAATGCTTATCCAATTTGAATTTATATCCCGCCCGGAACAGCCGGCAGTCACCTTTCCCCCGCAAAATTATCGATCTGCATAAAATCTCCTGGTTGCGGACCTTCGCTATAAATTCACCCTGTTTCTCATCCTGAAAATGATCTCCATAATCATACCAGGTTCCCGGTGCACTGCTGTCAAGTTGACTTTCCACCATCAATTGCTTGTCCGGAAATTCATAATTGTAATCTTTCAGGCGTACCTGACCGGTGACCACTTTCTGATTATACACCAGCTCACTAATGGTGTCATGTTCACTGAGGGGATCTTTATTGGGATTGTAGAATATATCTTCCGAAGAATTTATGTCTAAAAATTTTTCATTGGCATCAGTAAAGCGTATGACATCATTATCCCCCCGCTGATCGATAAAGTAAAAAATCCCAAAATGTTCCAACCACCTGTTTATAAAATTGAAATCCGTCTCCCGGTATTGCACAACATAATCAAGCACAGGATATGATTCATCTAATTTAAATTCATAATCTGAACCGCTGAAACCTGCGTTCTCCAGAACCTGTTTAACCAGATCCTCAATATTCATATCCTGATAAACAACGCTCTGGAAATTGAGCAACAATCGCCACATCCTGGGGACCAGAACAGCATAGTACGATACATAATCCGGAGTTCTTCCCAGTTGTTCAAACTGGGAGATAATACCATTTAGTTGTAGCGGCTCTTCATCCCCACGGTTCAGGGTAAAAGTAGCCTTGCAATTCAGAATATCGTCGGGATCCAGATCGGGATCTTCTGAGAGTAACCTGAAACGATATTCATACAGGCCGGAGATTTGTTCATCTCCCTCAAAGGACAGGACACGCACAGCATCTTTTGCCAGGTTAGTCAAGTTTAATTCGAAATACGGCTCGTTATAACGATAATCAGCCATAATAAACCTCTCCTGTAAAATTCAAAACAGATATATGTTAGACTGAAAAATTTACCATAAAGAGAAGATTAAAGATTAAAAAAGAGGGTAAAGAGAAAAGGGTAAAGAAAAAAACAGTCTGCAGTCAGCAGTAGGCAGAAAGGCGCAAGGCTAAAGGCACAAGGCTTAAAACAAAAGCTTCAGGTATCAGGTTTCAGGAATCAGGAGAAGAGGCTCAAGGACCAAGGCACAAGGCTCAAGGTTTTCTTCAGTCGGAAGTCCGACGCGTGAACATTATGCATCGCTGTTTTATCTTGTTCGAGACCCCTATCGCTTTCCCCTTTCCCCTAATGCTCTTCTCTAACTTTGTAAAATATTGATTCACATAACCATTAGTAAAATTCCCATCTAAAGCTGAACAGACCTGTAATTTGTAGATCAATTCGTGTAATTCCCGTCTAAAGCCCTGCCTGCCTGTCCGACGCCAGGCGGGCAGCAGGCAGGCGGACAGGCCGGACAAGCGTGGATAAAAAAACAAGTAATAAGGTAAGAGAAAGTCTTTAGTCTTTAAGTCTTTAGCCTTGTGCCTTGTGCCTTTAGCCTGTCGCTTTGCGCGATGCGCTGTGCGCTCTGCTATTTAAATTCACGGTTCAAACAAATTTATATTGATAGCCCCCGTCTTTGCCCTTACTCACTTTCAGGCTGGAGGGAGATTTTCCCTCTGCCAGGAATCCCAGCAGTTTTTCGGCAATTTCCGGGGCAATATGCCGGTCAATAATAGCATCAATGTTACGCGCCCCCGTTTCTGCACGGGTGCAGGATTTTACAATTTCCTGAATGACCGGCTTGGCAAATTCAACCTCCATTTTCTGATTATCTTTCAGACGCCGGATAAGCTTTCCTAATTTCAATTCCACAATTAGCGACATGACGTCTTCCGCCAGAGGAAGAAAGACAATAGGCTTAATCCGACCCAGGAATTCAGGACGAAAATGCTGATTTAAATAAGGCCGCAATTCCTCCAGCAGGTCATCGGGATTTGTCATGCCTTCATTATATTTATGAAACAATACCTCCGATGCCAGGTTGGAGGTCATAAATATTAGCGTATTGGAAAAATCAATGTTCCGTCGATCCGCATCCTGCAGCATTCCACGGTCGAATACCTGCATAAATAAATCAATCACCGCGGTATTAGCTTTCTCAATTTCATCCAACAGAACCACCGAATAGGGTCGGCGGCGAACCGGTTCACTCAACGCTCCACCTTCACCATAACCGACCAGCCCCGGATCTGCCCCGATCAGTCTCGATGTATTATATTCATTCTGGTATTCAGTCATATTCAGGGTCACCATGAAACGTTCATCTCCGAACAGAGCTTCAGCTACCGTGCGGGCTAATTCGGTTTTTCCCACGCCACTGGGACCAACCAACAGGAATACCCCGATGGGACCCTCCTCTTTTTTCATCCCCACCTTGGCACCCCGAATGACATCAGCAATCTGCTTAATGGCATGATCCTGTCCCACCACCCGTTTTCTAAGTTCATTTTCCAACTGCAGGAGAACCGACATTTCATCCTTAGTCATATTTCCCACCTGAATACCGGTCCAGGACTCAATTACCTCTGCCACGGTTAGAGCGGTAACCTCCGAGAAAACCTGTGGTTCTTCACCCTGTAATTTTTTAATCTCATTCTCCTGCTGACGAAGTTCGGCATCAATTTTTTTCAGGTCTTCCGCTTTGACCCCTTCTGCAAATTTCTGCTTTCGCAGTTCCGTCAGTTTTCTGACCATCTCGGTTTCTTTATTCCAACGGTCTTCCCGGGTCTTTATCTCATTTTCCAGAGCGGTTTTCCTGGTATTCAATTCCTTTAGCACGGCCTTATAATCGCCGATATTGAGATCGGTGTCCTTCTGTATGGAAGCAATTTCCATCTCCACCGACTTCAACTCGCTGATTAATAACTCCAGCTTTGGGGGTCTGCTGGTTAAAGACATCTTCACCCGCGTACCGGCCGTGTCAAGTAAATCCACCGCTTTATCGGGTAACTGGCGACCGGCGATATAGCGTCGGGAGAGTTTTACCGCCGCGGCAATAGCCTCATCGGTTATATGGATACCATGATAGACTTCATATTTTTCTTTAATTCCCCGCAGCATCAACCTGGCTTTATCATCTTCCGGTTCTCCGATATGAATGGGCTGAAAACGCCTCTCCAGGGCTGCATCTTTAGCAAAGTATTTATTGTATTCCAGATAAGTGGTTGCCGCAATGGCACGGAGCTCGCCCCTTGCCAGTGCCGGTTTCAGAAGATTGGCGGCATCGCTTCCACCCGCGGAGGCTCCTGCACCAATCAGGGTATGAGCCTCATCGATAAACAGAATAGTGGAATTAGAGGCTTTTGTTACCTCATTAATCACTGCTTTCAACCGCTTTTCAAATTCTCCCCGCATCTTGGTTCCCGCCTGTAAGGCTCCCAGATCCAGCGCCAGAATCTGAACTCCTTTCAAGGTATCAGGAACTTCTTCCGCGGCCACTTTAAGTGCTAATCCTTCCGCCACAGCGGTTTTACCGACTCCCGGTTCGCCTAATAAAATCGGATTAGATTTCTTACGGCGACTTAAAATTTCAATCATTTGAATGATCTCATCGTCACGACCCATGATGGGATCAATTTTTCCCTGCTTGGCCTGGGCGGTTAAATTAGTTGTGAAAACATCCAGTACCGTGGCATCCGCAGGCATTTCCTGAGCGGTCTCACTGGATATAGTCTCCAGCGAAGAGGACGCATCCTCTGCAGATCCCCCTACAATATTATAAAAACCGGCTTTCAGATCCTCCTGATTAATGGGGCTCAACAAGTCCATCAGGTCGCTGCTGATAACCTGTTCAGATGCAATAAAAACCTCGAACAGGGCACCGGAACGAATTTTGGTTTCCTTGTGATGGACCGAACTGACAATCCAGGCCTCCTCCAGCAGATCCGTCAGCAAAGGGGATAATCTGGGTTTTCCCGGGTTCCCCGATTCCATCTCTTCCAGATTTTTCAGACATTTTTCCTGAACCCGCCCCCCGTCAATTCCATATTTCCTTAAAATAAGGGGTATATCCCCCTGACCATCTTCCAGAACCGCTACCAGCAGGTGTTCCATCACAATCTCATAATGATTGCGTTTAATCCCGACACCGGTTGCTGTGTCAAGATTCCGGACAAGATAATTATTCAACTTTAAAAGCAGCGATTTTAAATCTTTGCTCTTCATATGATTCCTTTGATTTAAAATTCAATTTATATTTATGATTATTGACCTGAATCGGCTGTATGTATTCATATCCCGATAAACAGAGTTCTGAAATTCTGACCATTCGCGGTAAGGCTGGCGCTGCATCATATACTATTTATCAGGTGTTTTAAACAGAAAGGAATAAAACGTGTCCCAATGTAAAAGCGGTACTGGAAAAGCGTGATAGTTTGTTAAAAATACTATCCGGGTAAAAATACCCTGTAATGAAATTTCCATGGTCTAAACCGCACCAAACCCAGGATCACATTAATTTTTATGATTATTCCTTTAGCTCCGAATCTAAGGGACTGTCATTGTCCCGGGAGGGACCACTACGAAGCGGCCGGACCTGTCAGGCGGTACCGCCAGGCTGGCGGGCCAGACCGGGAAGCAATCTTATTTTCTTTAAGTAAACAAGGAGATTTGCTTCATCGCTTTCCTGCCTGCTGCAGGCAGGCGCTTCTCGCCACATAGTGATCCCTCCCGGGACAATGACACTCAATTAAATAACAGATAAATTTCATAAATATCGATGAATTAGGACCTGATTTTTCGGATTAAAAGGAATAATCACGATAGTTTTTTTAGCCTTGATATCATTTTGTTCACAATCATTCGGTCTGAAACGTAATGGCAATACTGATTACACCTAGGCGACTTTTAAAAGTTTTTCATAACTATAATAAACTTTCACCACCTTTTCAGCAGGTTTTCCCAACCAGACACTTTGCCCCAGTTTCAACCGCTTATCCTTCAGCGGATTAAATTTCATCTGATCTGTTTCTACTAAAAATTCAACATCATACTCAATATTATCATTCAGGTATAATTCGATTATTTCTTTGAGTAATGACGTTTTTTTCTCATCCGGTAAAAAATTTAGATAGTCATCAAATTTTATAGGTCCCATCTGGATGCAGATTTTGCTTAAATAATCCATCACCGATCGACCCAGAACACTATTCTGTCCCAGAATCATTTCTCCCCCTCCCAGTTTTGGTAAACCGGACAGGGGAACCTTATTGGGCACAAATTCTTTAATTCTCACTTCACAACCGGGAAAAAATTCTTTCAGCAAAATCCGCAATCCCATTTTGTTCCGGAGCCGATTGCTTAAAATGCCTGACAATTGGATCAATTTAAAGGGAGAGAAATAGGTATGAATTTTTTCGAAGCGTGGTCCAAGACCTATGAAAGAAAAAACACGCTGGGTGGATTTGCTTTGTATGTCTTCACTCAGTTGCAGGAAATAACGGTATTTCTTCCAGGCCTGGTAATAAAGCCAGTAAAACCTGTTATTAAAAATATCCAGAAAATTTTGAATGGCAACTTCTCCGGCCCCATGAATAGACTGTTGAATGGCTACCTGCTCGTGATAACATCTCGGCATGGGGGAATTGATCCCATACATGCCCATAAAATTCAGTACAAATTCCATTTTCTTATCTTTAAAAGAAATTTCGCGGATATCCGTGGGCGGGAAAACATACATCTCATAAGGCCTGAATTTTAAACCTTTTTGATCGAATTTTTCATCCTGTCTGTCAGGGAAAAATCCCTTGCTGATTTTCTCCGCAATAAAAACAGCCTGAAAAATATTATATTTTGGTCCGTTTTTTTCCAGATCTTCTGTCAGACGGGCAAAATTTTGCCCACGTTCGGTTCCCAATTATACTCCTTATTTGTTTCAATATTTACAATAGTGAGAAATACGAAGGAATTGATGGTTACATATTCAGATAAAAAACGGTTCAGGGTGCAGCCAAAAAGGAAAATATCACCCTCACCATGCTCAAACTGTTTACCGTCGACTTCTATTTTAAATTCTATTCCACGGATGAGTCCCCGGTCGCGAAAAATATTTTTAACTTTTGGGGAATGTACTTTGGTAATTCCTTCAATCCGTTTTTTATTCGGATTATTAAACGAGGGTGACCAGTTATACAGACTCAAAATGGTTTTCAGATTTTCAGTGTGGGCAAGTGTCTGATAACTTAAACTGAGATGAGATATCAGGGCCCAAAGGTAATTCTGGCGTTCAGGATACGGCAGGACTTCCGAGGGAACAGTCAGATTTTTAACCTTCAAACCTGCCGGAAAATTTACGGGTTCGGTGATACTTCCCACTTCCAGGTATTTTGACGGTAAAAATCCATTGGATAATATGGCCTCAATACTCAATGTTTCCTTAGGGAAAATATCTTTCTCCATGCTGGGTCCGAATAAACGGATAGACGTTTCAGCCATATCCGATAACATATCTCTGCGCACGGTTGAATAGAATCGCTTATATTCATATTCGGGATCACTGGTGTCCAGAATATCATATGAGGTAACCGGAACATAATGATATTGCTCCAGATGATTTTCACCCACACCTATTACATTCCTGACGGCATAAATCTCCCGGCTCTTTCGACGATCGATATCCGGGATAATATAGTATTCCGGCATTCGCTGGTCCACTCGAACCTCTTCCGTGGGTCGGTCAAACAGGTTGATGATGGGAGTACAATGCAGCAGAATATTTTTTATTGACGGGTAATATTCAGAAGAAAGCTTTCTGTCAAAAATAATAGCAACTTCAAATGGAATGCCGGCATCCGGTCCCTCAAAAGTTTCAAGACCGGCAATATCAACAAAAAACAAACGCTCGGGATAGGCGAAATATTCCTGTAGTAGACGGAAACCTTTAAACGATTGCCGGGCATAAGGCAACATTTCCTGTTTTGCTGACTCCGCGTCATCCATATCGGTCAGTCCCGGAATACTTATATTATAGGGTTCAATTCTAGTGAATGGAGAGGTTTTATCTTTTACGGCCCGCATCTCAACTGCACTCACATATTTAAGCAGGTATAGAAGCAAGGTGTATTTTACCGATTCCGCGCCATGCAGAAATATCTGCAGGTTGTTCAATTCCAGCGAAGAATAATCCACATTGCGTTCGGGCTGTATCTGAAGAATGAGTGCGGAATTTTTATTGGCCATGGTTTCCACTCTTACATCCTTCAATCGCATGGGCCGGACAGCCAGGGTTTGTGCGGTACGGAAGATAAATTCTGCCGGTTCGATTTTTTCCACCACCCGTGCTTTTTCTTCCGGCGCCGGAGCCACCCGGTATTTTACTTTATACTTACCGGTCGGTGTCTGTACTTCACTACCGGCCGGAACTATAACCGGCTTGGTATGGGCTCCGGTTAAACATTCCATTTCCAGGATGGCACAGGACGGAAACGGACGCAGAAATTGAGGAAACAGCTGTTCCAGCAACCCACCGGTGAATTCCGGCATCTCATCATCCAGCCGTTCATGAATTCTACCCGCCAGGAAGGCAAAGGCTTCCATCAAACGTTCCACGAAAGGATCCTTGCGCTGCCGTTCGCTTAACCGAAGCTTTCCTGCAATCGCCTGATGCTTTTCAGCGAATTCTTCTCCGGCAATCTGAAGGAAGTTGTATTCGCGCTCAAAATATTTTTCAATACTCATTTGGCATCTCTTTCAAAGAATACTTTGGTCCAGCCCGTGCTGGAAAACTCTGTAAACAAGACCTCTTTACCCGGTATCTGCTTGATTTGAGCCGAAATTTCCAGGGTCATTCGCATGTTTTTTTCATCAAATTCCTTTTTGCGTACCCGCACCTCCGCCAGGCGGGGCTCATATTTTAAAATGGTTTCGCGAATTTGATCGGGGACGGATTCTATGGTTCCCTCATCAAAATAAATCTGCCGGATATCAGGAATTCCAAAATCCGGCAGGTGTTTGACTGACCCACGTCTGGTTTGCAGAACCATTTTCAGGTTTTCAACAATGCTCTGCCGCAGCTTTTCATCTTCCTGCATGCGATCAAAATAGGAATCATCGGCATCGCCGGGATCATCGCCTTTAAGGAAAAAACATCCGACTAACAAATCGTACAGACTTAAATTTTCCACTGCATTAATTTCCCTGGGTTTATTTGCAAGGCAAGAAATTAATTTCTCCGGTCCGGTTGGGAGCAGAGGACTACAGAGTCTCTGCTTCCCCGGACACGGGATACTCCATTATCAGAATGATTCTTCCGTGTAGATAATTCCACCTTCCAGATATTCCCAGGTAAATTTTTTGGCCAGGAATCTTACCTTTTCCAGGTGACCGACATTCTCATTTTCCACATACTTTGTCGAGGGCATGTAATCGTCCACACTGACAATTTTGGCATCCTCCAACTTGTAAGTGAAATACGGCTTTTCGTCACCTTCTGAATTAATGCGGTAAAGTGTTATCGATACTTCTTTGCAGGTCCGCCCCAGGCACACCATTTCATAAAGCTGGGGTGATAACTGATCCACATCTTTAATAAGTGTGAATGCCGCAATTCTGCGTGATCCCTGAATCTTGTTTTCTTCCGCATCGAATGGGAGGTAAACCTGGTGGTTATATTCAAAAACCAGACTACTTCCATTCTCCCGGGGACCTTCAAGCTGCGTTCCCTCGTGGTTTTTTACCGTTAACTCACCTTTCATTGCCATGATAAGTCTCCTTTATATTAGTGGGTGTTTAAAAAAAATGATTAAAAGGTCTTGGTGTACTTGAACAAAAAACCCTTTTAAAAAAATCAGTATCTTTTGACCGGAAAGATTTGAATCCTGTATAATCATAAAGAATAAGAGAGCTTAATACGTTTGCACCGAATTGAACAGCGACACTTTTTTTAATAACCAGAAGTTCAATTCATACTATTTTTCTTCACCGGAATGATAGGCCACCAGCTTCAGATTAATATCCATACCCACGATTGAAACATGAGGTCGAAATTCGGCCGTAATCTGAAAGACTCCCGGCCGGTCTTCCAGTTCATGAACATCCAGTTGATAAGAGCGTAAGGGTCGTTCGGCTACTACGGACTCGGCCGGATTGGGAAAGTCCGACACCAGAGTATCCAGCCACTTTGATAAATCGTTCTTGATATCCCCGGCACCGGCATTCCTGCCCACAAACCTTAACTGACGATATTTCAAATAATGGGCAATCCGCGTCACCAACATGGTATACTGAAGGCGGGCGCCCACCGAAAAATTCGCAGTTGCCTCAGGATCATTTTTAATCACTTTTGCGCGCTGGGTTGAGGGGACCTCAAAAAAGCAGGCATAATCGGTACGATCCCAATGGGCCAGAGGAATAAACCCCAGATCACAAAGTTCCTGGTCTTTCGCCTGGCCGACCGATGCCTCAACAGGGACTTTCAATTTTGTCTGTCCACGTTCCTGGTAGGTGGGTGTGGGTAGATTCTCCACGCGTCCACCCGAGTCAACCCCCACAATTTTAACGCTCCATCCCCACTGTTCGAAACTGCGGATCATATTGGAGGCCAGGGCAAAAGAAGCATTGGCCCATAAGCTGTGATCTTTTCCACCCGTATAGACCCCTTCATTATAATTAAAATTCTTTGTGGGATCCGTTTCGCTGCCATAGGGCAACCTGCCTAAAAAGCGGGGCAGAGTCAGACCAATATATTTTGAGCGGTCATCATCCCGGAAGGAACGCCAGGCGGTATACTTGGCATCTTCGTTTATGATGTCACTCAAAAACCGGTTATTCATGACTTCACCGTAATCCTTGCTCCCAAAGAACTTTGCACTGGCATTCCCTACAAACGGTATCTGTGCCATTTCACTTAACACCGACGCATGACGCAGCATTTTGATGTCCTGCGCGGTATTATCAAACTGGTAATCAGATATTATGGCAGTGTAGGGATGGCCCCCAACCTTATCGTAGGCATTCCAGTAAATATGATGCCATAGGGCCGAATCTTTTTCATAACCCTCACCACTGGCTGATTCTTCCAGGTCCTCAAAAAGTTCTTCCTTGGCAACATCCAGAATTTCAATTTTAACTGGTTTGGAAAATTCGGTGCCTTGTACTAAAAAATGTAACCCGCGCCAGCTGGACTCCAATGCCTGAAAGTCTTCATTATGAATGATTTCGTCCATCTGTTCACTTAATACTTTATCAATTTCCGCGATATAAGAATCCACTAATGCACCGGTAATCCGCTGAACCTCATGTTCCTTTCCAATGCGGGTAATAAATTCCTGCAAAGCTCCTTTTTGTTCATCGGTTTCGAGCAGACCTAACAGTTGATCCACCGTTCCTTCTTCAACCTGTGTTTCCTGCTCTTTTTTTACTTTTTCAGCCATAATTTATTTCTCCTTCTTTTCCTTGGTTTTTTGCTCGGGTGCAAGTTTTGCCATTAAATCCTCAATACTGCCACTACCATCTTTTAGCACCCCTTCAATCGCTTTGCGTAACTTTGCATCCCGTAATACCTGCATCTTTAATTGTTTCAGTTTTTCTCGGGCTTCCAGTAGTTTTTGAAGCGGCTCAACATTTTTTGCAATTTCATCCGGATGAAAATCTTTCATATCCTTGACATCGAGATTCACCTCAATCTCACCGCCGGAATCTTCCGCGAGTTTATTCGGAACAGTAATTTTTAACTTAGGATTCAGATCCTCCAAGACTGTCTTAAAATCCCTTTTGTTTTTAATTTCCCGCACATGCCGGTCCTTCAGGGTGCCATCCCCGTCTTTGTGCGAACCGGGTTCACTATGGGAATAATTACCTGTAACAAATAATCGATAATCCAGCTCCACACTCTCCTTCGCATCGCTGCTGGGGAGAATCTGTACCTTAACCCTTTCCTTTATTTTGGGGGTTGGTTGCTTTGCCATAATTACTCTCCTTTGTTTTGTCCGTGATTGTTTAGATTTAATGCAAGTACTGAATCATATTTGCCAATTCTATCGAACAATGTGTTTTGCTGCGTTTCAATTAGTTCTTTCTGTTGAGTGCTCAGTTTATTATCCAGCAATTTTTGATTATTTATATAGGTAGACTGCCAGACAGAAACACACAGTGACCGTTCCCATTCAATAATATTGTACTCATCAATCTGATCCATTAACTGGTTGAACAACACCTTTGCTATGGAATACTTCTTTGCCAAATAGCAATAGTTGGCCAGATTTAACAGCCTTAGAAACCGCCCTTTGGGACGGGTATCTCCGGCAATGGCGGTCTGCATGGATTTTGCATTTTTTTCAAAATTTGCCGGCAATTCTTCACAGGCCGTTTCATATTCCTGATTGATGGGATTATAATCTTCACCTACAATCGGTGGAAGAATTTTTTCTTTGGTTTTACCGCCGCCCAAGACATCCTTTACCTCCTCCTCCAGCCAGGTAAGTGTTTCCGGACTTGCAAATGGTGTTTTTTTATCCCGAAACATTAACCTGGACATTGCCGGCCAACGATTAATTAATCTGGCCAGATGAAATTTGATTTCCTGGGCCGCTTCCAGAAATTTTCCTCCCTTTTTTTCCAGCGCTTGAGTGAGAAATCGCTGGGCATCAAACCAGTATGGGAATTCTTCCCGGTTTAAAAAATTAACCTCCAGCTCAGATATCAGCGCATCATGGTCCTCACTGCTTATGAGTTTCTGAATATAAATCTGCTTCTGTTCATTGGGTTGTTCAATCTGAGTCACTTTATCCTGATTAACCGGAAGCTTTAATTTGCCCCATCGCAAAATACGGGAAAGTCCGTAAATGGAAGAATCATCCGGTATTTTACGATTTTTGCCATCCTTACTCTCTTCTTCAAAGAAAAACAGAAGGGATTTCTTAATGGCAAGCATAGCATCCTTTTCTGAAGAAATGTCCTGACCCTGTCCTGTAGGAACAGCTGCTCCGGTGGAATAACTTTTTTGAGAGGGCCCGGGTGTAGCGCCACTGGCAGGGGCAGCACCGGCTGTTCCGCCTCTCTCCTCTCCGGCCGCAGTTCCTGCACCGGAGGCAGCTCCCTCACTTTTCCCGCTTTCCCTGCTCAGGATGGCCTGAGCAGCCTGCCCGCTTTCTTCTATTATCCCGGAAATAACGTTTAATTTGGGAGGATTATCAGGAAACAAATTTTGACATTGAGAGGAAAACCGGGAAAAAATCTTTCCAATTTCAACCAGTTCTGCCGCATTGGCATTATCAGGTTTGATCTTTTCAAAAATTTTAAAGCGAGTGTCAGTATTCAGTAATTGGAGGATATTAATCTTATGCGCATCCGTCTCCGGATAAAGCTGCTTACCGTATTTTTTCAGAAGTTCTGACAACAGAAGAATTCCCTTTTTAAAACCGGTGATTTTTTCTGTACGGAACCAGGCAATAAACAACCATATGGTCACCCGGAGGTGCTTGCTTTTTGTCTGAAGAATTTCCCGCCCCCATTTCAGACATTGCGCATAATCATTACCGCTGTACTTTCTCATTTCGGTTTCCATGCTCATATAGGCAACCATGGTGTCCTGGTTATCACTGTTTTCCGCATCTTCCCCGGTGGGCGCGGAAGCATCGATATCATCCAGCAGATCCAAAACGTCAGCCGGGATGTCAAATTTTTCTTCAGTAGGTTGCTGGTTTGCTGCCGGCTCTGCATCACTTTTTTCTTCTCCCCCTTCGACCTCTGCGGCATTTTCTTTGCCGGATACATCCTCTTTAGCTTCCGGTAATTCTTGTTCCTGAGCATCCCCCTCCTCTTTCTCACCAGCGGAATCCTGCCGGCTGACGGTTTGCTCAGATGAAACCGGTTTTTCCTTTTCGGGTGGCGCGGCTGATTTTTCGGGTTCTCCTTTCGTCCGTTCTTGCAGAAGGTTTATAATAGTATTCAGGTCGGGTGCAGACCCGGAAAACATTTCCCCGCCCTGTTTGGTAATCTCCCTTAAAAGTTGAATTATGTCTTCCAGCAGCTCAGAATGTTCAGCCGTATACTGAATATGGTTAAGGGTGGTCTGAAAACGTTTTTCGTTATTCAGATACTGAATCGCCTTGCTTCGTTGAGCCGGCTTTTCCGGTAACATTTTATCCGGATATCGTTTCAACAACTCATGTATCAGAAGCAATCCGTTTTTAAAGCCGGTAAGCCCTTCGGTACGCAGCCACGCGAGGGTAAGCCAGCCGGCAACCCGCAGGTGCTTATTTTCATTCTTAAGAATCTCCTGTGCCCAGTTTACACATTGCGGATAATTGATATCTCCCATTTTAGTCATTTCTGCTTCGAGACCGATAAAACTGGGGGTCATTTCAGGATCCACACCGCCCGAATCTCCCGGAGAGATGGGTTCCAACAGTATTAAGACTTCGGGAGCAACAGATACTTCACTCATTCAAATACTCCACTATGTAGTTATCTTTTTTGATGATAGCCGGTATGATTTTAAACGGTAAATAGTTGAGGATCTGAATTACAGCTGAAGAAATTGCTGCAAAAAACCGCCTAAATTCAGATCTGTATTGGTTAAAAGATCTTTCAATTCCGGAGAGACTTTATTTTCAAAGTTACCGGGATCGGAAGCAACATCGTCCAGCTTGTAAATCAAATCATTATCCAGGTTAACCTGCATCAGGTTCACAAAATTGTTGGGAGAGGGTGACCGGAAAAATAAAAACAGGTAGTAATGGTTTATGGCATTGTAAGAGCTGTAAAAAATGTGAGGTATACCGGAATAGGCAGGCAAAAATTTATATACAATCTCCAGCCAGAATGCGACCTCATAAATTCTGAATTGAGAATCAGTCCCCAGAGGAAATCGCAATCCGTAATTCAATTGTCGCACATCATACCCTTTTAACGGTTTCAGTAAATCTACTAAATTATGAAAAACCTGATATTTTTTCTCACGATCGAAAGGTCCAAATAAGCGGTTAAAATACTCTGAAAGTGAGGTATTGTTTTTATACCCATCATATAAATTGAATGTATTCCCCGGCAATTGATCCAGGGTGCTGCCCAGGCCTTCCACCGTGGCCGGGATATTTTGTGTAATCTGTCCCTGTATGGCCTCTGTTATAAATAAACCGGCCTTCTCCATAAACGGACTGAAGATGAGCGGGGCAAGCCCAGGCTGGTTTGAATGTATAAAAGCATTATCAATGGAGAGTGCCACTAAAAAAGGATATTTGCGGCCGATCTTATCCCAACTGGGCGAGAAGAGACCGATCAGAGATCTGGCATTCTCATTTGAGGGGAATATAAAATGATATGCCGAAGCCTTTTTATATGCAAGATCCCAGTTGGGATGCAATCTGTTTTTAGCAAAAAATAGTCCTTCCTGCAACCATTGATCCAAAGCCTCGACGTCCTTACTGGCAGCATTATAGCGTACAAAATCACCAAAGGCCGGTATTTTTCCGAAACAGACAGGAGAAAATTGCATGTCACTCATTCCATTTCCGCTTGGTATAGTCGTTAAGAAAAAAAATTAAATCAGGCGTTTGAATTTCAGGTATACAATTCCCCCCGGAAAAGCATCCCCGTTGGTGATATTTTCCAGTTGGTACAATGGGATAGAACCTACCTGTTGTTTTACATCAGTCGCCTGGGAATATCAATCTTAAAGAAATTCTTTTGGGCAAAAGGATTGTAGATACTGCTGGCGCGAAGTTTAAATTTTACTATCACTTTCGGAGCGGTTTCGGAAGAAAAATTCCAGTTCAGCATGAAATTTGAAGCGGAAATTTTCTGGATGTCGGCCTGATCCAGCAGACGGAACCATCCCCATTTACTGTTAAATTCCAGAGGCGCGTAGGCCCACTGTTTGGTATTAATTTCCAGCCGTGCTCCGGCAGCTCCCTCATATCCCGGCCAGGAAAAGTCATCCCACCTTGGACGTCCCATTCGATATTCAATTTCACTGCCGTCAATCACCAGATTCACTTGTTCTACTATTCCCGCGGGCGACGGTAAATCCGGTAGCAGGCTAAATTTCAGCTGGAAATTACCTCCCGATTTTAATCCCAGGCCAATAGCGATATCATTGGCTTTCTTGAGCATAGATTTGGCCTCGTTGGATAGCACCAGTCCCTGCCCCTCCCAGCCTTTGGAAGACCAGGTATCTTCCCGGAAGAATTTCGTTAAATCATTACGGACAAATTCCCACAAAATTCCATTATTCCCGTCAAAAAAACGAACCATATCAGCCACCGGTGCTTCCGTCATGCTGTTGGCATTAAACGGATAGTGGTCGGCCAGCGTCATCCGGTACGTATCATAAATCTGTTTTTCCCAGGATTCATTAATATATTTTTGAGTATGATTCAAAATCAGTTGCCAGCCAAGCAAAACCGGACGGATAAAAAGCTTCTGTTGAATTCGAATGTCCACTCCTCTTAATGAATTCCGTATCAATCGCAAGGCCTCCGGGAACTCTCCCGATCTTTGCTGGATGGTGGTCGCCGCATACTCAGCCGAGCGGCCGTCTGACTCATTTTCCAGGCTCTCCATGGTTCCGCTTAATAATTCAAACTGGCCGAGAATATTTGTTAAATTTCCACCTTCGTCACTATTGAGCACATGAATGACACGAAATTCCCGGTCAACCGGATGCTGGCTGCGATCGATTCCCAGTTTTTCACCAATATTACGGGCTTTTTTATCCATACCAGTCTCAAACTGGGTCTGCTCAGACACTGATTCCAATAATTTACGCAGCGGCGACTCACTGAAATCCCCTAAAATTTTCATCCGGTCGGCGGCCAGTGAATATGTGTCAAAAGAGCGAACAGACAGATTACTGAGAAAATTCCACCATGCCTTGGTATATTCCTGAAAATAAAGCCGCCATAGCTGTTCTTCCATGGCCTTTTCATCTCTCATCTCCTCAGGAAGCTGACCGGCCTTTACTCCCAGTACCCAATCATCCTGATCGGGATGTTTAACCACCTTTTTGAATTCGTCAGAGACAAAGGTCTCATACCCATCCCTGGTATAAAAAGCAGGGACTTCAACTTCTCCCTCAAATATTTCGGAATATCGTCCTCCCAGGGCCTGAGCAATCGAATATGGCTGACCTTTCAGCATCCCTTCCCGTTTCACGCGTGAATAAACGTCATAAATGTTGGGAGTTCCCAGTCTGCGGCGAACCCGGTCCACCATGGAAGAACTGGCATCGAAGGGGGTCAGAAGCGGATGCTGGGGATTATTATAATTCTTATTCCCCAAAATTTCGATGAAATAAAGGATCTGCTTTTTTATAAGCATCTGAAGTGAATTCAAATTTTCATTTTGTGTCGCCTGATAAGCGAAATTGAATCGCTCTTCCAGCAACGTATCAACCAGGGTAAGAACTTCGTTTTTCAGAAATTCCATTTCAGGGGGTGAACCGATCAACTTGCTATTATCACTGCTCAAAAGCAGATAGGCCCTGAGATAATTATAGGCCTGATCCCGGAATACATTCGGGTCATTTCTCAAATAATCCGTTAATCGCCTGGCTAATATTTCATCATATAAATATGTGCTCACAAAAGGTTTCAACTTGGAATAATAGAGTTGATTGCCCTCTTCAACAATCTGATTGCCCCGGTAGATGCTGCCACCCAGGAAGGGTAAATCATTTAATTGTTCGAGTGACTGGCGATATTGATCCAGCACATAAAAATTATCCGTGAACGATTCCTCTGTCCAACGGATGCCTTTCACCTTATTCACGACATTTACAAAGCCGCCGGTATCCGATTTAAAATTAAAATAAGTGGAAAGCATTCCGATAAAAGCAATGATTAGCAATATAACAGTTGCCGAAAATACCCCCAGTTTAAACAGGCCGCGCCGGGTGGCCATACGGGAGGTCTGATCCACCAGGTTCTGATCCGGAATAACGACCTCAGTAAACAGATCCTTAATAAAATAGCTCTTGGTCTCCATCTCCGGATCAAATTTTTCGATGGTTTCCTGTGGCAGGTTAAACTGCCTTGCAATGGATTGAATTACCCGGTCTATAGGTACACCCTCCTGGGTACCGCTGGTGAAATAAAAACCGCGGAAACGTGGATTTTCCTGGTAGGGATTCTGCTGAAACAGTTTTTCAACAAATTTGGCCAGGTGATCACTGCCGGTCAGAAATTCAATCGGAAATGTATAAACCTTACGCCTCTCTTCACGTTTCATGGGGCTGTTTAATCGTGAGAAACGTGCCACTATTAATGATTCGAATAATTTTTGAAACTCTTTTCTGAACACCCCACCCGGGTCGGGATCATTATGCAGATTTTTAGGAAACGTGCTTCCCCAGATCTGCTCACGTTCTACCCGGCTGAACTCCCCAAAAAATTCTACAAATCCCTGAATAAGATCGCATTTGGTAAAAACCAGGTAAACCGGAAAACGGACTCCCAATTTCTGAATCAGCTCATCAATCCTGGCGCGGATAATCTTGGCGTGATTTTCAACCTCTTCCGGGGTTGCATTGAACAAATCTGCAATACTAACACCAATAATCACCCCGTTCACCGGTCTCTTTTTTCTGTTTTTTCGCAGCATTTCCAGAAAAGAATACCATTCTTCCCGGTCTTCTTCTTCAGTGGTATAGCGACCTGCAGTATCAAGCAGAATAGCCGAATTGGAGAAAAACCAGTCGCAATTTCGGGTGCCGCCCACACCCCGTATGCGGTTCGAACCAAAAGGGAATTCTAAACCGGAATGTTCAATAGCGGTGGTTTTACCGGCACCGGGCGGACCAATGAACATATACCAGGGAAGTGCATACAGGGCGGCTTTACCGTTGATTCCCTTCCCCAGTTTTGATTTCTTCAGCGCTTCAATGGCGGCCGTTAACTGCTCTTTTATCTGTTCGATCTCGGCCCTTTTGTCCGGACGCATCCCCAGAACATTTTGTTCTGCCTGAACTTTTATGGACTGCTCAATCAGGGAAGCATTTTTGGCAGATTGAAGTCGGGTATACATCGTGAAAATAATCAAGAGAAATCCGACAACAACCAGACCAAAAACCTGGCGTTCCCAGGGCCACTGGAATCGAAAACCGGCCACCAGAATTAAAATGATCAGGATAAAAATGACCAGACCGATAATAAAATTACGTTTCTTGAGAATTTTTAATAGCCACTTCATAAAGGTAAGTTTCTTCTTTTTTTAAAGATTAAAATTGAACCACAAATTAGTTTAATTGCTGCGAATCAAATTCAGAGCATCGACTGGATGAGACTGACAACATCATCCGCTGTTCCTTTACTGAGTAATACAAAAATAATATAGAAGAGAAATACAAAAGCAGCTGCACCTACTCCGAATATCCAGACAGGGATTTCTTTCTTTATAACCTCTGTAATTTCCTCTTTCCGTTTGCCGTTAGGGGAAAGTAATTTGTAGGATTTATCATAAGAGTGATGTATATCCTGATAAAGATCATCAATAATAATGCGTAATTTCTCGGGCTCAAGAATACCATACTTACCTTTAAATCCCAGGACCAGGCACAGGTAAAAAACTTCCAGAATCTGGATATTTGATTGAAAGCGTCTGCGCAGCTCCTCAAGTTTCACAAAGAATTCTTCACCGGCATCAAACCGGTTGTAAAGTTGAAGCTGCAGAGGATTCGCCAGCCAGGTTTGTTTTTGTGACCATTCGGAGGCAATAATGGTTTCATCGATAAAGGAAACCAGCGCAAATTTGGCCTTCTGCACATCTTCCAAATTAAAATTATTCCGGCGGGCCTGATGCTCTATATTATCCAGCATATTGACTATTCGCTCCCGCATGATACCGGGGTCTCCGAAATCCTGCGTTCCCCGGAGCTGCAAAACCAGCATAAAAGAATCCGAACAAATATCTGCTAATCTAAGATTTTCCGGCATTTTTTGTATTCACTTCCTTTAAAGAGTTAACTTGAATTTCAAACCCGCATCATTTATAACCACCTGACACAAAGTTTTAAATAATACCCACTTAAAATGAATGCGGTTGCCCCGAGGAATTATTATAGATGAAGCTTTTTATCTCCCAACCTGTTATTCCAAAATACCCGGGCGCCGTTGCAGTAAAATTTTTGAATTAAACAGGTCAGATAATTACATTATATTTTTGACCGCTATTAAATCCAGGTTTAATCCTTTGAATTCGGCGGGAATGTAAATAACCAGTGACTGGCTTTTTTCTATTGCCGTCCAGAAAGGTCCCTGTTTTTCCAGTTTGAAATATTGCACACCCTCTTTACCGGGCAGACCTGCAGGCGGATGTGAAGAGAAGTTAATATTAAGCGCACGAGTGGCGGTACTTAACACTTCATTAATCATATCCGGCGAAGCGACCCGGAATTTCATAGGGACTTCATTAATGAGTTTTTTCTCCGCTATTTCGCCGCTGCAAACCAGGAATAAATCTGACTCTTTGAAAACGGCCGGCTCCTTTATATGGCAAATGGAAAGATTCTCACCCTGCTTCTCTAAATCCAATTTTATGTAATTTTTTTGGGGTACAACATCACCCAGAAGCCTGCGGATTTTTTTTTCGATATTAATGAAACCGCTGGTCAAATTACTGTGATCATATACCGGAAGATCACCGGGAAGTATACCGTCATCCGTTGAAAAAGATGTCAGAAGGCCTATCAGTGAAATGAGAGAACTAAATACCAGCTGGGGGTGAAATTTCCCGCTTGATAAAAATTGATTTAATAGCGGAATATGAGAGTTCAGTGCAGATAAATGCCAGTAAAGCGGCATGTCCGTCAACGCGACATCCAATTGACCACTGGTGGATTGTCTTCGCCGGTTTCTTAAGGCATTGCTTCTGGCCACAAAAAATTCCAGCAACCGCCTCAGAATCTTTAACAGATTCTCCGAAGCTTTTATTGATAGACAGGGAGGAATAAAATCATCATTCAGGGCGAAATCACCCTGGGGAGATCTGACTATTTCCGCAATTTTCATCTCCGTGAATCCTTCCATACTCTCGCTGCCAAAATGGACCTGGAAATTTGTTCGTGCCACTCCCACCTGTCGCTGATCTGTTCCGGTATTCTGGTCATTAACCATAATATTTTCAAGGTGGTACCTGATGGTCCTGCCATCTGAAGTCTCACTGAGGAGACAATTCTTGCCTCCCGGATTTTCCTGGGGAATCGTCAGATGAACCGCCAGACTTTCCTGGGTGGCCTGAAAATGCTCGGAAATATTGCGTGAGGGTGGTAATGAATCGTTATCGGGCATTTCAAAATTTAAACCATCGGGCATTAATCCGCTCATTTTAACCAGTTTGAACTGACCATTTAGAAGAGCATCGGTTTCGATTGAAATGTCCGAAAGCCCCCAGGAATAGGGAGCAAGAGAATGGATGGCAAAATGCAGATTCGCCTGATGAAAACGATCCCATTGTTGAAAGTGGTGGGGATCCAGCGTCATCCCCTCATACCAGATTACTTTTTTATTAATTGTCATGTCACCATACCTGTCTGAATTTATAATAAAATGATCTCAGTAATTTGGAGGATTCAAAATAATATCTGACCATCAGATGTAATCAATCTTCGGGACTGATGATAATTAATTTATCCCGGCCAACCGCTAAAATTACCCGGTCCCCTTTGTTTTTTGAAATATCATATAAATATTTCCATTGATTTTTATCGGGCTGATAGAAATCTGCAGCAGCACCTATAAAAACAGTTTCCTTGGTAATTTTAATTTTCTTCAATTTTCTGCTTTCATTGGGATGCAACATCAACTCAATGGGTTCACCGATCAAATCGCTGCCCAGAGCTTCCTTATCATTTTTCCAGAATGCTTCCAGGGTGGTTTTTTGAAAATTTACATCCGTTTTCAGTAAATAGAGGCGAACTACTACAGGATTACCACCATTATTAAGTTCTTCTCCCGATTTGACGGTAACATTCATATGGTGGGAACAGGCAGACAGTAAAAGCATGCCAATAAAGGAAACCAATACAGACAACTGTTTGTATTTTTTGGAAGGGATGTAAGAATTCAATTGTTTTCTCTCCTGTGTTTTTGATAAAGTTTATGGATAATCTCCATCGTTTAAAAATCCTCATTTTTGTGAGGAGATTTTTGAGCAGAACTCATATTTTCCAGATATCTTCTGATAAAAGCCGGTCGGAAATATTTCTTTTCAAAAATTCCCCGGTCCTCAACCGACAAATTATAAAGTTTATTTTCTATGGTCTGAAGTGTGTTTAATTCTACCAGCAGGGGAATAATTTTTTTGGGAATTTTTAGTGGGCCGATTTCAATATTTTTATTAGCAATCTCCTTTTTAATGATGGCAGGATTCAATTCTTTTAATAATTCCGGCACACCTTCCTGGATGCTGGCGCGATAACCGTCCAGTAAAGCCACCTGGTGAAGAATAACTTTTTCAATTTCACCTTTTAAGAGAGTCAAACGTTTTTCAGCCTCCTCCGGAGAAATCCCAGGATCCAGCAAATAGCTTTGTAATTCATCCCGCGAATTCACTTGCAGGCTATCCTTGGTTTGAACCAGGGTGGCTCCCACAAAATCGGTACGAAATTTGGAAATCACCTGAATGAGTTTCACCACAACATCCAGCAGAATTGTTACAATCCGATTATTTTGAGGTACATCAGGGATATTTACCGCAGCATGTTGTTTTGTTGCGCCCTGGTCAGATAATAAATTTAACAACTCACTTTTGCTTTCATCTCCAATTTCATCCTGCAATGCCTGTTTTAACAGATCATTGCGCAAACCGGGGTCTTCACTCTGGTATTTTTCTTCTATTGTACGAAGAATATTTTGCAGCGCCCTGACATCATCCACAAAGGGATTGGTGAGAAAAACAGTTTCTTCCCGGTATTCCTTGGCTTCAGTCAGTGAAACTTTCACGGTATATTCTCCAATAGTAAATTCCGATCCGTCATCCAGAACATAAGGGTAATTGGGTTTCAGTTTGTTCTTGTTAATATAAGTCCCGTTCCGGCTGCCATTATCGCTTAAATAATAAGTACCATTATCAAATTTTATTTCACTATGATGACGCGATACAATTTTTTTTGAATCTTCTAAAACCAGGTGATTGGAATCTTCCCTCCCGATTTTAATTTCCGGTAAATCCAATTCGCGTTCGAATTGAATAGACAAATCTTTTCCCTTGTAAACTGCAAATTTGATTGGCATTATTAAAAATCCTCACATATTGGATTGCTAAAGTGATTAGAAGTATTCTATCCGGCAACTGATTTGTCGCCGAAAAAATATTCTAATCAATGGGAATGGCTGATATCAAACAAATCGTCTTTATTTTTGAACACATTTATGAGTACTTTTAAATACAGCTCCGCCACCTGGATTACATCAATCGCTTTAAAACAGAAAGATATTTCCCAAAGTGACCAATAAAAATTCTTTATGACAAAACCATTACATCCGTAAGTGCGAGCTCTGGCAGACTATTATTACGCTCGCAATGATGATGATCCCGTTTCCTTACTTAGTGCGCTAAACCACTACCATACATTTTCAGAAGGGCTGAAATCCGTTCTACCAGCAGTTCTGTATTGTATGGTTTTTTGAAATAATCTTTTATGCCGGAGCGTAGTGTTCGAATCATCTTATCGCGGGAGAGACCATTGTCAATAACCAGAATCTCCAGCCGGGGTGCCGCAGCTTTTAAGAGCTTCAATTTTAGCAATTCTTCCTCAAACGAATCAGAAAATTCAAAGATCAATACATTGGAATCAATTTTACCCAGTTCAGGATCAAGGAGATTTAAATCATTCAAAAGAAGTACATTGGCATTTTTTTGTAACAATTCGAGGAAAAAATCATCATCGATCAAATCTTTGCCATGAATCATGATTTTGGGTTTCAAAAAGCCTCCACCTCATTGGCCAAAAATAAGGAATGAATAGAGCAATCATTATTTCTGTTACAACTGGCGTGCCAAAAGATCTTCAGGGAAAATTCACTTTCCCCTGAGAAAAATTTCTTATTTATTTATTTGAAATTATTGAATATAAATAAGACACATTAGAAAATAGACCGTTTCTACCTGTGAGTAGGATGTGGGTAAATTCACCACGATCCGGGTAATTATACCCTGATCAGCCCGGCAAAATGTTTACGAATGAAGATTATAGGTCCTCATTTTTTCTCTGAAATTCTTCTCATGCATGCCCGCCTTTTTTGCAGCCCGAGAAATGACTCCCCCGCATTCCTGCAGCTTCTTTTGAAGATATGTTTTTTCAAACCGCTCAATGATTTTTTGTTTCGCCTCTTTGAAGGATTCCGCATGTTCCGTCAGATGAACCGGATCGGTTCTCCTGAAATTCTGGACCTCCGGGGGCAGATCGGCTAACTGAATCACATTGTCCTTGCACAGAATGGCGGCCCGCATGATTATATTTTCAAGTTCCCGCACATTTCCCGGGTAATTATAGGCCTGGATTGCTTTTTGCGCCTCCGGACTTATCATTTTGATACCGTTGGATTGACCGGATTGGTTTTTATTTAGAAAGTAATAAGCCAGTTGAAGAATGTCCTCCCGTCTTTCCCGAAGCGAGGGTAATTCCAGACACATCAGATTAAGCCGGTAGTAAAGATCATCGCGGAATTTTCCTTCGGTCACCAGCAGCTTCAGGGCTTTCTTTGACGCCGCCACAATCCGGACGTCAACCCGTCGAATCTCGTCACTTCCCAGGGGAGAAAATTCTCCCCACTGCAGTAGGCGCAACAATTTTACCTGTAACATAGGGCTCATCTCATCCACTTCATCCAGAAAAATTGTGCTGCCGTCCGCTACTTCAAATTTTCCGCGATGGTCGCGGATTGCCCCGGTGAATGCACCCTTCTTGTATCCGAAAAATTCGGATTCCAGCAGACTCTCCGGAAATGCCCCGCAATTTAGCGAAATCATTTGTTTTTTTTGTCGCTGGCTGTTCATATGGATTGCCCGGGCGATGAGTTCCTTGCCGGTACCGGTTTCCCCTTCAATGAGTACCGGCACATCGGTAGCCGCTACCTGGGTTACCACTTGCAAAACATCCAGTAATTTGGGATGACTGCCAATAATGTAATCAAAATCAGCATTCTTTCTTAATTTTTTTTCCTGAGCATGTTGAAAACCGGCCGAATTAGCCTGGTACAAAACCAAGGGGATTTCCAGAGAAATAAAATCAGCAAAATTTTGCAGGGAGGAGATAATTTCTTTATTGAATATTTCATTTCTTGTGTGATGATCCAGATAAAGAAAACCACAAATTTTATCATTGCGAATCAATGGATATAACAAAAGTGAGGGAACCTGGAATATATCCCGCAAATTTTTATTAAATTGCAGGAACTTATTTTTATTGTCAAAATAGTTAAGATAATTTTTATCTTCGCCAAATGTTTTGAAAATTTCTCTGACGTCAGAAAATTTGCTCTGAATGTTTTCCTTCCCAGAATTTCGCCAGAGTTCAAAATAATGGTCATTCTTCTCATTACAGAGAACAATCGCACCACTCTCTGCGCCTGATACCTGAATCGCAAAATCGAGAACGATGATCAGTCTTTTATTAGAATCGGCCTCATCCGTAATTAACCTGCCTACTTCCAATATTTTATGGAAAAAAGATGAATGAAGCATTTTTTCCTTACCAAATTTAGCTGCCGATTATAAAAACAAGATTGTTATTTCGTATTGCAAAATAAAAATACTAAATACAGTGCTCAATGCAGGAAGGTGAACAGAATCAGAAATCAACTTTTAAAATCTAATCAGTGAGTAATGTTTGCGAATGTCTTGAATTGCCATCCGGTTTTGTATCAGAAAGATCTATCCACCCTGAGAAAGCAAACAAATAACCTATCTAAGCCGAACGGTCATTCCGGTTTTAATATAACTTTAAATCGATCTAAAATAAAAACAAATTGTTAACATAATTAAGTTGGTTTTATAACACAACTGAGTAAATTCCATTTATAAAAATACACTTCCAATGTAAACTATATAGAACGAATATAAAAAATCATGTTTAAATAAAATGTGATTTACAACAAAGTATTGAATTACTGAATATAAAAATAGCCAGGCCGTTTTCCCTTTTGAGCAACAAGCGTTTGCAGACGATTAACAATTATTATTTTTGATTAAAAGCGGAGGTTTTGCCGGCTGGGAAATTCCCGGCAGAATGTCTCCCCGGATCCCGGGTTTTTCATTAAACAGCGGATGTCCGGGATGACTCAACCCGCAGCCCTATGAACATATTTAATTTTATACCTAAATTTCTAAAGTAGTTATTTAATGGATAAGAACTTACATCATTCATCA
>CAYWTB010000037.1:0-40172 GCA_964461135.1 uncultured Caldithrix sp. | reverse complement strand
AATGATTTTAATAAAATTAATTAACATTTTACGGAGTAAAAGTAGGAATCATTAAAATTTATTTAGATGAGACGGAATTAAGGATATCTGACAAGGTAAAACAAACCAGTGGAGATTAAAGATGAAAAAATTAGTAATGGTTTTATTGTTTTATGGCATTACATTTTTTGTTCTTCAATGTAATTCCAAGGAATCTTCGACTGTTAATTATGATGTGATAATTGATGCGGCTCATGGCGGAAACGATCCCGGTGCAATAGTAAGAATTGATTTCCCTGCAGAAAAAGATATTGTTTTACAAATTTCCCGGAAAATAAAATCAGAATTGAAAAAGGAAGGGATTCAAACGATTTTAACACGTGAAGATGATCGTTTTGTTTCATTCAAAGACAGAACCTCGATAATAAATAAATCAAAAGCCAGAATTATCCTTTCAATCCATACTAATATGTCAGGAGATTCAGCAAAAAATGGATACATAACTCTTTATCAGGAAGCCAAAACTGAAAGCATGCTTCTGGATAAGTATATTCATCAGGAGTTGAACAGTCGCAAAATTCTAAAGGATGATGGGAGCCAAGCCGGTCAGTATTATATATTGACCGAGACTTCTATTCCTTCATTAATAATATTTTTAGGATACATGAGCAATCATAGTGACTATGCGAAAATGACAGATAAAACCCATCAGTCAGATATGGCAAAATTAATTGCCCTGGCCATAAGTAAGTATGTAAAATCATAGGATATTCCCGCGAAAGAAAATATGTGAAAAAGGGATTCAAAAAATTAAGATTTCTAAAGGAGGAGGAAGATACGGGATTCAAGCTGGAGGAAGAAATGGATTTGAAGATGTTGGGACTGCCTATTAATATCCTTACCACGGGTATAAAATAAGACACATAAAAGCAATAAAATGAAATATATAGAGATAAATTGGATGAAATCCGAAATGTAGTTTAAATTAGTTGACTTGAATATCTTTTATTCTGATTAATGAATAGTAATATAAAATTATCCAAATATTAATTTTGATTTTGTTAAACACACACCTCCGTCACAAGGATATAAAATGAGGCCATATATATTAGCGGAAACAAACTGGAAAACTATTCGTGATTATCCCGTTGATTTAGCTGTCTTACCCTGGGGAGCCACCGAAGCTCATAATTACCACTTACCGTATTCGGCTGATATTATTGAATCAGATAAAATTGCTTACGAAGCTGCACGAATTGCCTGGGAACAGGGTGCAAAAATTATTGTACTGCCTACCATGCCTTATGGAGTGAATACCGGTCAAACTGATATAAAACTTGATTTAAACATTAATCCCAGCACTCAGGCTTTAATTATTAAAGATATTGTCCGGGTGCTAAACAATCAGAATATCTTTAAACTATTGATCATGAATAGTCATGGGGGAAATGATTTCAAGCCCATATTAAGAGAAATCGGCATGATATTTCCCAGGATGTTTCTAAGTTATTGCAATTGGTTTACTGCTTTAAATAAAAACGATTTCTTCGATATTCCGGGGGATCACGCAGATGAAATGGAAACAAGCTTATTATTATTTCTTGAACCCAGATTAGTACTTGCCTTGGAAAATGCCGGTGAAGGATATGAAAAAAAGATAAAAATAAGAGGCATAAGAGAGGGATGGGCATGGACCGAGAGAAAATGGTCCAAGGTTACTGATGATACCGGTATTGGTGATCCCCGGAAAGCAACCAGAGAAAAAGGTGAAAAATATTTCAAAATAATTACCGGAAAAATGGCTGAGCTTTTCCTGGAAATTAGTAACGCGGATTTGAACAATTTATATGAATAAACCGCATCAGATACCTGATGCTGCCTGAATAAAATAATTTTTGTTAAAAGAGTAATGCCTGTTGGGTTTTGGAAAAATTAAAATTTATATGATATCACGGGGCGTACAAACCTTTTTGGTCTTTATAACAAATGAATGTTTTAAAGAAATATGATTATTGTCTTAAATCCGAAAAATAAAATTTAAAAGTCATTCCGACCGAAGCGAATGAAATGAGCGAAGTGGAGGAATCTATTGAACTTATGAAGATTTCTCGGCTACGTCCCAGTAAACCGGGACTTCGCTCGAAATGACTGGCTCACTAAGTATAAAAAGAACAATATATTACCATAACATTTTCGGAGCTAAAGCAATAATCATATAAAGAAATGTTTTGGAAGCAGTCTTCCATTCTCAGTTTAATCCCAAAATATGGACAAGATGGATAGAAAAATAAATATATTTTGCTATGATTAAATCTTCTCAAGAAGTTCAAACTGATAAATTGGATCTATGGTAGACTATGTCAATTGCTTCGGGAACGATTATAGGGCTAGTATTATGACTATTTTCGGGGTTGGAGCCCAAATTGCAAAACAAAATTTACACACTCTGAATCTTTTCTATTCTCTGGTTTTTATTTCTTCTGTGTCGCTTGTTCATATGCTAAACTTGGACTTAAAATTATATCTAATGCGGGACCTATCGAGTTCATTCTCAAAAGTGACAGATACAGCATTGCCACCGGTACATTAAATATACTGATATAGATGACCTATCATGATTCCATATCACTATTTTCTGACGGGGGTTCGCAGCCCATTTTCATCCTTTATTTAATTTAAGAGCCCCCGGTCAAATTAGAGCCATGGAAATAAATTGAGATTCTCTATCTAATTCTGGTGCCGCATAAATCACCAGGTTTTGAGTAGATTTCTAAATTTTATGGTAATTTAAGTACTAAAATATACTAATCAAATTATTATTTATATTATATTTATATGTTGTTTCAGATACGACTAAAATGGTTTCACCTTCCAGAAAAGTTCCGATGAAAAGGGCGACGTATCCATAAGATTGGATTAAGGATTCTAAGGTTATTTACGGTGATTATAAATTCAATTGATTGTCTGTCTTTAATTCTCGCAGGATTATTTGCGACTTGAACAAGATCAATTTTAGAAAATTCTGTCAGATTCTTAGGCATGTTTTCGATATCGCCGGAAAAATACCTTTTTGGCTACCTCAGCACTAATGATATAAAGGATTACAATAATAGCCATCATAAAAATGAACTTAATGGGCAAGGTTGTAAAACCAAAAACATAAGCTACTGGTGTATATGGCAATACGAGCGTCACTAAAACGATGAGAACCGTAGCAATTAGAAGATGCTTACCCGGAAAACTTTTAAAAATTGTCCGGTGCGTCCTGATAACCAATACAACGAGTGTTGCAGAAACAACCGATTCTACAAACCACCCCGTTCTGAATTCTGCTGTTGATCCGTGTAATATGAGAAGAAGTACTCCAAATGTCAGATAATCAAAGACGGAACTTAAGGTTCCAAAAACCAACATAAAATTTCGGATAAATTTGATATTCCATCTCCTGGGTTTTTGGATAAGCTCACTATCGACATTATCGGTGGCAATGGTCATCTCCGGAAAATCGGTCATGAAGTTTGTTAATAATATTTGTTTAGGAAGCAAAGGAAGAAATGGCAGAAAAAGCGATGCCCCAGCCATACTAAACATGTTACCGAAATTTGCACTGGTTGCCATAAACACATATTTCAAGGTATTAGCAAATGTTCGCCGGCCTTCCCGAATTCCATCCTCCAGCACTTCCAGACCCTGTTCCAGTAGAACAATATCTGCAGCCTCTTTGGCCACATCAACAGCGCTATCTACAGAAATTCCGACGTCAGCTGCATGAAGGGCAGGAGCGTCATTAATGCCATCACCTATAAATCCCACAACCATTCCTGCTTTTTGGAGAGAACGAATAATTCGCTCTTTTTGATTTGGTTCCACTTCCGCAAAGACATCAATTCTGCGAACTTGACGGATCAGGGCTTCATCGCTCATCTGACGAATTTTTATCCCAGTTAAAATATTAGGACTGTCAATACCTATCTGCTCGCTCAAACTCTTCGCCACCAGCATATTATCTCCCGTGACGATTTTGAGATGAATGCCCAAATCGTTTAGACGTAAAATTGTATGAATAATCCCCTCTTTGGGCGGATCAAAAAGAACGATAAATCCCAGAAAAATCATAGAGTTTTCATCTTCTTTGGTCAGTGCTTTATTCTCTTCCAGTTCCCGGTAAGCGATACCCAGAGTGCGATAACCATTCTTACTGTATTCTTCATACTGTTTTTCTATTTTCTTTTGCATGGTATGAATATCAATCAAATCTCCATCTATGGATTCCACCATTGCACAAACCGAAAGCACATTCGATAAGGCACCTTTGGTAATTATAAGCTTTTTATTGTCTTTCTCAGCAAGAATACTTAAACGTTTCCGAATAAAATCATAAGGTACTTCATCCAGTTTTTGATAGGAAGTGATGTCAATTTGAACTTGTTTGCGAAGAGCCTCATCCACCGGATTGGTAAAACCGGTTTCCAAATTTGCATTGAGATAAGCAAAAAGCAGTACTTTTTCACTCTCTTTTCCTTCATAATTTACTGCCGATTGGAGTTTAACTTTTCCTTCCGTTAAGGTACCGGTTTTATCGGAGCAGAGAATATTTATGCTTCCAAAATTTTCAATTGAAGCCAAACGTTTCACAATGACTTTTCGTTCTGCCATGCGCCTTGCCCCATGGGATAAATTGATACTGATAATTGCGGGTAATAGTTGTGGGGTAAGACCAACTGCTAAGGCTAACGAAAATAAAAATGAATCCAAAATGGGGCGATGAAAATATACGTTGAAAGCAAAGATGAGAAACACTAACAGAAAAGTTAATTCCATGAGCAGATAACCGAAACGACGAATACCACGTTCGAAATCGGTTTCCGGAGCTCGAAGTTTAAGCTCTTCAGAAACTTTGCCAAATTCTGTGTTTTTTCCTGTGCTGATTACAACTGCTTTGCCACTTCCACTGATGACATTTGTTCCCATAAAAATACAGTTGGTACGGTTAGCCAGTGATGTGTCTGGTAGATGAATCCCCGGTGCCTTTTCAACAGGAAAGGTCTCACCAGTGAGTGTAGCTTCATTAATAAATAAATCTTTCGCTTCAAATAGGAGAGAGTCTCCCGGAATAACTGCTCCGGCCGAAAGCAACGAAATGTCTCCGGGCACAATCGATTCTGTTGAAATCTCTTGCTCAATATTATCCCGAATAACCATACATTTGACTTCAACAATAGATAAAAGTTTTTCAACAGCATTAGCGGCACCTCTTTCCTGCCAAAAACCAAGAAATCCACTGATGAACACTATCATCAGAATAATAATAGCATCGGTTTGATCACGTAGAAAAAAAGATAAGATAGCGGCAAATATAAGGATAAGTATAATAGGGCTTTTAAACTGAGACCACAACAGAGTTAAAGTATCCGATTTTTTTTTCGGCTTTAATAAATTAGCCCCGTACTCTTGAAGACGCCTATTTGCCTCTTCGTTTGATAGCCCTCTTATGTTTGTATCCAAAATTCCCATTACCTTTTCGATTGGCAAATTCCAAAAGGTTTTTAATGAGGGATTCATTTGAACTCCGGATTATTTTGAAAAGAGATATTCATAATTAAATTAGTTGCATCAAATTATTTAAAAGCTTTTGTGAGCTGAAATTTAACCTCCAGTCAACAGACTGAAAAGAAGCACACTTAATACAATTGTGGCGACGCTTACGTAGATAAAATCTTTTTCCTGTAAAAAAGCGACTAAAGTGAAAAGGACACGGGCAACCGGTGTTAACATCAGTAGTAACAACCCAAATTGGATGATATCTTCTGACCGCAGAGTGAAAACATTTTTTATAATTTCGGCAATACTCCTCAATTCTGCCGGTTCGCCTCTGAAAACATAATATTTGGGTGTTGAATTTCCAAAGTTAATCAGATAAAACAGACCGCCCAGAATAACAAAGAAGGTTGAGAGGATAACACCGGTTATCAGTATTTTACTGATAAATTTTTGTGTATCCTCTATCCTGATATGTTTTTTATTAAGTGTCAAATTATATGCCTCCGGTAATTCCTTTATAAATCATTTCTATAGCCAGGAACAGGATGGCAAGGCTGAAAACAATACGGAGTACTCTGGTTCTGGATTTTACCAGAACCCGGGTGCCGATCAATGCGCCGGAAAGTACCCCCAGCATGACCGGCATGGCCAGTCCAGGGTCGACATAGCCACGGTTCAGGTAAACACCCACGCTGGCGGCTGCCGTTACACCGATCATAAAATTGCTGGTGGTGGTGGAAACTTTGAAAGGCACTTTCATAATCTGATCCATTGCTAGAACCTTAATTGCACCGGAACCGATGCCAAGCAGACCGGAGAGTATACCGGCAATGTACATCAGGCCAAAACCACCGGGAAGTGCCCGGACGGAATATTTTGTTTTTCCCCGCTTTGTGGGATACTGTGAGTTTAATTTAAAAAAATTAACCAGACCTTTATCCTGTTGCGGAATGATAATTTCGTGTTGGGGTTTCATGGAAAGGAATGCTGAATAAAGTAAGGCTAATCCAAAGATAATAGCAATGGTCCCCGGGGCGATATAGGCTGCTACAAAGGCACCGGAAAGCGCTCCTAGTGTGGTTGCGACTTCCAGCAGCATCCCCAGCCGGATGTTGGTAAATCCTTCCTTTACATATGCTGCGGCGGCACCAGAAGAGGTGGCGATTACCGAAACCAGAGATGCTCCGATGGCATAACGTATATCTACGCCAAAAACAATGGTAAGGAGAGGCACAATAACCATGCCGCCTCCCAGACCGGTGAGTGAACCTAAAAAACCAGCAAATAAAGAAATAGCGATTATAAGCAAAGTAAAATCTAAGATGTCCATAATCTTTGAAATTATGCTATATATACAACCATTTTTGCAAATTTATAAGGTCGGCTTTGCTGTTTAATTAAGACTTCATTATATATGTGAATTAAATTAAGTATTAATTAATTAAAATTCTATTTGATAATAACCGGTATTTCTATTTTTTAAAAGAAAATGTGATAAAAAATATTTAGAGCAATGTCATGTTTTATGTAATAATGATTGATAATAAAAAAATGAGGCTGTTTGAAGTGATTATTCATAGAGAGAATTAACAGTGCCTACAGCTTTTTACATCTCCAAAGTCTCTCAAAAGTATGCTTCCAGTAACAAACGTATATTCTTTAGATGGAAATAATGCCCTGAAGAAAATTAATGAAAACGAGATAATAATGTGTAATAGTCGCGAGTAGTAAAATATATTTTTATTTACTTGTTGATAAAAAAAGCACCGGAAGTAAAAGACTACCGGTGCCATCCCATCTTAAAAAATAAAGAACTAATTAAAAGTCAAAATCTAATAGCAAGGCAAAAATATCATCTTTAAATGTATTAGATTTTCCGATTTGCCGGTGAGTATATTCAGCGTGTATGGCAACATTGACTGCCGTCCAATCTCCCAAATAGTAACGTATAAGAGCCGAGAAAGCATTTATCTGGTTATTGGAATTGTATGAAGGGGGTGTAACCCAATTAAAAAGACCTGATAATACCAGCCTATTGTCTAATAAGCCCGCATAATCTAACTCCACAAACCCTCCGGTGTATTCATACTTTTTTGTGGGTTCCAATGAATTGAAAACTTTGTCATCGATTCCCTTCATAAAAAGACCCTGGAGATTGAAAGTTTTCCAGTTCAGGCTAGCGCTGCCACCAAAGCGTGTGAAGGATTTGTTATCTGTACCATCAGTTTCACCTGTCGGCGCAATCACCCCACCAGGGAGATCAAGCGGTTGCCAACCATAATATCCAAAAACTCCGAGTCGTTGTCCCGCACTTTGTCCTTCTCCCCTGCCAAAAGTCTGAGAAATAGTGGCATAAATGTCTTTGTATTTGTTATTGTCGGGATTTGCCCCATTTCCATTTATAAATCCAGCCCCATATTTAAAACCATTCCGAAAATGTCCGGTAGCCTCTATCCCAATCTGATTATCATCAAACACATAATTGTCGGCTGGCGTTGTAAATGTATAAATTTCGTAGGGTTGAAATAAATAGTATGATCTTTTGGAGCTGAACATATGGTATGCCGGTTCAAAACGTCCGATTCTCAAATTAAGCGCATCCTGAATAATATTACTGAACACCAGACCAACAGATTCCAGTGTAGCAAATTGTACCGGATTATCTCCATTACCCGGACCTTGATAATCCGCAGCCGGTTCATCAATTCTTGGTGTATAAATCAACAAAAATGAAATATTCTTGTGCAACACACCTGCAGCAAGAAAATCAAATCCAAAAATATTGAATCCTGCAGTAGTTCCATGGTCGGAATTGTACATACTAAACCCGGTTGTGGTTCTCAAAGAAATTGGCGGGGAAGTCTGGAAGACATTCTTTTCTTTTCCTTCCTGACCAGGAATCTGGTAACCATTATCACGGAAGCGCTGACCAAAATCGTTTAACTTAGTATAGGCAGTATGACACATGTTACAGTTAAACCCGTATTTCCTTGCAAAGGCAGGTATACTCCAGCTTTTATCGGGAAATGCTAAATAAACAAAAAAGAAAATTAAAATAATGTAAAATAATTTTTTCATTTTGGTCTCCTTTACTGTGGTAGTTCTGAAGGTGGAATTGGTTTGACATTAGAAACTTCCTGATTTAAACTTGTCATTGCTCTCTTCATAAAAGCAACCAAGGCGTTTTTCTCTTCTTTTGTCAGACCTAATGGTACGATTAAGGGATCAAGATTTGGATCACCGGTTCTACCACCTTTATCATATAGTTCTACAACATCCTCCAGGGTTTTCTCAGAACCATTATGCATATAAGGAGCTCTTAATTCTACATCTCTGATAGTAGGTGTCTTGAATGCTCCTTTGTCATTTGGATTTTTAGTAACCACAAACCGGCCCTCATCGGGCTTAGTTACATCCGCAGGTACTACACCGAGATTATGAAATCGTTCATCACTAAAATGCCCTCCCCAATGACAAGCAGTACAATGGCCTTTTCCATTAAAAATTTCCAACCCTCTTTTTTCGAGATCTGTTAATGCCTTGGTATCTCCTTTTACAAATCTGTCGAATGGGGAGTCGGTTGTAATTACTGTACGTTCGAAAGCAGCAATAACTTGAGCCACTTGATCTACATTAACTGTCTCTGTGCCGAAAACTTTTTTGAATTGTTCCACATAACCGGGAATATTATCGACGGTCTTGACCATCACTTCGTGCGTATTTCCCATTTCAACAGGATTAATGATTGGACCTTTTGCCTGTTCTTCGAGACTGGGAGCTCGACCATCCCAGAATTGAAGATCGTTAAATGCCGAATTGGAAACGGGTGGTGCCCGTCGTCCACCGCGTTGACCCTTAATTCCGACACTTGTGGGACCTTTATCAGACCATCCCAATGCAGGATCATGACAGGTTGCACAACTTACAGTGTTATCTTCAGATAACCGGGTATCAAAGTATAGTTGCTTACCGAGTAGAATTTTTAAACTTGTCTGCGGATTGTCCGGAGGTACTGGTACTATAGGCAGATTTCCAACCCTTTCTGGACCCAAAGAATGCACATTTACCTCTGTGATGGGTTTAATAGCAGATTTATCTTCTGCCATTACGAGAAGAGGAATTAAAATAAAATAAAAAATAAAAAACGGTTTAACTTTTTTCATGAGACTCTCCTCTGGTTTATGTGTTTTTTAGATTTGAGATACTATTGATTAAGGGTTTTGAATCAGATATTGAATTTATTTCGTAGACATAATACAGTTTGTAAATATTTTTTACTGAATTTAAAAATAATTTAATTATACTCATTTTAAATATTCTAATTTTAGTGGAGAAAAAACAGCTCAAATTTTTTCTTAATAATTTACTAGCAACCAAACCGACAAATGCTAGAATCGGAATTTTGCTTGGATTTGATTTCTTTTTGGAAAGTTCTGCATGTGGACTTTTATAAAGATTCAGGATTGAACGACTGGGATTAATAATGAACGCTAGTACCAAACAAATTATTTGGGAGGAAAGTATTTTGTAACTATAAAATATTGATACGTCATGAGATTTATAATCAATCATATAGGGGCTCCGTAAACAGTAATAATTTACTATTATTTAATAAAACAAACATTTCTTTTTTATTTATATGCTTTCACTGACAACGTCCAGTATTTTACCAGAGCAGACCATAGGGTTTTTAATTATTTGCAGTCGATCACTAGATTTGCATAGAGTTTATGTTGTTCTAAAAGGGGTAAAAAATAGAATGAAAAGTATCTTTTACGCAACATTATATCCATTAAAGATAAATTTGCTTTATTTTACTTACCCGTAGATAAGAGACGAAGCGTGGAGTATTAGATTCGGGCGATATTAGAAATAAATAGCCAACGGGTCCCTAAAATAATGGTGACGATAGAAACACTAAACATTTTGCAGCGCGATTCGGTGTGGGGAATCTAAAATACCGCCAGCAGGCGAAATAATAATTATCAATAGGGTAAATTCAAGAGCAGTAATACCCTCAAGCTCTTAGTTTCCTGGATTTTTAAGATGTGATATGTAACCTGTAACCATAATGAGTAAGACAGCCGGGTGGTGCCGGATACTGACGCTGCAACACTTCCCGGGAAAAGCGGGTTGTAAATTGCGTTTGGTTGAACTATCTGGCTGGAATTGGCGGATATCAAAAGCAATATCAATTATCATGTTATAAGACGAAATTTCATCTTGTTTAAACCGGATAGTTGAAGGGTTTAGAAAATATTAAATTATTATCTCTCACATTTTTTCATTATGATGCACCAATTTCATTTAAAATTTCCGAAACGATAGAATCAAATTTTCCTCCGACGCGATGTCCACCAGATATCATGATGGATTTTACCTTCGTTTGATTTAGGTTTTTACAAATAGCGTCTTTATCATCCTCTCCATAAAAACAAAGGATTTTTTTACCGTATAGTTTTTCTAATTCAGGTTGAACCGGATAATTTATTCCGGATGAGGATTTATTTAACCAATCTGTTAAATGAAACTTAAAATCGGCAGATCGGCCGGGGCCAAGAAAGACAAGAAGCTGAATTTTTGATCTTAGCTCTTCCGGAAACTTATTCACAATAAAGGGGAGTACATCTGCTCCGAATGAATACCCGATAAGAATAACTTTACTCTTCTTCCAGGCAGAAAGATAATAAGTAATGATTTTCTGAACATCTTCACTGGCCTCTTCCGGCGAACGGTCTTTCCAGAAATATTTCAGTGAATTAAGACCCACTACTGGAATACCGTTTTCTGCCAACTCTTGTGCAATGCCTTTATCAGTAACTCCCCAGCCACCATCACCGGTGATGTGGATGGCTAAAAAATTTCCATCGGTTTGCTTTGCCGGAACTTCAACCAGGGGCAAATCCTTAATGAAAGCTGGGTTATTATTTATTTTATTACCTGTTTCAGTAGCGGATAATTCATGAAATGCTTTTTTAAATTGCGGCATCCAATTTTTCTGCAGGGAAAAACCATGTCCCACCTTTGGAAGCAGAATAAAATCTGCTCCTTTTGTCTCTCTTATAAAACTTTCAGTTTTCGCGGCGTTGCATACCTGATCGATATTTCCCTGCAAAACAATCCATTTTGCCTCAAGATTTTTTGCCGGCAAAAAAGATAAGCCTTTTCCATCAGGTTCTTTTATAAATGTCAATCCGCTTCCCGGACAGAAGGGCTTGATGATCGGTAAGTCCGGACAAAAGCCAAGACTTATGGCACCTTTGAATGTGGTTGAAGGGGCCTGGACGAGAGTGGCATACACTAAAGTTGCCCCCGACGAGTATCCGACCAAAATCGGAACAATATAGGCGGAGAAGTTAAATTTCTTCTGGATATATTTGCTCAGCGTCTCAAAATCCGATGCCGGATAAGAGCACTTTTCCGGAGATTTTTCAAGCTCTTTTAGATAATGGGTGATGTCTACCCCCACGACCAGGGCATTAAGGGTAGAGAGTGTTTTTGCCATATCGACGATTCCCAGATTCCAACCTCCGTCACCTGAAACAAATAATACAACTTCTTCCGGAGCGGTTGTATTTCCATAGATTTGGATTTTCCCAAACCGGCCGTACTCAAGAGTTTCATTATTGGAAGCGGTTAAATTTATACAAGCCCCGTAAGTCATTAGCCAGCCTATCGTTAATAACCTTTTCAAATTCCTTATCCTTTTATTAAAATTTCATAACGGTGTAAAAAAAAGTTTAAGGTAAATCGTGATTTATTCTTCATCCAGCGTTTCCATTGCCTTTTTGAATAGGTTCTTTTCTCCGCTCACTGTCAGAATCACACTCAAAATTCCTAGGGTGATAAAAACGGTGGCAAATCCGATAATTACGATTTCCCGGGCAATGTCTAATTCAACCAACGCCATCGCAGAGAAGAAGAGCAGTAGGACACCCTTAATAAATTTGGAAATTAAGGTAGCCCGGGGAATATCTTCCCGTCGTAAAGCTTTTTGAATTGCCTGGGATGCCCATACCGAGATCAACCACCCCAAGCCAAAAAGGATGAGAGCAATGATGATCCTGGGAAGAAAGAGAATACTCTTTTCCATCAAATCGGATAATACGGTGAGTTTCCAGGCACTTAAAGCGTTATTCACAAAAATGATAAAAATAATAAAGAAAGCGATATTGCCTAAGAAACTGTAGAATCCAAAGCGAACATCGCCCTTTGAAAAATCTCTTCCCCAACGGAACCGGATAAGAAAACGCTCCAGGCGTAAAATTACTGCTAATTGAATAATGACTCGTTTTACAAACCAGCCAAGAAACCAGCCAATGAGAACCAGGACAATCCCAGCCAATAGATCTGGGAGGTATTTGATGAATTTGTCGACTAAACTCACAAATAAACCAGGAAATTTTTCATTCATTTTTCTCTCCTGCAGTTTTATACGGTTTAAAAAGGGAAGCCAGGAAAGAGGGTCTTTCTTCATACTCTTTTACCCAGAGAACCGGGCATTTTACCTGTTCGGTAATTTCCTGGGCGAGAGATTTGGCCAGCAGAAGTTCAATGAAATCACCCGTTCGTCCACCCATTAAAACCAGATCAGCGCTCCTTGACAATTTTATAATTGTCTTCAAGACTTCCAGTTCCTGCACAATTTTTAGTTCTGCGGTCACGGCGTTTTCATCCAGAAGTTTTTTGATTTCGTTAATTTTCCTTTCTTTTTCAATAGGAGCAATTTCCGGATCAAGAACTAAGGCAATTCGAAGTTTGGCATTAAAGTACTCAATAAGAGCCGGTGCAATTTCAGTTGCCAATCTGGTATGAATATCTTTACCAAACGGAATGAGTATCTCCTTAATCTCATCCGGGGATAATTCGCCGTGTAAAACAGCCGATTCGCTGGGTGCTTTCTGAAGAACAGTATCCATAAAAGAAGAAAATACCCGGTTGAGGAAGGTTGGTTGTTTTTCTCTGCCCATAATAATAAAATTACAATTCTCCTCTATTGCGGTATCAACAATACCCTGGGAAATGCGATGAGATACTTTAATAATGGAACGCGCCGGGATGCCGGCTTTATCGGCCAATTCTTCAGCCTCATCGAGTACCGGTCTGGCGCGGGCGGAAGCCTCCAGACCGGCCCGCAACTGCTGCCCTTCTCTTACTTCCATAACATGGAGAAAAATTATTTCACCCTGATGTTTTTTAACAATAGCAAATGCTACTTCAATTAAACTTTTTAAAGATTTAGGATTAGCTACACATACCAAAATACTGTATTCTTTTCCCTCGATCCGTTCAAGGGCTTGCACTTTGCGGACATGTTCCACCTCCCGGTGGGCAGCATACCCCCGATATACTGTCAATCCCATTATAACCCAGATGCCGGTTACTATCCAGGCAGTAAGGCTGTAATTCAACATATAAATTGCCAGAAAGAGCAGTAACACTATTCCTATTATGGATAGCCATGGAAAGAGTGGTACAAAAAATCCACGGTCCAAATCTGGCCGTTTTTTTCGCAAACGTATCATTGCAATATTAACTTGTAGAAATAAAAGCAAAAACATAATATCCGCTGCACTGGCAACATCTTCAATGGGCAAGGATAAAGCCATAAAAACGACAATAACCAGCGAGATCAGGATGGCCCAGTAAGGGCTATAATTCTTGGAGTGAACCTTGCTGAAAAAAGCAGGGAAATTGCGATCCCGCCCCATAGCAAAGGCAACCCGGGAGGAAGAATAGATGGTGGCATTCAGGGCGGACATTGTGGAAATTAAACCACCGATTAATATCATGACACCCCCGCCCACAAAAAAATGCCGGGCAACTTCCACCAGGGCAATCTCTTTTTGTTTGGCGAGATAATCCCAGGGCGTCATATTGCCAGATTTGACTGAGCCGATAGCGGTAATAGCTACAAGAATGTAGATGGGAATCACAATGAGAAGGGATAAAAAGACAGCTCGGGGAATATTTTTTTTGGGGTTCTTTATTTCTTCCGAACTCTGGGCAATAACCTCAAATCCCAGGAAGGCAATAAAGGTGAGACCCATTGCTTTAAAGACGCCACTAATGCCATGCGGCATAAAGGGGCTGAATGTTGCCTGCCAGTCGCCCTTGCGCAAAATTATTTCAATTCCAAAACCGATGAAAATAAACAGGATCACAATTTTGGCAATGGTTACCAGATTTCCTATTTTTCCGGTTTCCGATGCGCCCCGAAAATTAATATAGGCAAAGAAAATAGCCGCCACCGCCGCTAATATCTTATGCGGTGGAAAATAGGCCCAATGGGGTATGGTAATAGACAATTCCGTAAAGACGTGTTCAAAGTAGGCACCGAATCCAATAGCATATAAACTGCAAGCAACCGCATGGGCAAACCAGCTCATCCAGCCGGAAAGAAATCCGTTCCAGCGCGGTAAACCTTCTTTCACCCACAGGTAACCACCACCCGCATCATGATAACACGAACCCAGTTCTGCATAAGCCATTGCTGTAAGCAAAGCAATGCAGCCATTAAGTGTAAAAGTAATTAAGAGAGCGGGACCTGCCACACCTGCCGCAATTCCGATGAGAACGAAAATACCCGCACCGATCATTGCCCCCACCCCGATAAGGGTGGCATCCATTAAGCTCATTTCCCGGGCCAGGCGAACTTCGGTCTCAAATTTTTTCATTCAATGCTCCTGTGGCTTATTATCCCCTTCCAAAATGCTGCCTGTAAACCTCTTAATATTTTAGAAAAGTTTAAATTGCACATACTTTTTAGGATTCTGATTTATGTCTTGTGTCAGGGCATTCAGAGATTTCGTAAGATTAAGGAGTTGCTCATACAATACTTTATCATTTATTAACTTTCCTGCGGTTCCATCTCCCTGTAATTTTTTAAGCAGGGCATCTGACTGTATGGAAATAGATTTAAATCTCGCATATAATGTTGTATCTGAAACCATCTTTCCCAGACTGCCCTCGCCCCTCTGAATTTTTCCGGTGATATCATCCAGATTCTTTGAGGTTTTTAAAAGAGAATAGAATAGCGTGGTGTCTTGAACCAGCTTACCTAGATTCCCTTCACCCGCGATTAATCGTGACATTATTTTATGAAGATTTGTTAATGATTCTGTAAGATTTTTTTTAGCAGATTTATCTTGAATTAATGTTCCGAGAACCCCTGTTCCATTTAGTGCCTGATCTGTAATTTTATGAATGGTATTCAGTGTAATTTGAAAATCTTTTATAGCAGCCGTTGTTGTCGCAAAAATTTCATCAACATCCAGAGGAGGTTTACTGTTGATAAAATCATCCTCCTTCAATACAGGATCATTGAGATTACCGAGAGAGATATCAACGTATTTATCCCCCAGAACACCCATCGTTTTTATGGTTGCCACAGAGGATTCGGTGATCATGGTTTCATATTTCCTTTCAATTTTTAATTCGGAGAGAATACCCTGTTTTCCATTCATTTTATAAAATTTTTGTTCGCCAACCACACCTACCTTTAAACCGGATAATGTAATAAACGCCCCGGATTCCAATCCTTGAATATTAGGTAAAAACATGTTGAGATTGTATTTTGAATTGAATAATTTTTGGTTTGATCCAATAATGTAAAAAATAAAACTGACTAGAAAAAGAGTGAGTATCCACAAAGACAAGACACCGATTTTAACAGGGCGATTCTTATTAGAGATTTCCATATGTCTCCTCACCGGGTTTGCAATTATTCTGCGCTTCTATTTCTTCAAAATGATCGAGAATCGAAATGTCTGGCGCGCCATCATAAGCGATAGTAGCATTTTTCAACATTAATAAGCGATCTATACTACCTACAAAGTGGTGGATTTCGTGAGTTACAATCAGGGAGGTTACATCAAAATTTTCACGAAGATTCTTGATAAGATCAACCACCTTTTTCGCCGAAAGCGGATCCAGGCCAGCAGTGGGCTCATCGTAGAGTAATATAACTGGGTGGGTGACAATTGCCCGGGCGATAGCGACCCGTTTTTTCATACCGCCACTCAATTCTGACGGATAATAATCCAGGAATTTTTCCAAACCAAAAAATGTCACAATTTCGATAACTCTCCGATGGACTTCTTCATAAGGGAGATGAAGATTTTCGATTAAGAAAAAACCGACATTTTCTTCGACACTCAGGGAGTCAAAAAGGGCATTATCCTGGAAAACAAGCCCGAATTTTTGTCGAATTTTATTCATTTCGTCTTCAGATATATCTGATGTGTTTTTGCCCATAATTATTATTTTACCGGATGTTGGTTTGATTAGCCGCAGGATTAGCCGGAGGATGGTACTCTTCCCGGCACCACTGCTACCCACCAGCAATACACTTTTTCCGGGGTCCATTTTGAAAGATAAATTATTCAGGACTAACCGGTCATTTAAACAAAGCGAAACATTATTAAATTCTATCACCAGTAAAATCTCCTAATACAATTGCAACATGGTAATTGTTAATATAAAATCCAGAACAAGAACGCCTATAGATGCATACATTACTGTTCGAGTTGCGGCTTTTCCCATACCTTCTGCTCCTCCCTGAATGGTATAGCCAAAGTAGCCACTTATCACCCCTATTAAAAATCCGAAGAAAGGTGGTTTAACAATTCCAATAATTAAATCCTTCAAAAATAATCCATCGCGTACGGAAAGCCAGAAAAATTGAGAATCAACGCCGGAAAAGATCACAGCAGTAAACCAACCCGCAATAATTCCCATGGTGTCTCCAAGAATTGTTAGAGGTGCCATCACAATGAATGATGCGAAAACCCGAGGTACAATAAGCCGCTTGATCGGATCAATGCCATATGCACGCAGCGCATCAACTTGCTGGGTTAGAACCATATTGCCAATTTCAGAAACGATTTTTGCACCAGTACGTCCAGCCACCATTAATCCGGTAACCATAGGCCCAATCTCGCGGATAACTGATATGCTCACGATCCGACCCAGCATTAATTTTGCTCCGAACGGCTCTAATTTTTTACCCCATTCCAAAGTGAGAACCATACTCACAAACATAGAAGCAAAGATAACTAAAGGGAGTGCCTGGTTTCCCAGAATATATATTTGTTTAAATGTTTCCCCCCGATACCGGAATATTTGTTTGAAGTTGATAAACGTTTTGAAAGAAAACTTAAGCCAGTCGATAATATTCCAAATACTTTTATAGGGAGTACTTAATTTAAACCGTCCAAGATATTTGTTTATAGTTTTTGCCATTGTATCTCATTAGAGAAAGATAAAGTAAAATCGGCAATTTTTAGGAGTATGATCTTCTTAAAAAACAAGCCTTTGAATTTTTTCATTATTAATTAATGACAAGTATTTGCGATAAGATCCATTTATTTTGAAACTTAAACATAATCGCAATTTTGCTTCAATTAAAAGTCTATACCTAATTTCATATAGAGTTCTTTATTTCTGTTATTCAGTAGATCTGTCAAATGTGGTGGCACTCTATATTTACTTAGCCTAATCTCCATTTCAAAATAAGCTATTATATTTTTATCCTCGAAGAAAGAATACCGTCCACCCAGGCTAATCCGATTTTTTACAGACCAAATATCAGCAAGATCTGACATTGAATCATCATTGAAATATTCATATCGGATCGCAAGATCAATAGGATGGGCTCGATTACCAGATCTCCGACCCTTAAAATTACCACCACCTTTGTAATTTCTTGCCCTTAAACTAAAAAGATATACTGCTGAAACAGATAATGCACTCTCATTAAAGGACCTATTAAATCCAAAATAATTTTCCCGTGAAAGTGCTTGCATATACTCACCATCAAACAACAATTTTCTCATAAATGGTACGTGAAAAATCATCCCTAAATTCATCGAAGTATTTCTTTTATTTTTTCCAGGTTCGCTGAGGTATGCTGAAAAAAGTGTTAAGTAATTTGGTACCGGTATAAAAGAAAAAGAAATAATAGAGGAATTTATTGTTCTTTTTGATATGCTGTCCCTTTGTATTATGCGGCTGTCAAACAAACCTGAAGTAAAAAGTTGATCCATTTGCGCGTTCCCTTTATAGGGAGTAATAACGATTTCTGAATTCAAGGGACCATTGTATCCAAAGCTTATACCAACGCATTTTGTCTCATATCCGTCCTGGGTCAGAGGATCCGTGATTAAATAATCATCGAATAGGCCAAAAGGTTGGGTTCTTTTTCCAAACACCAACGAATAGGGTTGGTTGGGGAATTGAATATCGAAATGGACTTCATCCACTTTGACATTATCATCATTAATATTCAGAAAATCTCCAATATATTCAGAGTTTAATACAATGATGGCACTGGCCCAATCTAGTAAGTCAGTTTCAACCGCAAGTTCTATTTTTCTGATATATAGATCTGTTGTGGGTCTTGACCCTTTTGAAAGGACTTTACCATGCTGCATCCACCGAAAATCCCCACTTATGGTACCGGGAAGTTTAATTCGCTCGAACCAGTTGGTGACTGTAGTTATTTCAGATGTGTCACTTACCAGTGGATGATTTGTTGTGTCAATCGTAGAATCGTTCTTTATTGAAATAGGATGATAATCCGCACTCATAACCATAATAAAACCAAAAGCTAAATTAACCATTATTAAAGAAATCATTACTAGCCAGAAGACTTGATTAAATTCATACTCTAGAGGAAAGATTTTTGCTATTTTAAGCATTACACTCTTATCCTTAATTATCATCATACTGTTTTTTTTAAAAAACAGTCTTTAATATGATCTCTTAGAACAAGTTTCCGTTAAGATCCATTTTCAGTTAATCAGGTATTATAATCCTGTAGATCTTGATGGGCAGATCTTGTTTTTTATTTTTTGTCTGACTCTTTCTTTTTCGGTTCTTGCCTCTGAATAGGCCGTTCAGTTTTATTTTTATCCGGTTTAGTCTTAGGCTCTACTTTCTCCTGATTTCTTTCTCTTGGAACCGGTCTTGGTGGGGGACGCAATATCTCCTGCCTTGTTTCGTCTCTTTTTTTCTCTATGCTTGGTCTTTGCTCCTCAGGAAGCCGCATCCTCTGGAATTCCCGCTCTTTATATCTGACCGGTTCCTGCTGAACTCTGATTACCGGAATGGGATGTTTGACCGCCCTCTCTATTATCAAGACATCCGGTTCCCTATCTCTAATGATTGTTCTTTGGGGTTCTCTTCTGGGAAATCCGGAAATTCGATTCCTTCCAATGTCGTCGTAAAGGAACTTATCCCGATCTACAACAATCCAGATATTAATCCGGGTAGACACCCAGGGCTCCGGCCAGACAACGCCTGTTGGAGGAAAGGGTGCCCAGCAAATATAATCACCATACTCAATCCATCGCACCCGCGCAGGGGACCACTGATATCCGGGAATCCAAAACCAACCTAGCGAAGGTTGATAATCCCAGTTTCCGTAATGAAAGACCAGCCAGCCATAGGGTTCATAAGACACCCAGGCCCACCCCTGATCTGTCCAGACCCATTTCCCATAAGAAAAAGGTTGCCAGTTATCAATCACAGAGGGTTGCCATACTTCACCATAGGGCGGAACAGTAAACCATTGCCCGTATCCGTCAAGTTCCGGGAAATCCGAAACATACTTCTCATCAGCATATAATTGGGAATTTCCGGGTACTCCACTGGGAGCGCATGCCCACAAGAAAGGGATCAGGATAATCAATAGGCCCAAAAGACTTATTTTGTTTGGGGGAAATTTCTTTACGATTTTCATGATTATTGTCTCCTTATAGAATGGTTCAAAGAATATTTTAATTGTTCAATGTTTAAAGACTTCATCCCTTTTGTAATTCATTTTATATTTGAATGAATGGGTATTAAAAGAAAAGGGATCTGACACTTTTTGCAGATCTTTGGTGTTATGCTTCCTGACCAAAATGCGTCCATTCCTTTTTTGGCATGGGTTCCCAGGGAGATAAGGTCAATTTGCATATCCAGCGTAACTTTGGTGATAACCCTTGCCGGATCGCCTCGAAAAACATCTGCCGTGACAGTAAAACCCTCATTTGATAACTGTTCTCTTAAGTTCTCCAGATATTCTATTGCATTATGTACCTCGATTTCCAGTAATTCCGAAGTTGAGCCGGGCAGCAAACGGCTGGTGGTTGTCCATTGTCCGGAAAGATGACCATATGTATAGACAACCAGGACCAAATGTAACGATGCGCCCAATATTTTTGATAAATTTTTTGATTTTTCCAGACCCACCTCATGGTCGCGTTGACCGTCCAGGGGAACCAGGATCTTCTTTATTTTAATTGTCGGTATACTGTTGTCTACCGCTGGTTTTATTAGGAGTACCGGTGTTGCACCCATGGCAATTACCTGCTGGGCGATGCTACCAACAAGTAAATGATGCATGCCACCATGACCATGAGTACACATGACAATGAGGTCTGAATCCAATTCCCCGACATGATCTGTTATGCTCTTTGCGACATTCTCGATTTCCGCAGAATGAACATGAAAATTTACTTTTGCGGATTCAGGAAATGATTTATGAGCAAGTTCTTTGAGGTATAATTCAGCTTCCTCCTCATTTGCCAGGTGATGTTGTCCATGGACTTCCTTGGGGGCATTCTTCTCGATAATATGAACCAAATTCACTGAAACATCTAATTTTTCTTGCAGATAAATGGTTGCTGGTATAACAGCTTCTGCCATCTTCGAACCATCTAATGGAACTAGTAATCGCTTAAACATGAGATTAACCCACAAATAAAGTTTGATATAACAGATAAATATTCAAAAGAATAATCAATCCTGCTATGATAGTAGCAATGAAAGTTGTAATCCGGTGATTTACCAGAGTGCCCATGATGTCAGACCTTCTGGTAAACAGTACTAAAGGAATAATCGCGAAGGGAAGTCCGAAACTGAGCACCACCTGACTCATGACTAATGTTCGGGTTGGATCAAATTTCAGGGCAATGACCACCAGAGAGGGCAGCATGGTAATGAGTCGTCTTATCCAGACCGGAATATGCCATTTTAGAAATCCTTGCATAATTACCTGGCCAGCACTTGTTCCCACGGTTGAGGAGGAAAGACCAGCTGCCAGAAGCGATAATCCGAAAAACCACTGAGCGGCCCGGCCAAGCAACGGTTCCAGGGTTTGGTGAGCCTGTTCAATAGTAGCAATCTCGGTCATGCCGCTTTTATGAAAGGTTGCCGCAGCCATTATCAGCATAGCGGCGTTTACCATACTGGCTACACCCATAGCGATAACAACGTCAGTTATTTCAAAACGAAACAAACGCCGTAATCGTTTGGGGTCTTTCACCACTATCCGTCCCTGGGTAAGGGCCGAATGCAGAAAAATAGCGTGAGGCATCACCGTTGCCCCGAGAATACCAGCTGCTAATACAACGCTCTCGGCTCCGGCAAATTCGGGAACCACCGCATGTTTGAATACAGTAACCCAATCTGGTTTATCCATAATTGTTTCGATGAGATAACTAATTGCAATAATTCCCACCATGGAACTGATGACTGCTTCAAGAGGGCGGAATCCATATCGCTCTAAGCCAAGAATCAGGAATGTGGCAATAGCTGTCAGTATCCCTCCCAAAATGAGTGGAATTCCCAGGAGCAAATTAAATCCCAGAGCGGCACCAAGGAATTCCGCTAAATCAGTAGCCATAGCAACAACTTCCATGAGAACCCACATGCCATAGACAACTGGCTTTGAAAATTGATTCCGGCAGTGCTCGGCCAAATTATGGCCGCTGGCAATTCCTAATTTTGCAGAAAGTGTCTGTATGAGCATGGCCATGAGATTGCTGGCCACAATTACCCAAAGGAGTGTGTATCCGAACTGAGAACCGCCTTCTATATTTGTTGCAAAATTTCCCGGGTCAACATAGGCAACACTGGCAATAAAGGCCGGTCCCAGGAATGGCAACAGGCTTGATAACTTTCCCTTTTTCCTGTGCCCATTCAGAACCTGATGCGCCGCATTCAGAGTGACTTTATCGCTTGATTTTAGAAAACCTGGTTTTGATGATTTCTTCACAGCAATTCCTGCAAAAAGTTATACAAACTGTATATATTTTCTTGGGACAAGTTGTCAGTTTTGATGTAAACCACCCAAATAGTATCTAAATATATGGCTTGTTCCGTTAATCAAATATCAGAAGAGCGATCAAGAATATTTAATTTGAAGAAGAACATCAACATTCAACTTCCTTACTTAGAAACCGATGTGCTGTCAACACTACGCAGATATTCGAGTAGTGCTCTGGCATCTTTCTCGCCCAGTTGTAAATTAGTCATCGGAATTGAATATTCCGAAATCAAATTTTTCATTACTTCATCTTTTTGTTCCATCTCGGTTGTGTTAACCAGTAAATTCATGATAAATTCAGGGGTTCGCTGTTGCGTTACATCCCGTAGAGCAGGTCCAATTTTTCTTTCATCTAAGCTATGGCACACACTGCATTTCATCTCAAAAAGACTTTTACCTTGCTGGGCAAGTTTTTCATCTATGGGTCCCAATTTTACTTCTTTAATCGGGCCAATGCCGAGATCCTTGCCATGTGCAGATGAGGTTTCGGCTTTCGGGGTTGAGTCTGCCTTTGCAGTTTCAATTTGTTGCGGCGGATCGGTTTTTACCGAAAGGTCTTTTGATATTGTTTGTGTTGATAAAAATAAAATTATTGTTACTGACATTATTAGATATTCTGAAGTTTTCATTTTGATGTCCACCTTATTTTTTGTATGACTGATATTATTTTGTTTAAAATACAAGCCAGGTCAATAAATATAGGGTATTATTATCAGAGGAATTCCTGCCTGCACCATCATAATTATTTTTAGATCCGTTAAATTTGTTGTACCATACATATTGAATAGCTAATTTTGTGTTCAACCACGGTAAAAACTGTAATTCCCCAACCAATCCGTCACTATCGGGTTTTCCGGTTCGGCTTCCGTATACACTCCCTGGACTGTAGATTAGCATGTCAGCATCACCCGCAGTAGAAAAATATCCCAGTGAGAGTCCGTATCTTTGCCGGAGATAATAATTCCCATCTGCCCGAAACGTATTCAAATTATTTGTTTTGTTAGCTGAACCTCCGGCCAGATATGTCGCATTTAACTTTTGCTTTTCATTGATCCAGGTAGCATGTGCCGTAAATACACCTTTACCGATCGTTTGCTCGTATTGCATATCCACTGCAATATCCTGATACTGATCAGTTTTCCCCACAATTCCAACAGGGTATAGCTCGGTAATTAATCCATAGGTTCCTAATTCAATATATTTTCCCGCCCACTGATGCTGCAAAGCTACCCGCCAATAGGGAGATACGCCATTTATTGTTCCAATGGAAGTACTATCCGGTGGAATTGGCCCTCCCTGGGGGACGGATCTGTAAACAGTCGCCTCTCCGAACAATAAATTATTCCATAAGCCATAGACGCCCAGTCCAGCTACTTCCTGGGCCAATCCTCCGTCAATAATCGTTGCGGCTGAAGGACCTGGTACAGCAGAAGAAGATGCATATGGGAATCCCCAGGCCGGGGTACTATTCCATAAATCCTGTACAGTTGGATTATTGTTAAGAGTGAGGCCGTAATTTAGGCTTTTCGATGCCAATCTTGTCTGATTGGCGTACCGGATATCGGTATTGTCCCAACCAAAGGTAGCACCCTGATCATCATAGGTAATTTGAATAAAACTGCCGATATGAGGCGTGATTTCTTCCGCGAAGAAAAAACTCAATTGTTGAGGGAATTCAATTACAGTATTACCTGTACCCGGTTGCTCTTTTGCAATATCATTATGTGATACCTGAAGCATGGCAGAGAGTGGAAATGACTTAAGTATTTTTAAATCGGTTTCCTTGTCATTTTCTTTGGTTTCGATTGTTTCGGCGCCGGTGAGGGAATATCCGTTCAGTTTAAAGTCACGTCCAAATGAATTTAACTCCGGGAACATGGTATGACAGGCATTACAAGCTAGATTTGTCTGTCTGGCAAAACTGGGAACTGCTTCTGCCAGGTTAAATACCGAGAATAGAAACACCCCAATACAGCTACTCCCCCAAAATAATTTGTCGAAGATAATTTTCATATTTTACTCCTTCTGTTAATAAGTACTTATCTGGTGCTTACTCAAAAAGGAAAGGAGTGGAATTTTTAAGATAAATTCCACTCCTGAGACATTTTTCAAAATCAATAGGACAGTTTTGGATTAACCACCAGATCGTTTTGGATCATGCCCACATCCGCACTAAAAAGAAGTAAAGATTGCGCCCAGCTTTTATCTGAAGCAGTCCGAACCTGGCCTTCCAGTATAACCTGTGAACCGGTAACAATAATGTGAATTGGTGGATCCTGGTCGTAAGCATAGTACTCAAACCTTGGATCGTTATAGATAAGGCGGGCAGCTCTGAACCGGAGTTCATCAGAGCCCAGTGCATGCTTTATGTTATTATTAACTTCCAATACGCCGGGTACTTTTTCGGCTTCATTAACAAATTGCTGGTCACCCCAGGGGAGGTGAACCCAACCATTAAGGGTAACGACGCCATTGCTGGCCTCCACAGTCACCCAGTCAAAGATGCTGTAAAAAACGTGATTATGTATTTGCTGAACTACTTTATCGGCAATCTCTTTATCAGTCATGTTAGTTTTGGCAATAGACAGCTCATTGACGATATTGTAGTTTTCTTCAACTTTACGGGCATCTTTTTCAGCCTTATTCTTTGCCGCAATTGTTGGAACGGTACCCTGCAGTTTAATGACGCCATCCGATACGGTAACCTGAATATTGTTATTGATCAACAGCTTATCTTTCATTAGCCTATATTTGACATAAGTTGTCAACATATCGTTGGTTGCCTGATCGTTTTGGGGACCAACCGCAAACACGGACTTGCTTCCTATTCCCACAAGAATTGAGAACATGAGTAAGACGATGAGATAATGCCTTGATATTAACTTCATGATTTTTTCCTCTCGCTTTTAAGAGTTCATATTAATTATTTATCAGAATTCTTTTTATCTAAATAAATCACAAACCTACATTTTTACTTCCAGATTATTGACGACATTTTTAACGCCAATAATCTTTGAGATTTCTTTTCCCAGCTCAGTTTTATCCCACATACTAATTGAAGTGCCGTTAAGTGTTACAACCCCATTATTGACCGTGAAGGTTATACCGGTATCCAGAGCAAAACGATTTTTGATTATCTCATCAATAACCGTTTTTAGATTGTTGTCGCTTATGGCTTCGTCCTGAGGCAGCACTGTTATTTCATTAACAATTCCTTTAACGCCCTGCTGCCAGGAGGACACGGTCTCGGCCATTTGTTTTTCCCGGTAGTAGCTGACCTCACCCGATAAAAAAACAACCCCGTTATCTACTTTCACTTTAATGCGATCCGGTTCCTCGATGGAGGATACGAGCTTTAACTCACCCTCAATATTTTGCAGAATCACATTAGCCGGTAAGGTTTCCGTATCAACGACAATATTGTCTTCAATATATTTCACACCTGGAACCTGTGAGACAATTTCATGGATCCTTAATTTATCATAGAGTGAATTAACCTCTCCTTCAATTTTGATCTTTCCGTTGTTGTCAGCGGAAATATTAAATTCCTGGGTATAGTACTTTGAAATAGCATCCTTCACTTTGGTGACCAATTTCCCTGATGAGATCTGGGCAGAAAGCAGGAAAGGAACCAAAAGTAAAATAACAGCGAAAATAAACTTATTATCGCTTTTAACGTGGTGATGATGCTGATACATTTCTATTCTCCTTCTTTGATCAAATTCTTTTTAGTTATTTAATTAGATATGCATTTAGTAATGCCTACTTCGAAGTTTTTATCATGGATCTCCTTTCAAGTTTTTCATCCTAATTTACTCGAGTAATAATTGGCAAATGCCCATTTGATTAATTTATCGACGAAAGTATTTATATGATCCGGTCTGCGATTCTGATAATCCAGATAATAGGCATACTCCCAAACATCAATTGTAAGAAGAGGTTTAACACCCCGGGCAATGAACGAATCAGCATTGGTTGTTTCCATAACTTCTAATCGAACTTTGTCTATTACCAGCCAGGCCCAGCCATTTCCAAACTGTGTGAAGCCGGCGGATTTTAATTCTTCCACAAACTTTCCATAGTTGCCGAAATCCTGCTCAATTTTCCTGTCGATAACCTAGATGGCTATCCTCCACCATTTGGCTTCATGCAATGCCAGTAAAAAGTATGATTCCATGCCTGTCATTATTAAATATGCTTGCTCAGAAAATATCCTTAGCGGTTTTCTGAATAATTGCTTCAACACTTATTTTCTCGTATTCACAATCAGCAATTAGTTTGTTTGCATTCTGGACATTGACATTATGGTGCTAATCATGGTGAAATTCAAGCGTTTTTTCACTGATATAAGGTTCCAGGGAATTTTTTGCAAATGGTAAATCAGGTAATGACATCGATTTTAAAATCTTCTTAGATTTTCGAAAATATACCGGACTTAAATGAAGAAATGATGAAATTTCAAAGGAGGTTTTATATTTGGATATTAGGATTAGTGGGATCTTAATCTGCTGATTCGTAGCCTGATTTCCTTAAATGACATTCCGGTTTTCATAATGGCAAAAAACCCAAGAATCCAGAGTGGAATGGTCAGGATTATAAAGACGACCATTGAGAATCCGGCAGCAGTGGTTTTTCCAATTCCGAAAATTGACAAACCGAGGACACAAAAGAATTGATAACTTCCAATATTGGAGGGGGCATTTGGTAGCGAGGTACCAAAGTGAACGATAAGGAGGACTACCGCTCCCTGCCAGATGGATAAGTCGATATGGTAAGCGACCAACACCATCCAGAAAGCTAAAATCTGAGAAATGAGAATTAATGAAGAAGAAAAAAGCGAATAATAGAAATTGCCGGAAATCCCAATTTTCTTTATTCCATTTGCAAATTGACCAATAAAGTCAATCATCATTTTTAACGGTTTCCAGAATTTTTTGTCGGAGTCAGGTGCAGTTTCCATATTTTTTTCTCTCCGCAAGATAAGATAGATGAAAATTCCGGTGGCCAGTAAAATAAAGATACCAAGGATATCGGCCGCTTTTAATAAATTACCTGGAAGATCGATGAAAATAGCAGTTAAGCCCAGACCGATACCCAACCAGATCCCATCAAAAAATCGTTCGATGACCATTGATGGAATAATGGAAAAAAAAGTCGTTTTTTGCCAGGTGGATATCAGATAGGCTCGCACCAGTTCGCCGGCACGGAAAGGTATGATCTCATTTGTAAACAAACCCGCATAAATTGCCTGGGTGGTTTTAAAGGCAGAGATTTTTCCAATTGGTCGTAAAAGGTAGTGCCAACGCAAACCCTGACTAAAGTAACTGAGCGTGTCAAAGAATATGGCAGCAACAATCCAACCCAATTTAATATTGGAAATTTGCTGAAGGAGCTTTTCAACATGAATATTATAAAAAACCCAGATTAAACAGGCGATTGCAAAAACATAACCTGCAATTTGCTTTGCAATTCGATGGGTATTTTTCTTTGATAAAACTAATTTAGGATTGGGACTGATATTATCATTCAACATGGATTTTTTCCATGAAAAATTTCATCATTTCAATATTATAGAGATCTGTTTTGATATTTATCACGATTTAACCTCCGATATTTCCCTGAGTGCCATTACCATTCTGGGTAAATCGAGTGGATTTTGATGCACAACATATCTTGGTTCCCAAAAGGTAGCAAATTTTGCTTTGTATTTTTTTAATCCCTGGTAACTGAAAAGAAAATTGAGATGCTGAAAGAAGTAATGAATTGCCTTTTCTTCCACGGATGCTTCTTCGTCCTCCTGAAAACCTGACATGGGTGCCATTCCCAGATTAAACCTTTCGAATCCCTCAGACTTTAAGGCCAAGATTAATTTGACAAACAGATAATCCATAATACCATTTGGAGAATCCGTTCGGCGCCTCATTAAGTCGATTGTTGCCTCTCCCTTCTTGTAAGAAGGAATCTGGTTCAGAAAAGCCAGTACTTCATTTTTGCTGTTTTCAGCGGTATAAATTTGAGTTGAGGCTACATAATCCGGTTCAAAAACACCCAGGGTAAATTGCCGTTCCCGTCGGCCGGGTATTTTTAACCACTCATCAGAAACCTGTTTTAATTTTAAAAGCAATTCCTCAGATATTGGCGGTTGATATTGTTTAAAGAATACCCCGGTTTCTTCAATTTTTCGGATGATATGCCGAAAATCTTTTCTCTCTTTGTCTTCTAATGAGAATTGATTTAGATCAGTAATGGCATCATCCCCAATCTTTAATTTCCGGAAACCCAGTGATTCATAGATAGGCAAAAAATCCGTAAGCGTTTGATGAAAACTGATTCCCCAGTCATTTTCAGTACAATAGTCTCTGAAATCTTCTAGGATCGATTTAATTTCCTGTTCAGGTCCTACCGGATCGGCCAGAGCAATAGCAAAATTGTTAGCGACCCGATAAGCAATAAAACTATTCTGAGAAGGCGAAAAAAAGAAAGATTTGTCCGGCCAGAATTTGAAGAAGTCCATTGCCGATTGGCCATGTGTCTCCACAATTTTTTTGGCCAACTCTCTTTCGTGAGGCAAAGTTCTGTACTGGAATATTACCGGCCGGAAAAGAGCATAAATGGCATAAACAATAGAGGTTATGGTCATTACATACAGAGAATCCAAAAACCATCTGGCATGATTGGTATGAGGAACAAGGGAAGGATCTCCAATCAAAATGAGGTATTTAAAAGTTTCCTTAATAGCATATCCTATATGAAAGTTGATTCCAAACTCTCGGCTTTCCAGAAACCAGAATCCGGCAATCCCATAAGCGAGTGCCAGGGCAATAGCAGTTGCAAATCGAAAAAAACCTAAAGTTAAATTAGGAATACTGCTTTTTACTGTAAAATATTTACGGGACAATATTAGCGTTAAAAATAATAATAAAGAAACCATTGCCTCTTCGTAATTTAATCCTTTTATCAGATGAAAAAATATGGAGAAACCGGAGAGTGAAAGCACCAGATAATAGGCTCTTTTTTTACGTTTATAAATATTTATGGCTGAAATCACCAAGATGAATCCAATTAACAAAGTTAGAAATCTGGAAAGATGAATAAACTGCAGAGAAAATACATTTTCGGCAACTTGAAAACGATGTGGCATGATTGGTCGTACAACTGAATAAATATTTAACAAACCGCTGCCGAGTGTGATCAGGAAAACAATTCGGAGTAAAATTGTGCGGGATTTCATAATTTTCTCCTTTTAATTATTATCAGGCCCGTTTTCCCAGGATACCAATAATATCTTTTTCATCCAATTTTTCTTTCTCCAGCAATGTTTGAGCCATTTTTTCCAGTTTTTTACGGTGCTTTTGCAGAATCTCTTTGTCCTCTGCATAACAACTTTGGATAATGTCCATGACTTCTTCATCCACGATTTGTTCAATTTTTTCTGAACGCCTGGATGTGTAGGGTCCCTGACCCAGAAAATAACTCTGATTTTTGTCCACCAGGGAAAGATTGGGTAATTTTTTACTCATTCCGTATTGAACAATCATGTCCCGGGCAATTCTGCTCACGCGTTCCAGATCGTTGGAAGCACCGGTTGAGATTTCACTGAAAACCACATCCTCTGCTGCCCGACCGCCAAGCAGGCCCTTTATTTTACCAAGGAGTTCGGTACGGGACATTAGATAACGGTCCTCAAGTGGTGTTTGCAGGGTATAACCGAGAGCGCCTATCCCTCTGGGAACAATAGAAACTTTTTGCACAGGATCGGCACCGGGAGTCAGATGACCGATAATAGCATGACCGGACTCATGATAAGCTACAATTTCGCGTTCCCGGGGATTAATTAGCTTGTTTTTCTTCTCCAGCCCGCCAATTATGCGCTCAAACGCATTCTGGAAATCATCCATCAAAATTTTATCACGCTCATTGCGTGAGGCCAGTAGGGCAGCTTCATTACATACATTGGCAATTTCGGCTCCTGCAAAACCGGGAGTCTGAGCCGCGAGTTTGTGCAGGTCAACATCTTTTCCAAGCTGAAGCCCCCGCGTATGAACTTTAAATATTTGCTCCCGGCCAACCAGGTCAGGTTTATCCACTAAAATTTGCCGATCGAACCGTCCCGGGCGCAGTAAGGCAGAATCCAGCACTTCCGGTCGATTGGTTGCTCCCATCATCACGATGCCAATTTGCGGGTCAAATCCATCCATTTCGGTGAGAAGTTGATTTAATGTATTTTCGCGCTCATCGTACCCTCCACCCATCGGAACAGCACCTCCGCGGCTTTTACCCACAGCATCCAATTCATCAATAAAAATGATACAAGGAGCTTTGGCTTTAGCTTCAGCAAAAAGATCGCGTACCCGCGCAGCTCCCACACCAACGAACATTTCTACAAAGTCGGATCCACTGATGCTAAAAAATGGAACACCGGCTTCACCTGCCACGGCCCGGGCTAAAAGTGTTTTGCCTGTCCCCGGTGGGCCAACCAGTAAGATTCCTTTTGGTAGTTTTGCTCCAAGTCTGGTATACTTCCCCGGTTGTTTCAAGAAATTTACGACTTCCATAACTTCTTCAACTGCTTCATCGATCCCGGCGACATCATTAAATGTGATTCTCTTTGATGGATCCACCTCATAAATTTTTGCCTTACTTCGCCCGACATTCAAGGAGCTGGGACCTTTGCCCATTTTCCGGAATACCCATACCCAGATAAAAATGAGCAGGCCGAAGGGTATGATCCAGTTAAGAAAAAAGTTTTTCAACCAATTAGATTCGATTTTCCCCCGATATTCCACATCATTTTCCTGCAAATCCTCGATCAAATTTTTATCGTCCAGCGGAATGACGGTGAATTGCAGGGCAAGCTGTTTCTCTTTGGCCTTTTCAAGTTTGTCTAAATTCAGATGCCAGGGAGTGTGTTTGAAAATTTGCAGAAATGAGTGTTTCTCAGCAGCTTGTTTTGGTGTTGAATCCTTTTTTGTTGTTTTGGTAGAATCCGGGGCTTTCAGTACTCCATATATTTTATTAGTTGTGATAATGACACTTTCCACTGTATCCTGGGTAATATAATTGCGGAATTGGGAGTATGGGATCTCTTTTACCGATGGGCCCGAAAAGAATATTGATTCCAGAAAAAAGATTAACACAAAAATTAAAAGATAATAAAGGATTGAAAATTTTGCTCGTTTTTCCATCTTGTTCTCCGCTCAAGAAAAATTATGGTTCAACAGGATAGCCCCCGATTGCAGGGCTGATTAATTTTTCTTTTGAGCCTTTAAGGGTTTGAAACTTGAGAAAAATTTTGCTGTATTTGTATTTTTTCTTTGATATAACTCCATACATTTATATGATTATTGCTTTAGCTCCGAAACTGAGCGGGCTGTCATTGTCCCGGCAGGGACCACCATGTGGCGAGACATGGGTGTCGCGGCCCGTCAGTTGCCGGGCAGGCAATCTCCATGTTCCCGGGTTGATCCCAGGGAAGGATAATATTGCAAGATTCTTAAAGAGATTGCTTCGTCGTTTTCACTCCTTGTAATGATACTCATTTTATTATCATGCAATATTTATGAAAAATCAATGATTTAGAACCCATTTTTTCGGATTAATAGCAATAGTCATCTACAATTAATAATTTTTTCAGCTAAGACCAGGAAGAGCCTTTATGATAAATTCACCAGAGTTTATTGCCAATAGTCTGTTCCAGTGAATAAAAATCTATGACATATGCATACTTGGATTTTAAATGATTAAATCTTGCCTGTGTTAAAAGAGTCTGCGCATCCAGTAACTCCAGATTGGATAATACCCCTATTTCATATTGTGCCTCGGCGATGGACTTGGCTTCAGTTGCCTGGTCCAGTTGAATCTGAGTAGTTTTTAGTTGATTCATACTGGTTCGAATATCACTAATTGCTTTTTGGACCTGAGATCTGATCGTATTACGGCTGTTTTCGACCTCAGAACCAGCAGCTTTAAGCTCCGCAAAGGTCTGTTCCTTCTCATAATGGATACGAAAACCCTCAAAAATAGGTAAGTCCATGCGCATACCAGCCACATAATTTCCTCTCAAAACATTCAGATTGGGTATGAAACCATTTTTAATTCCGTACATGAGATTCAAATTGATTATCGGTAAATGGCCTTTAGACACAATAGAATGTTTTATTGCGGCGGTGGTTTGTGCATCCTGTGCTAATTTTAAATCGAATCTTTGTCTCTCTGCCAGTATAATTAGTGAATCACTATTTAAATCAACATTTTTGACTTCAATTTCACCCTTTAAATTGAGCGGTAAATCTTCTGAAACGTTCATGAGCTGATGAAGATTTATTTCCTGTTTTTGTAAAAGATTTATAACGTTCTCTTTCTGGCTTTCTGCAGCAGCAACACGCACTTGTGTTGTTAAGACGTCATAATTTATGGCAGTACCCGCCTTTACTTTTTTTTGTGTTACTTCCAAATGTTGATTCAAGTCAAATATCTGATCATCCAGAACTTTTATATTCTCCATAAGAAAAAGGATACTATAAAAAGTATAGACGGATTGGTAAGATAAATCTGATTTAATCCTTTCCAGACGATCAGTAGCTGAGTTTATTCCAGATTCGGCCAAATTAATAGACTGATGTCTTCTTCCAAAATCATAAATTAATTGTTGAATACCTAAATGAGCATCATAGTTGTTTGCCGGATACAGTGAAAATGATCCCAAATCAGGAATGGTCAACTGTTCTACTGGCCCAATTCTGGAATAACTAGCTTCACCCGATACATTTGGATATAAATTACTGCGGCTCTGCCCCAATATGGCTCGGGAGGCTTCCAATTCATGCTTCCCTTTCTGAACAGCAAAATTATTTTGAAGCACGATCTGGACAATTTGGTCAATAGTTAAAGAATCCTGCTTTTGTTCTTGAGAGAATAATAAATGTAAAATTGTGAACTGAATAATCAATAATAGTTTTAAATAATTAAACTTCATCCCTAACCTTTCACATAGTTTTTTATTCTACAGAAGCAAATCTTTTTGCATTCTTTTTTTTATGACGGCGGAGAAAAAATACCGGAACAACGCTGATTAACAAAACGAAGGAGGCAATAAAGAAAACATCATCAACCGCTTGAATGAAAGCTAAATTTTGAACAAATCCCACAATCATTCCCTGTGCTCTGGCAGCCGATTCACTTAAGGTCCCTCCCACCGCCTGTGTGGCAAAGCGTTGCAAATGCATTAGTGTCTGTTGATAAGTTGCAGAATATTGATTTATTTGTTCACCATAGTTTTGAACATGAAATAGCGTCCGTTGGGTTAGAATTGTACCAAAAATTGCCACACCAAAACTCCCCCCTACCTGACGGATTACATTAATGAGCCCGGAAGCCTGAGCCATCTTTTGATTTGAGATTTCTGAGATGGCTGTAGTCGTCAGGGGAGAAAAAATTAAAGCCATGGCTACCCCACGGAGATAAAGTGGAAACATAATCTGGGATTTTTCGGAGAGATATGATAAAAAGCTGAATTTATAAAGCGTAAATGCCAGCAGGCTTAACCCAATTATAACCGGAAGTTTTGCACTAAAACGATCCGTGATAAAGCCAGCAATGGGAGATGTAATACCCAGTAAGATTCCTACCGGCAGGAATACCAGTCCGGCCTGAAAAGGTGTATACCCCAGAGAATTTTGCAGATAAATGGGCAATAAAAAATTGCTGCCAAACATACCTAATCCAAAAATAAAAAGAACGAGGTTACTCACAGAGAAATTAAAATTTCTGAAAAGTCCGATTTCTATAAGCGGATTATCCACCGAAAATTCGGTCATTATGAATACAACCAGCCCTACCAAAGAGAAAGCAAAACAAGCCAAGATAAAATTTGATGTCCATCCTCCGGTATTCCATGCTGAATTTCCATTGGAAAGGGCTAATAATAATGCTGTGAGAAAGGTAGCCAATGACAAAAATCCCACAATATCAAATGAACGCGATTCGCTGGCTTTATATTCCCTTAAAATAATTGATGATGCCATTATCCCCATTATACCAATGGGGACATTTACATCAAAAATTGTTTGCCAGGAAAAATTATCGATTAAATATCCTCCAACAGTAGGACCCAGCGAAACTGAGGCAGAGGCAGAAATTGCCCAGAATCCCAGTGCAACCCCTCTTTTCTCCGGAGGAAATTCCCTGGTAATAATTGCCATACCGACGGGCATTAATAAACCGGCGCCGCTTCCCTGCACAACCCGGAAAGCGATGAGTACATTTAAAGACCAGGATAAACTGGATAGAAATGAACCGACTGTAAACAATATCAAAGCGCTGATGAATATTTTCTTATACCCCAAGTGATCGGCCAACCAGCCGGAGGAAGGAAGCATCACAGCAAAAATCAACAGATATGCGGTCAGAATCCATTCGATTGAATCGACGGACACGCCGAAAGTAGCCATCAACTTAGGTAATGCAACATTAACAACAGTGGCATCGAGCACTGCCATAAATGTACCAACCATTACAGAGGACAAAACCACCCAGCGGTAAACAGGATTCTCGGGATTTAACTGAGGTATCCTTTCAGCCATCCTGCCGTGTAAATCTGGCCACCTGCTAAACATTATTCGGATTCTCCACGGACTGGAATTTTCACAGTTACCGACATACCGGGCAATAATAGCAAATGGTCCGAATCAATATGATCGGGTATTTTCAGAGATATTTTTACCGGAAGCCTCTGGGTAACTTTTGTAAAATTTCCTGAAGCATTATTGGGTGGAATTAGAGAAAATTTTGAAGCCGTAGCTGCCGGTAAGGCAATGACTTTTCCCAAAAATTTAGTACCACCATAGGCATCAACAGAAATTTCAACCGGGGCATCAAGATAAATAGCTGAAAGTTTCGTTTCCTCAAAATTAGCATCCACCCATATACTGTCCAAATTATAAATAGTAAAAACCGGTTGAGCAGGCTGAATAACGTCCCCGGGAAGCACCCACCTTTTCGCTACCACTCCGTTCATGGGTGCATATATACTGGTATTTTGAATTTGAGATTTCACAACATCTACAGCTGTCTGGGCGTTTTTAATTTCAGCCAATGCAATGTCCTGTCGGGCTTTGGCTATGTCCAGCGCCTGTTTGGCATGATCGTAAACTTCCGGTGACATAATTTTTTCCTTAAATTGCAGTAACGCTCTCTCGAAATCACTTTGAGCCAATTTTACATTGACTTTGGCCAAAACCGCATTTTGCCCGGCATAATTAAGGTTGGCTTCAACCTGGTTTAACTGTGCATGAAGATCTGTGGCATCCAATTGCACCAAAAGTTGACCTTGTTGAACCGTATCTCCCTCATCTACTGTCAACCGGTCAATTCGACCCAGAATCTTGGCGCTAATAGCTACGCGGTCACTTTCAATGTATGCATCATCGGTTGAGATATATCCACGCAGAAAAAAATACCAGTAAATACCAACACCTAGCCCAATTACAATAAAAATCAAAACCAGGATTAACCACTTTCTATTTGAGGATTTTTTCCCTTTCTCTTTTTGGTTTTCATTTGTTAATGGGTAGCTTTTACTTGAGGAAAAATTATTCTGTTTATTGTCCCGGGAAGGGTTAGTCTTTGAATTTTGCTCTACCATACAATTCGATCCCTTTCTCTGATGTATCCACCTTACTTAGCTTTCTAGAAAATTTATTTTTAAAATTCTTGCGAACAATCTTGTATATTTCATAACAAATTTTGATAACATTTAATTAGTCTTCAATTAAACAGGGAATACTTAACTCTATTTTTCAAAAAATTTTATATAAAGATTATGAAGATTCCATGAATAATGAACTTATAGCAGCCTAAACAGTTTGAAGCCCTGAAGAATCAAATCAAACAAAATAAGTATTATAATTTTTCTGAGGATGACTTAAATTTGTTAAAATCGCTGGTGTTAATTCGATTTATCATAGGAATTTTAAATGGAAAATGCAATAGTATTTGATTTTAACTTGTTTTTTTCTATTAAATTAAGAGGATTAACCAGTAGGGGGCATATCATTGCCATCAGCATCAGAACTTGTAAATTATAATATATAGCGAATAAAATTTATGGTGATGATAATAAGTTGAAATAAAAAGGTTACCGGGAACATTAAAAATAGGAAAAGCTATGGGCTATCACATTAAAAAACCGGCAAAGATAAAATCCGCAGGAAACAAAATAAAAATTATTGAGGAATTTATTGGTAGAGTTAATACCCAAACATCAGCTATTAGTATTGCCAGGATGAAAAGTCCTGCCGGGTGGGAAGAACCCCCACAGACTCCTGAATTTGATGAATATTCATTGGTCTTATCAGGCGAACTTCATCGCACAGTTGACAATACAACAATAATCGTCAAAGCCAACGAGGCATTTTTATCAGAAAAAGGCAAAACCGTAAAATATGCTACACCAGGAAAAACGGGAGCAGAATATATTGCAATCTGCCTGCCCGCCTTCTCGCCTGAGACAGTAAACAGAGAAAAACTCCAACAAATGGTGTAAGAGATTTAAATTCGTACGGAAAAACCGGAAAAGAAATTAGAAATTGATTTAAGAAAAGAAATAATTTAATAATTCTTTAAATACTGTCGGATATGTGGCTTCGAAAAAGAAGATACTCAGGTATTAAAAAGATTTTTTTTCATTACAAATATCTTCAAATTTTTTAGGGATTAAATTTATCAGCATATAAAGATTCCATCTAATTTTAAATTTTTTATGAAGGGGGTGTGATGAAAAAACAATCGATTGTAGTTTCAATTATTCTGATATTAATCCTGCTAATATTCTTCTGTTCTCCCGAAAAAAAAGTGGTTTTATCAGAACCTCCCAAAATCGTTCTGGTAAATCCCAGCTCCGGGAGTCTTCAATCATTTCTTTTTCTTATCAAACACCATATTATTGAAATGCCTAATCTTAATATGGAAGTTATTTATGATTCGGGAAGTATTGATCGATATGAATCTGCTTTGCGACTTCTGCACGAATCAGAATTGAGTAACGTCCACTTTACAATAGTCGAATGTAATCTGACCGGAGATGATCTTTACAGGATAAATTCCTGTTCAGAAAAATTTAGAGAAATATTTAACAGCAGTTTTGCTATGCTTCTGTTTGGGGGTGCAGATATACCTCCCGCTGTGTATGGTAACAAAACTGGTTTTTTGACTGACATCGAGACTCCATTCCGGCACTATTTTGAACTATCCCTTCTATTTCATTTATTGGGTGGCAATCAGTATAAAAATTTTACGCCATTTATGGAGCAAAAACCAGACTATATCATTTTTGGTTTTTGTCTGGGCATGCAGACTCTGAATGTGGCCACGGGAGGCACTTTAATTCAGGATATCCCAACGGAGACTTATGAATTAAATTATATAGAAGATTTCCTTAGTCTTAATGCTAACCAGATTCACCGTAATTATTGGGGAGAATTATATCCCCAGTCTAACCTGAACTATAATTGTTTCCACCAAATCCGTCTGCTCTCTGGAAGTTTCTTCACAGAAAAACTAAATTTAAAGGAAGATTATCATCCCTTTGTTTACAGTTCTCATCACCAGGCGGTAAAAAATGTGGGTAAAGGACTTAAAATTGAGGCCACATCCATGGATGGAAAGATTATAGAAGCTTTATCGCATATGAAATACAATAATGTGTTGGGTGTTCAGTTTCACCCTGAAAACTCTTCAATTTATGATGAAAATGGACCGATTTATAAATCATCCCCGAGTGATTCCTTTTCATTATCAGTTAATGATTTGATGAAGCAGAATCACAGCCTGGAATTTCACAATAAGTTTTGGGTATATTTCAGTTCTCTTATCAAAAATGTAAATAAAGAATAAATCGGTGTTACATAATTATATGAATATAATCTATTGTATCTATTAAGCTTCTATCCTGTTTTTAGTTAAAAAATAATTTATCAAGTTATGATTATGAATTCAGACAACTATACAATTCTCGCTAAATATTATGATGCAGCTTATAGCCATCTCAAGGACTTAACGGACATTCCTTTTTATCTCGAATACGCAGAAAAATATGGTGATCCGGTACTGGAAATCGGTTGCGGAACAGGTCGAATTTTACTGGAAATTGCCAAAAAAGGGATAAAAATTGATGGTCTGGATGCTTCCCCACATATGCTGGCCGTATTAAAACGTAAAATTGTTACACAATCTTCCTCATTGCCCCAGAAAATTAATTTATATCAGAAAGATATGAGATTTTTTTCGCTGGAAAAAAAATATAAGCTTATCACAATCCCATTTCGTGGTTTTCAGCATTTGCATACTATTAGTGATCAATTGATGGCACTACGCCAAATTAAAAAACATCTCCGCGACAATGGTGTACTGATTTTTGATGTATTTTATCCAAATTTCAAAATTCTGGAAGAAAAAATGAACGAGGAGCAATTAGATATAGAATGGCAGGATGTGAAGCATACCGGTTATACTATAAAACGATATTTTGTTCGCAATAAATTAGATAAACTTCATCAATTTTTTCAAGGAAAGTTTATTTTCAGAACATATGAAAATGTAAAAATGGTAAAGGAGGAGGATTCTCCGCTTAAATTAAGTTATTTCACTTATCCGCAAATGCAGTTACTATTTGAAAATTGTGATCTGGAAATCATTGAAGAATTTGGTTCATTTAAGAAAGATCCCGTTGAAATTTGTAAAGAAATGATTTTTGTTTTAAGGAAAAAAGGAGCATAATTTTATTTTTTTTCACATTATTGTATTCACTGAAGAGAAGTAATATGAATAAGAGTAACCGGAGCCTAAGCTATAATTACAAAATTTAATTTAAACATTCTATTTCCAGATGGGATGTTTGATTTCACTTTCGAATATATTTTTGAATGTAAATAAACCGGAGTCACATTATGCTTAAATTTGAGTACAAATGTGTATTTATCTGGGGTGGGGGTGAAAGAACAACACGCCTGTTAAATGAGTATGGCAATGAGGGTTGGGAGCTCATAAGCACCTTGTGGTGCTGGCATTATTTTATAAGAGCTTATGATTAAATCTGATGTTTACAGAAAGTGGGACTTTTCCGATTGGAATAGACCGATTATTTACCCCGGTACAACTTTATATTTAAAGTTAAAGATAAATTTTTAGGGAGAACTCATCCCCAATATTTAATTGACCTGGGGTGATTCGGAGAAAAGTCCCCCCTGCTCTATTATTTAAAAGGTTTGTGGGTGTTGGTCGCAAGCTGAATAGATGAGCTATTAAGAGTCACATGCGAAATATCCGGATTTTCTGTATTTTGTAAAACCTGCGCAGTGATTTGAAAAAATCATCATCTGCATTTAGCCTGCTTATTTCACAAAAAACGATATAATGCATCAAAGTTGTTATATTCAAGAAAATAAAATGGCCCCGGTCATTAGACCGGGGATTAAAGAATCGCAATATATTTGGGCGTTAGCCCCCATTTGTGAATTAAGCATTTATAAAAAGTTTCATCATAAAGACAGAAATCTCCTTT
>CAYWTB010000036.1:0-41983 GCA_964461135.1 uncultured Caldithrix sp. | reverse complement strand
GGTAGAGCACATCCTTGGTAAGGATGAGGTCACCGGTTCAACCCCGGTCGTGGGCTCTTTTCTTTTATGAGGGTTTTGACATAGATGAACGAAAAATTCACAGTTTAATTAAAGGTAACTATTGGAGGATCACTAAATGGCTAAGCAAAAATTTGAACGCAACAAGCCGCACGTAAATGTTGGAACTATCGGTCATGTGGATCATGGTAAAACGACATTAACTGCCGCAATGACTATGTATCTGGCGAAACGGGGTCTTGCCGATATCCGCACGTTCGATAGTATTGATAATGCGCCTGAGGAAAAAGAGCGTGGTATCACCATTGCGACAGCCCACGTGGAATATCAGACTGAAAAAAGACATTATGCACACGTTGATTGTCCCGGACATGCTGACTATATCAAAAATATGATCACCGGCGCCGCCCAGATGGATGGCGCAATTCTGGTGGTGAGCGCAGCGGATGGTCCCATGCCTCAAACCAGAGAACACATCCTGCTGGCCCGCCAGGTAAATGTTCCCAGCATTGTGGTTTTTCTTAACAAGGTGGACCAGGTGGACGATCCTGAATTACTGGATCTGGTGGAACTGGAAATCCGGGAACTGCTCTCTAATTATGAATTCCCGGGAGATGACATTCCTATTATCAAGGGGAGTGCTCTGGAAGCGATGAATAATCCTGACGATCCGGAAAAAACCAAATGTATTAAGGAACTTCTGGATGCTGTCGACAGCTACATTCCCACCCCGGCACGTGATGTGGACAAACCATTCCTGATGCCGGTGGAAGACGTTTTTTCCATCACCGGCCGTGGAACGGTGGGGACAGGCCGTGTTGAACGTGGAAAAGTTAAGGTGGGAGAGGAAGTAGAGATTGTTGGAATGGGTGCTCACCGTAAAACGGTGGTTACCGGAGTTGAAATGTTCCGCAAGTTACTGGATGAAGGTATGGCCGGTGATAATGTGGGACTCCTGCTGCGTGGTGTGGAGAAAGATGAGCTGGAGCGCGGTATGGTGGTGGCCAAACCCGGTTCCATTACGCCTCACACCAAATTCAAAGCTCAGGTATATGTGCTGAAAAAAGAGGAAGGCGGTCGGCATACTCCGTTCTTTAATAATTACAGACCGCAGTTTTACTTCAGAACCACTGATGTTACCGGCAGCATTACATTGCCGGATGGAGTGGAAATGATCATGCCCGGTGATAACGTTGTTATGACCGTGGAATTGCTGAAACCGATTGCCCTGGAAAAAGAGCTCAGGTTCGCAATTCGTGAAGGTGGTCGCACCGTGGGCGCCGGAGTTGTAACTGAAATTATTGAATAATTAAACTTAACCGCGGAGTCCAAGGTGCGTGACATTATAACGCTTGAATGTGCAGTTTGTAAGCAAAGGAATTATTCCACCACAAAGAATAAGCGCCTGCATCCGCAGCGGGTGGAATATAAAAAGTTTTGTCCTTTTTGCAATAAACATACGGAACATAAAGAGACGAGATAAAACCTGTTGATTGGGCACAGGCCTGTAGCTCAACTGGCTAGAGCACCGGTCTCCAAAACCGGGGGTTGGGGGTTCGAGTCCCTCCAGGCCTGCTGGCAAATCAGGAACAAGTTTTAAGAGGTTAAGGAAAGAATCGTGTTATGATTAAAAAAGCGAAACAGTTTATTGAGGATGTGAGAGTGGAAATGAAGAAGGTGGTGTGGCCCGAACGGGATCAGTTAATTAATTCGACGGTGGTGGTGGTGGTCATATCCGCATTGTTTACCCTGTTCATTTTCTTCGCAGATACAATTATATCGCGTATTGTAAACATCTTGTACTAATTCTTGAAGGCATGATGAATAATACAGAGAAAAAATGGTATACATTACGGGTTTATTCCGGACAGGAAACCAAGGTAAAGGCCCATCTGGAAAATGAAATCAAATTTAAGGGCCTGGAAGAGCGCTTCGGTCGGGTTGTTGTACCTTCCGAGCCGGTACTGGAAATGCGGGAAGGTAAAAAACGCTTAAAAATCCGGGTATTTTTTCCCGGCTATCTGCTGGTTGAGATGGTTCTGGATATCCAGACAGCACATCTGGTTCAGGAGACACCGGGCATCATCAGTTTTGTGGGACCCAAAAATCATCCTACCGAAGTAAGACCGGAAGAGATGGAGGCGGTGCTTCGCAAAATTGAACGAAAAGATACCGAAGTGGAACGGGTGGAAGTTCCCTTCAGAGTGGGGGACGCGATACGGGTTAATGATGGCCCCTTTGCTGATTTTACCGGAATCATAGAGGAAGTTAACGAAGAAAAAAAGAAAGTAAAAGTATCAGTCAGTATTTTCGGCAGACCCACACCGGTCGAACTGGATTTTTTACAAATAGAACAGGAGAAATAGAGGTAAATGCAATATGGCAAAGAAAATAGCAGCCTATATTAAACTTCAAATTCCTGCCGGGCAGGCTAATCCTTCTCCACCTGTCGGCCCTGCTTTAGGTCAGCATGGTGTAAATATTATGGAATTCTGCAAAGCATTTAATGCCCGGACTCAGGAAAAAGCCGGATACATCATTCCGGTGGTCATTACGGTATACGCAGATCGATCGTTCAGTTTTATCACCAAAACACCCCCGGCTTCCACTCTTTTGTTGAAGGCAGCAGGACTGGACAAAGGATCCGGTGAACCGAATTTGAACAAAGTCGGCAAAGTGACATCAAAGCAGGTTGAAGAAATTGCGAAAACAAAAATGCAGGATTTAAATGCCGCCAGTCTTGAGGGCGCTATGCGAATTATTGAGGGAACGGCAAGAAGTATGGGTATTGAAGTCGAGTAATTCTAGTGAGGTGTCAATGAAAAGGCGAAGTAGAAGGTATGATAATTTAAGTAAGCTCATCGAAAAAAGAGAATATTCTCTGGATGAGGCTGTGAATTTACTGAAGAGGACTGCTCAGGCAAAATTTGACGAATCCGTTGAGATTGCTGTGCGGTTGGGAGTTGATCCTCGCCGGGCTGAACAGGCTGTTCGCGGCACGGTTTCCCTGCCTCATGGATTGGGAAAACCAGTCAGAGTCCTGGTCATTACAAAAGGTGTAAAAGCGGAACAGGCAAAAAAAGCTGGTGCAGATTATGTGGGTTATGAAGAGTACCTGGAAAAAATTGAAAAAGAAAACTGGCTGGAATTTGATGTACTGGTGGCCACTCCGGATGCTATGAAAGACCTGGGGAAATTGGGACGTGTTTTGGGTCCCCGCGGTTTAATGCCCAATCCCAAAAGTGGCACAGTAAGCCAGGAAATTGAACAGACAGTCCGCGAAATTAAAGCCGGAAAAATAGATTTTCGGGTGGATAAAGCCGGTATCATTCATTCCAGTGTCGGGAAAGCATCGTTTGACCCGGATAAACTGAAGGAAAATATAAAATCTATTCTTCAGACCATTATCCGGATGAAGCCGGCCACGGCAAAAGGTACCTATCTCCGCAGCATTCATATTTCCAATACCATGGGACCGGGAATCAGATTGGTATCAAATGCCCAGGAATTTCAAGAATAACAGATAAAGGTTGAGGTAGAGCATTATGACGACACCGCAGAAGGAACAATTAGTAGACGAAATGAAAGATAAATTCGGACGTGCGGTAGGTATTTTTCTGGTCGATTTCACTGGAATGGATGTGAATACTACCAACGAACTCCGCAAAAACTTACGCGATTCAAAGGTTGAATATCGTGTGCTAAAAAATACGCTGGCAAAGCTTTCATTTGAGAAAGCCGGTATTGATGGTATGACCGAATTCCTCAAAGGCGTGAATGCCTATGCCATCAGTTATGATGATCCAACTCTTCCCATTAAGGTTTTACTGAAAAACAAAGAATTTAAGGATAAATTAAAACTCAAAGCTGCTCTGTTTGAAGGACAGGTAGTCGGTTCGGACAGAGTAGGAAATCTGGCAACGCTTCCCTCCCGGCCGGAACTTTTAGGACAGCTGGTGGGGATGTTGAATTCTCCAATGACGAAATTGGTAAGTACCTTAAATGGTGCCATGTCTAAATTTGTGTATACATTAAAAGCATTGGAAGAAAAAAAGAAATAATTAATTCATAACGCATTTTTAATTGGAGGTAATGTTAAAATGGCTGAAGTAACCCGTGCACAAGTTCTTGAATATCTCGGAAAAGCGACGATGTTGGAAGTCTCAGAACTGGTGAAAGACATCGAAGAAAAATTCGGCGTGACTGCCGTTGCTCCCGTCGCTATGCCTGTCCCTGGCGCTGGCGCCACAGCAGGTGCAGCTGAGGCTGCTGCAGAGGAAAAAACGGAATTTGATGTCGTCCTCAAAGAAATCGGATCTCAGAAAATCCAGGTAATTAAAGTCGTCCGCGCCCTTACCAATCTGGGGCTGAAGGAAGCGAAAGATTTAGTTGAGTCCGCTCCAAAAGCCATTAAGGAAGGAGTCTCAAAAGCCGAAGCCGAGGATATCAAGAAGCAATTGACTGAGGTTGGCGCCACCGTCGACATTAATTAATGTTTTAAAATCCTTGAAACGAAGTAAAGCGAGGTAGCTTCTTTGAAAGAAACAAAATTAATTGAAAGAGAATACTTCTCAAAAATTCCTACTATTGCCCAATATCCTGATCTGCTGGATATTCAACGTAGTTCCTTTCAGGAATTTTTACAGGAATCGGTTCACCCGGATAAGCGGGAAGATAAGGGTTTGCAGGCAGTTTTTCAGGCCACTTTCCCAATCGTTGACAGCCGGGAAAATTTTATTCTCGATTTTGTGGAATATTATATAGATAAACCCAAATACAACGTGCGGGAATGCCGGGAAAGAGGGCTATCCTATGCAGTACCCCTCAAGTCAAAACTGCGTCTTTCCATTAAGGATTTAACCGGAGAAACGGAAAACTATACGGAAACAATTGAACAGGATGTTTATCTGGGTAACCTTCCTTATATGACCGAACACGGGACATTTATCATCAATGGTGCGGAACGGGTAATCGTCAATCAATTACACCGCGCACCGGGTGTGTTTTTTGATGAGAGTATTCATCCGAACGGGACAAAAATATTTTCCGCCCGGGTAATTCCTTTCCGTGGAAGCTGGGTTGAGTTCATGACGGATGTTAATGATATCCTACACGTGTACATAGATCGCAAAAAGAAATTTTATGTGACGACTTTTCTCCGTTCACTCGGCTACGCCACAGACCGTGAAATTCTGGAGCTGTTTAACCTGATTGAAGAGGTCGATCTGAAAAAAACGGATACCCTCAACCTTATCGGCCGGAAAACGGTTGAAGATATTGTTAATGAAACCACCGGTGAAGTCTTGATTGAAGTGGGTACCGTTCTGGATGAGGAAAGTGTTGAAGCGCTGAAAGCCAGCGGAATAAAGATGATCCGCCTGCGGCAGCCCAATGATCCAACCATGCCCCATCTGATTCTGAATACTTTGGAAAAAGATGATGCCAAGGATGAAGAGACTGCATTGCGGAAAATTTACGGTCTGTTACGCTCCGGAGAGCCACCGGATCTGGAAACGGCCAAAGGGTTGCTGGATAAAATGTTTTTTAATGATAAACGGTATGAACTGGGCAAGGTTGGACGATATCGTCTCAATAAAAAGCTGGGACTGAAAGTAGATGTTGAAAACACCGTTCTGACCCGGGAAGATTTTATTGAGATCATTAAGTATCTAATCGATTTGAGAGAAGGGAAAAAGACTACTGATGACATCGATCATCTGGGAAATCGTCGCGTCCGAACGGTGGGAGAACAATTATCCTCCCAGATGAATCTTGGTCTCACGCGTATGGCTCGCACCATCAAGGAACGCATGAATCTTGGGGATTCAGAGACGATTACGCCACAGGAACTCATAAATGCGCGGGCAATCACCTCAGTGATAAATACCTTTTTCGGTACTTCCCAGCTTTCTCAGTTCATGGATCAAACCAATCCGCTGGCTGAATTAACCCACAAGCGCCGTATGAGTGCTCTGGGTCCGGGCGGGTTAACCCGGGAACGTGCCGGTTTTGAAGTCCGCGACATTCATTATACTCACTATGGTCGTCTCTGCCCTGTGGAAACTCCTGAAGGTCCTAATATCGGGCTGATTTCTTCATTATGCGTTCTGGCCAGGGTGAATGAATTCGGATTTATTGAAACCCCTTATCGCAAAGTCGAGAAAGGGAAGATTACCGATGAAATTGAATATCTTTCTGCTGATGATGAAGAACGAACGGTAATTGCCCAATTTAATGCCCCGGTAGATCCCAAGTCCCGCAAGTTTGAAAATGACCTGATCAAAGTCAGGCAGCGGGGGGATTTTGTGCTTTCGGGCCCGGATGGTGTGCAGTACATCGATGTTGCATCCAATCAGATTGTTTCGCCAGCCGCGTCGCTTATTCCGTTCCTGGAACATGATGATGCCAACCGCGCCCTGATGGGATCTAACATGCAACGCCAGGCGGTGCCGGTTATCCGCCCGGAAACCCCCATAGTGGGTACCGGTATGGAAGGGAAAGTGGCCTTGGACTCCGGTGCGGCTATCGCGTCACCGGTGGATGGGGTGGTGGAAACCGTTGATTCGGAAAAAATTATTATTCGGGTTGATCCGGGTACCGTGGAAGATGTGCGTCAGGTATTAACGGGGGATGCGCAGAAAGTACATTTCGATCTTTTGAAGTTTGTAAGAACAAATCAGAACACCTGTATCAACCAGCGACCTCTGGTGAGCGAAGAGGAGCGCGTGAAGAAAGGGCAGCCCCTGGCGGATGGGCATGCCACAGATCGCGGTGAACTGGCATTGGGACGAAATATTCTGGTGGCATTCATGCCATGGAATGGATACAATTTTGAAGATGCCATCGTTATTTCTGAGCGAATCGTACGGGATGATGTTTTTACCTCTGTTCATATTGAAGAATTTGAAACCCAGGTTCGTGATACCAAACGGGGTGAGGAAGAACTTACCCGCGAGATTCCAAACGTCAGCGAAGAGGCCACTAAGAATCTGGATGAATCCGGCATTATCCGCACCGGTGCCGAAGTCAGTTCGGGAGCTATTCTGGTTGGGAAAGTAACACCGAAAGGCGAAACCGAGCCTACTCCGGAAGAAAAACTTCTGAAGGCTATCTTCGGAAGTAAAGCCGGTGACGTGAAAGATGCCAGTCTCAAATTACCTTCCGGTATGGAAGGCATTGTCATAGATACCAAGCTTTTCTCCCGTAAGAAAAAAGATCCGAAGACCAAAAAAGAAGATAAAAAGAAGATTGATGAATTGGAAAAATTGGCAGAGGAAGAGCAGAAGAAGATCAAGGAAAGATTGTACGACTACCTGGAGAATAAATTTGGTAAAACGGCCACCCTGGGTGTAAAGACCAAAGCGGGAAAATATATTGTTAAATCGAAAGAAAAGATTTCCCGGAAAAATTTGGAGAAGACAGAGATAGAACTTATCGATTACCTGGAACCGTGGTTTGATAAGAGCGATCTGAATGATGAAGTGCGGAGAGCTTTTGCGGAATACAAAAGCCTCATGCGGGACCTGGATAATGATGTTCGTACCGAAAAATATAAGATTATGATTGGCGATGAATTACCCCCCGGTATCGTCCAGCTGGCTAAAATCTATGTTGCCCAGAAGAGAAAAATTAAGGTGGGCGATAAAATGGCCGGACGACACGGTAATAAAGGTGTAGTAGCCCGGGTGGTGCCGCTGGAAGATATGCCTTTTTTGCCTGATGGAACTCCGGTGGATATCGTTCTGAATCCGCTGGGTGTGCCATCGCGTATGAATCTTGGGCAGATCTTTGAAACCACCCTCGGATGGGCGGGTAAAATTCTTGATAAATTCTATGCCACCCCCGTTTTTGATGGTGCTGTTTTTGATGAAGTGACCGGGGAAATGAAGAAAGCAGGATTACCTGTTTCCGGAAAGATGAAGCTCTTTGACGGACTGACGGGAGAGCCCTTTGATCAGGAAGTAGGGGTTGGATTTATCTACATGATGAAGCTTTCTCATATGGTGGATGACAAAATACATTCACGTTCCATCGGACCCTATTCACTGATTACTCAGCAGCCTCTGGGAGGCAAAGCCCAGTTCGGCGGGCAGCGTTTCGGGGAAATGGAAGTTTGGGCTCTAGAAGCCTATGGCGCCGCCTACACATTGCAGGAAATTCTTACTTACAAGAGTGATGATGTGCAGGGGCGTACCAAGGTTTATGAAGCGATTGTGAAAGGAGATAACCTCTCCGAGGCCGGTCGGCCGGAATCTTTTAATGTTTTGGTGAAAGAGCTCCAGGGACTCGGCTTAGATGTTAAGGTTGAATAATAAGATGACAAAGCAGGCATTTTTTATTCACAATAAAAAAGGAAAATCCATCTATGAATAGATTAGATGTCAAAGAAAGGTTTGGTCCGAATAACCTTTCCAGGAAGGGACAGATTTCAAAAATTTCTATCGGTCTGGCGTCTCCGAATGCCATCCTTGAAAAAAGTTATGGCGAAGTAACCAAACCTGAAACAATAAATTATCGGTCCTTCAAACCGGAAAAAGATGGTCTTTTCTGTGAGAAGATTTTCGGACCGGTGAAGGATTGGGAATGTCACTGCGGCAAGTATAAACGTATACGCTACAAAGGTATTATTTGTGACCGCTGTGGTGTTGAAGTGACCACTAAAGCCGTCAGACGTGAACGGATGGGTCATATCAGCCTGGCTGTGCCAATTGTACATATCTGGTATTTCCGTTCCACGCCCACAAAAATTGGGTACCTGCTCAACATTTCTCCCAAGTATCTGGAGAAAATTATCTATTATGAAGCGTATGTGGTTATCCAGCCCGGCAAGACCAGTTTCAAAGTCGGTGACGTACTAACAGAAGAAGAATACATGAATGTTCTGGAAGGTTTATCTCCGGAGGAAAGAAATCTGCCGGAAGAAAATCCTGACAGATTTGTCGCAGGTATGGGTGGTGAAGCTATTCGCGAAATGCTTCGGCGGATTGATATTGAAGAACTTTCTGAAGAACTGCGAAATGTTCTGAAAACTGAAAAATCAAAACAGAAAAAATATGAAGCGCTTAAACGTCTCAAAGTAGTGGAAGCATTTCGTACCCGGGAAAACGGTGAATTAAAGAATAAACCGGAATGGATGGTGATGGATGTTATCCCTGTAATACCCCCGGAATTGCGTCCGCTGGTTCCGCTGGAAGGCGGCAGATTTGCTACCAGTGATCTTAATGATCTTTACCGCCGGGTCATCATTCGCAACAACCGGCTCAAGAAATTGATCGATATCAAAGCTCCTGAGGTAATTCTCCGTAATGAAAAAAGGATGCTTCAGGAATCGGTAGATGCCCTTTTTGACAATACCAAGAGGACGACGGCTGTGCGCAGTGACGGCAATCGTCCCCTGAAATCTCTCTCTGATATGCTTAGAGGTAAACAGGGCCGATTCCGTCTGAATCTTCTTGGAAAGAGGGTGGACTACTCGGGACGTTCAGTAATTGTGGTGGGTCCGAAATTAAAACTTTATGAATGTGGTTTGCCGAAGGAAATGGCCGTCGAACTTTTCAAACCTTTTATTATCAGAAAACTGCAGGAAAGAAAAGTTGTTAAAACGGTTAAAAGCGCCAAGCGAATCGTTGAAAAACGTGATGCCATCGTGTTCGAGGTGCTGGAAGAGATCGTTGGTGAACATCCTGTTCTTCTGAACCGGGCACCCACACTCCACCGCCTGGGTATTCAGGCATTTCAACCGGTGCTGATTGAAGGAAAAGCCATTGAGATTCATCCGTTGGTTTGTGCAGCTTTCAATGCAGATTTCGATGGTGACCAGATGGCCGTGCACATTCCTCTGTCGTATGAGGCGCAAATGGAAGCGCGGCTGTTAATGCTCTCTTCTCATAATATTCTTTCTCCAGCTAATGGCCGTCCTCTGGCCGTGCCGTCACAGGATATGGTTCTGGGTTGCTATTATGTAACCAAGGATAGAGCTGGCGAGAAGGGGGAAGGCAAAGTATTTTCTTCTCAGCAGGAAGTGATTATTGCTTATAATGATAAAAAAATTGGACTTCATGCCAACATCAAAGTCCGGATAAACGGTGAACTGATTGAAACCACTATTGGCCGTGTTATATTCAATCGTATTGTCCCGTCCGAGATGGGATTTATCAATTATACCCTGACCAAGAAGAACCTGGAAAGTCTGATTTCCCAGGTGATGAAGAATATCGGCAACCTGGGAACGGTGAGGTTTCTGGACAATCTCAAGGAGCTAGGATTCCGTTATTCCACCCTGGCAGGTTCCAGTATCGGGCTTGATGATATCGTGATTCCCGAGAACAAGGAAAAAATAATTACTCAGGCTTATGATGAGGTTCGTCAGCTGGAAAATCAGTACCAGATGGGTATTATCACCGATGGTGAACGATATAATAAAGTAATTGATATCTGGACCCGTGTCACCGAGCAGGTATCCGCAGAATTATTCAAAATTCTGAAGGATCACAAAGACGGTTTCAACTCCCTGTATATGATGTCCGATTCCGGTGCCAGAGGAAGTAAGGAACAGATCCGGCAGCTAGCAGGAATGCGCGGTCTGATGGCAAAACCTCAAAAAACACTTACCGGGCAGACCGGTGAAATTATTGAAAACCCGATTACCGCCAATTTCTTTGAAGGATTAACGGTTCAGGAATATTTTATTTCCACGCACGGAGCCCGAAAAGGTCTTGCGGATACGGCGCTAAAAACAGCTGACGCCGGGTATCTGACTCGTCGTCTGGTAGACGTGGCGCAGGATGTGGTGATTACAGAATACGATTGCGGTACCATTCTGGGAATCGAAACCTATCCTATTAAGGAAGGTGAACGGGTGATTGAATCACTGGCAGACCGTGTTCTGGGACGTGTATCGGTGGATGATGTATTTGATCCGATTACCGGAGAACTGATTATCTCTGCCGGTTCTGTTATCGATGAAGAAAAAGCGATCATGATCGAAGAATCATCTATTGAATCCATTAAAATCAGGTCGGTATTAACCTGTGAAGCAGAACGCGGGGTTTGTGGTCTCTGTTACGGCCGAAATCTGGCGACCGGGCGACTTGTGACTATAGGAGAGGCAGTCGGTATTATGGCAGCGCAGAGCATCGGCGAACCAGGCACACAGCTTACTCTCAGGACTTTCCATATCGGTGGTATTTCCGGACGCATTGCAGCGCAATCCCAGGTATTCGCCCGTTTTGATGGAAAAGTGAAAACTGAGAACCTGCGGGTGCTGGAAGGCGAAGAACAGGATGAGGAAGGTAATGTTGTTCCCAAGACCGTATCCATCGGGCAATATGGAAAGATTCATATTCTGGATGGACAGGAGCGTTCGGTGGTTAAGTATACGGTTCCGGCCGGTGCCAATGTGAAGGTAAAAGACGGAGAAGAAGTTAAGAAGGGTGAGGTTCTGTTTGAATGGGATCCTTATTCCACCGTAATTCTGTCTGAGAAAGCAGGAGTAATAAAGTTTGTGGATATCGTTGAAAATGTTACTGCCCGTGAAGAACTTGATGAGCATACCCTTCAGAAACAGCGGGTGATCATCGAATCCCGAAACAAGAATTTAAGTCCCCATATTAAAATTGTGGATGATGAGGACAATGAGATCTTGACTCATATTTTACCGGTCAAGGCACAGATCCGGGTAAGTGATGGCCAGAAAATAAAAGCCGGCGCAGTGATTGCCAGGATCCCGCGCGAGATTGGTAAAACCAGGGATATCACCGGTGGTCTGCCGCGGGTGGCGGAGCTCTTTGAAGCACGGAAACCCAAAGAACAGGCTATTGTCAGCGAAATTGATGGTATGGTACGGTTCGGTACTATTAAGCGCGGTATCCGTGAAATAATTGTGGAAGGAACGCTGGAAAAGAAGAAATATCAGGTGCCGTATAGCATGCACGTGCTGGTTCATAATGGAGATTATGTAAAAGCCGGGGAGATGCTCACGGAAGGTTCCATTGCCCCACAGGACATATTGCAGATTCTGGGACCCAACAAAGTGCAGGAGTACCTGGTGAATGAAATCCAGGAAGTATACCGGTTGCAGGGTGTGAGCATTGACGACAAACATATCGAAGTCATTGCACGCCAGATGATGCAGCGGGTGCGAGTGCTGGATCCTGGAGACACCCGGTTCCTGGAAGGTGATACCATCAATAAGGTGTTCTTCAAGGATGAAAATGAAAAGATCCGCAACAAGGTGGTTATCACCGAACCGGGAGATTCCCGCTTCAGGAAAAGGCAACTGGTTGATAAACTCAAATTTGAGTATACAAACAGGCAATTACAAAAAGCCGAAAAGAATCTGGCCGAGGCACGCGATGCCGAACCGGCTACTTCCGAACCGATTCTTCTGGGCATTACTCAGGCTGCTCTTACAACAGACAGTTTCATCAGTGCGGCATCCTTCCAGGAGACCACCCGTGTTCTCACGGAAGCGGCGGTTGCCGGAAAAGTGGACTTTCTGTTTGGATTGAAGGAGAATGTTATTGTAGGTAATCTTATCCCGGTCGGTACCGGTATGAAGAAATTTGAACAGCTTCATATTGATATAAAAACCGAAGCCGGAAAAGAGGCTGAAGTAACTGAACCGGTGCCTGTCAAGTAATATGCATTTTTAAAAATGCATTGTAAAAACAGGGTATATTTATTAACTTTTAAGTCTGTGGTTTTTTGAAACATTACTTAGGAGGCTTCATTGCCAACGATTAATCAGCTCATTCGGTACGGCCGAAAACAGGTGGAAAAAAAGAACAAAGCTCCGGCACTGGGCGGTTCACCGCAAAAACGGGGTGTTTGTACACGAGTGTACACCACTACCCCCAAAAAACCGAATTCAGCGTTGCGGAAAGTAGCCCGTGTGCGGCTGACTAATGGTATCGAGGTAACCGCTTATATTCCCGGTGAAGGACATAATCTGCAGGAACATTCCATTGTCCTTATCCGTGGCGGGCGTGTAAAAGATTTACCTGGTGTACGGTATCATATAATCCGAGGAACGCTGGATACCGGTGGCGTTAATGACAGAATGCAGAGTCGTTCCAAATATGGAACTAAGAGGCCCAAGAAATAAACGTAATTGAGGAACTTATGAGGCGTAGAAAAGCACCTGAACGAGAAGTATTGCCCGATCCGAAATACAAGAGTGAACTAGTTAGCAAGTTTATTAACGGCCTGATTTTGAAGGGCAAAAAAAGTAAGGCGGAGACCATTTTTTATACCGCCATGGACCTTATCGAAGAGAAGATGAAACAGGATCCTCTGGCAGTATTCAAGAAAGCCATGGATAATACTGCTCCGATTCTGGAGGTCCGTTCACGCCGTGTTGGCGGTGCTACTTATCAGATTCCGGTAGAGGTTCGTGAAAAACGACGGCGTTCACTGGCCATCCGTTGGCTGGTGGGATTTTCCAAAAAGCGTTCCGAGAGAACCATGGCAGAACGTCTGGCAAATGAACTCATGGCTGCCTTTAAAAATGAGGGCACGTCCGTAAAAAAGAAAGAAGATACACACAGAATGGCAGAGGCCAACAAGGCTTTTGCACATTTCAGGTGGTAAGTTTTTGACCTGAGGTTTGAAGTAAATGGCGGCGAGATTTCCATTAGAAAAAACGAGAAACATTGGTATTATGGCCCACATTGATGCGGGAAAAACTACCACTACCGAACGTATTCTCTATTATACCGGGCGCCTGCACCGCATGGGTGAAGTTCATGAAGGATCTACAGCCATGGATTGGATGGAACAGGAAAAGGAGCGCGGAATCACTATTACTTCCGCTGCCACTACCTGTTCCTGGAGAGATTATCGGATAAATATCATTGACACACCCGGCCATGTGGATTTTACGGCGGAAGTTGAAAGATCTCTGCGGGTACTGGATGGGGCGGTCGCCTTGTTCTGTGCCGTCGGCGGTGTGGAACCACAGTCCGAAACGGTGTGGCGCCAGGCAGATCGGTACTTGGTGCCGCGCATTGCCTTTGTCAATAAAATGGACCGGATCGGAGCTGATTTTTATAATGTGCTGGATATGATTAAAATCCGGCTGGGTGCCAAACCGGTTGCTTTGCAGATTCCACTGGGAGAAGGGGACTTATTTACCGGTCTGGTAGATCTGGTTAAGATGAAAGCGGTTATCTATGACGAAACCAGTCTGGGATCTACCTGGATTGAACAGGAAATACCGCGAGATCTGCAGTCGAAAGTTGATGAATACCGGACGCATCTTATTGAGGTTGCATCAGAATATGATGATCATTTAATGGAATCTTACCTTGAAGGCAAGGAAATTACCGGGCAGCAGATTAAAGCCGCCATCCGCATCGGTACCCTGAAATGTGACATTGTACCGGTTCTGCTGGGTTCTGCTTTTAAGAATAAAGGTATTCAGCGGCTGCTGGATGCGGTGATCGATTATCTTCCTTCTCCGGAGGACGTTCTGCCGGTTAAGGGAATCGATCCGCGATCCGAAAAAGAAGTGGTTCGCAAGGTTAGTGATGATGATCCTTTTACTGCACTGGCTTTTAAGATCATGACCGATCCCTATGTGGGCCGTCTAACGTATTTTCGGGTCTATTCCGGTATGGCAAAAAGCGGTTCATATGTTTTCAATGCCAATAACGGCAAGCGGGAACGGCTCGGACGGATTTTAAGGATGCATGCAAACCACCGGGAAGACGTCGAAATGGTAGCCACGGGTGAAATTGCGGCCGCGGTGGGTTTTAAAAATACCCGCACCGGGGAAACCCTTTCCGCACCGGATAAACCCATCATCCTGGAATCCATGCATTTTCCCGAACCGGTAATATCGGTTTCTATCGAACCGAAATCCAAAGTGGACCAGGAAAAACTGAGTGATTCATTAAGCAAATTGAGTGATGAAGACCCCACCTTTCGGGTTTCGTATGATGAGGAAACAGGCGAAACTCTGATCAGCGGAATGGGGGAATTGCACCTGGAAATCATAATTGATCGTTTGTTGAGAGAATTCAGGGTGGGTGCACGGGTTGGCAAACCGCAGGTTGCATATAAGGAAACGATCACCAGGGCGGTGGAGGCTGAAGGTAAGTTTATAAGGCAGTCCGGAGGAAGAGGTCAGTATGGTCATGTGGCCATCGAGGCCGAACCCAATACCAAAGGCGCCGGGTTTGAATTTGAAAATAAAATTGTAGGTGGAGTGATTCCCAAAGAGTTTATTCCATCGGTAAAGCAGGGTGTGGAGGAAGCTTTCAGAAACGGTGTTCTCGCCGGATACCCGGTGGTGGATGTGAAAGTACGGCTGATGGATGGCTCCTATCACGATGTGGATAGCAGTGAAATGGCATTTAAAATTGCCGGTTCCATGGCAGTAAAGAATGCCTTGAAAAAAGCCGGTGCAATTTTACTGGAACCCATTATGGAAGTGGAAATTGTAGTTCCTGAAGAATATCTGGGAGATGTTATCGGGGATTTAAATTCCCGGCGCGGAAAAGTGACCGGAATTCTTCCGCGTAAAGACGCCCAGGTCGTGGAATGCTTTGTTCCCCTGAGTGATATGTTCGGATATGCGACTTCATTACGTTCATTAACCCAGGGACGGGCGATTTACACCATGCAATTTGATCACTACGATATGATTCCGCAGAATATTGCGGACCAGATTATAGAAACTGTAGTAGGAAGAAAGATTAAAAAATAAAGGGTATGCAAGTGGCTGGTCAAAGTATACGAATTAAATTAAAAGCATATGATTATCATTTAATTGATAAGTCGGCAGAAAAGATAATTACTACGGCGAAGGCAACGGGTGCCTTAATCTCGGGACCGATTCCTCTGCCAACCAATCGGAGCGTGTTTACGGTTTTACGCTCACCCCATGTGGATAAGAAATCCAGGGAGCAGTTTGAACGCAGGATTCATAAACGTCTGATAGATATTCATAATGCGACGAATAAGACCATTGACCAGTTGATGAAACTGGAATTACCGGCCGGCGTGGATATCGAAATTAAAACCTGATTTGATACAGTGGAGATATAAAAAATGAGCGGTTTATTGGGTAAAAAAATTGGCATGACCAGAATTTTTGATGATGCAGGTAATGTTGTGCCCGTAACGGTAATAGAGGCAGGTCCCTGCTACGTTACCCAGGTTAAAACCTGTAAGACCGATGGATATGAGGCCGTACAGCTCGGCTTCGACGCTAAAAAGGAAAAAAAAGTAACCAAACCTCTGGCGGGACATTTCAGGAAAGCCAGTGTTCAACCGGTCCGGAAACTGAAAGAGTTTACTCCCTTTAGGGATCATGAATTAAAAGTGGGTGATGAAGTTAAAGTGGATATCTTCAAACCTGGAGACTGTATTAAGATTACCGGAACCAGTAAGGGACGGGGCTTTACGGGTGTTGTGAAACGCCATAATTTCAGGGGTGGGCCGGTGAGCCATGGACAGTCCGACAGGTTGCGGGCGCCGGGATCTCTGGGACAAAGTTCCGATCCGTCCCGCGTGTATAAAGGCTTGCGCATGGCCGGTCAAATGGGAAATGAACAGCTTTCTGTTTTAAATCTGCGGGTGGTGAAAGTAGATCCCGTTAACAATCTGCTGTTTATCAGAGGGGCGGTCCCCGGTGCGCGGAACAGTTATGTAGAGCTATATCATTCATAAGGAAAGCGAATAGAGGTTTTCGAATCATGGAACTCAATGTCTATAAAATCGATGGTACAAAAACAAATCAGAAAGTGAAACTGAATCCGGACGTTTTTGAAATTGTTCCTAATGAGCATGTTGTATATCTGGCGGTGAAGGCTTATCTGGCTAACCAGAGGCAGGGAACACATTCAACCAAAACACGCGCTGAGGTTTCCGGTGGGGGTGCCAAACCGTTCCGTCAGAAGGGTACCGGCCGTGCACGCCAGGGAACGATTCGTTCTCCTCATATGCCTGGTGGCGGAGTGGCTCATGGTACATCACCGCGGGATTACACCAAGAAGCTTCCCAAAAAAATCAGCAAACTTGCCCGGAAATCAGTACTCTCTGCAAAAGCCAAAGATCAGAAATTAATGGTTCTGGAAGATTTTGTCCTGGATGAAATCAAGACCGGGAAAGTACAGGAAATTCTGAACAATCTGAAACTTGATACCACGAATGTATTGTTTGTAACCAAAGATGTTGATAAGAATCTAATTCTGTCTTCTCGGAATATTCCATATACCAAAGTGCAGAGAGCACCGGAATTTTCGGTATATGAAATTCTGAATTCACAGTTTATCCTTTTTCAGAAAGGTGCAATTCAAGTGGTAAATGAGGTGTTAGCATGAAAGATCCGCGAGATATCATCATTCAGCCGGTTCTAACGGAAAAAGCGCTACGTTTAAAAGACAGTGTAAACCAGTATCTCTTCAACGTGGCGACAGATGCCAACAAGATTGAAATTAAAAACGCTATAGAAAAACGCTTTTCTGTTAAGGTTAAGAGTGTAAGAACGGAAAATGTAAAGCCCAAACCCCGGCAGAGATTTACCCGGGGCGGGCGTGTGAAGGGTTATACCTCTCACTGGAAAAAAGCCATTGTGACATTGAGTAAGGGTGACAAATTAGACTTCCTGGAAAACTTATAGTATGAGGATCGGAGCTTTATTATGGGTTTAAAAAAATATAAACCGGTAACAGCCGGAATTCGTTTTCGCATCGATCTGACCGGTGAGGGTATTTCAAAAGAGTTCCCGGAGAAATCCTTGCTGGAACCCAATCATCGTACCGGCGGCCGGAATAACCGTGGCCGTATTACTGCATTTCAAAGAGGCGGGGGACACAAGCGGCTTTACCGTGTGATAGATTTCAAGCGTAAAAAAGATAATGTTCCCGCCATAGTAAAGGCCATAGAATATGATCCTAACCGTACCTGCCGCATTGCCCTATTATATTATGCAGATGGGGAAAAGCGCTATATCATCGCTCCCAACAGCCTGAAAGCGGGCGACACGGTCATGTCAGGGCAGGATGCTGAAATCAGGACTGGCAATGCCATGCCCCTGGACCGGATTCCCCTGGGTATGGAAGTTCATAACATCGAAATGGTTCCGGGGAAGGGCGGTCAAATAGCCCGGAGTGCGGGCTCATCTGCTCAGTTGATGGCAAAAGAAGGTGATTTCGCTCTGGTGAAAATGCCCTCGGGTGAAATCCGGAAGTTTCGCTTAAACTGTTATGCCACCATCGGGCAGGTCAGTAATGTGGAGTGGAACAATGTTTCCCTCGGTAAAGCAGGAAGAAGCCGCTGGCTGGGACGCAGACCGAATGTCCGTGGGGTAGCCATGAACCCGATTGATCATCCCATGGGTGGCGGTGAAGGAAAATCATCCGGAGGCAGGCATCCCTGTTCTCCCTGGGGACAATTATCCAAGGGACTAAAAACCCGCAAGAAAACAAAAAAATCGGATGCGTTGATCGTTAAACGGAGAAATAAGTAGGAGTATTTATGGCCAGGTCCCTTAAGAAAGGTCCGTATATTGATTCAAATCTGATGCAGAAAGTTGAAAAGCTGAATGAAACCGGTCAGAAAAAGGTGATAAAGACATGGGCGCGGCGAAGCACAATTCCGCCTGAATTTGTAGGCCATACCATTGCAGTTCACAATGGAATAAAATTTATTCCGGTATATGTTACGGAAAATATGGTGGGCCATAAGCTGGGTGAGTTTGCCCTAACCAGGACATTCAGAGGGCATGCCGGGAAATCCGAGCGGACCACAAAAATTCAAAAGTAGATGTGGAGTCATAAATGGAAGCACAAGTAAAAGCGAGATTTTTAAGAACATCCCCGTTAAAAATGAGGCGGGTATTAAACCAGATAAAAGGACAGAATGTTGAAAAGGCTCTGAGTTATCTGCATTTCTCGCCCAAGCGGAGTGCGGATTTTATTGAAAAAGCGCTTCGTTCCGCCGTGGCCAATTTTCTGGAAGCTTATGAAGGAAAGAAAGTTACCGCTAAAGATTTGTATGTTAAACATGCCCGGGTAGATGGTGGACCGGTGCTTCGTCGTTTTCGGCCCATGTCTATGGGTCGGGTAGGGCGCGTGAGAAGGCGCACCAGCCATTTGACAATCGTTATTGAAGATAAAGAAAAAGCGAAAATGGAGGACAAACTTGGGTCAAAAAACTAATCCGATCGGATTTCGATTAGCAGTTACCAGAAACTGGGAATCCCAGTGGTTTGATGAAAAAAATTTTGGGAAGATGCTCAATGAGGACCTGCTGATTAAGCGGTACATTCGCAAGAGAATTCCGGATGGAGCGATTTCGAAGATTAAAATAGAACGTACGCCCAAAAAAGTTCTTCTGGAACTGAATACTGCCAGGCCGGGGGTGGTTATTGGCAAGAAGGGTGCGGAAGTCGATCAGTTGAAAGAGGAATTAAAAAAGCTGATCAACAAGGATGTTCAGATTAATATTAAAGAGATCAAACACCCGGAAATGGACGCATTATTAATATCGCAGAATATTGCCCGGCAGCTGGAGGGTAAAGTGTCCTTTCGCCGGGCCATGAAACGATCCATTACTTCTGCCATGCGGCTGGGAGCGGAAGGGATTAAAATGACCTGTTCGGGACGGTTGGCCGGTGCGGAAATGGCCCGGACCGAATCGTATAAGGAAGGGAGAATCCCGCTTCATACCCTACGCTCGGATATTGATTACGCCACCAGTACGGCCATCACCACTTACGGTTGCATTGGAGTAAAAGTGTGGATTTGCAATGGTACGGTTTTGGAAAGATAACAGTTTGAAGGAGAGAGTTTTATGTTAATGCCGAAGAGGGTAAAATATCGCAAGCAACAGCGCGGAAGAAACAGGGGAAAGGCACAGAACGGTAACACGGTTGCTTTCGGCCAGTACGGTTTGAAAGCCCTGGAAGCTCATTGGATTACCAGTCGGCAGATTGAAGCAGCTCGAATCGCCATGACCCGTTATATCAAACGTGGCGGTAAAGTGTGGATTCGGATTTTTCCGGATAAACCGGTAACCAAGAAGCCGGCGGAAACTCGCATGGGAAAAGGAAAGGGCGCTCCGGAATTCTGGGTAGCCGTAATTAAACCCGGTCGTGTTATGTTTGAAATTGAAGGTGTCTCGGAAGACGTGGCGATAGAAGCCATGAGACTCGCGTCTCATAAATTACCCATTAAAACCAGGTTTGTTTCTCGCGAACAGGCATGAGGTTGAAGCATCATGAAGATACAGGAAATGAGAGAATTACCCATTGAGGAGCTAAGGGGAAGGCTGGAAGATTTTAAAGATGAATTGTCAAACCTGAATATTCAGAAATCGACGCATCAGTTGGCAAATCCTAGTCGCATTAATTTAGTCAAGAAAAGTATCGCGAAAATCAAAACACTTCTACGTGAATACGAATTGGGAATTTCGAAGCCTAAAACAGAAACCAAAGAGTAGGTTGCACATAAATATGGACAGAGGAAACAGAAAGACCAGAATCGGGGTGGTTGTCAGTGATAAGATGGATAAGACAGCTGTTGTGGCAGTTGAGCGTTTAGTACAGCATCCCGTTTACAAGAAATTTATCAAGCGTACTTCCAAATTCAAGGCTCATGATGATAAGAATGAGTGCCAGATTGGTGATACGGTTAAAATTGCGGAAACGCGGCCACTCAGTAAGACAAAACGCTGGCGCGTGGTTGAAATTCTCGAAAAAGTTAAATAATTGGAGAAGTTGGAGTCCTTGTCATGATCCAGGAATATTCAAGACTAAATGTGGCTGACAATTCCGGTGCGAAGAAGGTAATGTGTATACGGGTTCTGGGTGGTTCGGAGCGACGGTATGCATCCGTCGGGGATATCATCGTGGTCAGTGTAAAAAGTGCGATTCCGAATGCACCGGTCAAAAAAGGTGAAGTATCCAGAGCTGTGGTGGTACGGACTAAAAAGGAAATCCGTCGGGCTGATGGAAGTTATATCCGGTTTGACGAGAATGCGGCGGTTTTGCTGAACGACCAGGGCGAACCGCGCGGTACGAGAATTTTCGGACCGGTTGCCAGGGAATTGAGGGAAAAAGATTTTATGAAAATTGTCTCCCTGGCACCTGAAGTATTGTAAAGAGGATGAATCAGATGAGAAAGATTGTAAAATCAGATAATGTATTAGTATTAAGCGGTAAATATGAGGGAAAAACCGGGAAAATACTTAAGGTTTTCCCTGACAAAAATCGGGCGGTAGTGGAAGGTGTAAATCTGATCAAAAAACATGCCCGTCCCACCCGAGATCTGCCGCAGGGCGGAATTATTGAGAAAGAAGCTCCGGTTCACATTTCAAATCTCAAAGTCATCTGCCCGAAGTGTAATCGTCCAACCCGGGTGGGTATCCGGATTCTGGAGGATAAATCAAAGGTACGCTATTGCAAACATCCGGAATGCGGGGAAATTATTTAATCAGGTGAAGGTTTGACTATGGAAAATTACAGGCCAAGATTACAGAAAAAGTTTTCGGACGAGATCACTGCTCAACTGATGAAACGTTTCGGGTATAAAAGTGTGATGCAGGTTCCGCGACTCACGAAGATCAACCTTAATATGGGAGTGGGTGAAGCTATTCAGGATCCAAAGACCCTGGAAAATGCCATGAATGACCTGGGTATAATTACCGGACAGAAACCTTATTACCGGACGGCGAAGAAGTCGATATCAAACTTCAAATTACGGCAGGGAATGAAAATCGGAACTGCTGTGACCCTGCGGGGAACACGAATGTATGAATTTCTGGACAGGTTCATTAACCTTGCGGTTCCACGGATCCGCGACTTCAGAGGATTGTCGGATAAATCATTTGATGGCCGGGGTAATTACTCGGTAGGCATTCAGGAGCAGATTATTTTTCCGGAAATCAATGTGGATAAAATTGACAAGATTCGTGGAATGAATGTTACATTTGTAACCGATGCCAAGAGCGATGAAGAGGCTTATGAGTTGCTGAAAGCATTCGGAATGCCATTTCGACAATAAAAAGGAGCAAGACGTTGGCAAAGAAATCATTAATGGCAAAGGCAAAAAAGAAGCCAAAATTTAAAGTGAGAGGATACAATCGCTGCCAGAGATGTGGCAGGCCCAGAGCCTATTACCGCAAGTTTGATCTCTGTCGGATTTGTTTCCGTGAATTAGCTAATAAAGGGGAAATCCCTGGCATTTTTAAAGCAAGCTGGTAAGCTGGTAGGAGAGATAAGGTTATGAGTATGACAGATCCCATTGCCGATTTTTTAACACGCATCCGTAATGCTATTCAAGCCGGCCACCGGCGGGTGGACATACCGGCCTCGAATGTTAAAAAGCGAATGGCCGAAATCCTGTATGAAAAAAAATTTATCCGGAATTTTATCATTATAGATGATGAAAAACAGGGAATCATTCGAATATTTTTAAAATTTGACACCGATGGGCATTCCATTATTAATAATCTGCAACGGGTGAGTACCCCCGGCCGTCGGTATTATGTGGATGTGACAAGTTTGCCACGAGTTAAAAATAATATGGGCATTGCCATGATCAGCACGTCTAAAGGGATCATGACCGAGAGAGAAGCTAAACGTGAAAATATGGGTGGCGAAGTTCTCTGTTATATTTGGTAAGGTTAAAGATAAAGGAGTTTAAACGTGTCTCGTATAGGTAAATTACCTATTCCTGTTCCGAAAGATGTTCAGGTTAAAATCGAAAACGGTGTGGCTTCGGTTAAAGGACCGAAAGGGGAGTTGAATATTGAAATCAGCCGGGAAATGAATATTAAAATTAAAGATGCCCAGATTACTGTAAACCGGCCTTCGGACTCCCTGAAACATAGATCTCTGCATGGTCTTACCCGCACACTGATCAATAATATGGTGGTAGGTGTCACTAAAGGATATCAGAAAAATCTTGAAATTGTAGGTGTCGGTTTCAAGGCCGAGAAACAACCTAACGGTGTAATATTATCCCTCGGTTTTTCGCATACCATATTTTTAGTTCCACCGAAAGGGGTAACGATAGATATACCGGCTCCCACAAAAATAGAAATTAAAGGAATTGATAAAGTACTGGTGGGGGAAGTCGCTGCAAAAATCCGTTCTTATCGTCCACCTGAACCCTACAAAGGCAAGGGAATCCGGTACGAAGGCGAACTTGTCCGCCGCAAAGCCGGTAAGACCGCCGGTTAATGGCTTTAACGCATGAGGAGAAAGTGCTAAAATGAGTGAAAGAAGGCGTAGGAAAAAAAGAATGTATGGAAGCAGTGAACGGCCGAGACTGGTGGTTTTCCGCAGTCTGAAAAATATCTATGGCCAAATTGTAGATGATCATGCCCAGCGGACGATTCTAGGTGCGTCCAGTTTGAGCGAAGAGATCAGGGATGAGATGAAAAAAAGCAAATCCAAGAAAGATACCAGCAAGCTTGTCGGAAAGCTGATTGCACAAAAGGCGAAAGAACAAAAAATAAAGAAAGTCATTTTTGACCGGAATGGTTATGAGTATCAAGGAAGAATAAAGTCATTAGCTGATGGTGCCCGAGAAGGTGGATTGGAATTTTAATTGATAAACTATAGAGGTGAATCTGTGGTCGATAAAGTAAACCCACATGAATTGGAATTAAAAGAAAAGGTCGTCTATATCAATCGTGTCGCCAAGGTAGTGAAAGGTGGCCGGAGGTTCAGTTTCGGTGCAATTGTGGTGGTTGGTGATGGCAAGGGTCATGTCGGAATTGGTCTCGGAAAAGCCAATGAAGTTGTAAATGCTATCAGTAAGGCCACCGAAAAGGCAAAAAAGGAAGTCGTCCGGATTAATCTGGTGGGCACTACCATTCCTTATACCATTTTCGGAAAATACGGCGCAGGAAAAGTTATCCTGAAACCGGCAAGCCCTGGAACCGGTGTTATTGCGGGTGGACCGGTGCGTGCTATCTGTGAAATGGTTGGAATAAGGGACATTCTGACAAAGGTGATCGGTTCACAAAATCCTCATAATATCGTAAAAGCCACCATGGTAGCATTGGTCTCCCTGGAAGATCCGGGAACTATTGCCAGGAAAAGAGGAGTATCACTGGCCGAACTATTCAGAGGGTAAAAAAAGAGATAAATGATAATGGTACAGCAAAAAGAAAAGAAATTAAGAGTGACTCAGACCCGCAGCAAAATAGGACAGAAACCGAGTCATAAAAAAACCATTGAAGCTCTTGGTTTAAAACGAATCGGACATACCCGGGAATTTGCGGACAGTCCGCAGATCAGAGGTATGATTTCAAAAGTACAACATATGATTAAGTGGGAAGAAATTTAAAACCGGAGTAATTTTCATGGACTTAGGAAGTCTGAAGAACGCAGAAGGTTCAACTAAATTGCGCAAGAGAATCGGCCGTGGTGAGGGGTCCGGCAACGGTGTTACGGCTGGTCGCGGAAATAAAGGCCAGCATTCCCGTTCGGGATCGAAACGAAGACCCTGGTTTGAAGGCGGCCAGATGCCCCTGCAGAGACGTTTGCCGAAATTTGGCTTCTTTAATTATAACAGAAAAGTGTACCAGATTGTAAACCTGAGAGATCTTAACAGGGTAGAGAGTGCCGATGAAATAACACCCGAAGTTCTGGCCAAAGCCGGTCTTGTTAAATATGCAGACCGACCCGTCAAACTTCTTGCAGAAGGCATTGTTGAAAAAAAACTGACAGTTAAAGTACATGCTGTTAGTAAAGCAGCAAAGGAAATAGTTGAAAAGCAAGGAGGTTCGGTCTCACTATTATGATTGAAACGTTTCGCAACATTTTCAAAATTCATGACCTGAGACAAAGAATCCTGTTTACCGTCCTGATTCTGGCGCTGGACCGGGTGGGAACGCACATTGTTACACCCGGTATTGACACTAAAATCCTGGCTGAAGGCATGAAGAACCTGTCGGGAACTTTGTTCGGGTTATATGACCTTTTTGCCGGTGGTGCCTTCAGCAAAGCGGCGGTCTTCGGTCTGGGAATTATGCCCTACATCAGCGCTTCCATTATTCTTCAGTTACTGGGAGCTGTATGGCCCCTGATTCAGCGCCTGCAGAAGGAGGGTGAAGAGGGACGCAAGAAAATTACACAATATACCCGTTATGGGACTCTCTTTATATCCGCCATGCAGGCATTTGGTGTGGCGGTTTTTCTGGAAAGCATCGATGTGAATGGTGTAAAGGCGGTTATCAACCCCGGAATGGGATTTCGCCTGTTAACAATGATTTCCATGTCGACCGGTACAATTCTCATTATGTGGCTGGGAGAGTTGATCGATGAACGGGGTATAGGTAACGGTATTTCGCTGATAATCTTCATCGGAATAATTGCCAGGTTACCGTCCGCTCTCATGCAGGAGTGGATTCAATTCTCCAGCGGAAATCGTTCACTGTTAATTGAAATCTTTTTAATCGCGCTGGCTTTCCTGATTGTAGCAGGTGTGGTGATTTTAACCCAGGCCACCAGAAAAATCCCTGTTCAGTATGCGAAAAGGGTGGTGGGGCGCAAAGTATACGGCGGTGTGAATACACATTTCCCGTTGCGGGTGAATACCGCAGGTGTAATGCCTATTATCTTTGCGCAGGCTATTATGTTTATTCCCAGCACTCTCTTTTCCTTCTTCCCGGAGAGTGATCTTATCGGAACAATGCAGCGGGCTTTTTCCATGGATTCGTGGTTTTACTGGCTGGTGTATGGTGTGATGATTATCTTCTTTACCTATTTCTACACTGCGATTGCCCTTAACCCGGTGGATGTTGCAGATAATCTGAAAAAACAGGGTGGTTTTATTCCCGGAGTTCGCCCCGGTAAAAAAACGGCAGAATATCTGGATTCTATTTTAACCCGGATTACACTGCCCGGCTCCGTCGCCCTGGCTTTTGTGGCCATAATTCCATATATACTGGTCAATGCTTTCAGGATTTCCTACAGTTATGCCTCATTCTTTGGCGGAACAGGTCTGTTGATTATTGTGGGTGTTGCTCTGGATACCATTCAGAGATTTGAATCACACCTTTACATGCGGCACTATGAAGGATTTATGAGAGGCGGGAGAATTCGCGGAAGAAGAACTTAGATGATTTCAGTGAAAAATGAACAAGAAATAGAACTGATGAGAGTCAGTTCGAAAATTGTGGCAGAAGCATTATTACATATTCGGTCTTTTATAAAACCCGGTGTTTCCACCGGAAAACTGGACGAGGAAATTGAGAAATTTATTCATTCAAAACAAGCCAGACCGTCCTTCAAAGGGCTGTATGGTTTTCCTGCAAATGCATGTATTTCCATTAATCAGGAGGTGGTGCATGGTATACCTTCGGCACAGCGTATTTTGCAGGAGGGTGATATAGTGAGTGTGGATATAGGCGTGGAAAAAAAAGGATATTACGGGGATGGGGCATTCACCTTCCCGGTAGGAAAAGTTAACCATAAAACCCTGCAGTTGATGAAAACCACCATGGAATGTCTTTACCGGGGAATTAAATATGCCCAGGACGGAAACAGGGTGCAGGATATTTCTTACGCCATACAGAGCCATGCAGAGGGTCACGGATATACGGTCGTGCGGGAACTGGTGGGTCATGGGATCGGAAAATCTCCCCATGAGGAACCACAGGTGTTTAATTTTGGTAAACCTCACCGGGGACCGGTTCTGAAAGAGGGAATGGTTCTGGCCATCGAGCCCATGATTAATCTGGGCGAACGTTTTATCATGACTCTGAAAGATGGCTGGACGGTGGTAACTAAAGACGGAATGCCATCTGCGCATTTCGAACATACGGTAGTTGTCCGGAACGGTACACCGGAAATTTTGACCGAACATAATTTAAAAAATGAGGTGTTTTGATTGGCTAAGGAACAGCCGATTTCGGTAGATGGTGTTATTAAGGAAACGCTGCCGAATGCAACATTTATTGTGGAACTTGAAAGCGGACATGAGGTATTAGCTCATGTTTCCGGTAAAATGCGGATGCATTTTATCAAGATTCTGCCGGGTGATAAGGTTAAAGTTGAGCTTTCACCGTATGACCTCAAGAGGGGCCGAATTATTTATCGATATAAGTAAATGAAAAGCTAACGGGGAAAGAAATGAAAGTACAGACATCGGTGAAGAGACGCTGTGAACACTGTAAAATAATACGAAGAAACGGTGTGGTGCGGGTCATTTGTAAGAGAAACCCAAAACATAAACAAAGACAGGGTTAAAGAAATAGTAAGGAGGTAATTTTGGCTCGTATTGTTGGCGTAGATTTACCTAAGATGAAACCAATAAGTACTGCCTTAACCTATATTTATGGAATCGGACACAGTTCGGGATTGAAGATCTGTAAAGACGCCAGAGTGGATCCGGGTACCCGGACCAAGGACCTTACCGATGAACAGGTCAGGGATATCCGTAATGTTATTCAGCAGAGTTACAAAGTGGAAGGGTCTCTGAAGACCGAGATCAACATGAATATTAAACGGTTGATCGATATAAATTGTTACCGGGGAATGCGTCATAAATTAGGCCTGCCGGTTCGCGGGCAGCGAACCCAGACTAATGCACGGACCCGCAAAGGACGACGCCGTGCTGTAGGTGGCAAGAGAAAATAAACAAGGAGAATCCGAATTGGCACAAAGAGGACGTACTGTAAAGAAGAAAAAAATTCAAGTTGATGCACAGGGCGTGGCCCACGTCAAGGCGACTTTTAATAACACCGTTATCACACTGACCAGTGGGAGCGGAAGCGTAATTTCCTGGGCTACGGCAGGCAAAGTGGGATTCAAGGGTTCTCGTAAAAATACACCTTTTGCCGCCCAGATGGCTGCTGAAACCGCCGCTAGAGAAGCGATGGATCTGGGACTGCGCCAGGTAGCGGTTGAGGTAAAAGGCCCAGGAGCAGGACGTGAAGCAGCTATACGGTCATTACAGGCTGCCGGCCTGGAGATACTGAGCATTAAGGATGTTAGTCCCATTCCTCATAACGGTTGCCGGCCGCCCAAAAAACGAAGAGTATAAATTAACCAATGGAGAAATATATAGATGGCACGTTATACGGGTCCTGTTTGTAAATTGTGCAGACGAGAAGGTGAAAAGTTGTTTCTGAAAGGCGCCCGATGCCTTTCTGCCAAGTGTTCTTTTGAAAAACGATCGTACATTCCCGGTCAACATGGAGTAGGACAGCGCTCAAAACTCTCTGAATATGGCATCCAGTTGCGTGAAAAACAAAAAGTCAAACGAATCTATGGGCTTCTGGAAGCTCAGTTCAAAAATTATTATGAAAGAGCTACCCGTAAGAAGGGTGTAAGTGGTGAAAACCTGCTGAAACTTCTGGAAAGCCGGTTGGACAATGTTATTTACCGGCTTGGATTCGTAGCGTCCCGGAATAATGCTAGGCAATTTATCCTGCACCGGCATTTTAAAGTAAACGGCAGAGTGGTAAATATTCCGGCTTATCTGTTAAGACCAAATGATGTGATTGAGGTCAGTGAGAAGAGCCGGAAACTGGCTGCAATCCATGAGTCCATGAGACGAATAAAGGATGATGCCATGGTACCATGGCTGAGTCTGGATAAAGCTAAAATGCAGGGAGTCTTTTTGGATACACCTGCCCGTCAGGATATTCCGGTGAATGTCCAGGAAAATCTGATTATTGAGCTTTACTCTAAATAAAGATACGATGTATAATGAATAAAATATCTGGGGATATATGAACTACGTAAATTTATTGATGCCAGAAAAAGTGGAACTTGATGAGTCCAGTTATTCTGCTAATTTTGGACGATTTATTGTTCAGCCTTTGGAAAGAGGCTTTGCCGTAACGCTGGGAAATGTTTTCAGGAGGATTTTGTTGTCTTCCTTACAGGGGGCGGCCATTACAGCGATCCGCATCGATGGGGTTCAGCATGAATTCTCCACGATCAAGGGTGTGAAGGAAGATGTGGTGGATATGATTCTGAATCTGAAAGAGGTTCGGATTAAACTGCTGAACAAGAGGCCGGACAAGGTGACTCTTAATCTGAAAGGCCCCAAGGAATTTAAGGCATCCGATATCGGGAACAATACGGCTGATTTTGAAATACTGAATCCCGATCATTACATTGCCACACTTAACAAAGATGCCAATTTTGAAATGGAAATACGGGTCGGCAAGGGCCGGGGATATGTATCGGCAGAGGAAAACAAACCCCTGGAATCCAGCATCGGTCTGATTCCGATTGATTCAATTTTTTCGCCCATCAGGAATGTCAGGTATGACGTGGAAAGCGTCAGGGTTGGCCAGCGGACTGATTATGAAAAGCTGATTCTGGAGATCGAAACCGATGGCAGTATTACACCGGACGATGCCCTGACCTATGCTGGCAAAATTATCAAGGATCACATCCAATTGTTTATCAATTTTGAAATCGAGCCGGAAGAAGAGGAAACGCAGGAAATTGATGAAGAGATTCTGCGGGTAAAGAAGCTCTTACGGATGAGTGTGGATGAGCTTGAACTCTCGGTCCGATCACACAACTGTCTTAAAAATGCTAATATCAAGGCAATTTCGGATCTGGTGAGACTGGATGAGTCAGAATTGTTGAAATTCCGTAATTTCGGACGCAAATCACTACAGGAAATTCAGGACATTCTGGAAAAGAAAGGTCTGTATTTCGGAATGGATGTGGATAAATATCTTAAGGGCGAAGATTAATCATTCGATTTCTAAACGAAAAAAATGCGGAAAATACAGGAAAAGCTGAGGTGAGCTATGCGACATCGCAATAAAACTAAAAAACTGGGACGAACAAAAGCACATAGAAAAGCCACGTTAATGAATCTGGCAAGTGCAATTATTAATCACCAGCAGATAAAAACCACTCTGGCAAAGGCAAAAGCAGCCCGCAGCGTCATCGAAAAACTGATCACGACCGGCAAGAAAGATACAGTGGCTGCACGCAGACAGGCTTTCAAACTTCTTCAGAATCACGCGCTGGTTCAGAAATTGTTCAATGAGATTGCCCCGGCTTTTGCCGATCGCTCAGGAGGTTATTCACGCATTATAAAACTGGGACAGCGCCAGGGAGATGGTGCGGAACTTGCAATTTTACAGCTGGTGGGTTTTGAACCGGTGATTATTGAAGAAAAGAAAACTTCGGGAAAGAAAAAGAAAAAAGCCGCCCCGGCTGAAAAAGCGGAAGCAAAAGAAGCTGCCACGGTGGAAGATGTAAAAGTGGAAGAAGCGGCTGAAGCCGCTCCTGAAGCAGCTGAGGTAAAAGAAGAGAAAAAAGCGAAAGCCGGAGCGAAAGAGGAAAAACCCAAAAAAGCAGCTCCCAAAAAAGAAAAGAAAGAAACTCCGAAGAAAAGTACTGCCAAAAAAGAAACAAAAAAAGAGACTGCTGAAAAAACACCCAAAAAGACGGTCAAAGAAAAGGAAGAAAAAGACACTGCCAAAGGGAAGAAGAAAAAAGAAAAATCCGAGTAATCTGATATCCTTGATTAAAATGTGATTGTAAAGGCGCCTGCAACCGGGCGCCTTTTTTTATTCGCTTAAAAAATCATGAAAGGTTGCATTATGTTTTTGATTTCACATATCCCAGAGTAATTCAAAATGGTCTTGAATCCGGGATAGATGTTTATCTAAATTCGAAACTATCAGGAATAATGAAAATATGCTGAACACTATACTGAAATGGACAGTGCTGTTGCTGCTGGCGGCAACCGTTTCTGTTAAGCCGGCACTTCCGGATAAAGGCAAAATCAGAGGATTGTGGGTGGTACGCCATAATCTCACCTCCCCTGCCGGAATTGACACCGTATTGCAGACTGCCAGAGATTGCGGCTTTACCGATATTTTTGTGCAGGTAAGGGGGAGAGGCGATGCATATTATATCAGCCGCTATGAGGCCCGGGCCGAAGGTTTGCAGGATTCGACATTTGATCCACTGGGTTATATACTCTCTCGGAGTCGTCGGGATTCAATTCGTATCCATGCCTGGATGAATGTTTTCTATGTATGGAGTAAGGATTCCCTTCCCAGCGATCCCAATCATATTGTTCACCGTAATTCAGGCTGGCTGGCACGGCCGGCCCGGGATCCCCGATTCATGGACAATTATCCCGGTTCCCTTAAGAATAAAAATGTGGAAGGTTTATTTGTTTCCCCCCTTCAGCCGGAAGCTCAGAATTACTTCCTGGAAATTGTGGAGGATGTCCTGGAGAGATACCCGGTGGATGGAATTCACCTGGATTATATCCGTTATCCCGATCAGAGCTTTGATGTCAACCCTGATGTGGTTAAAGGTTTTCGCAATCGTTACGTGCTTGATCCGGAAGAGTTCCTGACGGATCCGGAAGTTTTCGCCCGCAAGTTCAGCATATCCGGCTATGAAGTGTTTTCCCATAGCTGGCGGCGTTACCTGATGGACGGACTGTCTGATTTTGTACGCAGAATTTCGGATACTGTGCATCGGCACTCTCCCAATGTTTTTTTGTCGGCAGCAGTGAAGCCCGATATCATCCAGGCTCACTGGAATTTTTATCAGTCCTGGGACAGCTGGGTTAAGGAAAAGTGGCTGGATTTTGCGGTGTCCATGAATTATGCTATCGATTCGAAGACATTTATCAGCCGGGTTGATGATTACCTTAATCAACTGCCTTCCGGTACTTACCTGATCGGTATCGCTCTTTATAATCAGAAAGAAGAGCAGATAATCCGTAAAATTGCCCGGGTGGATGCCCTGAAAAATTCAGGATTTGTGCTGTTCTCATATGACCAATTGAAGAAAATGCCTTATGTTCGGAATTATGTTACGAAACTTTCACATAGTCAGTGACGGAATAATATTACCACAGTGAAAAGTAAAATTAACAGCCGTAAACCCAGGTTTTTATTTCTCTGAATTTATATGAATAATCAATAAAGAGGCTTCAAAATGAAACACGAAATTCATGCACCGAGAGGGACCACATTAAGCACCAGGGGGTGGCATCAGGAGGCTGCCCTTCGCATGTTAATGAATAATCTGGATCCTGAAGTGGCAGAAAAACCGGAGGAGCTGATTGTGTATGGTGGCACGGGAAAAGCTGCCAGAAATTGGGAAGCTTTCGATGCCATTGTGAAATCACTGAAAGAACTGGAAAATGATGAAACCCTTCTGGTACAATCCGGTAAACCGGTGGGAATTTTTAAGACCTTCACTTATGCCCCGCGGGTACTGATTGCCAATTCCAACCTGGTGGGACACTGGAATAATTGGGATTATTTCCGCGAACTGGAGAAAAAAGGATTGATCATGTACGGCCAGATGACAGCGGGCAGCTGGATTTACATCGGAACGCAGGGAATTCTTCAGGGCACCTATGAGACATTTGCCGAAATATCCCGGAAAAAATTTGACAGAGATCTGGCGGGTTCGCTCACCCTTACTGCCGGTCTGGGAGGAATGGGGGGTGCTCAACCTCTGGCAGTAACCATGAACAACGGAGTAGCCATTATCGTGGAGGTGGATGAAGCCCGTATTCGCAGGCGCCTGGATACCGGATACCTGGACATAATGACCCCCGGCCTGGATGAGGCCCTGAACCGTGCCCGGCAAGCCATGAGTGAAAAACGTCCTCTCTCAATCGGATTGCTGGGAAATGCCGCTGATATTTTTCCTGAATTTGTCAAAAGAAATGTTATTCCGGATATCGTTACCGACCAGACATCGGCACATGATGAATTAAACGGCTATGTACCGGCGGGGATGTCCTATGAACAGGCTCTGGATCTGAGGAAGAAAAATCCGCAGCAGTATATTAAAAAGGCCTATGCCAGCATGAAAAAACATTGTGAAGCCATGCTGGAACTGCAGAAAAGGGGTTCGGAAGTTTTCGACTACGGCAATAATCTGCGTGGCCAGGCGGAAAAAGCTGGTCTCAGGAATGCGTTTGATTATCCTGGATTTGTGCCTGCCTACATCCGGCCGTTATTCTGCCAGGGGAAGGGGCCGTTCCGCTGGGCGGCATTATCGGGTGAACCTGAAGACATTTATCGAACTGATGAATTGATAAAGGAACTGTTTCCGGAGAACAAGGCCCTGATGCGCTGGATTGATATGGCACGAAAAAAGGTGAAATTTCAGGGCCTGCCCACCCGTATTTGCTGGCTGGGATATGGAGAGCGGGCAAAGGCCGGCCTGGCGATGAATGAACTGATCAAAAAAGGTGAAATAAAAGCCCCCATTGTTATCGGGAGAGATCATCTGGATTGCGGTTCTGTGGCATCTCCAAACAGGGAGACGGAAGCTATGAAAGATGGCAGTGATGCCATAGCGGACTGGCCGCTCCTCAATGGAATGCTGAATGTGGCATCGGGAGCATCTTGGGTTAGCATGCATAATGGGGGAGGCGTGGGAATCGGTTTATCCCAGCATTCTGGAGTGGTAATGGTGGCGGACGGGACAGATGATACCGCCCGGCGGATTGAACGGGTGCTTACGAATGATCCCGGTACGGGCGTCATGCGGCATGCCGATGCCGGCTACCGGGAGGCTATACAATTCGCCCGCCATATCGGTATCCGGATTCCCATGCTAAAATAATGATGCGCTATTACGGCTGAGTGAAATTATAATTCTGAAAATTTAAACGCGTTCCGCACAGTAAGGCCGGAACGTGTTTTTTTAAACCTGAACCCCACTTTCGGAATGCAGACCGGTAAACCAGTCGATATGGCGCGTAAGATACATGACCAGCATCAGAATACCGAATAAACCCAGACTTCCGAAAAGCAGTGCATAATCCTGTACCTGCAGGTTTATGTACAGGAAACCATACAAAACCGCCAGCACCGCAGAAATGATTAAACTGAGACGCGTGTTTTTAAATATGGCCCGTGTATACAGAGAAATTAATGCAATCATGGACAAGCTGGATACCAGGTAGGCATAAATAAAACTCATATGTTCTGACAATGAAAGAAGGAGCAGATAGAAAAGTACCAGTGCGGATCCGATCAACAGATACTGAATGGGATGCAATACCTCTTTGTTCAGAATCTCGATCAGAAAATAGGCCAGAAACGTAAGTCCGATAAATAAGATGGCATATTTGACAGTCCGCATGGATTTCTGATATTGATCCACCGGATAAAACAGCTGCACACCAAAGGAAGAATTGTCAAATTCAAGAGGTGCTCCAAATGTATAATGAGGAAAATTGCGGTTTAAATTCAGAACCTTCCATTCGGCCTGAAACTTGTCTGCCTGGATATTGCGAATTGTGGGAAGGAAATCCCCCATGAAACTGGGATGAGCCCAATTGGCGTTAATGGAAGCCCTGGTTTCTTCCCCAACCGGGGTGAATGACAGTGTTTCGCTCCCGTTCAGTTTTATGGTGCAGGAAAAAGAGTAGGACTCCTGATTTTCTTTCATGGGCGTCTTAATATAAAATCCCTTTTTAAGGGAAGTGCACCGCTTTATCCCGGCATCAGCCGCGTATGTCTCATTATTCCACTTTAAATTGATGCCATCCTTGAGACCTTTCATATCGGTAACCCCAAACTCCAGCATGGCATCATGATATTGAATGACACCATCTCTGATATTCAGATCAGTAAGTGCAGGCAATTTAAAATTCCCCGAAAAATTAAGATCGGATCCGTAAAGCATTATCTGATAAATTCCACGATATCGGATTTCCGGAATCATAGTACCGGTAATATCAAAATTATCTGGCAATACGTATAAATAACGCCGGCCGCTTTTGATTGAACCGTCAGCTTCCTGTTTCTCATAGAGTACCGGAACAGAGAGAACAGGTCCACTGATGAGCTGATCTTCCCCCCATTTTGAGGTGATTTCTCCGAGCACCTCATTCCGCCGATGTTCACGTTCATAAATGATATACTGAATTAGCAGGGCAGGAATGCACAGGCACAGGGTTAATCCAAAAATGATTACTATTCTTATACCGATGGAATTTCTGAGGGTGTCACGCTTCATGCGTATTCTCCTTCGCAGTTAAATTATAATCTTCCGGATTATATTTTATCAGATTATACTGCTATCTCTTCCACAATCCTCCCGAATCGTCGTTCACGGGAATAAAATTCATGGAAAGCTTCCTGCAGGTTGTTCCTGTCAAAATCAGGCCACATGGTATCGCTGAAATAAAGCTCTGCATAGGCACACTCCCACAGCAGAAAATCGCTCAGACGCTTTTCTCCCCCTGTGCGAATCAGGAGGTCTACATCCGGAGAATTTTCTCCCTGATTATTATAGCCAGCTAGAAATCCGGAAAATTCTTCTTCCGAGAAATTCACATTTTTTCCGAAATGACGGGTAGCCATCAGAATGGTGTCACGGGAAGAATAATCCACTGCCACGCGAAGATGTAAGTTGTTTCCTGATCGGGTGCTGGACTCCGCCTCTCTCATAAGTTTAGTGAGGCGGGTTGACAGGCGGTCTCTTCTGCCAATAAAACTTAAGCGGATATTGTTCTTGATACAATTATCCACTTCAGACTGTATCTGGGTCTGCAGGAGATTCATCAGAAAATGCACTTCCTGCGGCGGCCTCTGCCAGTTATCTGAGGAAAAGGCATACAAAGTTAAAGTGGAAACCGGATAGGAAGATATTTCTTCCACAAGTTCACGTACTCTCTCGGCACCTGCACGGTGACCCATCCAGCGCGGCTTGCCCTGTCTGCTTGCCCAGCGGCCGTTGCCATCCATGATAATTGCAACATGCAGGGATTTTACTTCCTGGGGATCTAAAAATTTCGGCATATTAATACTCCGGATTTAAATAACTGAATAAACAGAACTTCCATGCACATTTCTGCTGTAAGGGGGAACTTGTTGTGTGGCATATGATTATAAACTTCAGATTGATAAATCAACCTGTGCAGATAAATTATCTGTTTATTTTTCTTTGCATTATTTTGTAAAAAGGTGAGTAAATTTCTCATGTCAATTCCGTTTGACCAGTTAGGGTTTTTTCATTCTCAATGATGATAAATCATATTATGCAGCTGGATTTATTTTCATACCTGCGAAATATAATAAAACGAAAAACCAAAGAAATGAGCGGAATGTGAGAAATTTATGAGAAAACAAGCATGACTCAAATGATCCAGGGGTATCGTATTGATAATCTGTTTATCGATCTGGAAAACCGCCGGCTGGTACGGGACGGTAATCCCGTGGCCCTCAACTCAAAATATTTTGATGTCCTGGTATATCTGGTAAAACGCTATAACCAGCTCACTACCCGCAACCAGCTTTTTGAACAGGTCTGGCAGGATGTAATTGTTACCGATACCGCTCTTACCCAGAGCATTAAGGATATCCGACGTGTTTTACAGGATGATGCCAGGCATCCCCAATTTATTAAAACCGTTCCCAAACATGGTTTTATCTTCGTCAAGAAACCAGTTCCGGTTTATGGCGATATGAGTGAAGCGGTGGAGGGCAAAATTTCGAAACGCCCCTGGAAATTTCTGGACTATTTCCGCGAGGAAGACCGAGATATTTTTTTCGGCCGGGAATCTGAAATCAGTACCATCTGTTCCAAAATAATAACCCATCAGAGTTTTGTAATTTACGGGCGATCCGGGGTAGGAAAGAGTTCCCTGGTGCACGCCGGATTACTTCCCCACTTAAGGAGTATGGGTTATGATACCTTTGTGGTACGCAGCTTTCCTGATCCCTCAAAGGATTTCATGCGCCTGATGAATTCAGTTCCTGAAAATGAGGGAAAGGAACTCTTTTCCGCTCCTGCAGTGCAAAACCATTTTTCCCGCCGCGGGACGATTGTTTTCTTCGACCAGTTTGAAGAATTTTTTACAATGACGCCGGAAAAGGTGCGTAAAAATTTTATTCACTACCTGCAGGACATACTGAAAACATATGCGGGCACTCTAAAACTGGTATTTATTATCCGGGAAGATCTTCTTGCTGAGCTCAGCATCTTAAAACCCGCATTTCCCTTCATTTTTCACCATGAATTCCGTTTACAGCGTCTGCAGCGGGAACAGGCTTTCAAAGCGATAGCCGGACCCCCAGAAAAGGTCCACTGCCGGGTGGAATCGGAACTGATTGACAGTATTCTGAATGACTTGCTGGAAAACGGATTCATAGATCCGCCGCAACTGCAAATTGTGTGTGAAGCGGTATATGATGAGAAAAAGGAAAATCCCTGCATGTCTCTGGAGGTATATAATCAGCTGGGTGGTGCGCGCAATATATTGAGTGACTATCTGAATCGCGTCATCGAACATTTTCAAGGGCAGGAACTCCACAGGGTGAAAAATATCCTGTTATCTCTGATTTCTGAGAATGAACAGCGGCTGGTGGTACCATTGGATGAAATTGAAAACAGACTGAATTTCCCTGCCGGACATGCCGGCGATACCGGTCATTTGATCGGTGAACTGGCTCATTCCCGTATCATACGCTTTCGCCGGCAAAATGGAGGAACCTGGATTGAACTGACCCACGATTTTTTAATTCCGGCAATTATACGCTGGCAAACAGTGGAAATCATGGAGCTTAAGCGAGCCCATGCCCTGATGAACCGGGCCATGGAAAATTATTTAGCACACCAGTTGTACATTGACCAGGAAACGCTCGATCTGCTCTTATCGGTGGGCGAGAAACTTACCTTATCTGAACAGGAGACGGCTTTGCTGGCCCGCAGCCTGTTATACCGTGGCAGGAGCGTACCGGAGTGGTTGATCCGGAGGACAGTAGATATATCTGACCTCATTATGGAGGCGTTCGGAAATCAGCAGCCTGAGGTACGGATGGCCGCGCTGGAGTCTGCAGTTTATATAAAAAAGAACGGAACGGAGCACGAAATATTTAAAATGGCTTTATCTGATCATGATTTAATGGTGCGCAAAAATGCCAGCATTGTGTTTGCCGGAAAAGCACATCCCGCAATTGAGGAGTGGTTTAAGAGAAAGGATAAAAATTTACCCGGGGGTTTAATAAACCGGGCCATCAGCCTGTCTTTTATACGGGATTACAATAAAAAAATGATCCATCTGCGCTCATTTCCGCTTTCGCTTATTATCCTGGTTATGTGGGGATTAATGTGGATCCGTATTCGCCGCCAGTGGGCGGATATCAGGCGTAAAACCTTCGGGGGAGCTGCCGGTGCCGGTATTTCAGGTTTACTGGTGGGCTTAAGCCTGAGTATAATTCTGTCTACTTTTCGTCAGATTACCGCCTATGAATCCCTGACCCTGATGCTGGTATTGAGCAGTCTGGGTGCCCTGGCTGGCTTTACCGCCGGATTTGGAGTCAGTCTGGGGATGACCTCTGTTCTTGCCATATCATACCGGCACAGTCCGTATTGGGGAATTGCCGGGGCGACGGCAGGGGGATTCATAGTTGGCGGGATAGCACACCTGCTGGGAGTGGATATTCTACAGGCAATATTTGGTCAAAATTTAAGTCAGATTGCCGGTGCCTATGAAGGGGCAATCATCGGCCTGGGTTTATCCGCCGGTTACTTTCTGGGATTGACGGATGAAAAACGAAAAAAGTGGCTAACCATCGTCCTGGCTGCCTGCGGATCAATGCTTGGCGCTATTTTATTAACCATTATCCAGGGAAATCTCTTCAGTGCCAGTCTTGATGCGGTAGCGCGCTCTTTCAATCAATCTCAGATAGATTTACAGCCCTTAGCCAGGCTGTTCGGGGAGGCCCATTTCGGCCGGCTCTCCCGCCTGATTCTGGCCGCGGTGGAGGGATTGCTGTTTGGCGGGTTTCTGAGTGCCGGACTGAATCTGTCGAAACTGCCATTTAAATCCGGGAAGAAGAACAATTAATCCTGCAATTTGGATTGATTGTATAATCCCAGATCACTCAGAACCTGCTGGTTACAAAAATTCACATCATTGCTGACAGATTAAACACTCCGGTACTATTCCATGATTGGTGCGGATAAAATTTACTATCGCCAATTATAAATTGAGGGATACTTGTAACTGTTTGATGGTTAAATCTGTGTAATAAACGATAAAACCTGGATCGTCAGAAGGAAGGATATATGGATTCCGAATTTAAAAATAAATTTGTAAAGCTTTGGCAAAGATATTTTCCCGCGGCCGAGCTACCGGTCGGTTATTACTATACGGATAATGTTTCGGAAGAAGATTTTTCCGATTCCCGGCATGAAAATCGCTGTTTAATCGGGAATTTGAACCAGGCTAGGGAGGGACATCCTTTTGTTTACGATGCCAGAAGTCCTGGTTGTGCCGGTGGAAAACGGTACGCCGGTTTCAGCCGAACGCTGCGGCCGGATTTTGAATATTTTCTGTCATGCGGCATACCGGGCAAAATGGAAGGGGAACGCTACAAGAAGACACCGGAACTGGTAAAAGAACATTTGAAAAATAATCCCCCGTTTGAAGCTCCCGGACAATATCTGGTTTTTAAGCGCTGGGACTGGCTACGGCTGGATGAGCAGCCGGTGGCGGTAATCTTTTTTGCTGATCCGGATATTCTTTCCGGATTGTTTACCCTGGCTAACTATGATCGCGGGGATTCTCAGGGGGTAACCGCGCCCATGGGTGCCGGTTGTGCCTCCATCATCAACTATCCCATGGAGGAATCCCGGCAGCTTACTCCACGCTGCGTCCTGGGCATGTTTGACGTTTCTGCGCGCCCCCATGTTCCGGAAAATACTCTCACCTTTGCCGTCCCCATTAAACGGTTTGAACAAATGGTGGAGAATATGGAAGAAAGCTTTCTCACAACCGACAGTTGGCAAACAGTCAGAAAAAGAATCCGCTAATACCGCTCCGGCCTGACGGGCTGGTAGTCATGAAATCCGGATCAGTTTATACTTTTCCACGTATTTGCGTAAAAAATAATCCCGCACAGGCAGATTTTCCGGAAGGCGAAGATGGGGGTCATTCTCAATCAGGGAAAAGGCATCTTTCCGGGCGGTCTGAATTATTTTCTGATCGGCCACCAGGTCGGAATATTTCAGATCCGGCAGGCCATGCTGACGGGTTCCGAAAAATTCACCGCTTCCCCGCAGACGCAGGTCTTCTTCAGCAATTACAAAACCATCATTGGTTTTTTCCATCATGTCCATGCGGCTTTGTGCCGTTTCATTTATTTTTACAGGAGTGATGAGGATGCAGTACGATTTTTTCGTTCCTCTGCCCACTCTCCCGCGCAGCTGATGAAGCTGGCTTAATCCGAACCGTTCAGCATGTTCTACCAGCATCATGGTTGCCTGTGGAACATCCACCCCCACTTCAATCACCGAAGTACTCACCAGAATCTGAATCTGTCCCGCTTTAAATTTCCGCATAACGGCTTCTTTCTCTTCACCTTTCATACGCCCATGCAGCAATGACAGCCGGAAATCCTGAAAAATCTGTGACCGCAGGTATTCATAACTCTCCGTGGCCGCTTTCAGATCAATCTTCTCGGATTCCTCCACCAGGGGATAAACGATATAGGCCTGTTCACCTGATTTTATTTTATCCCGTATGAATTTATACACCTCGGGAAGTTTTTTTTCCGTGCGCCAGGCGGTTATGACGGGCTGCCGGCCCGGTGGCATCTCATCGATGATGGAGGTATCCAGGTCGCCGTAAAGCGTCATAGCCAGGGTACGTGGAATGGGAGTGGCCGTCATGACCAGAACATGAGGATTCCATCCTTTTTTGATAAGCTCACCCCGCTGCAGCACACCGAAGCGGTGCTGTTCATCGATGATGATGAGTCCCAATTTTTTAAATTCCACTGTTTCCTGCAGTAATGCATGGGTACCGATAACCAGTTCGATTTTCCCTTCCTGCAGATCTGCCTGTATGGCTGTTTTTTCGCTGGTTTTCATGGATCCGGTCAGCAGGCGCGGCCGGATAGTGGTGTGGGAAACCAGATCCTTAATATTCAGAAAGTGTTGTTCCGCCAGAATTTCGGTGGGTGCCATCAGTGCCACCTGATGATGGTTCTCAATAGCAATCAGGGCAGTGATCAGCGCAACCAGTGTTTTTCCAGAGCCCACATCTCCCTGCAGCAGACGGTTCATGGGATGTCCGCTTTTGAGATCATCATAGATCTCGTGCAATACCCGGCGCTGGGCATTGGTGAGTTTAAAGATAACTTGATCCAGCACTTTTTTGATGATTTCACCGGAGGTTTTCATTACCACTCCCTGCACAGGAGAGCGCAGGTTGAAATGACGGAGGGCCATTAATAATTCCAGATAAAAGAGCTCTTCGTATTTCAGGCGACGCATGGGCCTGGAAATTTCCTCCATCCTCTCGGGAAAATGAACTTTGCGCAGCGCGCCAGTTTTCGGAAGGAGCCGGTACTTTGTCAGAAGAGATACCGGCAGGTTTTCCCGGATTTGGTCGCCATATTTTCCCAGGGCATTATGGATAATGCGTCGGAATCCCCGCGAGCTGAGACCCTTGCTGCGCAGTTCCTGTCCGCTGGGGTATAAAGGAATGATCTGGCCGGTGTGCAGCTGCTCTTTAGATTCCTCGATGATATCAAAATCAGGATGAACGATCTGCCAGCCGCGGTAAAAGCTGATTTTGCCGCTGAAAGCGATTTCCTGTTCTTCCTTAAACACTTTAATGAAATAGTCAATCTGGTGAAACCATACGCCGTCCAGAATACCGGTTTTATCATATATGGTTACAATAAGGCGTTGATGGGGACGGGGGATTTTTTTAATCTTGATAATTTTTCCCACCACGGTTGTTTCCTCACCATCGCTCAGCTGACTGATGGTATGAATGGTGCTACGGTCCAGGTATCGTCGCGGGATATATTCCAACAGGTCTTCCACTGTATAAATCCCGATTTTATTCAACTGGGCGGCACGGGCGGAACCGACACCCTTTACATACTGAATATCTATTTCTTCTACTGTCCGCGAGGTGTAACTCATAGGCTGATTCATGTTGATAAAGTCTAAAATAATAATACCTAAATTTCTAAAGTAGTTATTTAATGGATAAGAACTTACATCATT
>CAYWTB010000035.1:0-43769 GCA_964461135.1 uncultured Caldithrix sp. | reverse complement strand
TCAGTGCTCAAACAAAATTTCGCCGGTTGAAAAACATAATCGTTTACCTAATTTTGTAGGTACTCATTTTTGTGATGAACCAAAATAATATTATCTCCCCGGCTTAGCACTTAAAACAAAATTTTATACCTAAGGACATATTCAGTCTTGTTTTATATTAAATTTAATTTTATTTTCTAATTAATTTTACCATGGCATAATCCACAAAGGGAAATATTAAGTGAAAGAAATTTTCTTAAAATTAATGCTGGCTACCGCCATCCTTCTGATCATTATTCTTTTTCTTTTTCTGCTGGTGGATTGCAAAATGGAAAATACAAAACTAAAACTTACTGTCCAAAATCTTCACGAGGAAAATGAAGAATTAGAATCTGAGATCCGTCAACTTCGTGAATCCTGTAACCGGCTATGTCTGACCTTACTCAATAACCGTAAAATTACCATGCAGGAGATCTCCAACCTTCTGCCTCAAAAAGAAGTAGATTTTATCAAACAGGAACGAGAAAAGCAACTGAAGCACCAATAACCCTGGAAATTCTGCCAGCAATGAATATCCCAGACGTCCGCCCTATTACTCCGGAAGATTATGAATGGATTATTTCCACACTGAGATCACACTGGGGATCCGAGAAGGTTGTTTCCCGGGGCAGGATATACAATGCCGGAAATTTGCCGGGATTCATGATCTGCAGGGAGGGAAAACCGTCCGGGCTTCTCACTTATCAAATAACCAACCGGGAGTGTGAAATAATCACCCTGAATAGCCTGGAAGAGGGTAGCGGCGCAGGAAGCCTGCTTCTGCGGAAAATTATTCAGACTGCCAGAAGGAAAAAGTGCTGGCGACTGTGGCTCATTACCACCAACGATAATATAGATGCCCTTCGCTTTTACCAGAAACGCGGGTTTTGTCTGGTCGCCGTCCATCGCAATGCCATTGACCATTCACGCCGGTTGAAACCGGAAATTCCCTCTACCGGCAATTATGGAATTCCCCTGCGCGATGAAATTGAGCTGGAAATTAAATTTTAGTTAATAATTTGACTCGGAATGTCCGATTGTATGTTTATACATATGTGCTAAGATCATAATGATTGATGATTACTGTTAAATTTTGAGAACAGAGCCATGCGAAAGTATGTGAGACACCCCGCCCGTATTCCTATTGAATATAAAATATCGGGAGAGACTTTCGAAACCCGGGAGATTTGCCGCAACATCAGCATTGGAGGTATCTGTTTCTCTGCCGACACGTTTCTGACGCCGGAAACTATTGTGGTTGTAAAAATTCCCAGCATTGATTCAACCTTTGAGGCTATGGGAAAAGTAGTGTGGTGTCGAAAGCGGCAGGACTCCATTGAGGTGGGTGTTGAATTTATCGATGAAGAAGGGGCATTCCGCATGCGGCTGATCGAACAGATCTGCCATATCAAGGATTATCAGCAGGAAATCCTGGAAAAAGAAGGCCGGGTACTCAATGATGAAGATGCCGCTATGGAATGGACCAGAAAATTCGCCAAAAACTTCCCGGCTATATAATCCCTATCCCCCGGCAGCACAATTTGAACATTGCCCCGACTTCGAATAATGTAAAAATTACAGAAGCAGTGGGGCCGGTCATTTAATTACCTGATTCCCTCGAAACAATTTCTGAATGGTTTGCCCCGGCCGCCGAGTTTGCTCCGCCGCATTGGAACGGTGAGGTTTAAAACCTCCTGCCCCTTCAAACGATTCCCCCAATTCACTCCCGCGTAATATGCACCACCTGTCCATTTGCCACCGTGAGTAGGACCCGGGTATCCTGCAGTTCCAACGTGGGACTTTCAAAAATATCGCGGTCAATCAAAACAAAATCAGCCAGCATTCCCCGGCGGATTTTTCCCAGTTTATCTTCCATTCCCACCGAAGCCGCGGCATTCATGGTATACGCCTGCAGGCAGGTGCGCAAATCAAGACACTCATTGGGGAAGAAGGATATCTCATCCGGATTGAACCGGTATTTTCGTTCCAGGGCGGTATAGATGGCATTCCAGGGATGAAAATGCTCAATGGGAATATCCGATCCGAAAATCAGCCGGGCGCCATGACGTTTAAGACTTCCCAGCGGATAAGTTAGGTGTGCCCGGGAAGAGAGATATTTCTTGATGACCGGAATGTCATTGGCCAGATGGATGGGTTGAACGCTGGCATACACTCCGTATTTTCGGAAGAGAGGAAGGTCCTCCGGTTGCACCAGCTGAACATGCTCAACACGATGGCGCAGGCCTTTGTTAAGACTTTCCCCGGAATATTTCCCGAGAACCCGCAAGGTCTTTCGGATAGCTTTATCTCCGATGGCATGAATGGCACAGGAGAGTGTGGCCTTAACAGCCAGTCCCACTACTTCCATCAGTTGTTCCTCACTCATGCTTTCCGTACCGGCATGATCCATATGTTCATAATTCTCCAGCAATTCCGCTGTCTGCGATCCGAAAGAACCATCCACGAACAGCTTTATTCCCGAAATCTGAAGCTGGTTATCTCCCAGGCCCTGCTGTACAGCCAGATCAGCGGCAGCATCGGTAAATTTGTGAGGCAGGTACCAGAAGGTACGCAGCCCCAGTTCACCACGCCGCCTTGCTTCTTCAAAAAGCCGGAATTCATCCGGCGTTTCCACGCTATGGATGGCCGTCAAACCATGGCGGTAAAATTCCTCCACCGTTTTCAGGAAAACCGGACGCAAACGGTTATAGTCCCATTTAGGCATCAAATCGTAAACCACCAGGCGGGCATTCTCCTCCAGCACGCCGGTCATATTATTCCCTGCGGTGTTTTTCTTGTCAGATGACGGATCACCCGCAGAAATCCCGGCCAGTTCCAGCACCGGCGAATTGACCCAGCAGGTATGACAGTCTTTACTGTCCAGCGCAATAAAATGCCGGGTACTGATCCGGTCCAGGTACTTACGGTTGGGATACTCCCCGCTTTTCCAGATATTGTGGTTCCATCCTCCGCCGGTAATCCATCCGCCTTCAGGTGTTTCCACTACTTTTTTTCTTATAATATCCAGGGTTTCACCGAGAGAACGGGAATTCTCCAGATCCACTTCCTGTTGCCGGCGCACGTAACCTATGAAATGAGTATGGCAATCCATGAAGGACGGCATCAATATGTTTCTCCGGGCATTTATGATGCGGGTGGTCGAACTTTTTAACTTCAGGATATCCCTGTCGCTCCCCAGCAGGGCAATTTTATTCCAGGAAACGCCTAATGCACCTTCGGGAAGAAATCCCTGTTGCGGATCATATATCCGTGCATTACGGACAATAATGTTTAAGCGGCTTTTATTCATATTAGCGGGAGGGACGCATTATGGATGTTCGGGGTGAGTAACAAAAAACCCCCGTTTCCGGGGGTCTTTGCCTACTTTGTGGATTCGTAATGATATTCTATCTTGCCATTCAGAAATTCTTTCTGTGCGCTGATCACGGGATTCTCTTCCGTTTCAACCGGTTCCTCAGCTTCATTTTTCTCTTCTTCCAGATTAAGAAATTCTTCTTCAAACTCCCCATCCAGCTCTTCCAGGATTTGACGATCGCGCATGCGCTGATACTGCTCTTCGTTCAGCTGACGGGCTCTTTTGGCCATTACCATTACCGCTTCGTACAGATTTTCCGAACTTTCCAAATATTTTGAAGTATCCTGAGTTTCAGCAGGCATGTTTAACCCTCCTTTATAAAATTATATAGATTTAAAATTTACATTATGATTTGCAAAATTGCAACCTTTATTCGATTTTTAATTTTTGTAATGTGTGTAGCGAAATCCGCCTGCTTTAAAACTTATTAAAAGGTTTACAATTATGTCTTTCACTCATCATGATTTAAAATTTTATGATTTTCAGGGAATCCGGTCTACTAATCACTTGAATTCAGAAGGCCAGAACCAGCCCTGCCTGAGTGGTGAACATATCAATTGAAGACTTAGTCAGACTTAGTTCCGACGTATCTCTTCCGGGTAAAATAATATTCTCACGGTAGTAACTGGCATCTCCGCCCAAAACATAACGGGCCCGGGCATCAAAAAAGAGCTGAAGATTGTGGAGGAAGGAGCTGGGAGATTGGTGATCACCATTATACAGTCTTACCAGCATTCCCGCACCCGCACCATAGCTGAAGGCCAGGTCATCATGATTAATTTTCCCTCCCAGTTGCAGGTCGGTTTCCGCATCGCTCACCGTGGTCTGAGTATAAAGATAGTGAAATCCGGCCAGACCCTCCAGGTAGGGTTGTACCGCGTTGCGAGTGAACCGGTAACGGAAAGAGATGTGCCACTGCAGCAGAACATTTTGAGTTTCCAAATCAAATATACCGTCTTCGCATATCAGTCGCACATCCTCATCCCCGAATCTCAGGTAAACAAACGACAGGCCGGGAAGAAAGTGACCCCCTTTGATGGCATAATTAAAATCGAGTCCCCATCCCGGAAGCGGCCCGTTCACCTTTTTCTGTAAATCACTGCCGGGAAATGAAAGGGCAAAATTCCAGCCGGCCTGAAAATTGGGTTGAGAATAGCTTACCGATACCCGGGCCAGCAGTAAAAAAACAGTAAAGGAGATAAACCGTAACTTCATAGCGATTAAAATTATTCTTTACTTATTCATCAGGTGGCTTTTATAACCACCAGGGTGATATCATCATGGGGAAGATTTCCATCGGTGAACTCGGTTAGGCGCTCCAGAATAAAATCCGATATCACCCGCGCCTGAGAAGAAGCACTCTCCAGCAGGGCCTGCAAAAGTTGCTCTTCACCGAATTCCTGCCGCCGTGAGTTAAAGGCCTCGATTACTCCATCGGTGGCAAACAGAAAAACGTCCCCGATAGAGTAGCCGGTTTTATATTCCCGCAGATTTTTTTCAAATTCATCAGTACGTTCAATCCCGAAACCCAAGCCTTTCGACTGGATGGAATCAACCTTTTTCTGTGCGGCCCGGAAGTGATATAATGGCAGATGTCCGGCCCGAACCAGCACCACCTCTTTCCGCTTCGGATTAAATTTTCCTGCCAGGCCGGTAACAAAAAAATTTTTATCCAGATCCTGCCGTAACACCTGGTTTGTGCGAACAAAAAGATCCCGGGGGGACAGATCAAATGTCTGCAGGGTGCGGAATATCCCCTGGATTTTTGACATGTAGAGCGCCGCTGAAATCCCTTTTCCGCTGACATCGCCCACAACCACCAGCAGTTCCGGTGTGGTACCGCCGTTCATATAATCAAAAAAATCACCTCCTACTTCCAGGGCCGGTTTCGATATGCCGTGAATGTCGAGTCCCGCTATAACGGGAATGGACTGGGGCAGTGATGAGATTTGAATTTGCCGGGCAATCTTGAGTTCCTGCTTAATCCGTTCCTGTTGCCGCAATTCCTCATACAGAAAAGCATTTTCAATAGAGATGGCCGCCTGGGAGGCAACAGATTGTAAAAATTCATAATCGTCCTGATGAAAAGCGGATTCGGAGAGTTTTTCGCCCACCAGAATCAGACCCAGCATCTGATCTTTGGAAGGGATTGGTATCAGGTGCTGGAACTGTACCTCGGCAAAGTTCTGCCGCATTTCCTGGGGAAGAACGTTAATGCTCACGACCTTATTAAAAGATTGAGCAGTATTAATAATGCTATCACCGGCCTGCATGCAGTAAGCGGTCCAGGATTTACCATCAAATCCATAATATTCCTGGCAACAGCAACTGTCCTGGTTCCGGAAAAACAGCACGCCCACCCTTTTCAGGTGCATCAGGGAACCCAGTTTCCGCGCCAGTTCGCGGGCCAGATCATACATGTCCAGGTTGGTATGCAGCATATGCGACATCTGGTTGGCGGCCAGGCGGTAGTCATAGCGGGAACGATAATATTTTTCCCTGAAAAACTTTTGCCCCAAACGCCCGATGCGGAATATTCCCCAGCCCGTGACGGCTCCCAGGATGATGAAAATCATGCGACCGGTAATCTTCTCCTGCAAGGCAGATGGCTGACCTTCAACGAATTCAATAAAATTATTACTCCAGCGGATATTTGGAATGGACAGCTGCAGCTGCGATAAACCAAACAGCAGAAATCCCGTACCCGTTAGCAGGATAATTATCCACAACAGGGAGATAAGCGAGTACTGAATGTTTCGCCGGATCCTGATCTTTAAATCTAACAAGGCATATTTGCTAATGGTATAAACATAAGCTAACGGCATGATCATCACAATGGTAGAGAGATAAGCGGAATCCACCCTCCCACGCACTGCAAAATATATGAATGCTGCAACCAGAATGCCGGTGAGAATGCCGGCATATTTCAGCGGTTTACCCATTTTTTTATAGCGGTCGGAGGCCAGTTTCCGGTAACGGATTTTATTTACCAGCGCGAAAATCAGCAGTAATATTATAAAAATATTACCCAAAAAAACATAACCCCTCAGAGTTCGCAGCAGTGGTACATTGAGGATTGTTCCCAGCATGATCAGATAAAAAATCAGAGCGAAGAAAAGAGAGAGACCAATCAGGAATTTTTCGTCTCTCCTCTGTGACGGAATGTTTTTTACTTCTTCAGGGAAATAATAACTGCTGATAAACCAGAGTGCGATAGATATAAACATCGACAATGCCAGAAATGCCAGGAGAATAATGGCAAAAAGTCCCATTCCCGATGCGCGCAGATTAAAAACCGTCATAAGGAAATTACCGAAGAAGATCCCGGTAAACCCCAGGTACCTGGCAGCCACGTATTCCGGCCGTTTGACAATAAGAAGAGTACCCAGAATCAGAAAAATCAGGCCACTGAAAAGGGCAAAAAGCCGGGATAAGCGAAATCCGGCGATGGCCAGCTGGACATGAAGAGAGATCAGGCGGTTTTGGCGGTAAATTTCATAAAGGATTGTTTTATTGAGCTGGGCCTGCTGCAGGATAAGATCGGCCTGGTGGGAATTCTGAAATGTTCTGCCATTGATCTTGTAAATCAGGTCACCCACCTGCATACCCGCCCGGTCTGAAGCCCCTCCTGCTGAAACCTGCAACACATAAACCACCGGTGGAAGTCGGGTCAGAAATGAGTCGGGTACGGCGGATCTGAGAACCGTTACAGCGTGTTTTTTGTTTTCCAACGGTTCAAATATAGTAAAAGTAACCTGAGAATCGGGTGGCAGCGAGGAAAGAATAGCGGTTGCCTGCTGTACATTTTCCACATTCTGCCCGTTAACTTCCAGCAACAGATCTCCATTTTTGACCGTGGTTCCCGCCTGTTGAGAACTGTCGGAAGGAGCAGGAAAACTGCGGGTGATGGAAAGCCGGGAAGCCGGATTTTCAAAAATATTTTCATCAGTGAGAGATTTGGCATAATTATAAAAATTATAACCGGCCATGAACAGAAAAAAGATGGCCAGTGATACGCCTCCCCAGCGGACAAAATTAGTATTCCGGTAGAATCTTTGCATCCTTATCTCCTTTTCCTGCCAAAAAGTAACCATGAAATATAGATATATAATTACTAGATAATCAATTAAATGTTGCAGGAAAAAGCATGCGGACCCCTGACCATTTCCCCGGCGAACCAGCAAAATGTTATAGATTTGTGATGATTTAGTATCCAACTGATTGTATTTTATTAGCATAAAACCATAAACAGACGGAAAGAATCATGACTGACACTATAAACAAAATTCTTATTATTGAGGATGATTACGATATTGTGGACCTGGCAAAAATTCATATCAGCGATCTGGGATATCAACTGGACTGGGCATCAGACGGGGAAAGCGGCCTGAATAAGGCTCTGCAGCATAAATATGCCCTTATTATCCTGGATATCATGCTTCCGAAACTGGATGGGCTGGAAGTATGCAGGCGCTTCCGGCAAAACAACCAGCTCACACCGGTGCTCATGCTAACCGCCAAATCTGAAGAACTGGATAAAGTACTGGGGCTGGAACTGGGGGCTGATGATTATCTGACCAAACCCTTCAGCGTGCGGGAACTGGTTGCCCGGATCAAGGCAATTCTGCGACGTATTGAAACCGAACGGGGAAGCTCAGCCAAGAGTGAAGAACCGGCCCTGCTGGATTATAATACTCTTATTATTGATACCGCCAAAAGGAAAGTAACCCTGGCCGGACAAAAGGTGGAGTTAACTGCCAAGGAATTCGATCTGCTGGTGCTGTTTGCCGGCCACCCGGGACGCACCTATAACCGCCAGCAACTACTGGACCTGGTCTGGGGTTATCACTTCGACGGATACGATCATACCGTCAATTCCCATATCAATCGCCTGCGCAGCAAAATTGAAAAGGACCCCTCGCGGCCGGATTTCATCCGGACAGTGTGGGGTGTAGGGTATCGTTTTGCCGAAAAAGAGGAACTGGGCCTATGAAAACGTTACTTAACTCTTTCTATGCTAAACTATCGGTGGTTTTTCTGCTGTTGCTGCTGGTATTGGGTGCCGCCCAGATATTGATATCGGTACGGTCCTCCATCCGCTTTATGAATGAGGCAGATCAGAAACTGAATCTTCCCCTGGCCAGGAATATGGCTGCCGAACTAAGTCCCTTCTTAAAGGATTCCCTTGCCCTACCGGCCATAGAAGATAAAATCCATTATATGATGGTGATGAATCCCAAAGTGGAAATCTATTTACTGAACGGTCAGGGGAAAATCCTGGCATTTTTTGCTGATCCCAAAAAGAAGGTCCGGAAGGAATTCGTAGATACCGAACCGATTCAGCGTTTTATTTCCAGCAGCCCACAGGAACTGATTCTGGGCGACGATCCCAAACAGCCGGGCTCCCGCAAACCTTTCTCCGTGGCACCGCTAACCATCGGCCGGAATTTGGATGGATTTATTTACATTATCCTGGGCAGTGAGCAATATGAAACCGCTGCCGGCATGGTGAGGGATAGTTTCATTATCCGTACCATGATTATTGGCCTGATTCTGACCATTGTTTTCACGGGTATCGCAGGGCTGATATTGTTCTTTGTACTCACCCGGCGGTTAAAGGCCATGACTTTGGTGATGCAGGAATTTGAGAAAGGAGAGATGGATCGCCGCATCCCGGTCTCAACCCATGATGAAATCGGGCGGCTGAGCTATTCATTCAATACCATGGCAGATACCATTGTGAACAATATGGAAGAGCTGAAAAGAACCGATAACCTGCGACGTGAGCTGATCGCCAATGTCTCCCACGATCTGCGCAGCCCCCTGGCCTCCATACGCGGATACCTTGAGACCGTTCTGATGAAGGAGAAAACGCTTTCAGTCAAAGAACGCTCGGATTATTTAAATATTATTTTAAATAACACGGTGATGCTCGGCCATCTGGTGGAAGAACTTTTTGAGCTATCCAAGCTGGATGCCCGCCAGATTCAGCCCAGGGCGGAGAGCTTTTCCATGGCCGAACTGGTGCAGGACGTGGTGCTTAAATTCCAGCCCCAGGCAGAAAACGCCGGCGTTCATTTGGATTCCGTTATGCCCTCTCAACCGGTTATGGTAAATGCGGATATCGGATTAATTGAAAGAGCCCTCTCCAATCTTATCGAAAATGCCCTCAAATTTACTCACGCCCGTGGAACGGTTAAGGTGGTTATCTCCGGCAGTAATAAGGGTATTCGAACCACCATCTCGGATTCCGGTCCCGGAATCCCCGGGGACGAACTGCCTCATGTCTTTGAGAGATTTTACCGGGGAGACCGCAGCAGGGCCCGGAAACCCGGCGGGACCGGTCTGGGACTGGCGATTGCCAGGAAAATTCTGGAACTGCACAACAGCGATATCATGGTAGAAAGCCAGGTAAATGTGGGTACCCGTTTCTATTTTGATCTGTAACAGCCGCAGTCATATGCGGGAAAAGGGTAAAGCAGAAAGCAGGGGCCAGCAGTAGGCATAAAAACAGGATTAAGGATGAAGGATTAAGGATTAAGGACTGTCCGGCACAGGGAAGTGACGGGAATTACAAACCTGCCCGGACTGCTCGGCTGCCTGCAGCAGGTAGGGCTCCTTACGGGCTTTAAACGGGAATTTCCACGAATTCAAAAAAACATTTATTTCTTTACTTTTTTAATACTATTTCAACACTATGTGCTTAATGCTAACTCTTTTTTCCCCTTAATCTTTCATCCTTAATCTTTCATCCTTAATCCTTAATCTTGCCTTTTCGGTTTCCGCTTTCCAACATGTACCAGTCGCAAAGTAACAAATTGCAAAATGTCCCGTAGAAACAGCAATGGCATAAAAATGCCGGTTGTATGATACCTTTGGACTGTGATCAGATTCCGGACAGGTGAGGAAAGGAAAAGCAATATAGAAGCGGAATTGATGAGTGGTGTTCTGGCAGCATTTAATGGATTTCCCTCATTTTTCTTTTGTTTTCCCGGACCTATTACGGTTGAAGACAATCGGGAAAATTATAATAAAGTGGATTAATTGCGGGAGGCATTACTGACCTGGGGGCGATCCCTGAAACGGTTAAAAAAACCATAAAGAGATCCGTCACCAGCGGGAATACCGGATCTGCTTTGTACCTGTGATCAGTCAGAAGCAGCGGGGGATTGAAATTCCGGTAAAAAAAAGACGATCCAGAAGGGGGGTGTCTATCCGCATTACACACCACTCCCTGCGCGAAAGGCGGACCTGAAGGTTCCGCCTTTCTTTTATTAATTCAGTTTATCCCTTCTTTTCTTTCTGCGCCCGCTCCACAATCGGACGCCGCCCCCGGCGTTCCTGTTTAAAGGTTTTTAATATTTTTTCGGCTTCCCGGAAAGGTACGGTAATAAACGAGTAGGTTTCCATCACCTGTACATCATCAATTTTTTTCTGATCTATGCGGGCTCTGGTCTGGATTAAATTTACCAGCTTGTGGGGAGTTAAGCGGTCTTTCTTGCCCATGGCCACGAACAGGCGTGTCTGCCCCTGAATGGGAGGATAGACATCCCGGATCTCGTTATAGGTACCGGGATCAAGTTCATTTGCAAAGGAATATTTCAATAACGCTGCCACAGCTTTTTCCGGCAGGTTTTCCGACAGGAGTTCACGCGCCAGCTGCAGGAATTCGCCGTTGACCCCATTGTTGCTCAGGTTTTTAATTTCCTTTTTTATGCGTGTTTTTTTTGCCGCGATAATGTCCTTTACTTGGGGTATGGTTTCCCTGCGGATGGCGGTCCGTGCTCCCTTTTTGATGCTCTTCAGCTTGAGATATTCCTGAGGCGTCACAAAGGTAATAGCCGTCCCTTCGCGTCCGGCCCGCCCGGTACGGCCGATACGGTGCACATAGGCATCCGGATCTTGCGGAACAGCATAGTTGATGACATGTGTCAGCTGTTGTACATCCAGGCCCCTCGCCGCTACATCCGTTGCAACCAGAATGGAAATCCGTTTGCTCCTGAATTGACGCAGGATCTGTTCGCGCTGAGGCTGGGTAAGATCCCCGTGCAAAGCCGCCGCATCATAACCGCGATCCATGAGATGGCTGGCTACATTGGCGGTATCTATCTTGGTCCGGCAGAATACCAGCCCGTAAAAATCTTCCTCTATATCAATAATCCGGCAAAGCGCCTCGAATTTATCCGCTTCCCTCACCTCGAAATAAATCTGATCCGTGAGGGCAACGGTGGGCTGTTCCGGCTGAATGGTAATCTGTTCATAGCCTTTCATGTAAGTGCGGGCTATGGCAACAATCTCCCTCGGCATGGTGGCTGAAAACAGCAGGGTGGTACGGTTCGAATTGGTGAGACTGAGGATCTTCTTCACATCTTCAATAAATCCCATGTTGAGCATTTCATCGGCTTCATCCAGCACCACATGGGAAACCTGCAGCAGATTCAGAGTTCGCCGCTCCAGATGATCCAGAACGCGACCGGGAGTCCCCACCACCAGGTCCACTCCCCTTTTCAACTTTTTCAATTGCAGTTCAATGGACTGCCCGCCATAGATAGGTGCAATCCGCAGCTGTTTTTCACCTTTAAGTGAGTTTATTTCCTCCGCTACCTGAATCGCCAGCTCGCGAGTCGGCACCAGAACCAGTACCTGAACATGATTGCATCTGTCCTGCAACTTTTCCAGCAGGGGGATTGCGAAAGCAGCTGTTTTACCGGTGCCGGTCTGGGCCTGACCCACCAAATCCTGATTTCCCTTAAGAAGACGGGGAATGATCTGTTCCTGGATGGGGGTTGGCTCTTCAAAACCCTTTTTATATAGAGCATCCAGTATATTGGGAGAGATTCCCATACTGGCAAAATTTTCTAACCTGTTCATACTTATCCAATCTGTAAAATAAATAACGCTAAATATTTTAGTAAAGCCTTACAATTTAATACAATATAAACAAAAACTTTCATGGTTTATTTTTTAGACGGGTATTTCAAGCCAAAGGGGAAAGGCGGGATACCGGAGGCCGGAGACCGGAAACTGAAGGCTCAAGGAAAAAGGATAAAGGATAAGGGATAAGGGCTTCCCGCCTTCCGCTGTGCGATATGCGCCATGCGCTTCCCGCTGTGCAATTCCCGTCTCACTATCGTTCGCCTGTCCGGCGGCCAGACGGGACGGTAAGAAACGCTTCAATTTCCCGCTTGCTAATTATCCTTCCTGTCCACCGCATTAAAAAAGCAGTTCAAACAGTCCGGATTTCTGAAAAATTGATTAGATAAAGTAAAGATAGCTGAATATTATGAATATTATCTGAATGTCCAATGCCAATTTAAATTCCCATTGAAGGTAGAAAATAATTGACGTTGGACATTAAACCTTTTACATTAATAAAAATTATTCACCAGATATTTTGATACATTCGATTCGAAATGGAACGTTTTCAATACTGGGAATTAAATTAGTAAATAATAGAAATGGCCCTCTAACTAAATTTTTATTTGAAAATTTGATATCCTTTGCTGATACGTCTTTGGCATTTATTTCAAATCCATATCATAATGATACAATTGAATGTTTAGTTGATTTAGATTGTGAAGGAATAATCGATTTGAATATTCCTCCAATTTATAATGGTAAGATACCAGCAAATGCAATTGTGGATATGCTGCTAGGTGATATATTTGTCCACCATAATATTGCGAATATGGTCATCCATACAGACCTAAACTGTTTGTCAGTTAATCAATACACCATAGAAGTATTAAAAGTAATATATATTAGTGTTTTTGGCCATTCTGCGTGCGAAGGCATTAAAGCAGCTATGGATAATAGCGAAAATGGATTAATCGACAATTGGTTTAGAAATATTAAAGATATTTATCGTTATCCTCAAGTAAAAATTGACGCACTTCAAAATAAAAAAGAAAAAATCAATTTATTCTGTGAATTCAATTTCGTTAAGCAGGCAGTACATATATGTCAAACAATAATTGTTCAGAGTGCATGGAAATCTGGAAAGGAATTGGCGTTGCATAGCTGGATTTATAGTATAGAAGATTTTATTTTTAAAGACTTGAATGTTTACATCATAAACTTAGAAGAAATATCTCAAACTTCCAGGGTAAAATTATACGTAAATAATTAAAACATAGACACTATAGCCATCATGCGTTATACTTAAAATATAATAAAATAGAATGACCATTAATAAAACCAATTAGGTAAACATATGAAATCCAATATCATTATTTTTACATTTTTTTGGATCCTAATCGGAGGTAGATTGACTTTTGCACAATCAGACAATACATTACGGTACAGTCAACCGACTCAATGTGTTGAAGAAAAGTTAATTCTTGGAAATTGTAAAATTGATTCTTCTGTTTGTGGTAGTATCAATTCAGATAAAATATATTTGAATGATACCACTTTGGGGGCAGGAGAGCTTTTAAATGCATTTATGAATCCCAAAGCAAATAAAAATATTACTGCAACAAGAGATACCTCAAGAACTACACCTCCTATGCATTTTATAAGTATTGAACCTACCGCACTATTTGTAAGGGACCACGGGCAACTTTTACAATTGGTAAAAATCACTATTGCCAATATTTCTGAATCAACAAAAAGCCAACTCCATGTCAAAATTGGCGCTTGGGAACAATCGTCAACTTTAGACAAGGTGAAGAAGGGCAATTCAAATTTTAATATCTATGTTCCGGACATCAAGAAACCAACCACGGCCGAATTTATTCTCAAAACCGACGCAACAATATGGGATCATAAGAAAATAAAATGGCAGCCTCAGCGACATTGGAAGGTATTTATGGTTCCCATTTCTCACCATGATTTGGGATTTACTGATGAAATTGAAAACATTTTAATTAAGCATGATAACTTTTATGATGACGTATTGCGTTTCTGTGAGGAGACCAATGATTTCCCCAAAGAATCAAAGTACCGATATACAGCGGAGCAAGCCTGGTCGATACAACACTTTATCGAAAACCGGTCACACGAGATCATAGAAAAACTTAAAAAATACATTAAAGAAGGCAGAATTGAAACCCATGCGTTTCTCGGTAATGAGATAACTGGACTGTGTGGCCATGAGGAATTAATAAGATTGATGTATCCAGCATTCCGATTAAAGCGGGAGTACGGCATAACTATAGGTGTTGGTTCGATCACAGATGTTCCCGGTTTAAGTTGGGGCATCCCTACAGTACTGGCCGGGGCTGGTGTAAAGTATTTCTATGGAGGTATGCCCAATTACGGCGTTTTCTTTAAAGAAGATGAGGCTGCTTATTACTTAGATAAAGATGGAAACGATATTCATCTGTTTTGGGATGAATCGGTTATGTTACCACATGGTCGCCAGCCCGAAGCATTCCGCTGGGAAGGACCAGATGGTGAATCAGTACTATTCTATTATGGAAGTACGGGTGGTGTTGGATGCTACGGGTGCTGGCGTCCGGAATCTTATGAAGACGCATTAAAAAACCTTCCCGAGAAGCTAAAAAAGATGGAGGAAAACGGATACCAATTTTCCGTGGTGAGATATGGTACGTATGGTTGTTACGATAATGAACCTCCAAACATACTGCCAAGCCTTATTGCCAGAGAATGGAATAATAAATGGGCATATCCCAAACTCATCATAGCAACAAGCTCAATGTTTTTTAAGGAGCTGGAAAAACAATGCCAAGATATACGTGTGTATCGTGGTGAATTGCCTCATACTGATTATGTTCGTGGGGTCATGTCAACAGCTCAAGAGACGGGCATTAATCGCATCACCCATGATAGATTAATTTCTGCAGAAAAGTTTGCTACCATCGCTTCGGAAGTTTGTGGTTATCCGTATCCGGCAAAAAGAATTCAACAGGCTTATGATAATATGCTTCTCTATGACGAACACACCTGGGGAATGGCAAATCCGTCCGGTACAATACAAGATTGGAATTGGAATGATAAAAGCCACTTTGCCCTTAAAGCAGCGGGGCTAACGGAATCAATCTTAAGTTCTAGCCTTGACCAAATTGCTAAATCAATTAAGTTGAATGAAAATGGCCCTTTTATTGTTGTATTTAATTCCCTTTCTTATTCGAGAACAGACATTGTTCGGTTGCCCAGTTTTGATCAAAAAATTCCATTTGATATGGTTGATGAAGAAACCGGGCAAAAAATAACCTATCAAATTTATGAAATAAATGGACCACGATCCCTTGTCCCATATGCCGGTCAACGATTTGCTATGGGACAGTTTGATAAGCCAGAACTTTTTGATTTAGTTTTTGTGGCAGAAAATATTCCTGCACTGGGATATAAAACATATTGGCTATTACCCGCAAAAAAAACAACTGTCTATTCCAACAATATGGTGGTAAGTGATACAATTTTAGAGAACAGTTTCTACAAAGTTGTTATTAATCCACATAAGGGTGCAATCGAAAGTATTTATGACAAAAAACTTGATCGAGAACTTGTCGATAAAGATGCACCATATCACTTGAATCAATTCGTAGCACGGTCGGCAAAAACTTTAGAACAACGAACCATAGAAAATGTCAAAATTTGTAAAGGACAAAATGGTCCTGTATATAGCAGTATAATAATATTCGGTGACGGTGTTGGTTGTCCACAAATAACCCAGGAGATTATCCTCTATCATAAATTAAAACGAATTGATTTTGCCAATAGAATATTAAAAGATTATACACCACTTTGGGAAATATATTTTGCTTTTCCCTTTAGAATAAATCATCCTCATTTCCGATACGAAGGTTCAAATGCAGTAATCGAGCCAATAAAAGACCAATTACCAGGTTCAAATACATGTTATTACGCGGTCCAACATTGGGCCGATGTCAGTGATGAAACAATTGGCATCACATTATCTCCCATCGAATCGCACCTATTGGAATTCGGTGGCCTTTGGCCCTGTTACATTTCTCCCGGTATACATATCGGTGTAATGCCATCAGATACTAAATGGATAGATTCCATTCCCACTAAATTTACCAATGGTCATATTTATGCTTATGTGTTAGACAGTAACTTTCGGGTAAACTTTTCACCTGCGCAGCAAGGTGATCTGTTATTTCGTTATTCAATTACAACACATGAAGGCGGTTGGAATTCAGGCCACCCGCGTGATTTTGGATGGGCGAGTTCTAATCCATTAATTCCAGTGACTGTAAATGGTAAAACCGAAGGATTGCTTGAAAGAAACATTTCTTTTGTACAAGTAGACAAACCTAATGTTCTTATACTAACATTAAAAAGAGCTGAAGACAACGAAGGATTTATCATCAGGCTGATCGAAACCGAAGGTCAAGAGGGCATCACTACAGTCAACCTGCCCCATTTATACATAAGGAAGGCATATCTGACAAACTTAGTGGAGGAAAATCTAAACGAAGTAGCCTTTAGTGAGCATAAAATCATAGTACCCATTAAGGCCTTTGGTATAACTACAATTCGTATCCACACAGACTGATGTAATATTAAATATAAAATTCTTCAGTCAAAAGCCGGTATTGAATCTTATACCATTTTTGATCAGACCAATCAAAAAGAAGGCCTTTTATGATTAAATTGGGTAAATGTATACAGCTATCTGTATTAGAAGCTGAGTGGTATATTAAAAAGCGAAATTATACAAATTGAGGAAATGAGTTAAATATTTTCTGAAAACTTTTTGAAATCTTCCAATAATTCACCACTTCGCTTCGACAAAAAAGTAAATCAACCCAATAATTTAGCCGCAAGATAAATTTCTTTCTACTCAATATCCTCACGTGGTTCATCGGCAGAAGAATCGTTAAAATATTTTATAATTTTCTTTTTCAGTTCATCACTGACTTTCCTTTTAAATGGAAAAACAGGAGCGTTAATTATGCCAGATAACAATTTTATTGAAAACTCGCCCAAAACATTAAAGGAATCTGCTGATATGTGATCAATGGTATCATTCCATGAATGTCCTAATCCAAGAGATTCTCTATAAATATTTATAGCCGGAATCCCTTCTAATCCAAAAGGCATATTATCACTTGAATAAATATCTTCAGATATAGTAAAATCCCAGTCCTCAATCAGGTTCGTGCTTTTTATATATGCAGCCATTTCTTCATTACCTGTAACGCGAATACAGTTTTTGCCAAGAATGGGACCTCCAAGATCAAAATTGACTACCAATTTTATATTATATAAATCGAAGTTGGACTCTTTTAAATCTTTTATGAAAGCCTTTGAACCTCTTAATCCCAATTCCTCACCAGTAAAAAAAATCAACTTGATCGTTCTTTTGGGGGCATTTAATGAAAAGTGTTTTGCCAATTCAACTACAGTTGCAGTTCCTGCCGCATTATCATAAATACCTGTATTTAGAGTAGAATCATAATGGGCAATAAAAAGTATTTCCTCTTCGGGTTTGACTGACCCAGTTATTTCACCAACAATATTCCTTCCCACAGAGCTAAAATCTGTTTTGTCTTCAATTTTAATAAATACCTTCGAAATTTTGTTCTTAACCATTTCCAATGCATCATCATAATTCATAAAACAAACAGGCAATTCTCCAAATTTTGTCACAAAATCTATATTAAAAGTTATACCATATATTTTTTGTCCATATCCCATAGGAACAATAACAGCTGCAACCTTATTTCTAACTAATCTTTCATATAAAACCCGATCAAGCCGACCGGTTGTCATCACAACTTTTCCCTCGATATCATGGCAATATCTTTCACCACCGGAATCAATATATTTAAACCCGGTTGTCAATCCTTCTAAAGGAGTTCCACCCGAAATAACTCGTTGAGAAATTTCAACTTTTTTCTCATATGGTTCAAGAAATTTGAAGTCAGATTTCGATCCGTAGCTAGTAGCTAATGAGAAATCATGAAAAGTTGTTTTTATTCCATATGAATTCACCTTTTTTTGAATTATGTCAGCTGCTCTTTTCTCTTCGGGTGTTCCTCCAACTCTAACAAAATTAATACTTTTAATAAATTCATAGACTCTTGAGCCATCAAAATTATTTTCCATATTCATTGAACTCCTCTATTTGAAACCATTAAGCCAAATTACTTCAACAAACAAATCTTGAAAGTTTTATCGAAATAATCAGTACTTAGATTACAGATATATATTCCTGAGGGGACAGTTTGATCAAATCTGCTTCGCCCATCCCATTGAATTTTATATTTACCAGCAACAAGATATTTTGACATTAATTGACGAATTAAACGGCCTGTAGGATCATAAATATTAATTTTAATGAAACTGGTGGAAGGAAGATCGAATACAATGTTTGTAACATTATTGAATGGATTTGGATAATTATACTCTAAATGAATTTCCGAAGGAAAATTTATTTTGTCATTCTTACCCATTCCAACATAGCTAAAAAGACGATCATATATACTATCACTAATAGGAAAATTGAGGCTCCTAAATTCATTTCTAAGATCTGTATTGAAGGCATATGCAAGTGCGGAAACCATCATTGTCGATCTAAAAGTATCTGCAACAGTTGTATTATATTGCGGAGAATAATCTATAACCCATGAATTATCAAAATTTTCTAAAAACAACATCATCCGCTTCAAAGGGATTTTGTATCCTGAACCAGCATTTTCGGCATGTTCAAAAAATTTGTAAGCAATTGTCATAAAAGTATTTATGGTTTCATCGTTTGGTGTCATGGGATCATTCCAACTGTAAAAATTCTTTCCCATATTTAAATAACCATCATAAAATTCTCTGACCACCTTCATCGATGAAAGAGCACTGAATTCAATTTCCAATTTCAAGAATTCATCTAATCCATATTGTTGATACTTATTTATAATTTCATATGCCGTGGAATGCTGAAAAATTTGTGCCATGGTTTCAGAAAAAATAGCATTTGCTGATCCATCGATTTTCCCCCCAAAATAATAATTTGCAGGAAAGTTTAATGAAGTATTGTGTCCCATTTCATGAAAAAAAGACGACCAACCTAAAGAACCCTGAAAACCATAATCACCGGCCCCAAAACTAATAGGTGTGGTATACCAAAGTGAATACATTCCCCCAAATCCAGAATCTCTCAATACTACTTGTCTAAATTGAGAGTTAGGCAAATAAACATTGTCATTGGCAAAATCTTTTTGGATTGTTGCCGCCAAAGTTAGAACATATTCAATATCAGATCTTGAAAACAACTGAAAAAAACTATCATTAAAAAAAGTCAAACTAGGGGGTATTTCATAACCCGGCATCCGACTTGTTAAATTAACCATCGAATCTGGAATTAATACTTTATTTGATTCTGGCAAAGATATAGGATTTAACTCTGAAGAGGTAAAACGAACAAGTAATTTTATAGAATCAGAGTCGGTGCTAGAGTAATGAGATGTAATTTTAAGGATATAAATTTGTCCCTTATCACTATAAACATGAAATTGAGGAAACCAACCCTCCGAGACATTGCCATCTCCCCAATTCCAGGTAAAAGGAATAGTTGGACTTCTGGAATCATTTCCCGTCACAGAAATATTACCGGTCACATAGTTAATTGCGTGAATTCGTGCAGTTAAAGTAGAGGCAGTATTGAATAGAATATTTTGATAATTAAAATCCTGAGCAAAACAAGTATTAATAAATAGAATAAAAGTACTGGTTATACAAATTTGATAGATTTTTCCCATGATTTAATCCTTTTTGTAAATAATTTAAATTTATTTTTAAATTTACCTCTGTCTAGGGTTTTAGGAATAAATGTTTATTTTGTCTTTCAGACAAAAAAGATCTTGTGCATTCTGAAATAAAATATTATTGGCAATTAATATCGCAGATTCTTCATCGAAATAGCCATTTTGTACTTTTTCTGCTAAAATATCTGCCAGAATTTTCTTAAAATAGAAAACCTGGCCAACGACACCCTCTAGAACCCTAAAGCTATCGGCTCCCCACACTATCTTGTTTTGAGGTACCATTTCAATCCATTCACTGAGATATTTTTTAGTAATTGAGAAGGAAGTCCACATTAATCCATTTAAATCGAGATAAGCATTAGGGAAATTATTTGCCATTATACCAAATTCATTGGCATAGGGAAAACCACCATGAAATAAATCGAATTTTGCTGAGCGATATTTTTGCAATAAATTGGTAAGAAGAACCGGATTTGTATTAGTTACTGTTTGAAAATTCCATGCTAATTTACCGGTATGAAATTGAATTGGCATTTGCTTTTCATTAACCATACTAACGATCTGATGCATCAAAAAATTTTGAAATTTATTATGCATTTCATCCGTTCTTGATCTTTCTGGTACGTTAAAAATCTCCTTTGCTTTCCCAGGGGAAACTGTTTCATAATTCAACGACCTGTAATATGCAGCAACCGATTTAATTGCGATTGCTCCTTTACGAACATATTCTTCAAATATTTTACTAAGACCTTCCAAAACGTCATCAAAAGATTGAATTTTAATTCCATGTTTTTTCTCAATTTTCTCTCTACCCTTTTGATTTAACATTCCCATCATCACATAATCTAATTTAATGGCCGGAAAAAAATAATCTCGATCCATCTCCACTGTATCCATGTCAACAATCACTGCATGGATATTACATTTTTTTTTAATAACCAAATCAGTCCAATCTTTTTGTTGATATGCTGAAGTGACTTGCTCATTTAATAAATTCCAGTTAGAATCATCAATCTTATCATAAGGAAAATCATATAGTTCTTTTATCCCGGCAATAAGTATTTTATAAGAGGTTAAATTTTCTATATTCTTTAAGAATTTTCTTATACTTTTCCATTTAATTGCTGGATCTTTTGTCTCCATTGGCCAGGGAGTTTGGGCATGAGTACCTAAACCGGGCATACCTGATGTGATTAAATCAGGATTCAGATTGTGAAAAATTAAATCACATAGATCGAACTTCGGAATAATACCATTCTCATCGGGTCCCAAGTGATCATGAGAATCAATTATCGGAATGTAATTAATCTCTGCTAAAATTTTTTCTGATAATTGTGATATATAACTCATTTTTACCTCTGTTATAAGTCATTTCAATTTTCCCCAGTCAGACTAATTTTTCACTCTTTCTATTGCAAAAATTAACATATAGATTGTTTTTATTTAATTTTGAGTTAGGGATTTTTGTATTAAAGGATAAATTGTTCTATAAAATTGATCATCAAAAGGGAATCCCCATATAAGGAATTTCTCTCTTAAATCATCTTTGCAAGCCACACTTAAAGAACCAATAATTACCGACAACATTTTTGATTCTTTTGATTGCACCAAATTGTAAATTTTGTCGGTATTTTTATTTTCCTGGAAAATTTTAAAGAACTGCGAAAATATATCCCAGGAATATTTATTGCCGAGGTAATAAAAGATGCCATCAACTACATCGGGTGTCAATTTTATATAATCATTCCCAGATTTTTCATAGTAATTCAGGGCTTCGGAGTATGTATCTATCATTTTTTTCCTATCATTTTCAATTACTATTTTTATCTCTTCACTCACATTTTCTTGTAATATCTTTTCGGCAACATACATAGAATTCAATGTTGCTAAACCTTCTGAAAAACAAAAACCTGCATTATTATTATTCATTTTATCGTCAAGGAGTATTTTCGGAAAACCCGGCAAACCCCCAATTTGAAAATTATGAGCCATTTCATGAAGAAGTATCGAAAAGGGTATACTCTTACCATCTATAAACTTTTTACCTAAGTGAATAGGTTGGCCACTGTAGGCAAACATTATTTTTTTATCATAAAAAAATTTCTGTTTTTCACCCAATTTAGGGCCCAAAATTGGAACCTGTCCGGCATTAAGTGTGGTTGTCAATAAATAGCATTTATCCAAAAAATTTACCAGATCAAATTTTTGGATTACCCTTGTATACCACCCGGGGAAATCAAGTTCAACATAGGTTCCGCCAAATACCTGGTGGTCACATGTTTCTCCAATAGAAAAATCATAAAAATTTGAAAGACCCATCCATTCATTGTTTTTAGGTAAAACTTTAAGAGTCCACCTGTACACACCTTTAGATAATTTGGTACTATCAGGGAAAAAACCATTAAAGAAGAACTGATGATTTTCAATTAATCCAGATTTGTAAACACGGTCATTAAAAATATCGGTAATTTCAATTTCATACTGAGCTTCTGTGCAATAGGGCGTCCATTGAAATGCGAGATGTTTATAATTCTTTAAAATACTCAAATCAAATGAACAACAATCAAAGGGTTTAATTACATTTACAGACCATCCGTCAACGGGAGATAAATCATATTCCGGAGATTTCTTACTGATATTAATTTCTTGGGTGCGCCATTGTAAAGGCATTTCGGTACCCTTATCAGCAGGATGAGTTATCAGATAGTAGCTCCCATAATCTAGTCCTGAAAATACAAAATTTCCATCGTTTCCCGATGACGCATATTTTAGAAATAATTTATTTTGGGCATTATGAAGGTTTATTCTCAAGCTGCAAGGTTTACCATTTTCAAAGAAACTGCCTTTTATTAAGCCGTCAGATTTGTTTTCAGATTTGTTAAAATCGGAGCAATTAAAGAAATATAGAAAAATAACCATTATAATAAAGACTATTATTGGGGGAGTTTTCATTTCAAATCCAATTCTTATTTAATTTGGTTAAAAATTGACTATTGTCCAGTCGTAGATTCATTAAAATTTGACCAAAAGATAGTTTATTCTTTAAATTAATTTGAGAATATTAAATTGCGATTATTGAAGAATTCTTTTATAAAGAAACATCAAAATTTCACTTTTAATTTCATGGCAAACATTTTTTATGTTAACTGGTTTGTTTCTAAAAAACGATTCGTATCATCATGTAATTTTTGGCATACTTTTTTTGCATTCAATTCCTCACCAAAGTATAACAATTCAACATGCCTGCGAAAAATAGATTCCCATTCCTGATATTTACTAAAATAAGGTACGGGTATTCCATCTCGTTTCCCTAAATCGAAGAATACGTGTTTATAATTTGTCAGCTTTTTCGCAATATCTCCCGTTGGTAGTCCATATTCATACAGAGAAATCCTGCTTACAAACATTCTTCCCATTTGACTGATTAACTTTAGATTCTCGGGATTACTTAACATGAACCTTATTAATTCATACGATATATATTTGTTTTTTGCATTTCGTGGGATGCCTAATGCTGATCCCCCAACAAACTGAAAACGTCCGGCAGGTCCTTTAGGAGTTGGTACAACAGTATAGTCAAATTTTCCCTCCAGCAGATCGGAAAAAGCGGGCGCCCCCAAATTAAAATCAATTGCTACATTACCCTCTAAAAAAGGTTGAGGTCTTCCTTGGATAGTATCCGGAAGTGGAGATACTTTATGTTTCCATCGTAAATCACAAAGCCATTGAAAAGCCTCAATGGTTTCAGGCATATCGAATCTTGATTCTGTTAAGTTCTTATTAAACCATTCTCCTCCAAATGATTTTACAATCCAATACACATAACCTGCATTTGTCTCAGGAATAAAGTTGATTCCATATTGTGAATTATTTTTAGTCAACTTTATGGCAACATTTAAAACATCATCAAAGGTCCAATTTTCATCAGGAAGAGGATAATCAATATCTTTATATAAATTTAAATTTACATAAAATCCTCCTGGAGCCCAATCATAGGGGATTCCATATTGTATATTATTTAAGCTGAAAGATTGTAATTGAGATTGATAAAAGTCCTCAGGCCATCCTAAGGGTTTAAAATTCTCAATAAAAGAATCAAGTGGCTGAAGTAAATTTAAATTTGCAAGCGATTTTGCTCTTGTATCATGAATCCAAATCAAATCTGGCGGATTACCACCAGCTAAAAGAATAGGCAATTTTATATTGTAATTGGCAAAACTTATACCCCAATCTACTTGTACTTCCATATTAGAATAATAGTTATTAAAAAACTTATTAATGACAATATTCCATTTTTTAAACTGAAATTCACTTTCCCAACTCATAATTTTAAATTTGCCTGAAATCTCTGGATCCACAACTCCCATTGTCCATTCAGTCTTTGGATACTTGGACTCGAATACCAATGGGAGTTCTTCATCTGTATTTTTCTGTCCGCATTTTGGTGTGATTGCTAAAAAAAGTGTAAAACCACCTAAATGTCCTATTTTAATTAGAAATTCTCTTCGCTTCATTTTTTAAAAATCTCATTTTTATATAACAATAATAATCATTTTATTTTTCATAAAAGATACTGACTTTATGCAACCAATAATTTCTAATACAAGTTATGATGTTTAGAAATATTTTATTATTTTTCTTCATTACACAGGCTTATCAGATCATCAATATGAGCAGTAGCCAAACACATATAGGTATCAGCTGCACCATAATATATTTTAACTTCACCTGAGTCTTCTAATATTATACCAGTTGGGAAAATAACATGATTACGATAACCTCCCGTGGTTTCATAAGGTGTTTCAGGAAAAAGTAAAGGTTTTTTACTCATACCTATTACTTTCCTTGGATTATGAAGATCTAAAAGCATAATTCCGGCAGAATATCTTTTTTTCCAAGTTTTTTCAAAGCCATTTCGCCCTCGATCTGGATTAAAGTCGGAAGCATGAAAAATTGTGAGCCATCCTTCTGGAGTTTTTATCGGAGGTGGTCCTGCACCTATTTTCTGATTTGAAAATGGTACATGCTCAACACCAAGTAATAATTCCGGACTACCCCAATACTTTAAATCTGGCGAATCAGAAATCCAAATATCGAATCTTTCAGGATATCCTGGTCGGCCATAAATTGGGAAAGGTCTCTCCAATCTCAAATACATGTTATTAAACTTTTGGTCGAATAGCACCATATTGCGATTATCCGGGGTAGATAATGAAATAAGCTCAAAATTTACAAAATCATCAGTAACAGCAATTCCCCCTCTGATCCCATGGTTTGTATCACAGCCAAATGTCATATAACATCTTCCCTCAATCACCATCAACCTCGGATCGTAAGTGTTGATATACTCGTCACCATCATGCATGTTGAAACAAGGTTCAGGCTCAACTTTCCAATGCAAACCATCATCACTGAATGCCAATCCAAGATGAATGCCCTCTTTCACGGTATATTCATCCACCCGAATATCATTTCGAAAAATCATAACGTATTTGCCTAAGAATTTAACAACTCCAGCATTTAGTACGAGGTCAGTTTTATAAGGGACATCAGAAGCTTTTAAAATGGGATTTTCAGGGTGCCTATGAATAACCGGGCTTGACTTTAACTTTCTAATTATGTCTTCTTGCATAATAGTATTACCTTTTTTTAATTTGACTTTTCAGATAGAATTAAATTATCCTAATCTCGGTTTAATATCCTATAACCGGTTTGTGCAACATACTTTTTTATATACAAAGTAAATCATCCTTTCAAACCAGTCGTTACTATACCTCTAACATAGTATTTTTGTCCGAGAATAAATAAAATCAAAACCGGAAGAACAGTAAAACAAGAAGCAGCCATAATAAGATGCCATGGGGTCTCTGCAGCTATCCTTGCTTGAAACATAACCAAACCTAATGGTAAAGTTTTCTTCGAAACAGTATTAATCATAATTAATGGCCATAAGAAATCATTCCATGTGCCTAAAAAAGTAAATATTCCCAAGGTGGCTAGAACAGGCTTACACAATGGAAGAATAATTCGCCAATAAATTCCCCAGTAACTACAACCTTCAATTTTAGCCGCATCTTCTAAATCCCGGGGAATTCCCAACATAAATTGGCGCATAAGAAAGGTTCCCCACGCACTAAATAATCCAGGAGCAACTAACCCAATTAATGTATCAACCCAACCCATTGATTTCATGATAATAAAAAGTGGGATCATTAGTACTGGAAAAGGAATCATCAAGGTTGCTAAATAACCAAGAAATATTTTATTTTTACCAGGAAAATTTAATCTTGCAAAAGCATAACCTCCCAACGAACAGGTAAAAAGTTGTCCTATTGTCACACTTACAGTAACAATTAATGTATTGATGAAAAATCTATCAAAGGGAAGAGCGTTCCAGGCCTCTACATAATTTGACCATTGAACTTTGGAAGGAATAAAAACTGGAGGATAACTCCAAATTTCATTTGGGGATTTTAGAGAAGAAATCACCATCCAAAAAAACGGAATAGCCATAATTATGCAACCTACAATCAAAAAAAAGTATATAAAAAATCTTGAGATGTACTTAACTTTTCTTTCTTTAAGTGGCATAGGATGATATCCGGGTTTCAGGAATTAAAAGGCACTTTTTGAAAATCTCCATTGAACCAAAGTTATTGTCATAATAATAAAGAATAGAATAACCGCTGTTGTTGTGGCATATCCCATTTTGAACCATTCAAAGGCATTTTCAAAAATATAATAAACAAGAGTGGTGGTAGAGCCAGCGGGTCCACCTCTTGTCATAACATAAAATTGATCAAATCCTTGTATGGCTCCGATTGTTGATGTTACTAAGATAAAAAATGTCGTGGGATAGATAAGAGGAAGAGTTACATAGCAGATTTTTTGATACCAATTAGCTCCATCAACTTCTGCAGCTTCATAATATTCAAGGGGTATGCTTTGCAAACCCGCTAAATAAATAAGCATAGAATAACCGGAACCCTTCCATACTCCCATAATTATAATTGCAGGCATAGCCCAAGTTTTATTCTGTAGCCAGTTTGGACCTTCAACACCGAACAAACCTAAAATATAATTAATCAATCCAAAATCGGCATTATAAATCCATGACCAGACTACAGCTACTGCAACAATTAGTGTAACACTTGGAAGAAAATAAACGGTGCGAAAAAAAACAATCCCTCGAATTTTGTGATTTAAAAGAAGAGCAAGAATAAAACCCACAATGATTGTACCTGGCACAGTTAATAAAGCATAATAAAATGTATTCCATAAATATTCCCAGAATAGATCATCATTGAAAATATTAAAGTAATTTCTAAATCCGATATATTCAGGAGAACTTGAAATATTCCATCTTGTAAATGATATCAAGAAACAGGCAGCAATAGGGATTAAATTAAATAATAAAAATCCGAAAAAATTTGGACTTAGGAATAGAAATCCTGAAACTGTTTCTCGGGTTTTAGAATTCATAAATTACAAATGTGTTAATGAGAACATATATTAAACTACATATGAATCATGAAATAATTTTATCTTTAGATGCTCATATTTCTGGATAGATAAAGAGATATTAAGTTTTTTGAAAAATGAAGACACTAAAGATCTTAAAATAAACTTTGTACAGATGATATGGTCTGATAAAGCGGGGCTTCATTTTAGTGAATATCAAGTACTACTTTTATTACCTCCCCATGTTGATACTTACATAATTTCAAGCCTTTTTCAACTTCATTTAAAGGAAAATGATGGGTTATCATATCAGAAATGTTTAATTTTTTTAAGGCAATTAATTCAGCTCCATATTTTATTAAATCATCACTTTTTTGAATACCCGGTTCAAAACCCCTTAGCATGATATCTTCGTTACTTATTCTTCTTATATTGATTTCGGCATTCTCTGTTGGATGCCCCCATGCAATATATTTTCCATGCCTTTTTAGTAAAAATAGCGCAAGATTTCTTGTATTTCCATTTTTCCATAGATTATTTCCCATGGTATCAACCACTGCATCTATCAAGCCCACTTTATATCTCAATTCCTCAAAGGCCTCTGAATGTTTTTTGTTACTTAGATTATAGCAAATGTCCGATCCGTACTTTGATGACAATTGTAATCTATTGTCAAATAAATCCACAGTATAAATTCTGGATATTCCCATCCTTCTCAATAGTTGTGTAAATAATAATCCTGTTGGGCCTTGGCCCAAAACCAGAACTTTTTCCCCGATCCTCAAGCCTGTATCAAATAAACATCTTAAAACACCTCCCACAATTTCCAGTAAGGATCCCTCCTCATAGGTTAATTTTTCATTCATTTTTGTTACAGCTAAGGATTTAGGTGTTATCACATTGTATTCGGCAAAAGCACCTGACATTTTAACCCACCATCCCAATCTGTCTCCCACTTTATATTCATTCTTTAAATTTTTTCCTACCTCGATTACTTCACCTGAATTTTCATGTCCAAGAATATGAGGATATGCAGGTCTAGCTTCTTCTGGAAATGTACCATCCCAAATATGAGTATCGGTAGAATTACATATAGAAGCTCTATGAACTTTTATTAATAATTCATCGTGACTACATTTTGGATCTGGTACTTCTTCAATTCTCAAATCCATAGGTCCATAAATTATTGCAGCTTTCATACCCAACTCCGATCAATTTGAAAATTTGCTTTTTCAGTCAAACCGATTAAATAATTTAAACTGTCTTTAAAGGTTTTTTCCAGAAATTTTAACGGCACGTGCGGCTCCAAAGTAAAAATTCCTTTATATCCATCTTTTTTTAATTGTTTTAAAAATGCTTCCCATGGAATGGCTCCCTTTCCTAAAGTCGTACATATATAGTCACCACTCGCATCTTGCCAAAGGAAACCATCACCCGGATTTTTATATAATTTATTGGAAAACTTCATACCATCTTTGAGGTGAATATATTTGATATGATCTTTCAGTACATTATAAGCATATGGAAAAGGTTCTTCTCCAGCGAAATAAAAATTGCATGGATCAAAATTTAATTGAAAATAAGGTGAGTTAATTTTATTAATTATTTCTAAAACATTATCAGCTTTTCGTGTAATATCTGTACCACTTTTTTCAAATTCATTCTCTAAAACTATAGTAATGTTTTCATTAATGGCTTTGTTTAGGCATTTTTCTATATTTTTAATATAATTATCAATAGAATCTTTGATATTTCTATTAGGATTGGGACCAAAATAGGTATTTACGATACTCGAATGAAATATCTTTGCGGCTTCAATACTCAGATTAATTAGAGCTAGTTTCTCCTCAATATCTTCCGGACTATTAAGTTGAGTCCAAGTGGAGACACATATTACCTTTAAATTATCTTGATCAAGAATTCTAGTAAGTCTATCAATTTCTTCAAATTTAAAGTTATGTGGAATCCACAATTCAAGGTTTTTAACATTTAAAATCTTCGCCATTTCTAATACTTCATTTATATTTTTATAAGGATATTCAGTACCCGAAATGGCAATATTATCAATCCATAATTTTGAACTCAAAAAATCCTCTCATATGTATATGTAATGATTAATTTTGAATTACGATGTAATATTATAGTTTAAATGTCAATCCTGTTTGATGCCGAATGTCAAAATCTTTCGTATTAACAGCAGCATAATCAATAATAAGCTCAAACTTTCCTACATACGCTTTAAGCCCTAAACCTAAACTCCAATTAAATCCCTCTCTTTCAAATTGATATCCTCCCCTCAACATGTAATTATTTAAAAATGCATATTCAATTCCAAAATTAGCGTTTTCCCCTATATCATAATTATATACGATATCTCCGAGAAACAGTACTTTATGTATGTTTTCATATTCAATCTGATAACCAGCCCCAAATCTGAATATTGATGGCAATCTAATTTTTTGTGGTTTTAAACCTAAGAGGACTTCATCACTTTGATATGTCGGAAATATCTGTTGTTCAATTTCAAGTTGAGGTCCCGAGATTTCTTTATCGGTACCAAAATTTGCGAAAGTCATGCCCAATAAAATATTTTTAAATTTGTAAGAAAAACCAAAATCTAATGCCCAACCATTTGCTTCTAGATCCCAAATTTTTTCAGCAATATATTTTACTGAAAGGCCAGCATTAAATCGATCAGAAATTCGCCGTGCATAGCTCATAGTTATTGCATAATCGTATACAGAAAACTCTCTGCCAGTACCCAAAGGCTGATCAATCGTCGTTTCTTCCATCTTGTCCATTGACAAAAAATTTATGGATACACCTATATAATCATTTAAAGTAAGTGGTGTAGTTAAACCTATAAAACTATGATCGATCGTTGCAATCCAACTATTATAAAAGAAAGAGACATTCAATTTTTGATCGGAACAAATACCAGCCGGATTCCAATACATGGAAATCGGACCTTCAGTTGTAGGAGAAGAAGTTCCAGCCAGAGCTACATCCCTTGGACCTATACCAATTTTTAAAAATTGAAAACCGGATGTACCAACTTTATTTTTAATTTCTTGACCTATGGCCAGACTGCTAATTAATAATAACAATAACAAATAGGTTGGTTTATATGAGTTCATGAAGTTTATCCCTCAATATTGAAATGAATTCATTCCTTACCTCACCACAGCAAATCTACCCACTGTTTTACCATATGGTGAGTCTATATAAAACACATAGACACCTGTAGTAATTTTTTGATTGTTCTCGGTCATTAGATTCCAATATGCAGTTCCTCTGGTTTCACTTCCGAATCCGGAAGTATATGGTGAATTATGATCAATAGTTTTCACTAAATCTCCGGCGATGGTATAAATTCTTATCTTACATTCTGTTGGTAAATTAATAAATTGAATTCTTTGATAATCTTGATCTATATCCCAGGCAGCTCTAACTAAATAAGGATTAGGAACAACTTTGACCTGTGATAAATCGGCATTGAATTTAATGGTGCTTGCTTTTGTAGAAAATTGATAGATATCATTCTCATGCGGGATGGCAAATCCAGATAATTCTACGTAAATGATATCTCCAGCTTGGATCTCTTGTTGAGGATCTTCAATAAAAATGAAAGCGCCAGGAATATATATTTTATATCCTGTTGCCTCATTCGATAAATTGTTTCTGAAATCTGGCGGATTGTTGAACCAAGTCCAAATTGTATCACCAGTTTGAGGATCAATCGATAGAATTACTTGCTCGTAGCTAGCTAAAGCGAAATTTCTTCCAAAAGTTCTGATTTCATAATCCAGGGTATCACCAGTATTTAAATCGTACAAATTAATCCGTCTCCTACTGCTAACTTCATAAAATTCAATCATATATTTATGGGGGAAAAAATACCCTCCGAATGGAGCAATTTTAGGAACAGAGGTTTGCGGACTTAAGTATTTTCCATCGAATTCCACTTCTGAATGGATCTTAACATGGGATTTTTCCTGTTCGAAATGAATGGTATCAATTGTATTTCTTAATATATTGGGTCCGGTGAAAGTTAAACTCATTCCATAAAAAATATCTGATTCTTTGGAAGAAGCAGGATATGTAACAGGAAAATTTAGAGTAGTATTTACAGTATCATTGTTAGATATATCAACAACATAAATATCGGGACCAAGAATTGAAATCTCTTTATCATATCTAAAACCAGGTGTATTTGAAAAACGAATTTGATATGTTTTATTTTCTACACTATCCGGAATCAAATAATTTGGATCTACTGTGAATTGAATCTCGTCTAAGTTTCCCTGAATTAATTCAAGGTTTTGCATTTGGGGTGGTGTGAAATTACTAGGTGGAACATTTGGTGTTTCACTCTTAAGGTTAATGCCGAATACCATTCCTGTCTCAAGTGGAGGAACTAATTCATACTCTGGATCTCCATAATGTTGTGGTTGATATTCCCCTTTATCATAAGCGGTTATTGCATAAAAGTACATTTTACCATTTGTAAGGTCATTATCAACATAACTATGTGCCAGTCCTGAATTATTACCTATAGGATTTGATAAATCATCAAAAGAGATTTTATCCCATTCGCCTAAAATTTCGAAACTACCTTCTTGTCCTGTATTACTACGCCAAAGTCTATATCCTTCAAAATCTAGAGAGTCTGAGACGCCAGGCAAGGAGAGTAACTTTTCAATAGAATATTCAGCTTTATCATCCCAAGTGATAACCATCTTTTGATTTTGAGGAAATAATGAAATTCGCGGCAATGTCGGAGGCTTTGGAAATCTAAAATCATTATCATATACATATTGTGCATTTTCAGCAACTATTTTTAAATAATCAGCATAACGATCAGGGTTTCCCTTTAATGAAGGGTCATAATACCAAGCGGGCCACGCGAAACAAACTGCAATAACAAAAGTTGCCGAATCTCCATAAGTTAAATCAAATGGACCTGATGACACAAATATTCGCTTATCAGCTGGATCAGCATCCAGAGTATCATAAGTTCCACGCGAAAGAAGATTGTATCTTAATTCATCTGTATTGGGCTGGAAATCATTGCCCCAGATAGCAAAAGTTGTCATTTTTGCCTTACCGGTGATGGGATCTTTTGAGGGACCATCAAGGAATTTTATGCCCACATAACCCGGAGGATGCTCTAAACCCAATTCTAATCCTGACAATTCTGCTGAACTGTAAGCAAAACCAATATTTAAATTAGGAAATGCTCCACCTAAATCATTAGTGGGATCACCTATATCAGGATCCATGGCAAAGCCAATATATGTATTATGCCAAGTTTTCCTATCAGGATGAATATTTTTAATATTATATTTTATGAAGGCTATGTCCCACATATCCCTAAAACTAGTATTCCAAGAGTATGTCTCTGCTGTAATTAATGTTCCTAAAGGCTCCCCGGCTTCAAATTGCTGAGAACGATCTAGATCATTGAATTGGCACCATGAATCCATATGTGAGATTGTAATTGGATTTCCATTATTATCATAGCCTTTAGGCCAGGGGGGTATAGCATTATTAGGATAATCTGTACTGATATATACAATCTCATATGGGTCTGTATAGCCCGGTTCGTTGGGTAGATTTCCCGGTACCATTTCTGTTCTAATATTAATCGGATTATACCCAACCGATACTTGTTTTGCACTGTCAACTATTGCTCCAACCCAAACGCCGGCACCAAAAATATAACCCTCATCTGTACCTCTTAACCATCGCCCTCCTCCCGGTACCTGGGCTTCTGGATCCCATCCAAATCTTCCATCATTAGTGATTGGTATATCGTAACGGGCATAGATGTGTCTTAAATCCCTGATCATAGGCTTCTTGAAATCAGACCCATAGGAGTTTAAAGCCAGTAAATTAGTAATTAGAATAGAGGTGAGAAACATGGTTACTATTTGCAAAAAATCAGTAGAAACAATATGTTCTACGATTATTTTCCTCATAGTGACTCCCAATATTTAATAATTGATTGAAATTCCAAACATATAAGTTCTTGGAAATTGGTAATTTGTTTTCATACTTAACATATCTTCTTCAAAAATTTTAAAGGCTTTCAATCTTTCCTCTGTTGTAACATATCCATCTTTGTTAAAATCAGACCATTTAGAATACATTGGACTTTCACCTTCTTTATAGATATCCGGAGAAAGATTACCTTTTTTCAACTCAAACAAAGGCCTATCAGCATTTCCTGATCCCCCAAACACTGAAATTGGATTTAAAAAATTAAAAAGATTATATACCTCCAGAAAAAATTGTAAGGTACTACCTTTAAATTTGAAATCTTTATAAAACTTCCCATCTGCTATATATGACCAGGGATAATTTGCCGAATTAAATCTATCAGTAGTTATGTCAACAAAATACGAAGTAACTGGAGTATATGGAGTGCCTGAATGAATTTGGGATGTAATATTTGCTCCGGTATTTTCCAATAACTGAATACCTAAAATTTGGGGGCCTGTATTATTAGGCACATGAAAATTTAGCATAATATTAAATGTGTGTCTTTGATCAAAATCCATGGACACCGTCTCTTGCGGATAAAGAGGTTCGTATCCCAATTGTTTTGCATAAGTCACACTTGTTAGGGGATACCTATGAATTTGGGTCACATCCGAAGATGTACCTTTTGCTATTGAATATGTATAACCTAAATAACCACCAAAATATTTATTGTCTCTCTTCCTAAGTAATATTTCAAAACCCCTCGATTCTGCATATTCCTCATTATAGGCTTGGAAAAACCAATCCAGGGTGGGAGATCTGCTTATCCGATATCCTTCCAGATTGTACATGTTTTTTTGATATAATGTTAGGTCTAATGCTAAACTACTTGTAAGCATGGAGGAAAAACCAACTTCATATGAGACAGTCTTTTGTGGATCAATATTGGGATTTCCCATATTGACATCTGCCTGATTTCTATCAAACCATAAATAGGCAAAGGCCCTTTCGAAGGGCGGTTTTTGAAAAAAATGACCATAATTAAATCTGAATAATATTTTCTCGGTAACAGGGAATGAAATCCCCAATCGGGGGCTAAATTGATATTTAGATTCAGCGTTAGTACGATCTTGTTTAAAGGGATTAGAAGGCGTTCTCTGTATCGGATTTATTCTATATTCAGTATTCGTGTTATAGTAATCAAATCGAAGACCTGTATTGATATAAATTTCTCTAAAATTCAGTTGATAATTTAGGTAAGTTGCAAATTCTATAGGTGTATATCCATCGCCCAAATCATTTACATCAGTAACAGTGAGAGCCGTATCACTTGGTGATTCCTCATAAAAATCAATAAGAGGATATGTGATTCCTGTTCCATTGAGAGTTGACATTGCACCAATGCGAAAACGATTCACATTATGTCTGTTTAATTCAATTCCGGTTTTTATTTCGTTATTCTTATTTAATTGACTTGTTAGATCTAATTTTAAAGTAAATTTTCTATCTCTATTCTCTTCATACCAATCATTGTCCCCTGCAAAGATAAAATTATTAAAGTAAGTAGCATCCACGGTATTTTGAATGCCACCTGTAATTCCATAAGGATTATTGATGGAAACTGCATTACCTTGATGAGCTGAATAAATGTCATCGACACCCTGACTATCTCGCAACCTCCATTTACTATATGTTTTAGGGTCTCCAGGTAATTTATAATTAGTATCCAGAAATGGTTTCCTGAAATTGAAATCATCCCACCAGTCACTATTTGCACCAATTGCATTTCCTGACCACTCTGAGCGATCTCTCTGTCCAGTAATTGTATGCCAATCTAAGTATCCAACTCTTAGAGTATAATACAAATTTTTATTTACCGCATGGTCTACACTAAGAACACCAAATTGGGTTTTGCTCCATGAAGCTCCCAGCCTGTCTAATTCATTCGCATCATTCCCAAACCGCCAGAATAGATTATAGTTATTTTGTTGTATCCTATTTAGAGAACCCATAAAACTTAATTTTATCCTAGGCATTACCGGAAATGTTAACTTAAAAGTACTTCGATACTCTTGATAACCTTCGTGGGGATGTCTTCCCAAATTTGTACCATCAGGTGCAAATACTTCTAAACCTGGATTCATATCTCGAGTGTTCAGATATCCTGTTAAATAAAATTTTATTCCTTTCCAGACTGGACCACCTAATGTCAAATTCCAGATATTAGAATTTTTAAAATATTGTGACCCTGAAGATAGTTTATCGGTTTTATATCGTAAATTTCCAGAATAACTGTCACCACCATCTTTGGTTACAACATTTACTACTCCACCCATTGCACTTCCATACTCCGCAGAAAAGCCACCGGTTTGAATTACAATTTCATCAACCGCATCTTTGTTTAGATCTGTAATTAATCCTCCGGTTATTGGATTTGTTTGTGAAATCCCATCTACAGTATAATTCACTTCGGTCCATCTGCTGCCCCGAATATATGTTCTTCCTTGATATCCCGTAATACCAACAGTAGTTTGTATTATTGAATTAAGTGATTCATAGACTTGATTCTCGAACTGACTTGAAGAAATGACTTTTATTGAAGATGAAACATCCTTGTGTATCATTGGGCGTTCAGCTACAACTTCAACTGCTTCACCCTGAACAGAGACAGATTCCATCTCTATTTTTAAATCGGTTGTTAAATCTTGCACAATAACTACATTCGTGAGAGTAATTGTCTTGTATCCAATATAGGTTACTTCTAACTCATATTCCCCGGCGGGTATATTAATTATAAAAAACACACCATCTTCATCAGTGGCGGCCCCAAGCTCAGTTTTCAAAAGTACTGCATTTGCACCGATTAAAGGGTCACCATTAGACTTATCGAGAATTCTTCCGGTTATTTTCCCTTTCGTTCCACCAAAAGAATTGGAAAGTAGAAACAATATTAAGAATAGACTACCCAAAAAAATGTTGACTTTTCGTTTCATTAAACTTAACCTCCAAAGATACTTTAAATATTTAAGTTTTATAAAGTATCTAGATTGATATTATCTTTCAAAGAATGATAGTCTTTCTTTATGAACATTATTACCTGATTACCCGCCCAGTAAAAAAAATGCTCTTTTAAAGAAAAATTTTGTATTCGACCGTACCCTAAGGATTTGGTTTTAATAAGGTCATACTGCGCAACATATATTATTCTTCTAAATTTCAAAGAGAGATGCACTTGGTAAAAAACTAAATTAAATAGAATACATTTACTTCTAGATCCAAAAAACAAGAGGAGGAGATTTGATCCCCCCCTCTTATGCAAATTCTTATTTTAGTAAAATCATCTTATTTGATTGGATGTAATTATCCACCTTTAAGGTGTAAATGTAGATTCCACTCGCAACTTTATTATTCAAATTGTCAGTACCATCCCATTTGATTTTGTGATAGCCTTGAAACATCGGGAGGTTGATTAAAGTCTTCACCTCTTCACCAAGAACATTATAAATTTTTAGTTGAACCAAACCAAGTTGCATCAAATCAAACGCAATTGTTGTTTCCGGATTAAAGGGATTAGGATAATTTTGATACAACTTGAATTTTGATATTGATGGAGGCAATTGCTTCCAATCTAAGCCAGTTACCGAAGATGGATAAAATCTTATGGCCGTTCCATTGACCGGATATCCATTTTTAGGTAAATTTGCGCCATAAAATTGTACCCCTTGCATACTATCCCGAAGCGGTTGAATACCAACTGTCGCTCTTTTAGCAACATTTTCATCTGCAATTCCTAAATCATTATAATAAAAAGTAATTGAATTGTCATCAGCATCAAGTACAATCTGAAACGTAATTGTTGTATCGACGCACATGTCGTTTATAATGAAATAATGATTGGTAATATGATAGTATTCGATAGTAAACGTATTTTCTCCGGCATCGTGATAGTAATAAATAGTGCCAGTTGCTGTATTATAAGGGGCATTCGGGTAAGCATCAGCAGCCATCAAATCACAAGCTAATGGACATACTATATTGTCCCAGCCCATTCCTGGAATTGTTGTTCCATATCCGCTATTGGTTATCCAATCAATATGATCAGTAAATGAGAGAAGGCCATTAACGCCAATGTAGACGCTATCAAAAGTATTTCCATAAAAATCAAAATTCATTCCCATGGATATTGGTCCGGCGGCACCATCATCAGTATCCGGATTTCCACCGGAGAAAGATGAGGTAAATTGTGGTCTTGTAAGGGCTGTTCCGGTAGATTTAATTTCATTCCAAACATATGGAACTGAGGCATCAAAAGTATAAATACCATCAGCCTGTTTAAGTAACAGTTTGATTGCATCATTGAAAGTCAAGGAATCTAATGGGAATTTTGATATATTTCCAAGTTCGGTGAATAAATTTTTATCCATTGCTAAGCTTAAAACAGCTGCTTGAACTGAAGCGATCGAAGCATACCAACCATGATGCGCTTGTGTTAAAAAATCGTCACAACTAGATATCCTGTATTTCGCATTCTCAATATAGTTATTTACAAGCTTTGAAAAATATTTCGAGGTATCTTGTAGATCTAAAGTTGTGGGTAAAAATCTCTTGTACACCCTTTCTGTCCAATTTAAATTCGGGCTCTTCTGAATTAAAAACCCGGTCATAATTTCCGGTGTTAAATCGAAAGCATCACCCGAAAAATTCGTCCAAGCGCTTAGCATTTCTGCCTTTTTATTCGAAATTGCAGTCTTCGCTTCGCCATCAGTCATTGATTCTGCGATGTGGAAAGACAAACAATTTTCAAAGGCCTTTCCCAATAAGGCTTTAAAAGAATATTTATGAAATGCATCCCACAGAAATCCATTGGTACTATCATCAGTTGTACAATACCAGGTCTCTCCCGAGCCGGGAATAGGCCTTTGATATGAATGTTGTGTAATTAATACTGTTCGGGCACCGGCATTCAGTTCAGATAGAGTCATATTTTGTAAACCTGAAAGCATAGCGAACCAGTCAGGATCATCAATCCAACTTGAACCAGGAATTCTTGTGGTATATAGATTAGTTAACCCTGATATATATGGATATGGTTTAGCAAAATCTTCGAACATTTCATAACTGACGATATATTTTTTTGTTGGATCTGAAATGGTGCCAACATGGGATTGCATTAAAGTAACCATTTGATCAACAACACCAGGAATATCTTTAGCATCTGCTGTGGCCGAATACGGCGTTGGTACTTCAATCGTACACTTTGTGCCTTCTTTGGTCACTAGTTGAGTTACAACACTATTATCAACTGTATAAAGTCCCACATCCGTAATTTCATCTCCAGGATAATGAGGTACCTGATGCCAGCAAGTTCCATCTTTATACCAACCATTTAAATCATATTGGACATCTTCCCAGTTCAAGCCAACCAGAGAAAATTTATATGACATGGTTTTCCCGTCCGGACTCATTTTTGCTTTAGCTAAAGCCCGGTGCGCAAAAGAATTATATGCCGGATCATGATCCCATAATACCCATAAACGCATAAACCAGTAGCCTGTGCCTATATCCGTAAATGTCAAATTATTCTCAGAACCCACACGGGAGCCAGGCTGTCCGGTTGAAATATCAAAATCAGTGTCAGTAAAAAAAGTATGGGTACTATACCCTTGAATCCGGTTTGTAATTACATCATTCATGGTAATCGCAATATATAAACTTTCGCCTTGTTGCTCAAAATAATGTGCAACATAATCCACTGAGGGTGGAGATGCATCCCCTACTGGATCAGGAATTTGAGCATGAATAGAATAAAAAGTGATAAAAAAACATAAAATGAAAAGAACAGTAGTTTTTTGGAACATGATTACTTCCTCCTTGTTAAAATTCAATTTTTAAATTAAGGGTTAAAGATCCTTATTTTTAAGATCATTATTTTAAAGAATATTTTCCCCAAAGATCAATTTAAGTAACTCATTGAACACAAATGGTTTTTGTAAGATGGGGTATTGATCGAAATTATTTCTCAATTTTCCGGTAGGTCCTGCGGTTATAAATACTATTTTTGTTTCGGGACATTCATGACAAATTCTTGAAGCGACTTCCCAACCCGTCATATCGGGTAAATTGATATCACAAACCACTAAATTAAATTTGTCATTTTTAAATTTAAAAAAACCATCATCGCCATTTGATGCAGTTTCAACTTTTAAACCATATTTTTTTAGTCCGATAGATATTGACTTTAAAAAATTATTTTCATCATCAATGATCAATATTTTTTCAAACATGAAGAACTATTCTTTTCAGGTGAACATTCTTGATAATACTTTCATCAAATAACATGCCAAGATCGAAATATTCTAAATAAAGTCCTATCTAAAAACAGAGGAATTAATAACCTATAGGATTGAATCATTTATTGATAATTAAAATCGGTTATTAATATTTATTACAATATGAAACATAATTTGAATGAAACCATTTCAAATTGAAACAAGTGTTTAAGATGGAAGGTGTTTCTAAAATGGGATGGCCAAATAAAAAATGAACCTTTAAAAAGTTAAAATTTAAGAATATAAATTATATTCATTTATTTTACGCCAAAGGGTAGTTGTGCTAATTCCTAGTTCAGATGCAGTTTTTCCTTTATTCCAATTATTTTTCTCCAATCTTGTAAGAATTATCTTCTTCTCTATATCCTTGAGATTAAAATTGTTATTTATTTGAAGATTTTTAACATCATTAGTAATATTATCTTGTTTATCTATATTAATATTTTTAGGTAATATTTTATTAGAATTCGACAATATAACCGCTCTCTCCACAACATTCTTTAATTCTCTAACATTTCCAGGCCAGTCATAAGATGTCAGTAATGATAGTGCAGAGGAAGATATATAATCAATTTTTTTGCTAAATTTTATGGCTGCATTTTTTAAAAAATGATCTGCCAGTAATGGGATATCACTTTTTCTCTCTCTTAATGAAGGTAAATTAATTCGAAAAACATTTATTCGAAACAACAGGTCCTCTCTGAATATCTTTTTTAATGTTAATTCTTTGAGGTCATTATTTGTCGCAAATATTAAACGAGTATTAACATAATTTGATATATTACTGCCAACCGCTCTTACTTCTCCATCCTGCAATACTCGTAACAGTTTCACTTGCATGCTCAAAGACATTTCACTTACTTCATCCATAAACAAAGTACCGCCCTCTGCTTCACGAAACAAGCCAATTTTCTCTTCAAATGCCCCAGTAAATGCACCTTTTGTATGCCCAAATAGTTCGCTCTCTTGAAGATTTTCAGGCATTGCTCCACAATTGATTACAACAAATGGAAAATTGACTCGTTTGCTATTCAAATGTATGGCGCGAGCTATCAATTCTTTTCCCGTACCACTTTCTCCACATATTAAAACTGGTACATCAAGATTTGATACAGAATTTATTAACTCAAATATTTTTTGTATCTTGGGATGATTTCCAATAATATTTTCAAAACTGTGTTTCCCCTGAACAATTTTTTTCAGAGATTTTACTTCATTTATTAATTTTGTTTTTTCCAACGCTTTTTCAACCGTTATTAAAGTTTCTTCCTTTGAATTGCCTTTTGCAATATAATCATAGGCACCCATTCTCATGGCTTTCACTGCACTGTCGACAGATGCATATGCTGTTAAAACAATTACTTCAGTACTTGAAAATTTATCTTTCACATGATTTAAAACCGCAATACCATCAATATCATTCATTTTTAAATCAGTAATTATGAGATCATAAGAAATTTGATTGATTTTAAATAAAGCTATACGCCCATTTTCAGCTTCATCAACATTATAACCTGCTTTCCTTAAAAGCATAGATAGAGTTATTCTATTATTTTTATTATCGTCTACAACAAGAATTTTAGCCATATTACTCTAATTGATTGGAATTTTAATTATAAATGTTGTGCCAGTTCTATAAATACTTTCGACCTTAATGATCCAGTCATGCTTGTCGAGTATTCTTTTAACTATCGATAATCCCATCCCAACACCAGTCTTTTTGATTGAATAGAATTGATTAAATATTTTAGTTATTTTGTTTTCAGGTATTCCAATTCCATTATCTTCAATTTTTATAATGACATTACCATTTTGCATTTTAACAGAAATTTTTATAAAACCTTTTCTTTTAATGGCAGAAATAGAATTAATAATCAAATTCCATAGGACTTGTTTTATTGCTTCTTGATCAAATAATAATTTAGGAATATTGGAATCAAATTCTGAAATGAATTCAATTCGATCTGCCAGTTCTTTATCTAATTTTATTAGGTGAATAATTTGTTCTATTGTTTTTATAATATCATTTTCAGAAAGAGAAATATCAGGAAATTTTCCGAATTGAAGATACTTTGATATAATATTATTAAGCCTTGTTGTTTCTTCTTTTACAATATTTAAAATTAATAGGTTGTTTTCATCAAAATCTAAATTTTCGTCAAATACTGAAATAGCATTTGAAATAGCATTTAGTGGATTTCTAATTTCATGTGCTATACTTGTTGTCAACTCACCTAAAGCGGCGAGATATTTGGTTTGTTGTAATTGTTTTTTAGCTTCATCGAGTCGGTGTTGCATTTCAATACTATTTGTAATATCATCAAACAATTCCACGACTTTTCTGCTTGATCCACCGACCTCTTTGATAGGCGCACAGGTTACATTATAATATTTTCCATTCATTAGCCGTATAGTTCTTTTAGTAATTTTTCCGGTACTCATTGTAATCATTCCCGGACAACCGGAATCAAAGATTTCTTTTGAACAGATCGAATTAGCACAAAATTTATTAATTAAATCCCCATTATGCCATTTTGAAGCTGTCTCGTTAATCCATTTAATATTAAAGAAATTATCCAGTAAAATTATTCCTTGCCCCATTGATGAAACTATATCATACAATTTTTTATTGCTTTGCTGAATTTCATGAAATAACTGATTATTATAAATCTTTGTGCCCACCCTATTTGCAAGTACCTCTAAGGAATTGAGATCATCCTGATCAAATTCCATAAGCTCTGTACTTTCAATATTGATGGCACCGATAATATCATCCTCAATTATGATGGGAACACACAATTCAGACTGTGTTGGAGTTATCTCTGGTGTCAAATTAAGAAAATGTGGATTTTGTTTGGTATTATTGGATAAAATTGTTTTTCCACTTTTAATAACCTGTCCAACTATGCCGGTATAAAAATTGAGTTCTTGATTCCGTGGGACATAATTCTCATAATTTCCTGAAATGGCTTTTAAGGTAATTTTTTGTTCTTTTTTATTTACTAAATACAATCCCACATGATTATAATTCAAATTTTCCTGAATGCACCGGACTAAATTCTCAAATAATTCTCCTTCATCAATAAATGAGTCGAGATTGTGACAAATATTATTAATTTTTTCAATTAATTTTGACTTTCTAATTTCCTTTTCTGACACCAAGAAATTGTAAAATAAAAAATTTAATTGAAAAAAAATGTCCTCAAATTCTGAATATTCAAATTTCCGATAATAATCACCCTCAAATTCAGAGAAAATTAATAATCCCAAATGAACATCTTCATACTTAACAGGCGAGATTAATAAAATCGATTCATTTTGAATATCAGGAAATTTAAAAAAACGTTTAAAATAATCATTAGAATCAATTACTTGGATTCCTTCCTTTTCAAATAAATCATCTATAATTTCAGATGGTAGATGTAATTCAATATTTTCAGAGGGATTTTGTAAAAAGGGGTATGAGAATAGTAATTTTAAAAAATTCGATTTTCTAATAAAAAGATGTGCGTTTGAAAAATGTAGAAATTTTGATAGGTATTTTAATAATCTGTAAAAACCTTCATAATTTAAATTTATATAATTTTCATTTGATAACATCAAATTTTTTTGATAATCAAATGAAAGATTTTTGCAATCTTGGAAAGTGTTCATATGGATCTAGTGCAAATATTTTTAGTGACTACGAATTTAGTCATTAAAAATATTTCTTTGATTGGAAGATATATAACTTTACGTAAATAATCAAAGAAAAAAGAGAATCATGCAGTACCAAGGAAATCTATTCCGAAAATTAAAAAATCTAAGATATGCGCTAATTAAATTGCGATTCTTTCTATTTTTATTTAATAGTTGTTCAACGTCTATTATTTTTTCTTTTCAGCGACAATTAGAATTCCCGTTATT
>CAYWTB010000034.1:0-43789 GCA_964461135.1 uncultured Caldithrix sp. | reverse complement strand
TGTGATGAATGATGTAAGTTCTTATCCATTAAATAACTACTTTAGAAATTTAGGTGATACTAAATTATCAGGAGGTTGCAATGAAATCAATGTTACGATTATTCTTAATTATTCCGGTACTGCTGGTTAGTTTGGCGCAGGGTCAAACCATATTGTACAGTGAAACGTTTTCTGACGGAACGCTGGATAACCCCTGGTATGCGGGTTTCCATATTGATACCGTAGGAAATGTAATCGAACCCTTGGCTTATCCCAATGATCCCAATGGTAACGGCTGGGTGGGCAGCCTTTCCACGGTTCGAGCAGATTCCGGAGGGGTTTCGGAGAGTTATTCAGGCGATGGACAATTATCAGATTTTTACATGGAGGCTAATTTATTCATTCCCATCGGTGGATCATTCTTTGGTGCCGAATATTACGGTATCGAGTTCCGGGTCGATTCCACCGGAGTTACCTCTGCTTATCAGCTGGTAACCAGTTTCCGTTCCACTACCCCACGTATTCGCTTTAGAAAGAGAGTCGGGGCCAGCCCGGTTGTTTTGAACGACTGGTTATCTGCCGATATTCCCGGAGGTATTCCGGCTGACAGTGGCTGGCATAAGCTGGCCGTACGGGCTGTCGGAAATGATTTCTGGTTATATTACGATGATCAGGAACTTCCCGGCTCACCTTACCAGGATACTACCTCCACACCTCTTTTTACTGAAGGATTTATCGGAGTATACGCCTTCATGCTGAGTTTCGGCGTTTATGAAACTACTGATTTATATGTTGATAATGTATTGGTCACCGATGAGGTGAACTCCATAGAGGAAACTCAGAATTTAAGCAGCACTTACCGTCTTTCTCAAAATTATCCGAATCCGTTTAACCCATCCACTCAGATTACTTTCGAGATTCCGGTTTCGTCTTCTGTGCGGCTGGAGGTATTTAATGCCCTCGGCCAAAAAATTCGTTCACTGGTAAAAGGGAACCTGCCCGCCGGAATGCACGAGGCGGTTTGGGACGGAAGCGACGAGTATGGTAACGAAGTACCCGCCGGAATATATTTCTACCAGTTGAATGCAGGTAAATTTCAGCAGACCCGGAAAATGTTACTGGTCAAGTAATAACGTTCTGATCTTAAAAATTTTATCTTAAAAATCCCCGGTTGATTACCGGGGATTTTCTTTTTGCCGGCTCACGTTCTGGTCCAACCCGACCCAACAGAAGGCATTGCATGAAATAAACACATCTGACAATTTTTGGGACAGCTGATGATGACTTTATTACACCAGTATTTATACTGAAAATCTATCTTGCTTGGATTCCCCGAACATTTACCACATTGATTCCAAAAAATTTCCACAAAGTAAATACGTTCAGTTTGAATTTTAAAGTGTGAGATTCATAATTCAATTATGTAAAATACTTTGTTATGGTGAGTGTTATGTCATATATTTTTACCGACTTACTATTAAAATTTTCAAGCAACCTTTAATATATAAATGAGTAATAAAGTTTAATTCTGCAATAGGAAATACCTGATGACAAAAAAGAAAATTTCTGCTTTCCTGGTTTTATCTCTTTTTCTGACATATTCATTTATACATGCCGGAACAACCGGTAAAATCGCCGGGACTGTCACCGAACTGCCTACGGGAGAACCATTGCCCGGGGTCAATATCGTTCTGATCAATTCCCAACTTGGCGCTTCTACCGACTCCCGGGGCAGATTCTTTATACTCAATATTCCTCCCGGAGTCTATCAGATTGAAGTGAGTATGCTAGGTTATCAGAAAATTATCAAACAGGATGTTAAAGTATCAGTTGATCTGACCACTAATTTGAATTTCCGGCTGTCAGAGACCCCCATTCTGGGAGAGGAAGTGGTAGTGGTGGCCGAGAGGCCCCTCATTCAGAAAGATATCACATCCAATCAAACCTATATTGACAGCAGAGAACTCACAGAGTTACCGGTAAGGGATTTCAAGGATGTTCTGGCCCTGCAGGCCGGTGTATCAAAAGATGCAGCGGGACGCCTTCATATTCGCGGTGGACGGTCCGGTGAGATAGCCTACCTTATTGACGGTGTTTATGTGGATGATCCGCTGAAGAGTGGCTTCGACAGCGAGCTGGAAGAGAGTAACAAGGCAAGGCAATCCATGAGTGGAAATCTGGGGTTATCTATCTCAGAGGAAGCCATAGATGAAATGGTGGTCATAAGCGGCACATTTAATGCAGAGTACGGCAATGTCATGTCCGGTGTGGTGAATATTGTTACCAAGGAACCTTCCCGTAAATTTACCGGAAAAGTGGAAATCACCAGTGGTTTCCTTAATAATTCACCTTACCGTCAACCTGATGCCATTGTAGAAGATAAAAATCCGGTGATGGATCCAAACAGCGGGAATAGACTGATCTACCAGGCGCCTGCAGATAATTTCCAGGGATATCCTTCCCTGATCAATGTACCGGGACAAATTCAGGGATCGATGAGTGTACCGATTCCGGGTATAAAGAAACTCTCTCTGTTTTTCTCCGGTAAATATTCAAACCTGGATTCTTACCTTCCGCACGGTTTTGATCTGGATCGTAATTATTTTGCCAAGATGACCTATTTTGCCTCTCCCACATTAAAATTAAATTATACGGAGAATTTCAGTCACCAGATATTCCAGATTTACAGCCATAGCTGGAAATACCTGCCCCAGAACCAGGGGCTTAATGATATCGGTCAGAGACGGCATATTCTGAATATGACGCACACCCTATCTTCCCGCATGTTCTATACCCTGAATCTGTCGCTATCCAGCTATCAAAGTGAGTTTGGTGTGTGGGACTGGGTCAATAACCGTTTCAAAAATCCCGATACTGATTATCAAAAAGGTGAGAAAGACAATGAACTGGAGTTCTATATCCGCGGGACAGATAATTTATACCTGAAATCCAATTCCGATCTCTATTCAGCCAGAGGTGATTTTAATTATCAGGCGGGCTTGCATCATGAACTGAAATCGGGATTTGAGGTCAGGTATCAGGATCTGAGTTCAACTAAACGGTTGGAACCCTGGCCGGCTGAAGGAGGAGTAAATCTGACCATTCCGTTGGACTACCAGCCTCTGGATGTGGCTGTCTATTTCCAGGATAAAATTGAATACAGTTATTTTATAATCAATGCAGGTCTGAGGCTGGATTATGTGGATGTCAGCGCCCGGCAGTGGAAGGAGATCAATAATCCCGAATCGGGTCTGGCGGATGTACCTCCCCGTTATCAGCTAAGCCCCAGACTGGGTATGGCATTTCCCATTTCCGAGGAAATGATCTTTCATTTTTCATATGGTCACTTTTTCCAGTTCCCCAGTTTTGCAGATATTTACACCAATCTGATTTATCAGAATCCCGACAATTGGGGAGATGAGGCCTTTGTTCTGGTGGGAAATCCAGGTGTAAAACCCCAGAAAACCGTCAGCTATGAAGGCGGACTCAAATTTCAGGCTACCGGAAACAGCGTTCTGGAAATCACCGCATATTACAAGGATCTGGAAAATCTGTTGGGAACACATTATTACCGTCTGGGTCAGCTTTATAAATATTCCATATTTACAAACGTTGATTATGGCAGCGTGAAGGGAATTGATTTCTCCTGGCGAATCCGGCCTCAGGGCTATTTCAACGGAACAATAAACTATTCGTATTCGGTTGCCTCGGGTAATGCATCCTTTCCAACTCAGCAGGCCTATAATGCCTATTTTGAGCTGGAAGAAACCAAACAGGAATATCCCCTGGATTTTGACCGCCGTCATGTATTCAGTTCTTCCTTAACATTTACTTATCCTAAAAAATCCGGAGCCTCATATTGGGAAAGCCTGCTGATATCCGACCTCAGGCTTAACATGATCGTTCAATTCGCCTCCGGTTATCCCTATACGCCAATTACGGACGATCCCACTCTGTTTATTCCTCCTAATTCAGCCCGCATGCCCTGGACCAGTACAGTGGATGCGCGGCTGGAAAAGAGATGGCCAATTGCTGCGGCCCGACTGGGTGTATTTGTTGAAACAACTAATATTTTCAATACCTTAAACGCATTACGGGTACAACCCTTTACCGGCCGTCTGTGGGACACAGGAAAACTGGATCTACTGGCCACCGGGACCGATTATGTGCATGATCCCGGTGATGCCGGTCCTCCCCGTCTTATCAGAGTGGGAGCATTAATCATTTTTTAATCATCTACAGAAGGTGAGCACGAACCACATGAATAAATTGTTAATCTGTTCAGCTAAAATTATTGTCATCATTTTAAGCCTCTCTCAATTCAGTTATTCACAATCCCTGTTCAATGACCGGGATGAAGGTTTCAAAGTTTATGAGAAGTACAAAAACCGGCCAAAAGCTGCCCTCAGCAAACTCATGGGGAAGGCAGACCGTGCGGTGGCCGTCATGGATAGAGGTGAACTCGCAAATGTTACCGGAAACTTCGGTGTGCTTTCTAATTTTCACCTGTTTGCCCCGGCCTTGCACTGGCCCAGCTGGGCAGATGACACCCATCAGTATTGTTTCGGACTGGAACTGATGGTTGGATATAATGGAGATGTGGTAACTTCCGTTCATGATCCGGCTACCGTAGCCGAAAATTTTGACTGGGAAGCACAGGATGGATCTTACGGGAATCTTTACTCGGGCACGGTAACCGCTTCCGACGGGACACCCCTGCTGGCCGGTTCAGATAATAAAAATACCTGGCCTACCCGGAATAACGGTAAACCGTTCTGGCCGGGACCTTTCCGCTATAATCCGGAAACCGGAGGTGAGAAAGCCGGTGAATTCGTTTCCGAGCGGGATGCCTTCGCCATTTTTACTGATCAGAATAACCCCAATGGCGGTTATGGTCTTAAAGTAAAACAGAGGACATTTTCTTTCAGCCGAAGTTATGCCCGAAATTTTCTCATTTTTGATTTTCAGTTGATTAATACTTCCCAAAATGCACTTGATTCCGTTTGGGTAGGTTATATGGCCGATTTTAAGGTGGATTTCGACGCCCACGATCATATTCGGCTTATGTCCCTGGATCAGGCGAAACCTGAAAACCGGGAAATGGTATATCTGTGGGATGCCGATCCAACTGAAGGAATATGGGATATTACCGGATATATCGGACTTCTTTCTCTTTTCAGTCCGGATAATGTGGGCATCACGGATTTCCACTACTTCGATAACATTTATGAACCCAGCACCAATGAGCAACTGTGGGAAATTATGACCAGTGATACTTCCGGCACGCACATTACCCGTAATATTTATTTTCACGGTAACAAACACCGCATCGATGATGATGCCCTGGCGGATAATCTGGACCCCAGTGGGAATAAATTAGGAACAGACTTTGTATTTATCATATCGAGCGGTCCGATCAGTATTGCTCCGCAAGATTCCGTTCATTCAGCCTTCGCCGTGGTAATGGGTGCCTCAAAGGAACAGATGGTAGCCAATGCAGAGATGGTGAAAGATATGGCAAAACGGAATTATTTGGGACCAAACGCTCCACCGTCACCAACGGTGCAGGCATTCAGCGAAGACCACCGAATCACTGTTACCTGGGATGGTTTGGAAGCAGAATCCGCCCGTGATCTGCTCTCCGGAAAACTGGATTTCGAGGGCTATCGAGTGTACCGCAGCCAGGATTTCGGGATCACCTGGGGTGATCCCATTACCGATGAAAGAGGAAATCTGATCGGTTTTGTTCCTGTTGCCCAGTATGATCTGGACAACAGCATATCCGGGAAGGATCCCAACTCGAACTTTTATCTGGGCAATAACAGCGGGCTGAAACATACCTTTGTTGATTCTTCGGTGGTAAACGGCAGGGAATACTGGTATTCAGTAACGTCTTATGACCGCGGAGATGTAACGACCGGTTTGCCGGCACTGGAAAGCTCGCGGGGAGTTACACCGGATGAACCCAATGTGGTTCAGGTGGTTCCGGTCGGCAGTGCCAGCGATCTGAATGTTATTCCCATTTCCGATGCTGATTCCATAGCCCCCCTGGGCGGACCATGCGATTCACGTCTGACCATACAGATTCTCGATCCCACTCTGCTTACCGGACACCGTTACCGGGTAACTTTCAATGATGTGGGCCGGGTCATTCAGGCCAGTGACCAGGCCGAAGCCGATACCTTTTTTACTACCACCTTTAATCTGATCGATATAACTACTCAGGATACATTATTGCAGAATTATCCGCTGCTTGATAAATCTGAGGACAATTCTCCGGTGGTTGAGGGTTTTCGTATCCTGGCCAGAGATACTGAACCGGCCGTAACCCTTCTGGGGTGGACAAGGGTTAACAACGATACCTGCACCTATGCCTGGCGGGTTACTAATTTTGATACCTTTGCAACACATCCCTGGAGGGAACCCCCGGCGGTTTATTCTAGTGATGATTATCGAATTACGGTTGATTACAGTCCGGTCGGCGGATCGATGGTACAGTGGTATGATGTTTACAATGGAGAGGATCAGGACACCGCGGTTCACTTGCCTATCCGCATAGAAATGATTACAGATCCTGATAATCCGGTTGAAATCGGCAGTCAATCCTGGCTGGGTGATTATGAAATCCACAGCGATGCGGGATGGCATGATTCCCATTACAGTCCGTTGGGATGGGATCTGGAGCCGGGTGGTGCCGGTTACAATCCCAATTATCCCTGGGAATATATATGGCCGGACGTTCTTCTGCTGGAACAGAAACTGGTCAATCCGGATACGAACTGGGAGAGATCTGTCGGTGTAAAATTATTCACCCTGAACTTCCCCACTGACTTTTTAAGTCAGGGTGGTTTACCTAAACAGATACCTGCGCTGAAGCCGTCACAGGGTGACGAGTTTACCATCCGGACCCGTAAATTGTTCAGATCGGCTGTATATTTTGAATTCGAGACCCATCCTCCGGAAATGGGCAGCAGACAATACGATTTATCACAGATTAAGGTTGTTCCCAATCCCTTCATTGTAAGAGCAGGCTGGGAAAGTAGCCAGTTTGAAGGCCGTCTGCAGTTTACCAACCTTCCGGGGGAATGTGAAATTTCAATTTTTTCCACCGCCGGTGATCATATCAAAACATTGTATCACCAGGGTTTCAGTAACAGTGAATACTGGAATCTGCAAAACGATTCAAATGTCAATGTAGCCTATGGCCTGTATGTTTTTGTAGTTAAAACACCGGACGGGAAAAAACACACCGGTAAATTTGTAGTTATCCGTTAATCAGGTAAAACAAGTAAGCACAGGTAATCGAATTGAATCATATTTTAAAAATGGTTAACCGCATGCGTAGATACTCAGTCATAATAGTATCCCTGGGAATATTTTTTCTGGAAGTAACTTCCGCTTTTGCCGTTTCCAAATCCGGTACATCGGCAGCACAGTTTCTGAAAATCGGCATTGGACCCAGGGCCAGTGCCCTTGCCGGAAGTTTCACGGGAATAGCCAACGATGTTACCGGACTATACTGGAATCCTGCCGGAACTGCGTTCATGAAACGGCGGCAGTTTCTGGCCACTCATACCGTATGGTTCGCAAATATCAATCACGATTTCGCAGGACTGGTTATACCCGTGTCCGCTTCCACCACAATCGGAGCCAGTTTTACAGCCCTGAGTACTCCTGATATGGAGCAGACCACTATTGAACAACCCGACGGTACAGGAATATTTTTTGATGTACAGGATATTTCTGCCGGACTTTCTTTTGCCCGCCGCATGACCGAGCGCTTTTCTTTCGGAGCGACGGTAAAATTTATTCAGCAGAAATTATTTAATGAAAGTGCCAGTACCTTTGCAGTGGATCTGGGGGGAATGCTGCACACCGGTTTTAAAGGTATGCGTCTGGGAATTATGATGAGTAATTTCGGCGGGAAACTGCGCCTGGATGGACGTGATTTACTCACATCTTCAGATAATACCGCCGCCAGGTTGGAAACCCAGAGCTGGCCTTTGCCCATCAGTTTCAGGATTGGCCTGGCAATGGACATTATCGGATTGCGGGAAGGATTGATGCTGCGGGAATCCCAACGCCTAACCCTGCTGGTGGATGGCTACAACGTTAATGATGCCCCGGAAACGGTAAGCCTGGGTCTGGAATACAGCTGGAATGAAAATTTTTTCCTGCGCGGCGGATACCGTGTTAACCATGATATGGAAAACCTGAGCGGCGGTCTTGGTATACAATTCCCCGTTCAGAGCTGGATGATAGAAGCGGATTACTCGCTTTCCAATATGAAGGATCTGGGAATTATTCAGAGAATCGGATTAGGATTTCAGTTTTAAAATTGATTTGGCCTGTAAAAACGAAGCCCGGGTCAATAATCCGGGCTTTTTTATGATATTCATGATTTTAATTGTCAATGCTTTTCAATCAGTGACAGCATCTGCTTGCGGCCGGAAAAAAACAGGATTAACAAAAATCCCATCAGGATAAATTCAATAATCAGCCAGACAGCATTCAGTGGAACCACCGGTAGAATGTAAAAAATCCGTTCCAGCAGCAAACCGGTGAGAACCGCAAATGCGATAATAGTTACCCACCCCCGGGACGTTTTTGATTTTTTACTGATCAGGCCAACAAACGGGAAAATAAAAAGAATAAAAATAACCAGATACATCAATACCTTAAAGGGCTCATGGTTCATACGGGATGAAAAAAAGTCGGTTTCCCAGGGGATGTTTCCATACCATACTACCAGATACTGACCATAATATAAACCCGCCCAGGCCAGGGAAATACCGAACATAAAAAGTGCGCTGTCCCTCATTACTTTTTTCATATTCGCACTATCTTCCCGGCTTTTCTTAATCAAATAAGCGGCCATTAGGGTGGCCAGGGCCAGCCCGGCATAGAAGGATTCCATGAAAAAAATGGGTCCGAACATAGTGCTTATCCAGGGATAATCCAGAGTCATAATCCAGTCAAAAGCAACCATGGATTGAACGGTAACGAACGAGAATAGGAAAAGGACAGCCAGTGTTCCCCGGCTCTCTTTTTCTCTTAAACTGGCTTTTGCATAAAAATGCGCCAGAATGAAGGATATCAGAAGCAGGACAAAATTCCGCAGGATAAAAAAGTTTTTATTCAACCATTGATGATCCGTTTCCGTCCATTTGTATATATTCATATGAAAAGAGAGGAACAGAAAAAGAACAGCCATAAACAGGATAAGGGGATAAAAGGAGAGAAGTTCCCATTTCAACGGTTTCGCCCAGGATCCCTGGGAAACATCAGCGGCTGCTGCCACCGCAACCGGGCCCTGAATCAGGGCAATCCAGAAGGTAAGGGTAAACAGCAGATCGCCATCGCCGGGACCCTTGATGACAGTCTCAATGATTACTATCAATGCGCCGATGATAAGTGCTGCGATACCAAGTGCCATTGGGCGGAGTTGCAATGCGCTCATTTTTCACCCTCATTCTCAATGTGAATGACAAATTGATTTCCATAATCTTCCGGTGCCGCAATTTTTCCAGCACTGGGCAATCCGGACAACAATAAAAATCCGATAAATGAAATGACCCCTCCAAAAAGGATGGTAAGCTCAAAAGCCACTATTATATAGGCTGGTATGGACACAATAGGCTTACCTCCCCGGATAAGCGGCCAGTCCAGGGATGTCCATATAGTAAAGAAAAATCCGAACAGCAGGCCGCTGAGAGCTCCGAAAAGTGTAAAAAAACGGAGCGGTGAGTTTTTAATTTTCAATAGTTCTTCCGCTTCATGCACCGGGTAAGGAGTAAAGACGTTAATTTTCTCCCGTGCGATTCCGCTTTTTACCAGTTCTTCCAGTTTGGCTAAAAATTTACGTTTTTCATCAAATGAATAATTTATTTTCATTCTACCGCCTCCTCTTTAATTTCTGTGATGGCAAGAACAGGCAATACTTTGGTGAAAATCAGGAAAAACATAAAGAACATGCCGAAGCTGCCCAGGGTAATGGCTACCTCCGGCCAGCGGGGAATATAGATACCCCAGTTATAAGGATCGAAATCCTTGGCCAGAGCGCTCACAATAATCACGAACCGTTCCAGCCACATCCCCACATTAACGAATAACGACATGATAAACAGAAAGGCAATGCTGCGGCGAAGTCTGCGTATGAACAGGGTCAACGGAAAGAGTGAATTACAGAATAGCATCGTCCAGTACAGATAACGATAGTCACCCAGCAACCGGTAGAGAAAATGGGATTCTTCAAATTTATGTCCCCCGTAAAAAGCCAGGGAAAATTCCACCAAATAAGAATAGGTTACAATCAGTGAAGTGAACAGAAGGACTTTGGCGATTTTATCAAAATGATCAACGGTGATATATCTCTCCAGGCGGAAGATTTTCATCATAGGGATAACCAGGGTCAGAACCATGGCAGTTCCCGAGAAAATAGCCCCCGCTACAAAATAGGGAGCGAAAATAGTGGTATGCCAACCCGGGATAATGCTCATGGCAAAATCCCAGGACACCACTGAATGTACGGAAATGACCAACGGGGTTGCGAAAGCAGCCAGAAATATGTACAGCCGGGTATAATGCCTCCATTGTCGCTTGCTGCCGCTCCAGCCCAGGGATAATATACTGTATATCTTTTTTCCGATTCCGCTGGCATAACGGCGGACAATGGCTACATCCGGTACCATCCCTACATACCAGAAGATGGCACTGATGGTAAAATAGGTGCTAACGGCAAACACATCCCAAATAAGGGGCGACTGGAAATTCACCCACAATTGGCGCTGGTTTGGATAGGGAAACAACCAGTAAAAAAACCAGGACCGTCCGAGGTGAATCAACGGATAAAGTCCCGCCGTCATTACGGCAAATACCGTCATGGCTTCGGCGGAACGGTTGAAGACATTGCGAAATTTGGCTCTGAATAAAAACAGAACCGCCGAAATTAAAGTGCCGGAATGGGCAATACCTACCCAGAATACAAAGTCGGTAATATAGACTCCCCAGCCTACAGGATTATTTATACCTGCCACACCCATCCCTTTCAGCATCTGATAGAGCCAGGTCAGTAGACCAATAGCGAAAAAGGAGGCACATGTGAAAACTGCCACCCAGTAAAAAGGGCTGGGATTTTTCAGTGCCTGCAGAATATCCTGTTCCAGCCTTTGATTATACTCCGGTTCTTTCATATCTTTAGGCTTCATGATTATTTCCCCTTTTGCCCAGATAATTCACGGCCGGTTCCGTTCCCAGTTCCTCCAGTGCGTGGTAGGCACGCTCTGATTGGGCCAGCTGGTATACTCTGGACTCCGTGTCTTTCATGTTTCCGAAAGTAATCGCCTCTGTAGGACAGGTCTGGGCACAGGCAGGGATAATTTCGCCATCCTGCACCAGTCGATTTTCGTCCTTGGCATGATCCTTTGCCGCTCTGATCCTCTGAATACAGAACGTACATTTTTCCATTATCCCACGGCCCCGAACAGAAATGGCAGGATTATACATCTTGTCCAGTGGTTCAACCAGGCGATGATCAAACCAGTTGAACCGTCGGACTTTATAGGGACAGTTGTTGGAACAGTACCTGGTTCCTACACAGCGGTTATAAACCTGAACATTCAACCCCTCCGGATTATGATAAGAGGCATATACCGGACAAACCGGTTCGCAGGGTGCATTGTCACATTGCTGACACATCATGGGAACAAATTCAAAATTATCATTCGCGTCGTAATAGGGCTGGATTCGGATCCAGGACATTTCACGGCCATTGAGATGTTCCTTCAATCCCACAAGGGGAATATTGTTTTCCACATAACAGGCCGCCGTACAGGCATTGCAACCGATACAGCTTTCCAGATCTATGGCCATCCCCCAGCGGTAATCCTTGTGTTCATGCTCAGGATACCAGCGTGGATGCTCTTCATCGTCATGCCGGTGTCCATGATCATCATCCGGGGGAAGGATTCCCCTGTGGTTTTCTTCCATTGAACCGGACAGGATGGGAACCGGAAGAACGACGCCGGTTTTCTGTAGCGATATATTGGGAACATACCAGGACGCTTCACCGGAGCGGTGATCTACCGCGGTTAGCGGAACAGGGATAAGGTCACGCTGAACCATAACCACATTATCAGATAAATGCTTTTGCACCTTTACCGGCAGCTTCAGAGAAAATTCTTGAGCCGTTAGCTCCACTTCATCCCGATCCTTCAGCCTGAAATATTCAGCTGTCAGCGGAGATATGGAAATCCAGCCGCCGTAAGAAATTGTAGACAGGGGATCCGGAATTTCCTGCATCAGCTTCAGATCACGGCTGCGGCCATCATAACTCCTTATGGAGGGGCTCAGACATAATACTACACCATAGTTAAAATTCGGTTTTTCCATATGTCGCACGAAGCTGGAAACGGCCAGTGTATTAAAACTTACCATTACTTTGGGCACAGGATCTGACCTGTAACCGGTTTTTAACATTTCTTTCGTACCGGCGTCTCCGTAATTTTTATTCCATTTTTCAAAGAGAAAATTCTTATAAGTGGACTCATTATTCAACAACTGCAGCAGAATGTCTCCCTCTGACCGGGTGTCATACTGAGGATCGATGGCGGGTTGAATGACATTTGTTAATCCCCGGCAGGGCTGGCTGTCTCCCCAGGATTCTAGAGAATGTGACAGTGGCAAAATCACATCGCATTCTCTGACCGTATCATTCATATGGTCAGAGAGACCTACTGTCAATTGTGCCTTTTTTATCTGCCGGGAAAATTTAAAGACAGCAGGCAGCATCGATACCGGGTCCATCCGGGAAATAAACAACACTCCCATGGTATTTTGATCCAGCTGTTCATTCAGAGATTCCACATCTTTAAAGGTTCCAATCGACTCATAAGACTCGGCCTGGCTGAAATCGACCAGTTCATCTGTCATAGCCATGATCCACTGCAACAACGAAGTCAGAACGGCAACTTCCAGGCCCAACTGGTGAGCAGTTGAGACACCGCCTGCAATCACCAGCGGCTTCTTTGCGTTACCAAAGCTTGTGGCCAGACTCCTGAGATCCGTTTCGGAGATTCCTGTCAGGCTGGAAACTTCATCCAGCGGATAATTGGGTAGGGAGCGTACAATGGTAATCCCGGGATTATTTTTCCTCTCATTCTGTTCCAGGACTGTCTGGAGCAGGAAGGTCAACAGAACCATTTCGCTGCGGGGCCTGAGGGACAACCGCCGGGTTGCCTGTACCCCGGTAAGTGAAAGATTCGGTTCTACATGATACCAGCTGAAATTCTCATTTTTCCTGGCGCGGGCAAACCGCCAGGAATGCGAAACCGGGCTGATATGTGTTTCAAAGATGTCAGCTCCGATGGTCAGCAGAAAATCTGCTTTTTCTATATGATATTTGGGAATTTGCGGACGCCTGAACACCATCTCATTAGCCCGTTTGATATTGGCATATGAGAATACTTCAAATTCCGGAAGCCTTTCAATATCTTTATTCCGGCAGAACCGGTCTATGAGTTCGGAAAGGCTGCCGGTAGTCCGTCCTGAAAAATAGGCATTCTTTTTCCCGTCCTGCTTTGCACGGTTTAATCCTTCTTCAATTCGGGTTAATGCTTCCTTCCAGGTGGCTACCCGGAAATTACCCTGGTCATGCCTCATCATGGTCCGCTGAATTCGATCCGGGCTGTAGAGACGAAAAAGACCCGCCTGCCCTCTCATACAAAGTGTCCCCTCATTAAGGGGGTGCCCTTCAATCCCTTCCAGTTTGGTAGGATACAGGCTGCGCACATCATGATAGACCTTTTCATTAATCTCCACCTGCATTCCGCAATTTGCAGGGCACTCGGTGCAGGTTGTATTTAAAAACAAGGGGTTGCCCGGATACACATCCTCATCCGGCGGAATCACATAGGGAATAATTTTTTCACTGGCCTTGTCCACACCACAGGATGAAACCATCATGGTGCCGGACGTTATTCCCAGAATTTTTAAAAAATCACGTCTATCCATTCAAATCCTCCAGAATTCAACTATTTATGACATGTGGCACAGTCTACCGGTGCATTTTTTACACGATGACACGATACACACCACCCCATCTCCAGCTCGGGAACCTGTTTGATAACCGGCATCACTTCCACATTTCCATGGCAGTTAACACACTGCAGCCCTCCCTTGATATGTCTCTTATGAGAAAAATAGACATAATTCCGGACGGGCAGGACATAAACCCTCTTCCAGGGGATGGGTATCTTTTCTTCCCAGTATTGAGTTAATTTTTTTATTTCCGGCCGGTCCGTTGCCACTGCCTGATGGCAGTTCATACAGGTTTGAACCGGCGGAATGCCCGCTGCCGGTGACTTTTCCACCGAATAATGACAATGAGTACAGGCGAGACCAACCCTGGATACATGAAGCTGATGACTGAAATTTATCGGTTGCTTAGGTGTTTTCCGGTTCTGCTGCCAGAAATAACCGATGAGAGACACAAATACCATAAAACTAAAGATATATAAAATGATAATTGCCGGAGCAATACCTTTCTTCACTGGATACTCCTTAATATAAATATCTGCTGTTATTTTGCTTCCTGCTTTTCCTTTTCTAATTCCTGGTATAGATACGCAATAACTGATTTAATTTCCTTTTCACTTAATCCCAGCTTGGGCATGGCCGGATAGGCCGGATCAATTTTATAAGGATTGCGAATAAAATCGGCCAGTTCTTTTTGATTATCCCGGAATTTGGGAAGCGTCTGGTTGTAGGGCGGCCCCACCAGTTTCTGATCGAATCGATGACAGGCGGAACACTGGTTTTCATATACCTTTTCACCCACAGCAATGTCCGGTTCCACCGAGGTTTCTCTTTCCGCTTCTCTACTGGATTCGATCTCACCGGCCACTTCATCCGCGCGCGTTATCAAAAGCCGTGTCTGGTTATAAATTGCATCTTCCCGCGCTTCATGATCGTTCACAATCATCACCACAAAGGCCACAATAAACAGGGAGAACACATGGGTACCAAGGCTGGAGCGGGCATTCTTCAGTAGCTGGTAAAGCAATAATGAAATCACCATTATTACAGCAAGCGCCAAAATAGTGAGGACAAACACCAGGTTACTGAGAGCAGGATCCGGAAGGGTAATGAGATTCCAGAAGATGAAAATCGGCTGAAGCAGTGTAAAGGCTATTCCGATACCGCCGCCCAGTTTCAGCAGGTAATCACCGTAAGCTTTATCAAAGTCCCTGTATGATTCTTTCCAGTTGAAGAAGAAAAACACCATGGCAATTCCGGATACCGCAAAAGCTGCCGTCAGGAAATTCAGAAAACGGGCGATCACATTCCAGGAAAACAGAAATTTTGAGACACGGTTAACCTCCGCCCATCGTCCGGGGTCCAGGATAAGGGCCGAATTTACACTGAATATGAAGTATCCCAGTAGTAGAAAAAACAGTGCCGCAACGCCGCTGCTTAATTGCAGGACCGGATTTACCTCCGCCATGCGGAAGGTATATTGGTAAAAATAAACCAGGGTGATTCCCAGCGCAATGATTAGAGTGGCATATAGCATGAACCGCACAACTGCTATATCGGCATCATAAAAAACCTGCCCTTCGATAAGGGTAAGTATCACCAGGGGCAGAACACCAAGAAATATTCCTGCTGTTTTACGGAATACCAGGGTTTCAATGAAATCCCGGGAGACTCTCCATCGTCGACTATCCTGACGATCTCCCTCCAGGAACCGGAAAAATACTGAAAAAAAAGTCCCACCCAGTAAAAGACTGATGAACGGGATATGAATAAAATATATCACCAGTATCAGGAGGTGCACCAGGTGCAAATGATTAGCAGATGGTGGTAAAAACAGATTGTTCAGAAAATCCATACACGTCTCTCCCGAAAAATATGTATAAAACCTGAATACGAATCAGTGTAAAACGGGTGCGATAAACATCGTCAGGCAAAAGTCAAAGGTAGAATTGAGCTTGCCGTAAATACACCCCGGATAAGTTTTCGATAATATCCGAATTGACATATGATTAAACAATTCATTTTTTTATTTAAAACCCGCTAACAAAGGCGGGTTTTTTACTGCGCTCGAGATAGCGCAGGAGCCAACAGTTCATACTGTTCCCCGGCATGCTAGGAGCTGCACACCAGGGGACCTGCTTCCCCATGCTTAAATCTGGTTTCCAGACCCGCCTGTTTCATCTTGTGGAATTCGGCGGGAGTAACATAACGCACTACCGGCAGATGGGTCCTGGTTGGTTGCAGATATTGTCCGATGCTCAGAATATCCACGCCAGCGGCCACCGCATCCTGCATCAGATTCTCTATTTCACCGAATGTATCTCCCAGCCCGACTTTCAGCCAGGCCGGTTTTCGTTTATTTTTATTCATTTAATTCACACACTGTAGGTTATTTTCAGATTTCATTCTTCAGCTGTCATTTGTCAGTTGTCTCGCGTCTACCAGCAAATATCCACCGGGACCGGGTACCCGGAAACCGGAATTCCCTTTCGGGCCTGTTCAATCATTTTCTAAAACCGGTACCTGGTTTTTCATCCGGATAATAGTCAATAATCAGCCTGGACCAGGAGTGCTCTATCTGATACCATTCCCGTCTTCCTGTTTATCTCAAAAGACAGTCTCCTCCATCTGCTCCAGATATTCCACAAGCCGCTGCAAAAAACGGCCCCCCAGTTCACCATCCACCAGGCGATGGTCATAGGACATGGATATGAAAGCCATGGATCGGATGGCAATGAAATCGCCTTCCGGTTTTTCAATAACCACCGGCCGTTTTTTGATGGTACCCAGACCCAGAATAGCCACATTGGGCTGATTTATTATGGGCAACCCGATAATATTACCAAAAATTCCATAATTGGTGACGGAAAAGGTAGATCCCTGAATATCATTATATGTCAGCTTATTTTCTCTGGCCCGGTTCACCAGATCATTTATCGCCCTGGCCAGTCCGGTAAGACTTTTTTCTTCGGCATTCTTTATCACCGGTACGATTAATCCTCTGGAGGTTGCCACGGCTATTCCCAGATTGATATCTTTCTTCTCAATAATATTATCCCCCTCTAGTGAGGAATTAACCCGCGGAAAATCCAGCAGCGCTTTTACTACACCAAACAGCAAAAAGGGGGTAACAGTAAGTTTGAATCCCTCCTCATTCAGAAACTGCTCTCTCCGTTTATACATCATACTCATGAGACGGGTCATATCACATTCGGAGACCGAATACACATGTGCGGAGGTATCCAGACTCCTGCGCATGTGTTCCGCCATCTTTTTCCGGACATTGTCCATGGGAATAACTTCAACCCGTCCTTTTGCTTCCGGAGCTTTCTCAGGTGCGGGTCCTCTGCTTGGACGGGCAGGTGCCTGTCGCTGTTTCAGGTATCCCAGAATGTCTTTTTTGGTTACCCGGTTACCCAGACCTGTCCCAGGAATGTTATCCAGCTCTTCTATATTCACGTTCTCCTGCCTAGCAATGGTTCTAACCAGGGGAGAGTAAAACCGCCCGGTATCACTGCCTGTACGGCTCACCTCCCTTTCAGCAGCCTGTTGCTGAACCTCAACGGTTGGTACAGATGCAATGGTTTTTGTTGCAGATTCTTTCTGAGCAGCAGCCGGCTCAGCAGCGGTTTTTCTGCCAGCGCCGGATGTCTCCACCCGGGCAATAACCTGACCCACTTCCACTGTATCGTTTTCTTTAAACAATATTTCTTTGATGACACCCTCCACCGGGCTGGGAATTTCCGAATCAACCTTATCAGTAGATATTTCCAGAAGATTCTCATCTTTCTTTATCCGCTCGCCGGGTTTCTTCCACCATTTAATAATAGTTCCTTCCGTTAAACTTTCACCCATTTTGGGCATTACCACATCCACCATTAAAGACCCACCTTCCCGTACCGATTTCTCCGGAGATTTTTCCACTAAGTTGCCGGAAGATTTGGCAGCTTTTTCAACCTGTTTTTTCTTCTCAGGTGCCGCAGCCCGCGCAGTATCATGTGGAATCTTTCCCGTTTCCAGTCGCGCCAGAATACTGCCCACTTCAACGGTCTCCTGCTCCTTTACTAAAATTTCAGTCAGAGTCCCGTCTGCCGGACTTAGAATTTCCGAATCGACTTTATCCGTAGAGACTTCAAGCAGCACTTCATCCTTCCCAACGGTATCTCCTGGCTGCTTCCACCATTTAAGCACCGTTCCTTCGGTCAAACTTTCTCCCAGTTTGGGCATTTTCACATCAATTTTCATGGGATTCCCTCAAATTAGAATCTTTCAAAATGCAAACCAACATATGAAAGTTCTCCGAAACCCTTTATTAAAATTCTAATTAATATTTCAGTAGTTTTCCCAGTACCCCGGCAATCCGTTGCGATGTGGGTAATACAGTATTCTCCAGGTCAGACTGGTAGGGAATATGCGCATCCCGCGCTGCTACACGCTCAATAGGGCCATCCAGGTATTCAAAAGCCTGGGAGGCGATTCGGGCCGAAATTTCGGCCCCAAAGCCGGCGGTAAGATTATCTTCATGAACAATGAGCACCTTGCCGGTTTTTTTGACGGATTTTAGAATGGTTTCCATATCCAGAGGGATCAGTGTACGGATATCAATAATTTCCACTGACGGCTGAATATCCCCCAGTAAACGCACAGCTTCAATGGACCTCTGTACCTGCAGACCCCAGGAAATAAGAGTTACATCATTTCCTTCCTGCACAACACCGGCATAACCCATAGGCAGTATATAATCTTTATCCGGTTCGGGTCTGGCAGCGAAACCCTGGCGGTATAATCCTTTATGTTCGCAAAAGATTACCGGATCATTACCGCGGATGGCAGCCTTGAGCAGACCCTTAGCATCTGCGGCATTACTGGGCATCACCACCTTCAATCCCGGAGTGTGGGCAAATATGGCCTCGGCGCTCTGGCTATGGTAAAGACCTCCGTGAATATAGCCGCCCACCGGCGTTCGCACCACCACCGGTGCCTTCCAGGTACCGTTGGAACGGTAAAGTATGGTGGATAATTCATTTCGGATTTGCATAAAAGCCGGCCAGATATAATCCATGAACTGGATTTCGACCACCGGTTTGAAACCATAAATGGCCAGACCTATTGCCGTGCCCACAATACTGGCCTCCGCCAGAGGAGAATTGAAAGCCCTCTCCTTCCCGAAGGTGCGGGTCAACCCTTTGGTGGCGGTGAACACACCGCCTTTGGGATCGGCCACATCCTCGCCATAGACAATAATCTTGTCATCTCGCTCCATCTCCTCCAAAAGGGCATGGTTGATGGCATCAACCATGACAATCCGCTCTCCCTCGCTTTTGGGGAGTTCCGGAGGATCCGGTGACCGGTACTGCACAAATACATGATCGGTCGCGGTTTTTACATCGGGATCCGATTGTTGCATCGCCCAGTCTGCCGCTTCATCCACCACCTTTTTTACCTCTTCCTGCACGGCGTCAAATTCTTTTGCTTTTATAATGCCATTTTCCGTGCAGGAAAGAACAAAATGGAGAATGGGATCATTTTTTCGGTCTTCCTCCAGTTCTTCCGGTGTGCGGTATTTGCGGTGATCATCGCTTGAAGAATGCGGAAACAAACGGACCACTTCACTGACGATAATAGTGGGGCCTTTGCCCGCCCTGGCACGTTTCACGGCGTTCTGAAAGGCCTGGTAAGATTCAAAAAAATTGGTGCCATTAATATGGGCCCGGTTCAGGTTTTCAAAACCTGCCATCAATTTATAAATGGAACCACCGGTAGTCTGTTCGGTGCGGGGCACACTGATGGCGTACTTGTTATCTTCAATATGGAAAATAATCGGCAGCTTGTCCCGGCTGGCCCAGTTCAGGGCTTCAAAAAATTCTCCTTCACTGGTGGTCCCTTCACCGGCGCTTACATATACAATCTGATCCGTTCCATCCTTCATCGCACCCATGGCTGTTCCGGACCCTTGAAGGAATTGCACCCCGGTGCAGGAGGATTTAGTCACAATTCGCAGACGTTTATGGCCCCAGTGATGGGGAATCTGCCGTCCCCCGGAATTGGGATCATCCGCTTTGGCCAGGGAATGCAGGAAAACCTCCTTCACCGTCATTCCCCAGCCAATGACAAATGCCTGATCGCGGTAATAACAGTAGGCCCAGTCCTGGTCGGACTTGAAATTCCTGACGGCAGCCACCTGGGCCGCTTCATGACCGGATCCTCCGATATGAAAATGTACCTTTCCCTGCCGTAACAGTATGAGCTGCTTCTCATCACTGCGGCGGCTGAGCAGCATGGTTCTGTAAATGTCCAATAATTCTTTTTTGGTGAATCCGTTAAACTTGTTCATTACCTCATCCTCTCAAAACAATTTAGGCTGTATAATATCAACCTGACCCCTTTTTATTTGAAAAGAATATTTCTTCAACATAACATAAATGTAATGGAATTTATTACAGTACCTTTAAATATATTATCTTTCCTCACAGCAGCCTTGCAAAAACCGTCATGAGTCAGTATTCATCAAAGTATCAGCAGACGATCCAGGGCCAGCAGAAACATTACACCCAATATAAAAAAATTAATTCCTTTAAATGCCATCAGATAGGAGGCCTTGTTTTGCTCTCTTTTTAACAGTCCGCTGGTTTTCCATATCAGCAGTCCGGAGGCCATGAATAACAGGGCGATGATGATTTCCGAACGCCCCAGACCGAACAGCGGCATCAGGATAATTGATGCAGCAGTGGCCACAATCCAGATAAAGGTTAAGCGCCCCAGCTGATGTTTATTCAGCATGCTGGTCAGAGAAGGATAGCCCGCCTTTGCATAATCTTCTCCGAAATTCAACAACAGAAGCCAGAAATGTGGAATCTGCCAGATGAAAAAAAACAGTGCCAGCATCAGCGGCTGGGGGGACCAGATGTTTCCGGTAGCTGTAGCCCATCCGATGAGAGGTGGTAATGCCCCGATCACAGAACCGGGAATTACCGCCAGGGGCGATATCCGTTTAAAATAAGTATAAATGCCGTTATACCACACCGCTGTTAAAATACCCAGTATGGTGGCGGTTACATTGGTCCCTGTCCAGAGAATAATGATACCTGCCATCATGAGCGAAAATGCTATAAAAAGTGCCTTCAAAGCTGATATTCTTCCTGAGGGAATAGGTCGGCGGGAGGTGCGTGGCATCAGGGCATCCATATGTTTTTCCTGAAATTGATTCAGGGCTCCCGATCCCAGAGCCAGCAGTAAAACTCCCCCGGTAGGTACCATCAACTGAAAAGATAACTCTCCACTTCCCAGTACAAATCCCGTGGCTGTTGATAAGGCAACCAATAAGGCAATTCTGATTTTTCCGAGTTCTAATATCAATTTGACCCAGTATGTGATATCCCTGGCAACCGCCATTATAATTCCTTGAGATACTGAATAATCGCCTGAAGTTCTTCCTCGCTGATCTGGCCTTCCTGGGAGGGCATCAGCGCGCTGTAGCCTTTGACCACCTGTTGATTGGGGTAGAGTATTGAACGGTGAATATAGTCTTCATCCGCCACCACAGTCTTCTCCTTCCCGTCTTCAATCACCACCTGTTCATGACCGTATAATCCTTTAAAACTGGGACCCACCATCCTACTGCCATCCGTGCTGTGGCAGGCTACACATCCTTTGGTCTGTATCAGTCTTTTCCCGGCGGCGGAAGATGCCTGGGGTGTTGCTTCACCTGCTTCCTTATTTTCAGGCGGTGCAGCTTCCATCATTTGCTGTTCCCTATCGGTATACCACCGCTCAAATTTTTCCTGCGACATGGCTTTCACTTTGGTAAGCATGTACGAATGACGTAATCCGCAATATTCCGCACAGAGCACATCATAATCTCCCTCCTCATTGGCCTGAAACCACAAATGGTTATTCAATCCCGGAACCGCATCTTCTTTAATCCGGAATGCCGGTATATAAAAGCTGTGGATAACATCCTGGGAATTAAGGGCCAATTTTATCGGTATTTCAACCGGAACATACAGCGTATCAGTCTGAATCCCGTTGGGATATTCGAACAGCCATGACCACATGCGGGCCGTTACAGAAACCTGCATGGCATCAACCGGCGCTTTCCGGATAAATTCAAATCCCTTCCACCCGAAATAAAACATAAATAACACTATGATTGTGGGTATTACCGTCCATGTAATTTCAAGGAGGGTATTTCCATGAATGTCTTCTGCTTTCTTATGCCTTTTTTTGTTATACCTTATAATAAAATATATCAGCAGAAATGTAACGAGTACCAGAAAAAAGAGGGATACACCGACAATGAATAAAAATACGGAATCAACAGTGCCGGTGGATAAAGAAGGTCCTGACATTATTTCACCTCATCGAAAAGATATATCCGTGAAAGTTAATCCGATTATAATTACCAGAGTAAAAACTGCCATAAATACCATATTTCTGAATAAAGCCGATTCATACTTCAGGTGCATAAAATAATTCAGCACCAGAACACTTTTAAACCCCGCAATAAAAATTACCGCTATAATGGCAAAACTTTTTAAATTAAGACCGGCTGCCGTAACAGTTAAACCGGTAAGCATCAGCAATGCCAGCCATACCATGATATAGGTGCCGTAGCTGATCAATTGATGTTCCTGCCGGACTTCTTTGGGGTGTGCCATTTAATCCTCCTTACATGGAAATCAGGTAAAATAGGGGAAACAGAAATATCCAGATGATATCTACCAAATGCCAGTAGAGTCCGGAATTTTCCAGTTTCACTTCATTAAAACGCATCTGCTCCTCACTCACAACCCCCTTTACAACCACCTCCAGGCCCTGCATTTCCCTGACAATCCTCTCACTTTTCCAGATAGTCTGCCCTTTTTCATCACTCAGCAACAGTTTTTTTCCTATTAAGTTCTGCAGGTGATGCGGAGTAAGATTCAATACCTTGTCAGACTTTTTAATCAGAAAATATATTAAAAACAGCATGATTACCATTCCCACCACAACATGTAATCCATGGAGCCCGGTCATGGTATAATATAATCCGTAAAAGAGAATTTCTCCCTTGGGTTGCTGCATAAGTTCAGGTGAGCCGGGATATATGCCATGAGAAATTTTATGTCCCCATTCAAAATACTTATTTACCAGAAAGGCAGCACCCAGAAAGAAGGTAACTGTAAGAAAAAGAATGGCCAGATTTCTTTTATGCCGCTGCAGGGAGGCCACCGCCAGCACCATGGACAAACTACTGGTCAGCAGAATGATGGTATTCATGGCGCCCACGAACTGGTTCAGCTGGCTGGATCCATAGTGAAATTCCTGAGGATATCTGTGCAGATAAATGGCGTACAGAAGAAACATCCCTCCAAAAAGGAGCAACTCAGTGAAAAGAAATAGCCACATCCCCAGCCTTGCCCCGATGGGGTCGTAATGCCTTCCCACCGTTAACTCAGCAGCCTGATTCATTTTTTCGCCTCCGTATTTTTCCCATGATAATAAGGTTCATGCTTGACTACCGGTATTTTATCAAAATTTTCCAGGGGAGGCGGTGAAGGTACCGTCCATTCCAGTGTGGTCCCGTGCCAGGGATTCATGGGTGCTTTTTCGCCTTTTCTGAATCCCCGGTACAGATTAATGAACATAATCAGGATGCCGGTTATGAGAATCCATGAGCCCACGGTAGCAATTACATGCAGAGTATGAAATTCCGGCAGATAATCATAATAGCGACGGGGCATGCCCTTATAACCCAGGATAAACATGTTGAAATAGAGTATGTTGAATCCGATAAAAAGAAATACCCAGGCTATATAGGCAGTTCTTTTATTATACATTCTGCCGAACATTTTAGGACCCCAGTAGTGAAGGGCAGCAAAAAAGACAAAGCCGGTCCCACCGAACATCACATAATGAAAATGGGCAACCACAAAGTATGTATCATGCAGATGAATATCGGTGGCCAGTGATCCCAACACCAGTCCGGTTAATCCCCCGATTGAAAACAGGATGATAAACGATATCCCATAGAGAAATGGCGGTTGCATATCAATGGAGCCCTTGTAGAGTGTGGCCAGCCAGTTAAAAACTTTGATGGCACTGGGAATCGCGACCAGGAAAGTTAGAAAAGAGAAGGCCATCCGAGATGTGTCACTGATTCCACTGGTAAACATATGGTGTCCCCATACCAGGTAACCTACAAAGGCAATGGCCATACTGGAGAAAGCGATGGCCTTGTATCCGAAAATTGTCCGTCCGGAAAATGTGGGGATAATATCGGAGAGAATACCCATGGCGGGAAGAACCATGATGTAGACAGCGGGATGCGAATATATCCAGAAAAGATGCTGATACAATACCGGATCTCCGCCTTTGACCGGGTCGAACACTCCTATACCCACTAAGCGTTCCAGGGCAACCAGGGCCAGAGTAATTCCCAGTATGGGGGTGGCCAGAATCTGAATCCAGCCGGTAGCATAGAGTGACCAGCAGAAAAGCGGCATCTTAAAAAAAGTCATTCCCGGTGCCCTCAACCGGTGCATGGTGGTCAGAAAGTTAAGTCCGGTAAGAATAGACGAAAATCCCAAAACAAACGCCGCCATAACGGCAAGGGTTACATTGGTTCCGGTGCGCAAACTGTATGGGGCATAAAAGGTCCAGCCGGTGTCCGCAGGACCGGGACCGGTAAATAGAGAAGACAGGGCGATGAGAGCTCCGATCAAATAAAGCCAGTAAGACATCAGATTCAGCCGGGGGAAAGCCACATCCTTGGCACCAATTTGAAGGGGTAACATGAAATTGCCGAAAGCAGCCGGAATACCGGGAATAATAAAAAGAAATATCATGAGAACACCATGCAAGGTGAATAGTGCATTATAAGTCTGAGCACCCATGATGGTCTCACCTCTGGTCAGCATTTCAAGACGCATCAGAAACCCTATGAACACGGCCACCAGGAAAAAGGTGGTCATGCTGAACAGATACATGATACCAATGCGTTTATGGTCGGTTGATAAAATCCACCCTAAAATCCCGGGATGGCTTTTTTCTTCAAAAAAACTATGATCAGCGGCTAGACCCTGAGCAGCACCATTTGGCATAACTAATTCCTCGATTTCTTACTTCTGTATTTTGTCTGATAAGTTAAAAATACTATAAAACCCGCTAAAAAGACCAGGAAGGCTGTTCCAAAAACTTTCATAAAATTAAATACATAACGTTTTCCGGCAGGATCATAACTGAAGCAGTATAATAAAACCTTACTGATGGTGGGTCCAACCCGATCCTGGGAGGCTTCGGTAATGGCCATTTTGAGATCGAAAGGTTGAAATTCAATACCGCGCAGGTAGCGACTTATTTTGCCTTCCTTTGACAATACAATCAGGGTGCCGGCATGTATAAACTCCTTACCTACTCTCTTATATTTAAATCCCACCGCATCTGTAAAAGTATGAATGGCTGCACTGTCACCCGTCAGCCAGATCCAGTCTTCCTCCGGAAAGGGCCCGCGCCGGAAAGATTTTAAATAATTCTTCTTTTTGGCTGCGGCAAGTTCCGGGGTATCACTGGGGTCAAAACTGATGGTAAGAGACTTATAATCTTTGCCGGGCTTGAGATCCATCCTGTCCAGCACATCCACTACCCCGCCCAGTAAGGGACTGCAAATTCCCGGACAATTAAAGTAGACCAGAGACACTACCACGGGTTGATCAATAATATCCCTCAAGAGAACCGTATCACCGGAAGAATTCCGGAACTTCAAATCAAGGGGGGCATAGTCTCCCAGTTTCTCAATAATCCCGATTTCCTGAGGAACTTGTGGCTGTTCATCCTGAACTGACGCTTCAACCGATCCCATGGTTATCAGCAGATAACATATAAGCAGGGAAAAAATTCGAAAAATTTCATTAATCATTGTGGTACCACCAATGTTATGTGAAGTCATTTATGATGATTTTTTTATGATTTAAGATACAAAATTCCGGTCACGATTTCATCGGGGAAGTCCGATAATTTGGACAATTTAAGCGTAAATCCATACCATTCAAAGAGACATTTCGCAAAATACACCGGCCTTCCGGACCTTCCGCTATTTCATTCAGACTCTGAAAATAACCGCAGGAAAAACAGGTTTTCACCTCATCCAGTAATTGAGTTTCATTAAGAGATTCCAGTAACTTAAGCAAAAAAATCAAAACCGTTTCTCTGGTTTTTTCCGGAAATAAATTCAGATTGTCCGTCAGGGGTTCCTGCCAGTATATCAACTTTTTAGCCAGTTCGCTTCCGGCTGGGGTTAAAAGCAGGGGATATTTACGTTTATCCTGCCTAGAAACCATGCGCTGTACAAATCCTTTTTTCTCCAGTGTTTTCACGGCATCACTCACAGTAGGCGGCGTTAAATGAAAGCTCCGGGACAGTTCGTTTACGGAACTGAAGCGTTTGCTATGAGAAGCCAGAAACAATAAAAATTGTATCTGAATGGGGCTTAATTTTTCACGCGTGGCATGATCCCATAACAAAACGCGAAAGACCCGGGAAATCAGCTCCAGGGATACCGTGATTGTCTGGTTGAGATTATCGTAATGACTGAATTCCATATATCTTTCTATCATTCGATTTATATTTAATAATGGTATTAATTTAGGAATCCTAACTAAATAAAACAACCTGTAATAAAAATATTCTCCTGAAATAAAGGTACTTTTACCAATCGCGATTGTTAGGAATAAAAAAATCCGTGCATCAAAACATGCACGGATCTCCTATATACACTTTTAAATAAGAGGGTTTCACAAAATTTATAAACAATTATATTACGTAATTTACAAGCCGTCAATAACGCCGATTTCCCAACCATGCATAAGTTATTGTTATTATTAACATTGCAAATACACAATTTTCAACATCACACCTGCTTTTCAGCCTTTAAAATGGGGTGGTTAGGAAGATCCCCTTTTGTGAAACCCAGCGACTCTACCATGATTATTTAGTTGTTTATACTGTAATTACTTTTCCTAACTCGATCGCATCCGGTATTCTCGTGTCCTATATTTTTGTGTACTTTCACAAAACTCAAGGATAACCGATGCAATATCAACCCATTCTTTTTAACCCGCTGGATTTACCACTCGCTGTTAAATATGACATTCTGTTTCGTAATCTGCCAGCTCTCACCCAATCCGTTGCAAAAACGGGTCGCCGACCCATAGAACGGAATGCTTTATTAAAAGCCTTAATATATAAAACCTTACGAAAGCTTTCCACTTTATCAGACCTGGTTTTTGAAATCAATAATAATCCCGTTATGGTACATACTTAGGGTTTAATCCCGTTGCCCGTGCTCCTTCCATTGAACGGTTCTCCTCCTTTATACGCCGTACGCCGAATTCCATACTGCAAGATATCCGCCAGCCAGCATCTCCTCATCGAATTAATCGATGCTAAAGTCATCCATGGAGAAACCTTGGCTGTTGATTCCTGTCCTATTATTATCCATCTCAAAGAAAACAATTTAAAAACCTCAGTATCGAATCGTTTCGATAAAACCAGAATTCCTGATGGGGATCCCAACGCCCGACTCGGGATCATCATCCACTGTTCTTCTCCTTACAAAAGGGAAGTCCGCTATTTTTGGGGATATCGAAACCATATGGTCAATGATATCCACACCGAACTTCCGCTGGCAGAGGTGACCCTGCCAGCCAATGTCCATGAAATCAAGGTTGCCCCATCTCTACTCAAGGAAGTGAAAGAAACTTATCATCTTTCGATCACCTGGGTGGTTGGTGACGCTAATTTTGATACCGAAGTATTTCTATGCTATATTGTCCACGACTTATCCTCCTCGCCGGGAGTCCGGAGACTACACGATCCAGGGGACCGATATTATCTGCCAGGCCGGATTGTCGATGTATCGAAGAGGGAAAATGCGTCCAAAACGAACAGGCATTCTCTATTCTCAATATCGCTGCCCCATTGTTTATAATAAAAAAAGTTAGTCATCAACATATCACTTGTCCGGTTATTCATCCCAAATTCTTCACCGGAAAAAGATGTAATGCTTTTCTTCGTATAGAACCCACCATTCGATCTCAAATGGATTATGGATTAGAAAAATTTAAAAAATTGTATCAGTCCCGATCATCCATCGAACAAATTTTTTCCCGACTGTTATCATTTGCCATGCAAGATCCGACTGTCAAAGGAATACGTGCCATTCGAAACCATGCGACTATAGCCCATATTACCGTTCTACTTGTTGCCTTAACAGCCCCTAGAACTGGTCAGAAAGATAAAATACGCTTTGTTAAACCCTTTGTACCAAATATTATGACCCAAAATAGTGATTAAGAGTTTTGTGAAGCCCTATCATGGAATATCCTACAAACACAACTAATCCCAAAATTACTAATCCCCCAAAAATATAAGGTTTCATTGTACCTATGGATAATAAAACGTTTAACATTTTTTGCACCTCCTTTCCGGGAAGATCTTTAATTTTCCAATTAGAAAAACCTGACACTATCAAATAGGGCAAAAATTGATCCATAAAAATATTCTTAAATATAGAACTAAGAGATTATTCTTTAATCGAATTTGAATTTATAGAATATTGCAAAATTTAAAAAAAATTCATAGTATATTTCGAACGATTAACTTTTACAACTTGCTATGCCAAAGAAATCGAAAAATCCTCTCACGTTATTACATACCAACATTATACTGGATAGTATTGCCGATGGGGTGTTCACTGTCGATGAAAATATGAAAATTACTTATTTCAATCGCGCCGCAGAGAAAATTACCGGCATTTCGCGTGAACAAGCAATAGGGCAATACTGTTTTGAAGTATTGAAAGCAAATATCTGTGAGAAGACCTGCCCTTTAAGATGTTCCTTAAAATCAGAATCGGAGTTCGTTAACAGACGTGCTAATATACTGCGGTTCGATGGTAAAGTTATTCCGGTCAGCATAAGCACTGCAGTGCTGAGAGATAAGACCGGAAAGAAAATTGGTGGTGTGGAAACCTTTCGGGATCTTTCTCCCTTTGAACAACAAAAAAAAGAAATTAAGTGCACTTATACCTTTGAAGATATTATCTCTAAAAACCACCGCATTCAGAAAATTTTTGACATACTCCCCACTATTGCTGAAAGCGAAAGCACGGTATTAATTCAAGGGCCCAGTGGATCCGGAAAAGAGCTGTTTGCCAGGGCGATTCATAATTTGAGTCTGCGAAACAGGGGTCCATTTGTTGCGATTAACTGTGGCGCTTTACCGGATACCCTTCTGGAATCAGAGCTTTTCGGATACAGGAAGGGAGCTTTTACAGGTGCAGTAAAAGACAAACCAGGACGATTTGAATTAGCCAAAGGTGGTGCAATTTTTCTTGATGAAGTCGAGAGTCTTTCACCAGCGATGCAAGTTAAACTTCTCCGGGTGCTGCAGGAAAGGGAATTTGAGCCATTGGGTGCCACTGCCCCGGTAAAAGCAGACGTGAGAGTCATTTCGGCCACAAAAGATGATTTATCTGTTCTGGTTCAGAAAGGCACTTTTCGTGATGACTTGTATTTCAGGATAAATGTTGTCAAATTAGTACTTCCGCCTTTGAAAGAACGGAGAGACGATATCCCCCTTCTTATTGATCATTTCATAGAAAAGTATAACCACAAAACGGGTCGTATGATTGAGCGTATTTCTGGCAACGCATTAGGCGTTCTAATGCGTTATGATTTTCCGGGAAATGTGCGGGAGTTGGAAAATATTATCGAGCATGCCTTTGTGATGTGCCAGGGAGAGGAAATTCAACTTTCACATTTGCCGCCCGAAATATCGCAGAGAAAAACAGGAGATCAAAAGTTTTCAAATGAAATTACTCCTTTAGAAGATGCCGAACGGCAAATACTGTTAGAAGCGTTAGAGAAATATAACAGAAACAAAGTTGAGATGGCTAAAGAACTTGGCATGCACCGGACCACACTTTATCGGAAAATGAAAAAGTATGGTTTAATATAATCTGATTCTTCGCAGAACTGCAACTGTCGCATGAGAATGGTTGCAATATTGCGACAGTTTTATACCATATATCTTACCTGCTACACATATGCACTTCACCAATATAATAGAATGTCAATGACTTATTTCGTTTGACATTTACCTGGCTTGCGAATTGCACTATTTATATTCAAAAATAGGTTATGTCGATGAAAAGAGTAGCAATAACTGTTTTTGAAAATCGGATATCGAATCGTCTGGACTGCAGTGAGAATATTCTTCTGTATTCCGTTGAGAAAGATAAGATTGAAAGTCACGAAACCGTCCATCTAGTACAGGCAAGCCCCTCGAAAAAGATTAATATATTGCTTGAGATGGGAATAGATGTATTGATTTGTAATGGTATTACAGATTTTTATTACCGTAAACTTAACAAAAGTAAAATTCAAGTTATCCCGTGGATTAGTGGAGAAATAGAAGAGGTGATTAACCAATTTTTAAATGGAAAATTGATACCATTTAATTCCAAAGATCGTATTAAAATGAAAAAAGATATATAAACTTTTAGGGAGTACAGCAAATGATTGAAGAAACATCTTCCGACAAGGAATATTCATTGGATGGAGTTCCTTGCATAGAAGATTTGCTTGCCAAACATTTTGGCAAAATAGAAGAAAAAATTCGTAAAGCAGGTTCTCGCGAAAAAGCATTAGAAATAGCTGATAATGCCATTTCTAATTTTAAGAGAGAATGTATCAGCGAGATTCTGCTTGAATTTCTAAAATATGATATGAAAGCACTTGTTAAAAAATATTGGAAGCCGAGTCAAAGTAATTTCTCGGGAAACAAAAAGTAGCTTGATTGAAGAGGTACAACAGATGCCCCGGACAGAACCGTTTGAAAAATACTTGAAAGAATTCGAACAATGGTTCGAGACGCACCGGTATGTTTATTTATCCGAAGTGGAAGCGGTTCGCCATTTCATTCCCAAAGAAAAAAATGGAATAGAGATCGGCATTGGAACGGGAAGATTTGCTCTTCCCTTCGACATCAAAGAAGGTATGGAACCGGCGAAGGCAATGCGGGATTTTTCAGAAAAACTTGGCTTAAAAGTACATGATGGAGTCGCAGAAAAATTACCTCTGGCAGACAGCTTTTTCGATTTTGTTCTGATGGTTACCACGATTTGTTTTGTGGACGACATTCAGCAATCGTTTAAAGAGACCAATAGAATTTTAAAATCAAAGGGGACGGTGATTATCGGGATGATTGATAAGAACAGTCCACTGGGCAAAGTGTATGAGAGAATAAAAAAACAGAATAAATTTTATCGAATCGCCACATTTTACTCTGTGGATGAGGTTACTCAATATTTAGAACAAACCGGATTTGGAAGTATTGAAACGGTTCAGACGGTATTCGGTGAGCTGGAATCGATTGAGGAAATTCAACCGTTCCAACCCGGTTACGGAGAGGGGGGATTTGTGGTGATTAAAGCAAAGAAACTTCAGTAAGACTTTCTTATTCGTTTTGGAATTTGGAAATGAAATTTTAAATAGTATGAATTTCTTTTCTTTAAATAGGAAATAGTATGATTGGTATTTTCAACCCTTCCCTCATGATAACCGGTTTTGTGTTCGTGATGATGCTGGTCATCGAATATGTCAACGTACTTACCAGCGGGTCCTGGCAGCAGCGGCTGGCCGCTTCCCGCTGGGGACAATATTCCTTTGGGGGGGTACTGATGGGTGCCATCCCGGGCTGCCTGGGGGCGTTTATTGTGGTTGCCATGTACTCGCACTGCATGCTTACGCTGGGAGCTGTTGTAGCTGCCATGATCGCCACCAGCGGTGACGAATCTTTTGTCTTGCTGGCCATAATCCCCAAACATGCCCTTGCGTTAACAGGACTGTTATTTCTGGTCGGATTAGGCGCCGGACTTCTCACCGATGTTTTTTCCGGTCAGTATAAAAACCGAAATTTGCCAAAATGTGAAGGCTACGCACTGCATACTTTCGAGAACTGCCGTTGTTTTTCCACAGCTCATATCCTGGGACAGTGGAAACACCGATCTCCTTTTCGAACCACTCTATCACTGATGTTGGCCCTATTTTTTATTGCCGTAGTCACAGGGCAGATCGGACCGCTGGTGTGGAACTGGTTGCGAGTCTCCATTCTGGCCGTATCCGGATTATCTCTCTTCATTGTGGCGACCGTTCCCAATCATTTCCTGGAAGAGCACCTGTGGGATCATGTCGCCCGGAAGCATGCTCCCCGGATATTTTTGTGGACATTTGGAACCTTGCTGATTATGCACTTACTTATTGAACAGGTACATCTGGAAGGACTTATCCGGGAAAATCAATGGGTGGTATTGTCGGTGGCGTCACTGGTTGGCTTAATCCCGGAGTCCGGTCCGCACCTGATCTTTGTGACCCTTTTTGCGAAAGGAGCAGTTCCTTTCAGTATCTTATTAGCCAGCTCCATTGTGCAAGATGGACATGGAATGCTCCCACTGCTTGCCCACTCCGGGCGGGATTTCATTTTTATCAAATCAATAAACTTGCTGGTGGGTCTGGCAATTGGCGCCTTTGGAGTTTCTCTTGGATTTTAATAAAATAGCCAGGGGGTTTTAAAAATGTCAAAAAAAATTCAACTAACATTCTATCCCGATAAAGTGTTGCGCGAAAAAGCACTCCCGGTAGTAAACCTGAATGGTGATTTGCACGATCTCATCAATACTATGGCCATATTAATGTACGAAAATCATGGTATAGGACTGGCTGCACCGCAGGTGGGTGTGATTAAACGGATTATTATGGCAGATATTGGCGAAGGTTTACTTACCCTGATAAACCCGGAAATCATTGAACAGGAGGGTCGGGACAAGTTAGAAGAAGGATGTTTAAGTCTTCCGGGAATTCAGGTCCAAATAGATCGCAATTACACCACACTCGTTAGGGGAGTTGATAAAGAAGGCAGAGCAAGAGAACTCGAATTAGACGGTTTGATGAGCCGGATAATTCAACATGAAATCGATCACCTGAACGGCGTACTTATCATTGATCATGCTTCTGTTGCCGAGAAATTTTTATTAAAAGAAAAGTTGAAGCAAAGTAGAAGGGAATACTTTAATTCATTAAGTAAACTGAATAAGATTTAATTATGAAACATGTCGAGAGATTATCTCGAGAAGAATTGCTCAAATTGATTCAAGTACATGCAAAATATTGGTTAGCGAATGAGGTTTGTTTTTTTCTGTCCGGAGAAAAGGAATTTTGCTTTGCGGGACTTAGTGAATTTGGCAGCACTGTAAATCCACAAATTGAAGTAAAATCCGGCTCCGGTTGGCAATTCCTATTGTAGCTGGGAATTTACAATAAACCAATAAAGGAGAATTAAGATGATATCTATGGGAGAATATTTTAAAAATTATCATGAAATGGAATGGATCGAAGCACAGGGTTATCCCGAGGGAACCAAAATAAAAATGCTTCGAGAGGAGGATAGTGCGAGAACTTTTTTACTTAAAGTACCTCCCGGTTTTGATATGGAAGCTCATTCCCATATGGCCCGTGAACAACATTTCGTTCTGGAAGGACAATACCAGAGCAGTGGCAGAATATATGGAGAGGGAACCTATCGATTCATTCCCCGGGGGATCAATCATGGACCCTTTACTTCGGAAAAAGGGGCTACAATTTTGGTAATATGGGATCCGATATAAAAAAAGAAAATAGTCTTTTAAGACAATCGGAGATTTTTATGTCGGGTTAGTTTTAACAATAACAATTCACTTTACTAAAAAGCATAATTTTTTTTGAAGGAGATGTATCATGGCTTTAATGATTGAGGAGCCTGATTGAAAAACTGATCTGAATTTTCATTGCATTGTATTTGAATTCGCTTTTTCCTGAAGGCTTCGAAACAGATGATAATTTATTAATAATCTGAACTCTGAATACTTTTTTTTAAGGAGAAGTTCCATGAAAAGTTATGATGTGGTTGTAATTGGTGGTGGACCTGCAGGGGTGACTTGTGCGATTTCTGCTCATAATACTTATCCGGATAAAAAAATTGCCGTTATCCGCAAAGAATTGATTACCTTAATCCCTTGTGGTATTCCCTATACCCTCACGTCATTAAACAGTGTAGATGATGATATTTTACCGGACGCTCTAATCAAAAGCATCAGAGCAGACCTCATTGTCGATGAAGTCATAAGTCGTGATGGGAAAATGCTCCTGTTAAAAAGTGGTGAAAAGGTTAAATATGATAAATTAGTACTTGCTACCGGATCTACACCGATTCAGCTCGCCATGATTGGGACAGATAAAATCGGAGTTTTTTTTGTAAAAAAGAACCGCGATTATCTGAATAAAATGAGAGAATTTGCTACCCGGATTAAAAATATCGTCATCATTGGCGGTGGATATATTGGTGTAGAAATGGCAGATGAAGCACTGCGGGCTGATAAAAATGTTGTTTTGGTAGAAGCGCTTGATTACCTGTTAGCTGCATCGATGGATCGGGAATTTGGGAATAAAGCCTGTGAAATATTGGAAGCCAAAGGTGCTAAAGTCCTGCTGAACAATAAAGTGAAATCGATTTTAGGTAATCGTACTGTAGATGGTATAGAACTGGAAAATGGAGAAAAAATCCCGGCAGATATGGTTATTGTTTCTGTTGGCAGTAGACCGAATCTGGAGTTGGCAGAGAAATTTGGTTTGGATTACAATCCGGTTCATGGTATTCTTGTGAATGAATATTTACGCACATCTGACCCGGATATTTTTGCTGTCGGCGATTGTGCCGCCAAACATGATTTCTTCACCGGAGAATTTTCGGGAATTATGCTGGCTTCAACCGCTATGGCAGAAGGCAGGCTGGCCGGATCCAATCTTTTCAAAATAAAAGTAGTTCGCAAATATACCGGCGTGCTGGGATCGTTTTCTACTAAAATTGGAGACACGGCATTTGGTGTCAGTGGCATCACAGAAGCCAATGCCAAAAGATTAGGTATCGATTACGTGGCGGGTGAAAGTATTGCCCTGGATCGCCATCCCGCTAAAATAAAAAAAGCTTCCCAATTATATCTGAAACTAATATTCTCACGTTATTCTCATACTCTATTAGGTGCGCAAATGCATGGTGGCGATTCTGTCGGAGAATTGGTAAACATGTTCTCGGTTATAATCTTGAACAAAATGACTGATATGGATATTGACACATTACAGATTGGGACCCACCCATTGCTCACAGCATCGCCAATTACCTATCCTGTTATTAATGCAACGGTTGATGCCATAAAAAAATGGTATCATACACATCGGAAGCCGGTCAGCAAGAGAATATCATGAGAGCGTCTCTTTTCTGTTCAAAAGATGCCCGACAAAATCTTTTGTTGTTAGAAGTCATTTTCGGGAATTGGAATTCCTGGAAAGTATAGAACAATTGTTGGAAAAAATGAGTGCATAGCAAGTGGAGTTAATATAAAATGAATTCGAAAGTCATTAAAGAATCCCTTGCTGAAATCCGGAATTCACTTCCAGCGGACGTTGAATTGGTCGCTGCCGCCAAAACCAGAACACCGGAAGAAGTTCTGGCTGCAATACATGCCGGGATTAAAATTATCGGTTACAATTACGTGCAGGAGGCCGAAAAAATGTATCAAGTTGTGGGAAATCAAGTGCAATGGCATATGATCGGGCATCTACAACGTAATAAGGTTAAAAAGGCGGTAAAATTTTTCGATATGATTGAAACGATTGATTCCTGGAAAATAGCTGAATCCGTAGATCAAAATTGTACATTTGAAGAGAAAATTATGCCGGTTCTGATCGAAATCAATAGTGGTAGAGAGTCAAATAAAACCGGAGTACTGCCCGAAGATGTTGATGAATTAGTCTGGGAAATTAGTGACTTGCCTCAGTTAAGAGTTATGGGATTGATGACCATGGGCCCGCGTTTTGGAAATCCGGAAGATGCCCGCCCTTATTTCAAGATTACAAAAGCTGCATTTGATCGCCTGCGTGAAGCCAATATCCCCAATGTGGAAATGCGCTATCTTTCTATGGGAATGAGTAATAGCTACCATATTGCCGTTGAGGAGGGAGCAAACATCGTCCGGATTGGCACCAAATTGTTTGGCGAAAGAGCTCAGCAGAAATATGAAAGAAGGTTATTTGCATGAAATGGAGAGGCATCGTTAACAGCATTATCGGGCTATGGCTCATAACCGCAGTATTCGCAGGATTTTCTTTCATTTTCTATAACTTAAATAATATCATCATAGGTCTGATTATAATTGGTGTAAACTTTTTTTTCGATAAAGTCAAACCCTGGCAAATCTGGCTTGGTAGCATAGTTGGCGTCTGGTTAATTATTTCAGCCTTTGTTCAAAATTTGATAAGCGGAGCTGGTTTTTATTTGAACGGTTTTTTAACGGGTCTGACCATCATTTATGTCGGGATAAGCATTCTGATATATCCCGAAAAATTTACTTATGAAGAACATTTAGATAAGCATAAAAACTATGGTGATTACGGTGCTGAGTAAAATTAAAAAACGAATATAGATAAAAATGAAAAACCATCAATCATGAAGATATTAAAAACGGGTTATAATTGGCTGGACAAGCTGTTGCCGGAAGGACTTCCCGTCCCATCATCCACACTTATCAGCGGTCCGGGAGGAACGGGTAAGCCACTGGTTGAATTCGCATTTATTGCCACCTGGTTAAAAAATGGCGGAAACGCCATCGCTATTCCTCTGCAATATCCAACCATGGAATTTGTAAAAAATACTATGTTAAAATTGTATGGGATTGACCTTCTGAATTTCAAAGGCAAAATCGCCTATGTGCAATTTGATCCGACTATTGACCGCGCGGAACAATTAAACGATGATACGATCAAGGCAAACCTTTTAAGACCTGAGCTGTGGGATCATACCATTAAAGAAGCAAATAAACTTCTTGATAAGAGCGCAGATTCTAACATAATTTTTGGTTCTGCTTTAAACTTACTTCTCTTTTCCCCTACATACAAAAACGGTATACTGAATAAAATAAAAGAAATTTTAATGAAAGATAAAACCATCAGTTATCTTTTTTCCGTTAGCAATAATGTTTTAACTGAAGATATTGCAATATGGGAAAGCGCAGCTGATAACTTAATGTTTACCAGAATGGAAAAGCCAATGAAGCTGTTTTTGCGTGTCTCACGAATGAAAAATGTGCAATTTTCAAAGGAGGAAGAGGAAGTTCCCATTACACAAGAGATGTTGCGAGAGATTAAATCGGTTGCGGATACAACCCGAAAAAGGATTATTCCTGTTATTAAAAAAATTTAAGTGGGCGATTTTTATTTTATTTTTAATGAATCTTTTCAGTTACTTTTTGTACTCAACTATTTGAAAGTGATTTTAAATAAGTTGGGATGGATTTTGAAATAAATTTTATAAATTGGAGGATAATCAAATGTGGCAAGGTCGTGTTAATTTTATTCTGGGTATTTGGTTAGTACTTTCCGGCATTATTGTTTTCCTGCAAGTTTCGGCTAATTTGATCGTTGTCGGAATTTTAGCTGCCATTTTCGGATTCTGGGACTCCAAAAATTGGAAAGGGTGGGTTAATGGAATTATGGGCCTGTGGATTTTCTTAAGCGGTAGTATGATCAACCTTGTTTTTTCCTGGAATTTTATTATTTCCGGAATCGTATTGAGTATAATAGGATTCTGGCGTGCGGTAGTCCTGAGTAACAGAAAGAAACAACCTGAAGACCGGAAAAATTGGAATATTCTTGAAGATTGATAATAAGGAGTAATTATCAAGATTGTATTTGGTCCTGTGCCGTCCCGCAGGTTGGGACGCAGCCTGGGAATAAACAACATTCCACCTAAAATTTGCAGCTATGCCTGTGTGTACTGTCAACTGGGCAGAACCATTAAAATGCGACTTGAAAGGCAGACTTATTACCCGCCCCAACAGCTTTATCAGGAAATACGTCAAAAAATTGAGCGGGTAAGAAAAGGCGGACAGGGCATTGATTATCTTACTTTTGTACCGGACGGAGAACCAACTCTGGACACAAACTTAGGTGAAGAAATTGATTTGTTGAAAGAACTGGAGATACCAATCGCGGTGATTACCAACTCTTCTCTGATGTGGCGGGAAGATGTACGGGAAGAATTGTTAAAAGCGGATTGGGTTTCCTTAAAGATAGATTCAGTTGTGGATGGTGCCTGGCGGAAGATTGATAGGCCACATAAGACTTTGCATCTGAACACAATATTGGAGGAAATACATAAATTTGCCAAACAATTCAAGGGAAAATTAGTGACCGAAACGATGCTGGTAAAAGAAATAAACGATGATCTGGAAGAATTGCAACAAATATCAGACTATTTAGCCCGGCTCGAGCCTTCCATAGCTTATTTGGCAATCCCTACCCGGCCTCCCGCAGAAAGTTACGCAGTGTCACCCACTGAAGATAAAATAAATCAAGCATTTCATGTTTTTAATAAAAAGATAACCCAAGTCGAGTTACTGATCGGTTATGAGGGGAATGCATTCGCTTTTACCGGAAATGTGCGAAATGATATTTTAGGTATTACCGCAGTACATCCCATGCGGGAGGATGCAGTTGACAGTTTTTTAAAACGAGCGGATAGTGACTGGTCAGTCGTTCGCAAAATGATCCGGAAAGGGGAATTGCTGGAGACTTTATTTGAGGGAAATAAATTTTACCTGAGAAAATTAGATCGTCATAAAAAGAAAAATTAGATAAATATTTTCGGGTAAAATCAGGAAGAAAATAATGAAAACAACAATCATTTTTGATAACACAACAACCCGATCGGATTTAAAGCCTGACTGGGGATTTGCCTGTTTAGTTGAACTGAATGGAGAAAAGATTCTATTTGACACCGGGGCAAATGGAGCTGTGCTGCTCGGAAACATGGACAGACTTAAAATTGACCCTCTTTCAATTAATACCGTTTTTATCTCTCACAACCACTTCGACCATATTGGTGGACTCTCTGAATTTTTAAACATTAATAATAATGTAATAATTTATTCCCCACCTTCCTTGCGGGAAATCCGAAATGTCGAAAAGGTAATATTTCTGGATAAACCTGCCCAAATTTCGGTAGATGTATTTTCAACCGGAGAACTCGAGGGAATTGAACAATCGATGTTGGTCAAAACAACAAAAGGTTTAATTATTATTGCAGGGTGTTCTCATCCCAATATGAAGAAGATCTTGAAGGCAACGCATCAGTTTGGAGAAATATATGGAATCATCGGCGGACTTCATGATTTCGACCAGTTTGATTTATTTAAAAATTTTAAGCTCATTTGTGCCACTCATTGCACCAGATACAAATTGGAACTTCAATCTCGATTCCCTCAAAGGTACATTGAAGGGGGTGTTGGGCAAGTGATAGAAGTTACTTAAAGCATGAAGGAGAAAGATGTGCTCAATTTAAGAAATCCGTTCATTATGGCGCCAATAAAGCTGGGCTATAGCGACGGCAGTGGTTTGTTAAATGATAGATACACTCATTTTTACAAGGAACGAAGTCAATTCTTGGGAGCTATTACCCTGGAACCGATGTATTTAGACTCAGGATTGCGGGAGATCCCGGCTCAAATTGGCATTGATAATGATAATAAAATTCCAGGATTAAAAAAGCTAAATGGAGAGCTTCACCGAATGGGAGCTAAGGTTATTGCCCACCTCAACCATCCCGGTCGCATGGCTAATCCCAACATTCCGGGTAACTATTTTCTTTCTTCAACAGATAAACAGTGTGAAAATGGGGGTGCAGTTCCGGCGAGAATGACACGTCAGGACATGGATCAGGTTATTCAACTCTTTAAAGATGCGGCAATTCGGGCGAAGAAAGCAGATTTTGATATCATCGAATTGCAGATGGGGCACGGTTATCTGCTGGCGCAATTTATTTCCCCTGCTGTGAATGACCGGGTTGATGAATACGGAGGCAGTTTCGAGAACCGGCTTCGTTTTCCCCTGGAAATACTGAATGCGATCAAAAAGTCCGTTGATCTTCCTGTCATCATAAGGATCAGCGGGGACGAAATGACACCTAACGGAATCAAGATTCAGGAAATGATTGAACTTGTAAAAATATTAAAAGATGAGGGGGTTAAGGCGGTACATATCTCTGCCGGAACCGCCTGTTCAACCCCACCCTGGTTTTTTCAACACATGTTTGTACCCAAGGGCAAAACCTGGGAACTGGCACAACTCATCAAAAAAGAGATAGGGATTCCCGTAATATTTGTTGGCCAGATAAACCGTATTGCCGATGTGGACAAATTGAAAAATGAATATCGGGCAGAGTATATGGCCTTGGGAAGAGCTTTGGTGGCAGACCCCAATTTTATTGGTAAATATCTCAATAAAATCAAAGGAAAAATAAGGCCTTGCCTTGCCTGCGCAGAGGGATGTTTAGGAGGCGTTAGAGCCGGCCAGGGTTTGCATTGTGTGGTGAATCCACTGGTTGGATATGATGGAGAGTCTATAAAACTTGCAAAAGATAGAAAAAGATTCGCAATTGTGGGCGGTGGATTAGCCGGAATGCAGGCTGCTTTGACATTAAAAGAGAGGGGACACCAGGTGGTTCTTTATGAGAAGGACCGTTTGGGGGGACAATTTAATCTGGCCTGCCTGCCACCTAATAAAGAAAGTTTGAAAGAAATTGTAGATTATTTTGAATATGAAATTAAAGTAAATGCTATTCGGGTAGCCAAAAAGGAAGCTGATGAAAACGATTTGCTTTCCGGTGGTTACGATGGCGTCGTCATTGCAACGGGCGCCGTTCCGGTTTTCCCGCCAATTGAAGGTTTAAAAGAATATTACTGGCCAGAATTTTTGTTGGATGAAAATTTACCAGAGAATCAAAAGGTTCTCATCATTGGTGGCGGATTAATCGGGGTAGAAATCGCCAGCAAGCTTTTGGAGAAAGATAATCGAGTGATAATTGTGGAAATGTTGGAAGAAATTGCCCAAGGAATGGAAATGATAGAAAAAACGTTGACTTTGAAAAAGCTCAAAATGAAAAATGTGCCCATCTATACCGGTTGCCAGGTTACAAAAATAGATGGTGGTAAAGTTTTTCTTTCCGGTGAAAAAGAAATGGTACTCCAGGGCGTGGACAAAATCGTGGTTGCTACCGGTATGAAAAGCTTTGCCCCCTTGTATGATCACTTAAAGACCAAAGTGCCTGTATTTCTGATCGGTGACGCCAAAAAAGTAGGAAAAGCGCAGGATGCCATACGCGATGCTTTTGTGACGGCAATGAATCTATAAAAAAAGAAAAAAATGAAATTCTAAAATGATACGTATTCTGATTTGGGTAATTATGTTGGTTGGCGGGGGTGCGGCCGGTCTTTGGCTGGATTCACATTTTTTTAAAATATGGCTCATGAATCCCTGGTTCCATGCCATCAGTTTTGTTTTTGGACTAATGATTTTCAACTTGTTAATCAACAGTAGTCGAAATACCGGTAGGTTTTTGGCTCTTTGGGGAAGAGAGGGAAAACTACCCCGAATGGAAACCAATAAACTGGTTACCATAGGATATTATGCCTGTATGCGTCATCCGATGCATTTTGGATTACTTCTGTTTCCTTTGGCTATTGCCTTTATGATAGGATCCTTATCATTTATTCTGATCATTGCGCCGCTAGAAATACTTCTTATGATTATCATGATAAAATTGGTTGAAGAACCACAAGCAGTAAGAAAATTTGGCGAAGAATATCTCCGCTATCGTGACCAAGTGCCCATGTTCTCTCTTCGCCTAGAATGTTTAAAAGCATTATTCGGAAAGCCTGACTTAAACAAAAACCTGGAATCGGATCACTATGAATAATGACGTGCAACGCTGGATAAGGCATGACGGACTAACGTACATCAAAAGACTCGGCATCTTGACTGGCCAGGTTATCGTCGATTTTGGATGCAATACCGGACATTACACCATTCCCGCTGCCAGGGTTGTTGGTGCAGAGGGTACAGTATATGCGATTGACCCCGAAAAATCAGCCACCGATCAATTGATGAAAACTGCGCAAATCGAGAGGCTCTATAATATTGTGCCGATCATCTCTAACAAAATGACCATCGATTTACCTGCCACTTCCGTTGATGCCGTATTTATTTATGATGTGCTGCATTATTTAAATGAAGATGAAAGAGAAAAACTTTACCAATCTGTAAATACTGTTTTAAAAGACAGTGGAATATTATCTGTATTTCCAAAACATAATCAATCAGATATACCCATGTGGCATTTAGCGGAATTAAGTATTACGGATATCATAAAGGAAATCGAGAGAAGTCATTTGATTTTAGTGGAAAAGGATAAAAAGCGTTTAATACATGATGATTATATCGAAACAGGAATGATAATTAATTTTAAAAAATTCCAAACCACAGCTAAACAACAAAAGTAAAATTGATAAGAGTAAACTCAATAATTATTATAAAACGGGGGGAATCATGAAAGTGACAAAAGACACAACATTACCCTTTCACCTGATATTTATGAAAAGCTAGCGAATTATGCAAAACATCACGAAGTTCCCATTAAAAAGGTGATACAAATAGCTCTGTCAGAATTCCTTGATATTGGACCACTGCTTGAGGGGGAACAGAAAAGAAAACGAATATGGGATATCATTGATGTTCCGGAAGATGATTGTTAAGTAATAATGAATTCTTTGACTTAAATTCTGATAGAAATCAAAAACTAAAATCAAACACATTATTAGAGAAACAGCTATAGAAAAATCTAGAAAACAATTGATGCTTTTCAAAGACAGTTTTCGTAAAAAAGTCCAGGTGGCTTTTGATGGTGGCCAGGTGAGCTCGGACGGTGAATTGCTTTTTCTGCGAGAGGTCGAATCTGAAATTGGGATTATTAATAAAGTTGCCCGTGTTCTGGATGACCACCGCCACTCTAGTTATGTGAAGCACCAGCATGTTCATCTTCTCCGGTAGCGCGTGTTTCAGATTGCGGCCGGCTATGAGGATGGGAATGATTCGGATACACTTAGAGAAGACCCTATCCTGAAGCTCTCCTGTGATAGGGAGGACTCGCTGGCCAGCCAGCCGACCATGTGCCGTTTTGAGAATGCGCAAGGGATTAAAACCCTTTATCGGATGGCCCGGGTATTTCTGGACATCTTTCTTGCCTCTTATGCAGAGGCCCCGGAAGGTATTATTATTGATTTGGATGATACCGATGATCTGACCCATGGTGGGCAGCAGCTCTCGTTGTATAAATGGTATTATGTGGCCTACTGTTATATGCCGTTGCATATTTATGAGGGCAAGAGCGGTAAACTGATCACCACCATCCTGCGTCCGGGAAAACGGCCCTCGGGTCGGGAGATCGTATCCATTTTAAAACGAATTATTCAGAGAATCCGCCAGGCCTGGGTAGAGGTCGGGATTCTCATTCGAGCTGATTCCCATAATAGTTCACAGGAGATGTTTGCCTATTGCCGGGATAACAATTTAAAATATGTGATCGGATATACAGCGTATGATCCCCTGTTAAAGGAATCAGCGGGACTTGTAAATACAGCCAGAGAACTCTATGAATCGAGCCGCAGACCGGTGAGGATGTATGGTAAATGTGCTTATAAGGCTGGTTCCTGGTCCAGTCCCGGCCGAATCATTTATAAGGTTGGAATTTAATCACCAGGGGTCCAACATGTTAAGGCTTTGAAGCGAGCGAAGCCGAGTTTCAAGCCGGTGTTGGA
>CAYWTB010000033.1:0-44324 GCA_964461135.1 uncultured Caldithrix sp. | reverse complement strand
TAAATGCTTAATTCACAAAAAACGATATAATGTATCAAAGTTGTTATATTCTTAGAAATTAAATGGCCCCGGTCTTCAGACCGCGGATTAAAGAATCCGGTATATTTGGGTGTTAGCCCCTATTTGTGAATTAAGCAGGATAAGAATAAAAAATGTAACTTAAAAATCATTATCTTTACTGACCTGTGACGGGTAATATTTATAAAACAGATTAAATAATTCAATCGAAGAGAAAAAGATAGGTTCCCGGATTTGATGAGACTTTTTCAAAAATCATCGCAAAGCGGCCATGACAAAAGAATATGCTCAACTTACGGGGAGGGAATTCTTCAGCTCAACGCCAGCGCATGGTGCCCAGCAAGCCCAGCGGAGCCACCAGAAGATGATGAATGAGGTAACCGACTTCAAATACCAGGTAATTTTTAGAACGCAGTTTTTCACGGAAAAGTACCGCAGTATGCCGTAAAAGGAATGCATCCACGGAAAATTTAAACAATAAAAACATCAGGGCCGGGAAATAGAAAACAGGACAAATCCACAAGACCAGATTCGCCACATGATAGATAAAATAACCGGCTTTGATACCGGGTGAATAAAGTTTTCCGGCCGAATGATGCCGGCGACGTTGAACCACGAAAGCATTTATGGATTCCGGGGCCCTGGTTTTACCCCAGCCTTCCGGTTGGAAACAAACAACCGCAAGAGCACCGGCTTGTCCCATGCGGTAAATCAGCAAATCGTCATCCCCGGAAAGGGAATGCGCCAGTGGGCTTAATCCGCCCGCCTGGTCATAGGCATTTCGGGTATATCCCCAGCTGGTGCCAAAAGATAGAAAAGGTCTATTATGACCTGCACCGGCAGCAGCAATGCTCCAGGTAAGAAGTCGTTCCGGCAGCAAATAGTGGTAAAGCCAGGACCTGCCGGTCTTCATTTTCGGAATGTTGATCAGCACATCAGCACCGGCCAGGAAGTAGCGATTGAAGGTCTGTAAATATTGCGGACCCACCTGACAATCCGCATCCATGAGCACCAGCCGTGGAAAATGTGCCACAGAAATGCCTTCCTGCAACGCAAATTTTTTCGGAGACATGCCCTCCGGGACATCACTGATTTCAAAAAAGCGAAGATTCTTAAATTTGCCGGACAATTTGCGGATAATATCAACCGTCCTGTCTGTGCACCTGTCGGCCACTAGAATAATTTCAAACCGCTCGACCGGATAATCCTGGTTCAGCAAAGACTGCAAGGTTTGTTCAATCTCTTCGGCCTCATTATGGGCGGCAATGATAACAGAAAAAGAGAGATGTTTGGGACGGTTGATTTTCTGAGAGGAGGAAAGCAGGGCTTTGTTCAGCCCCAGGTACAACCAGACTGCAAAATACAAATAAACACCAGAGAAAATAAAACCCAGAACAATCACGATCTCATTTTGATTCATCTGTTAAACGACCATCGCAGTTTATCCCGGAAATCCTCACCCCAGGCCAGCTTATTTCGGAGCAGCGAAAAATAATCGCTGTCGGTGTATTTTATTAGCCTGGCATTAAAAGGAGCTCTCCTGATATGCATCACGGTACGGCTAGGAATTTCCCGGATGTCCTGATTGTCGGCAGAAATTACCACCTGCGGATAATCAGTAAATATCTGGATTTTTATTTTTGAATCCGGTGAAATAATGACCGGCCGGTTGGTGAGTGAATGGGGGCAAATGGGATTGAGGATAATACAGTCATTAGTAGGGACAACTATAGGCCCGCCGGAAGACAAGGAATAGCCGGTTGAGCCGGTAGGTGTGGATATAATCAGGCCGTCAGCCACGTACACATTAAAAAATTGCCCGTCAATATCCACCAGTACTTCAATAACCCGGGTGGAACGTCCCTTCTCAATGGTAAATTCATTAAGAACGTATAGGGGATTTTTATCATTTTCAATATCCCCCTCCAGCAACAGCCGGTTTTCGATCCGATAATCACTATCCATAATAGATTTCAGGGCATCATCAAAATCTTCCACCAGAACCTCGGTCATAAATCCCAATCCGCCCACATTTATGGCTAGAATTGGAGTCTGATGGTGACGGACCAGCTGGACGGTGCGCAAAACGGTTCCGTCCCCGCCGAAACAGAAAATCATATCACAATTGGCTGGAATTTCTTCTGCCGGTAACAGATGGCATCCGTGCGACTTATTAACCTCTTCGTCCCAAATTCCCTGCGGACATAATAGCTCCAGGCCGGCATTTTTCATGGATATCAGGATTTCCGGGAACATATCCTGCAGGGCTTTTTTATAAGGGTTAACAAAAACGCCCACTTTCAGCATAGGGACGTCTCCCTTCTGGTTTATCCGACTTTTAGTAGTATATGATGTTTTAGTAAAATATCATACATGTTAAAGATTTATTCGACCGTTTGTTCGCCAAAAACGTCCAGCGACTGAATTATCTGCTTTTTCTTCATAAAGTGCCCCACTGCCAGAATGGCCTCCAGTATCAGCCAGACGGCCAGCACCAGCAGCACAAATCCAACCAGAAACAATGGCCACTCCGCCTTATGAAAAAATTCTACCAGGTTGGTAAACATGGCACGAAGTGTGGATATAAGCATGAATATCATGGGTAGGCCGGTATAATACCAGGATTTACCACGCTGCAAAAGGTAGAGGGTTACCGCCAGCAGTGCCAGCCCCGCGAGCAACTGATTGGTGGTTCCGAACAGCTGCCACAAGGCAAGACCGGCCGGGCGGCCATCAATTTCATAGAAGGCAAAAAAGCCGATGGCGAAGACGGCCGCCAGGCTGGAGAGAAACCTGTTTTTAAAAAGGGATATTCCGAAGGTGTCGGATATTTCTTCAATATTGTAGCGCAGCAACCGCGTGGCACTGTCCAGGGAGGTGAGCGCATAACTGACCACGATAAGGCTGATGAAGGAAGATCCGGTATAACGGTCTATGCCCAGAGCATTCAGAAACGTACTACACCCCTGAATAAAAACACCCACCTGCGCGCCTAATCCCTGTACAGTGGCCCAGGTGGCATATTGCTGTTCCCATGCCTCGCTGGAGATAATACCGGCGGTGGTGGCCAGAACAGCGATGAGGGCAAGCATGGATTCACCCACCATTCCGCCATAACCAATGAAGCGGGCATCGGTTTCCCTGTTCAGCTGCTTAGCCGTTGTTCCGCTGGCCACCAGACTGTGAAAGCCGCTGGCAGCTCCGCAGGCGATGATGATAAATACAAAGGGAAACAGCCCGGGTGCGCCGGGGGGATGCAACCGGACGGCCGGAGCCACAAATTGAGGCTGCAGAAAAAAGAATCCGATATAGAGACCTCCAAGTCCCAGATACAGCAGCAGGCTGTTGAGAAAATCCCGCGGCTGCAGCAGGCTCCATACGGGCAGCACGGAGGCCATGAAGGCATAAACGAGCAGAATGGTGCTCCATCCGTCAACCCCGGGAGCAACCGATGGATTATTCAGGCCGGTGGCGGTAAGTATCTTCTCATCTTTGGCCAGAAAAACCAGTACCATCAGTAATCCGAAGCCAATGGGTGTTAACAGTTTCCAGGAAATATCCCTGCGGTATCCCATCCACCCGATAAATGCGGCAATTATCATGAGTCCGAAGGAGGGAATAACCGCCTGCGGGAAATGGATGTTTGCCTGCTGGGGAGTAGCGGCAGGTGAAAACAGAAAGGCAATGACATAAACGAAAACGCCCATGGCCAGGGCCACCAGGAAAAATATAACAAAATGAAAGAGAGTTTTTGCTCTTTTTCCGATGATGCCCTCAGCTACCTTTCCAATGCTCATTCCCCTGGCGCGCACGCTGACCACCATAGCCCCGAAATCATGAACACATCCCACAAATATTGCTCCCAGTACCACCCACATCATGGCAGGAAACCAACCCCATATCACTGCCACTGCCGGACCCAGCATGGGCGCCAGCCCGGCAATGGATGCATAATGATGTCCGAACAGAACCATTTTACGGGTAGGCACATAGTCTACGCCATCCTTCAAAGTATGTGCGGGTGTGGGTACATTATGGCGTAGCTGGAACAGTTTATTTGACAGAAATTTTGCGTAAAATCTGTATCCCAGGATGTAAGCAAGCAGTGCCAGGGCTGCTGGAATAGTTGCATTCATGGTAAAATTCTCCAAAACATCCCTCGGTGAAAATCTGAACTATCCGAGTCTAATAAACATAAAACAGAAACTGGTTTCAACTCTTCGAATAATCCGGGACATATAACAGACGTTTGATTTTATTTGTCGGAGTTTTAACAAAAGGCTCCGGTTGTTCAAACATTTTTCTGATTTGCGAAAATGCCGAAAGCTTGGCATTGGTTACCTGACGCACATTTTCCAGAATCTGCTCAATTTCCTGTGGCTGTATGGTGTGTTTCTGAGCATTCAGCATGCTCTGAACATAATCATAATCCAGGTACACCCGGGCGATCAGGCGATCTTGCTCAAAATAGACCAGCGATTCTTCCACAAACATGGATTCGCGCAGGCGATCTTCCACAATCTCCGGATAAATATTTTCACCAGACGGCCCCACATACACATTCTTGATCCGGCCTTTGATAAAAAGATGGCCTTCTCTGTCCAGATAACCGAGATCTCCTGTTTTCAGCCAGCCGTCCTTTGTGAAGACTTTTTCGGTCTCCTGCTTATTCTTATAATATTCCAGCATTACATTCGGACCTTTCACCAGAATCTCGCCCACTCCGGAAGCACCATCCGGCCGGTCAATTTTAACCTGTACCCCGGCGGCAGGCCGTCCCACTGATCCGACTTTCAGGCTCTTATAATAGTCACCACATACCAGCGGTGAACATTCACTTAAACCATAGCCAATGGCATAGGGAATATTGCCTTCCCGCAGGAAGATCTCCACTTCCTGGTTCAGGCTTGCCCCGCCTATAACAAAACTGAATAATCTGCCCCCAAGGGATTCCATTATGCGCTGGCCGATTTTGCGGTAGAGAAATTTCCGGCCCATTTTGAAGCGGGAGATAAAACGCAGAGCTTTTCGCTGGGTTAATTCCGGCAGAACTCTTTTATGAAAGATCTTTTCAAAAATCAGGGGGACTCCGGTTACTATGTGCGGCCGTACTTTCTTAAGAGCGTCCATTAAAATTTTAGGAGAAGGTTTGCGGTCAATAAAATAGATGAGGGCTCCTTCGGATATACCTCCCAGAAAACTGGTGGTGGAACCGTAGGCATGAGCCAGCGGCAGGAGACATAAAATAATGCTGTCTTGAGCAATGCCCCCGATGGCAGTTGGACCACCCAGGGCATTTGAAACTATATTCTTATGCGTCAGCATAACACCTTTTGAATGACCGGTGGTCCCGGAAGTGTAAAGGATTTCAGCCAGATCATCTTCCCGGATATCCACCTTTCCGGATTTTCGGGAAGATTTTTTCGAACCGGAGGAAACGGTACCTTCCATTATTTGCAGGGTATCCAGTGAAACAACAAATTTCAAATTTTCTATGGCCTGTAAATCCATGGTATTAAAAAATTTATCATCAATAAATATAGCAATGGCTTCGGAATGATTGATGATATGATTGATATCACTTTCGGGGAATTCGCTCAATACCGGTACCACCACCGCGCCGCTTACGGTTATGGCAAGAAATGCCACACACCAGTGGGGAGAGTTGTCCCCCAGCAGCAGGAGTTTCTGACCTTTTTCAATGCCATTCTGCCACAGCATGTTCTTGATATCATGAACTTTTTGGCTTAATTCCATGTAGGAAATAGGCGGTTTATCCACAAGTGCCAGTGCCGGTTTAGCCGCATACTTGTGGTAAATTTGTTCGGAAAAAATATCAATGGTTAATCTTTCCAGGGGAGTTTCCATAAAGGTATCCTTTTTCTGTCCACAGAAAATTTGGGGAAATTTATAACTTTTTCAGGTAAATTTAAAAAATCTTTTATACATTTCCATGAAAAATAATGGATAAGACCACGGATGAACAATATTTAATTTTTTGATACGATTTATTTCAGTCCATAGGTAACTTCCCCGGGTACAGTTACGTACTGCCTGAAACATAATGATTTTAACCATTTTCTTCAAGAGAACAACCGATCTTATAAGCCGGAGGATATAAATGAAATACCATTCTTTTTTTGTAATGCTCATTTTTGTCTGCCTTAATTTAGGTATGCAGGCCGGTTTTAGCCAGGCAAAAGTGGAGACGGAGGAGGCATCCAAGGACACCACCAAATCCGAAACAAAGGATGAAGAATCTTCGAAAAAGAAAAAACAGAAAGAGCCGAAATTTGAAGAAGTCATAGAAAATTTTATCAAAATTGAAGGCCTTTTCACAATTTACAGTAACGAGAAAGAAGGGAAAGTCTACCTTGAAATCCGGCAGGATCAGTTCGGTCCGGTTTACCTGTGCAATGTCACCCGGCAGTCCGGTGACGGCTCAATTTTTGACAGTGGTGCCATGCTGGATGAATTTCCATTTTTTATTAAAATGGTGGGCAAAAATGTTCAGTTCATTAAGAAAAATATTAACTTTCGCGCCAGCCAGGGAACCGCCATCCAGAAAGCTGTAGAAAATGATATTCCCAATTCCATCTGGGCAAACAGCAAAATCATCAGTCAGCCCCATCCGGACATCGGCAGCATTCTGGTAGATGCCTCGGAAATATTCATTACCGATTATACCATGGTAGGCTACATTACCCAGGAATTGAAAATACCTTACACTTTCGATAAGGAAAACAGCTATTTTTCGCAGTTGAAATCCTTTCCGTTGAACACCGAGGTGGAAGTAACCCTTCATTTTAAATCCAGTAAACCTCAGCCGCTTTTCTCCTTAACCGACTCCAGAAGCATGTTTCATCGTTATCATTACAGCATGTCTGCATTACCCGAGTCAGATTATAAACCGCGCATCGCCGATGACCGGGTCGGTCATTTCTTCACTCTTTTCCAGGATTATACTTCCCAGCTGGAAGATACCCCCTACAAATATTATATCGCCCGCTGGAACCTGCAAAAATCCGAACCTAAATTCAAGCTGTCTAAACCAACCAGGCCGATTGTTTTCTGGATAGAAAATACTGTCCCGGTTGAATTCCGTGACGCGGTTCGTCAGGGTATTCTTCTCTGGAATAAAGCATTCGAAAAAATAGGTATTCAGGATGCAATGGAAGTGCGCCAGATGCCGGATGATGCCGACTGGGATCCCGCAGACGTGCGCTACAGTACCATCCGCTGGATTGTGCAACCGGAAGGTTTCTATGCCGTGGGACCCTCCCGGGTAAATCCCTTTACCGGCGAAATCTATGATGCCGATATACGGGTGAGTGCAGATTATATCCGTTACTATTACAGGGAATTCGGAGAATTTGTGACCACCGCTTCCTGGAAAGATATGGAAACCAAAAGCCTGTGGCCTCTGATGGATCCACCGGAAGGTCTGTCTCCCGGCCGCATCCCTTTCGCCTGCAATTACGCCGGTGGCATGGCCCACCAGATGGCATTCGGGTGGAATATTCTGCTGTCCAGAAATATGGTGAGCGATAACCCGGAAGATCTGAAAAAATTTATCCAGGAAGCCATCGTCGATCTTATCGTGCACGAGGTGGGGCACACTCTGGGATTACGCCATAATTTCAAAGCCAGTGCCAATATCGCCAATGATAAATTATCAGATCCGGCATATACGGCCGAGGTCGGTGTTTCTGCCTCAGTAATGGATTATAATCCGGTAAACCTGGCTCCCAGCGGAAAAAAGCAGGGCAGATATTTCCAATCCACACTGGGCCCGTATGATTACTGGGCCATTGAATATGCATATCAACCCCTGGATCCCGATTCCCGGATAAGCGAGAAAGAGATGCTGGAAAAGATTGCCGAACGGGTAGCTGAACCGCTTCTTCAATACGGCACGGACGAAGATGCTTACGGACTTTCCACCCGCGGGATCGATCCCACCTGCAGTCTGTATGATCTGGGAAGTGACCCGGTCCTGTATTATAATCAGCGGCTGGACATGGCCCAGGAATTGTGGAAAAATATCCCTGAAAAATTTGAGAAGAACGGGGAACGGTATCAGAAATTCCGGCTGGTTTTCGGACAGGGCATTACTGAATATGCCATTGCAGCCGCTAATGTTCCTAAATTTATCGGTGGCATCTACTTCCGTCGTGATCACATCGGCGATCCCAACGGACGGCTTCCTTTCCAGGTAGTTCCGGCCGAAAAACAGCGGCAGGCATTGAGTATGCTGACAACCCGGTTATTCTCTCCCGATGCCTTTCAGTTTTCTCCCGATCTGCTGAACAAACTGGCTCCCCAAACCTACTGGGATTTCGAAAGTACGCCGTGGCGGCGGTTGCGTGTGGATTATCCCATCCATGGAATCATTCAACTGGTGCAAGCATCTGCTCTTTTCCGTCTGTATGATCCGCTGGTCCTCCAGCGCCTGCAGGATAATGAAATCCGTTTTTCCAGGGGAGAGAAACCGTTTACCATGGCAGAGGTGTTCCAGAATGTCCGTCAGGCCATCTGGTCAGAACTGGGAAATGGTCAAAACATCAACAGTTTCAGACGGGAACTGCAGCGCATGCACCTGTACATTCTCACCCGCATCCTTGTCTATGAACGGGGCAGTTTGCCCCATGATGCCATCACTCTGGCCCGTGCCGACCTGACCGAACTTCAAAATCTTATCGATAAACGACTGGCCGGCGGCAATAATGATGTATATACCAGGGCCCACCTGGAAGAAACCCGGGCAAAAATTGAAGCCGCACTGAAGGCGCAGATTCAGAAATCTCTGTAGGTCATTGAATCATCTCATATCTTTAAGCCTCCTCACCCTTTTCACCGAGGGGGTTTTTTATCAAATCCGATTTTGAATCCGTCCGGCTGATGGAAGCATCCTCCTACGAGTTGAAATCCACTGAAGTATTAACCCAACTTCGACACTTGGACGAGTTAAGTTCAATATTTACAATAAAAATATAGTCAAGTCTTCACTACATTTTGTAATTTTTCGTTAATCGTTTGGGCATATGAAGTCCCAGGTGTTGTAATAAGATCCGTTGATGAGTATCCGGATTGGTGACGCATTGTAGGGTGATTTCTATACCTTTTCGGGTGGGCAGAATCACATCAGTTAATTTTATGGCTCTGAACTCCTCCAGAACTTTTCGCGGTTCATCCCCTAATCCACCTCTCTTACACATTTGCGCCAGAGACTTCCACAACACATAGGCCAGGAAACAAACCAGAATATGGGCCCGTACCCGTTTCTCCTTTTGATGCCAGATCGGCCGGAGTGCCAGATCACTTTTGTGAATCCGGAAGGCGGCCTCCGCATCGGTCAGTTGAATATAAGCCGTCCAGAGCTCTTCGGCCTTCCACTCCAGAATATTGGAGCGCAATAAATAACATCCCTGGGTCAGCCGATTCCATTCCATCCGTTCCGGGCGCCGCCGATACTGAATCACCAAAGGACTGTGATCATTGGCCAGGACGTGAATATCATATAACCCGGCGGCACGTGTATTTCGTTGCAGCAGTTTTCCGATCCGGCGTTCCACTACACTGGGCTTTTTCAGACGGCCTTGCTGGCACAGGCTGTTCAACTGCTCAAGACCCACTTCAATCCGGGTAATGTATCGGGTGATGATGGCTCCCTCTTTTTCCTTTCGGGCCATACTCCGGCATAAGATAAAGACTTCTTCCTCTGCACTGGGACAAGAACAGTATTGAACCTCCAGATCCTCCCGGATCGCCTGCCAGTCCCCGGATAGCACCTCTCGTTCAAATTTCTTTAACTCACTCTTGGGTGTGCCTATGATGTAGCGCCGATGGCCCTCCTTTAAAAAGGTCAGGTTCTCCTCACTGATCATCCCCCGATCCATCACCCAAATTCGATCTGCCACCCCATAGCGATGCTCCATCTGGCTCACGATTTCTTTGACCAGCGTGACATCCCGACGATTTCCATCAAAGGTTTCATACCCTAACGGAATCCCTTGACGAGTGACCACCAGGGCAATGCACACCTGCTTACAATCCGGGCGTTGATCCCGCGCGAATATCCCCGCCTGGCCTGCGCATTACCCAGGGCCTCTCCTTCAAAATACGTCGAGGTGATATCGTATAAGAGTAAATCATAGTCGATCTTGAATAAATCACCATACCGGGTCTTTAAATGGGATTCCAGCCGCTCCTTGTGAGGTAAAAGCTTATCCAGAGCCCGGTAAAGCCGGTTCACATAAATCTTCTCATCCGGTATCCCCAGCAGGTAGGCCAAGGCACTATGCCCATAGTAATGCTCGGCGATATACAGCTCGCTGCTCGGATGACAAAAACGAGCGATGAGTAAGACACAGACTAAATCGGCCCAACTGACCTCCTCCCGCTTCACCGGAAGAATCTGATGGAAAAAATCATCCAAATCCAACCGCCGGATCAACTCTAAGGCCAGCCAAATGTCCCCAAACTCTCTCACCTGCTCGGTGCGAATTCCGTGAATATTAACCTCGACCCATTCCGGCTCCCTCTCTTCGAAAAGATCAATCGAGTCATCGTCTCGACCCTCGATGGCCCTCTGTACGCCCAATCGTCCCCCCGCATCTAATTCCCCCAGGTAGGCAACGATATGCTGACGAGGACCTCGAGCCGTTCGCCGCGATTCGACTAAAGCCCAGTACCCGTGAACTTTCCCATCCTTCTGACGAGTGATTTTCCGGATATACATCGAGTATAAATTACACATTCTATCCTGGGAATCAAGAGGGTAGGTCTTCACTACACGCCATTTTCAAAAACCAGTCAATAAAAAACAATAGGTTAGGAGTCTCAAAACCCCTAAATTCAGGCTAAAATATTTTTAGGTGTCTAAGTTGGGTTAATAGATTCATTAAAGGCCGTTTATGCGACTGTTACAGACGAATAGTCCTGATGTTCAATAGTTTATCAGACGTTAAACCTGCTATTCATTTTAATGATGACCCATTTTTTTATTCAACAGATTATTTTTAAACTAATTATTGTTTCCATACGGATCGTTTTTTAGTTTTTTGACCAGCACACCGGCATTAATTACCGGGATATAACCTGCAATCAGGAATTTTTGTGGAAAAATGGCGTTGTAAAATCTGTGGCTACATACATGTAGGGAATTCACCGCCTCCGCTTTGCCCGGTATGCGGAGCAGGGCCGGAAGACTTCAAAGAGATGGAAGCCCTGTTTTCTCACATCTCCCGTCCACCACTAAACAAGGTAGTGATAGTCGGGAATGGGGCTGCGGGTATGGAAGCTGCCCGTCTTATCCGGGAAAAGAATCCGGCGGTTCAAATTACTGTTTTTTCACGGGAACCTTATCATTTCTATTCCCGCATCCATCTCTCCACCTTTATCGGGGAAGAGAATGCCGCGGATAAAATTCAGATTTTCCCCACACAATGGTACGAAAAACAGCAGATATCGGTAAATCTTGATAATCCGGTAACATCAATTGAACCCGGAAAAAAGCGTGTCACAGACCGGGGGGGCAACAAATATCCCTACGACAAACTCATCCTGGCCACGGGGGCATCCCCCGTTATTCCTCCCTTCAGGGGTGTGAAAACGGAAGGAATTTTCTCACTGCGAAACCTTCAGGATGCTCTCTCCATCCGTTCCTGTGCTCGGAACAGGGACACCGCCGTGGTAATCGGTGGCGGAATTCTTGGCATAGAAGCGGCCAGCAGCCTGAACAAGATCGGCTTGACCGTCACCATCATCGAGCTGGCAGACCATCTGCTTCCCTCCCAACTGAATGCGGAGGGTGCAGCGGTTTTACAGTCCATTCTTGAGAAGCGGGGAATTACCATCAGGCTGGCCTCAGCGGTGAAGTCATTGCAGGGAAAGTTGAGAGTAAACAGCGTTATGCTCTCGGACCGTACAATTTTTCCGGCTGAAATGGTATTGATCTCGGCCGGAGTGATACCCAATACTCAGCTGGCACAAACTGCGGCTATTAAAGTAAATCGCGGTATTATTGTCAATAACCAAATGGAGACGTCCATTGGAAACATGTACGCGGCCGGGGATGTCATAGAATTTAATGGCAACCTTTGGGGAATATGGCCGGCCGCGGTGGACCAGGGGATGGTGGCGGGCACTGCTGTCGCCGGCTTGCCGGTGACCTATACCGGAACCACTCCGCTGCATATCCTGAAGGTATCCGGCACTGAACTGACCACTGTGGGTAAAAGATATGCGCAATCCGCACACGAAGAGGAAATTTTACACACTAATCCACCTCAGGAATACTGCCTTAAGCTGATACACAATTCCCGCACCCTGCTGGGGGCAGTGGTTCTGGGTATACCGGGCATCGGATTTCGATTGGAAAAATTGATCAGGCAGCAGACTCCCATCTCAGACATCCTTCCGGATCTTAAAAAAGGTCACTGGGATGTTCTGAAACAGAAAAGATAAGAGAGAACAGGATTGGCGGGTGGTAGAAAAACAAGATTAAAGATGAAAGATAAAAGAAAAAAAGTTAGCGGTCGGCAGTCTGGAGTCTGGATACTTGCTAAACCGTGGAAGGTTTAGTCCCGACGAGACGACTGGAAGGAGTCAGGGTCGGCGGGAATCTTTAATCTTTCATCTTAGTCCTTCCGCTCCTGAATTTATTAAAGTAAATAAACTTCCATCCGATCATATGAATCCCCTGATGGAGAAAAACATGAGCGTGCAACAAGAAATATTACATCTGATGACCGAGCGTATACGGGTTCTCTCCAGACTAAAAGATCTTTACCTGAAAAAACAGAAACTGGTAGTGGATCCCCATAAAGATGGGCTGGATAAACTGGCCGTGGTTCAACGATCCTGCATGGAGGACATGCTCAATCTCGAGTCCGGCTGGAGATCACTGGTCGGAAAGCTTAAAACATTCAGCCGCGTGTCATCGGATCAGACCGATATTATCATATCGCTGTCACTTAAAGATGAAGCGGCGACGGAATATTTTGCTTATCGGGATCAGCTTCACCAAATCGTATCTGAAATAGAACGCATAAAAAGAAACAATGATTTACTGGCCCAAAACTCCATCCCGTTAACTCCCCGTAAGAACAGGGTAGAGATGCACAGACAAAAGATAACCACTCGATCCGGTCAACCACTGTTGCCTCTTCATCATCCTGTTCCCAAAAACAGGTCAAAATAAAACAGAAACTTGTCACACTTTCATTCTACAGGGGTCTAATTTGCAGAACAGGACTGTTGTATTTTTCGTTCAAAGTGTTGAAAAACCATTAATAATTTTTCCGTTCCCGTATATGGATTCAGCTTAATTCATTAATATATAGTATTTTAAAGGAATACTTTTCCCCCGGAATTCTTTGGCACTCAAATTGCTGAATATAAAGAGGACAGATACGGAGTCAATTTAATGAGAGTTGATGTGAAACCGATAGGTGAAATTGAAATTTTGGAGGAAGAAATCATCCATTTTCCTGATGGTATAATCGGATTTGAAAATCTTAAAAACTTTGCTATTATCAACAATCATAATTTTAGACCATTCTGCTGGTTAATTGCACTGGAGAGGACCGATCTTGCCATTCCGCTGGTGAATCCATTTCTTCTGATGAAAGAGTATCAGAAAAAATTTCCCCTGGAATTGATGAATGAGTTGAAAGAGAATAACACACAATATGAGGTTTTTTGTGTGGTGAGTCTGCAGGGATCTCCGGGCGCTGCAACGCTTAATCTTAAAGGCCCCATACTCATTGACTATTTTAAAAAAGAGGGAAAACAAATCATCCTGCTGGCCGACATGCTCCCCGTTAATTTTCCGCTCAATTAGGGTTTAAACACAAATTGAAAATAAATTCTCAGGAGAAATAGAGATATGCCACAACAAGAAAAAGATACAAAATTTAAGGATCTGATAACCCAGTTGAAAAATTTATCCCCGGAAGACCGGATGCTTCTGGGTCTGTATCTTTATGAGGGACTTACCTCGGAGCAGGTGAACAGTGTTCTGAACGTAAAATCCCAGGTATCCGGCAAAAAGAAGTCCGAGAAGAATATTGTGGCCAAAGGTCATTATAATTCACTGTAAAACGTGCGTCCTCTTCTGTAAAATTATTATACAAGCGAATCAAGAAGCCAGACCACCTGTTATCCTCAATCCATGCCAAGCTTAATATTTTTTCCGGCTAATGGTGGTGGAATTACCACACCCGGCCGTTTTGTGTAAAAGTTATCCATATCCAGGATATTTTATTTACCCATAAAATTTATGTTTCCGGGACAGATAAATACCTGTGATATAGGAAAATGCGAAAAATATCCGGCCGCCAGGTTTTAAAACCACCCATGAAATTTTGATTAACTTGCTAAAGTTGATTAAAAAAAAATCGATATTAAGAATAGAATGAAGAACAGAAAGTAAGAAGACGTGTTTGATTCGGCTAAATTTGTGGAAGTTATATATCAAACAACATATTTGCTGGAAAAATCAGGGATGATAAATATTAAATCAACTAAAACTAGTGTGGAAACTGTGAAAAAAAGCCAAAAAGCCAAAGCAATTCAAGATGCATTACGCGCATCATCGGTAGATGTTACCAGGGATGGGAACGATCTATCTTCAGAAACTCCCAACCTCAGTCCGGAAAGAGTCGCCGAAATCGTTCGGCGGATCAGCGAAAATTTCTATGACCGGGAAGATGTTTTACAGGTTGTGGCGGAACGAATTCTTCGTTCACCAGAGTTGCGATCGCTGCTCAAAAAGGACCATTTCGAATAATCCGGACACAAAAATTCCACCTGATTTTTACTAAAGGAATTTTTTATAGCGTTTAATATCTTATGAAATGCTCAAAACACTCTAAAATACTAGAAAAAACTCGCTTTTTTGATTTTTCTACTTGACATTTTCAAGTTATTTTAACAAATTCATGCGTACTTAATCATAATTATTACACCAATAAATAAGGAGGCCTCATGAATCGTAAAGAATTAGTAGATGCTATTGCTTCAAAAACCAAGAAGAGCAGGAAAGAATCCGATGCATTTTTAAATGCATTTCTGCATTCTGTAAGGGGCGAAATGAAAAAGGGCGGTTCTGTAAATCTGGTTGGTTTTGGCTCTTTCAAGGTAGTGAATCGTCCGGCCCGTGATGCAAGAAACCCGCGAACCGGTGCCAAAATTAGAATTCCGGCTCGCAAAGCCCCGGTATTCAGACCAGGCAAAGGTTTGAAAGAAATGTTCTAAGATAGTGTACAATTTTAGATTTGATAAAGCTGGCCGTATGGTCAGCTTTTTTTATTCCGTGGAATTAAACAATGTCCTGAAATATTCCCGCCTCATGCGGGCAATATTGCTGATAGAGATTCCCTTGGGACATACGACTTCGCATTCGGCGTGATTGGTACAGTTTCCGAATCCCTCTTTATCCATTTTCGCAATCATACCAATCGCCCGCCTCTTTCTTTCCGGAAGTCCCTGCGGTAAGAGAGAAAGATGGGAAATTTTAGCTCCCACAAACAATGACGCGGAAGCATTGGGGCAGGCAGCCACGCAGGCACCGCAACCGATGCACTCTGCCGAATCCATGGCCTGATCTGCCACCTCCTTGGAAACCGGAATAAGATTGGCTTCTGGAGCACTGCCCGTTCTTACCGAAATATACCCTCCGGCAGTAAGAATCCGGTCAAAAGCACTTCTGTCCACCACCAGATCCTTAATGACCGGAAAGGCTTTTGCCCGGAACGGTTCAACTGTTATGGTTTCTCCCTCCTCAAAGTGCCTCATATGAAGCTGACAGGTGGCCGTACGGTGCCTTCCGCCATGTGGAATTCCATTGATAACCAGACCGCACGTTCCACAGATACCTTCGCGGCAATCACTATCGAATTCAATAACCTCTTCTCCCTTTTTCATGAGCTGTTCGTTCAGCACATCCAGCATTTCAAGAAAAGACATATGGGGGGAAACATCACTTATCTTATATTCAACCAGTTGACCTTTATCACGGGGATCCTTTTGCCGCCAGATTTTCAGGGTAAGATTCATCGCTTCATGCTCCTTATTTATAACTGCGTTGAGACGGTTTTACATATTCAAATTCATGCTGCTCCTTGTGCAGAACGGGAGCCTGGTCCGTCCTCTGAAATTCCCATGCCGCAACATAACTGTAATGTTTGTCATCACGCCTGGCTTCATGATCGGACGTCTGATATTCTCCCCGGAAATGGGCACCACAGGATTCATTGCGGTTGAGGGCATCCAACGCGATGAGTTCTCCCAGCTCCATATAATCGGCTACCCTCCCGGCGAATTCCAGATTTTTATTCAGTTCTTCACCCACGCCCGGGACGTAGATATTTTCCCAGAATTCTTTGCGCAATTCCGGTATTTTCTGCAATAATTCCTTCAGGCCTTTTTCAGTGCGGGACATACCGGCCATCTCCCAGAACATTAGTCCCAGCTGGCGATGGAATTCCATAACCGTTTTTTTCCCTTTTACCGATAGCAGCCGGTGAGTGTAATCTTTAACGCCTTTTACCGATTCAGTAAATTCCGGGTGCTCTGCGGCCACCGGCTCCGGTGATGTGTTTCTCAGATAATCCCCCAGTGTATAGGATATCATAAAATAACCATCTGCCAGACCCTGCATCAAAGCACTGGCTCCCAGACGGTTAGCACCATGATCCGAAAAATTGGCTTCACCCAGTACAAATAATCCCGGAATATTGCTCATCAGGTTATAATCCACCCATAATCCCCCCATGGTATAGTGGAGTGCAGGGTAGATGCGCATGGGGGTAACATAGGGATTTTCTGCGGTAATCCGTTCATACATTTCGAAAAGGTTGCTATATTTATCGCGAATATAATCTTCGCCATGATGGGCGATGGCATCTGTGAAATCCAGATATACCGCGCGGCCGGATTCACCCACGCCCCGCCCTTCATCACATACTGCTTTAGCTGCACGGGAGGCTACATCCCGAGGCACCAGGTTACCAAATGCGGGATAGCGCCGCTCCAGATAATAATCCCGTTCCTCTTCCGGGATTTCTGCCGGGTTACGTTTATCGTTGTTGTTTTTGGGTACTCACACCCGCCCGTCATTGCGCAGGCTCTCGCTCATAAGGGTAAGTTTGGACTGATAATCTCCGGTAACCGGAATACAGGTAGGATGTATCTGGATAAAACAAGGATTAGCAAAATAAGCACCGCCCTGTAACAGCGCCATGCGGCTGTAACGTTGGAATTCTTGGCATTGGTGGAAAGATAATATGCATTGGAATATCCTCCGGTGGCCAGAATCACGGCATCACCCGTGTAGGTTTCAATTTCTCCGCTGATCAGATTGCGTACCACAATACCACGGGCTTTATTGTCGATTATGACCAGATGCAGCATCTCCCGGCGCGGGAAAAGTTGAACCCGCCCTCCATCCACCTGGCGCAGCAGGGCTCCGTAAGCTCCCAACAATAATTGCTGGCCGGTCTGCCCGCGGGCATAGAAGGTACGGGATACCAGCGCTCCGCCAAAGGAACGGTTGGCAAGTAAACCACTGTATTCCCGTGCAAAAGGAACGCCCTGCGCCACAGCCTGGTCAATAATGTACGTACTCAGCGCAGCCAGCCGGTAAACATTGGTTTCTCGCGACCGGAAATCGCCTCCTTTTACCATATCATAAAAAAGCCTCCAGACACTGTCTCCGTCATTCTGATAGTTTTTTGCCGCATTTATTCCCCCCTGGGCGGCAATGCTGTGTGCCCGGCGGGGTGAATCCTGTATGCAGAAACTTTTGACATTATATCCCAACTCTCCCAGAGTGGCGGCAGCTGAAGCACCGGCAAGACCGGTTCCGGCTACAATGATATGGTGTTTCTGCTTATTTGCCGGGCTTACCAGAGCATAAGAATGTCTGGCATTTTCCCAGCGTTTTTCTATCGGACCCTCAGGATTCCGGCCTTCCAGCGGGGTTCCTTCCGGAATTTTGCCATCAAATGACATTGATGTTCTCCTTACTTACCCTTTGGTAATTATAAAACGAAATAGACATAAAGCGGAATAAAAATGAAGCCGGCGGCCAGAATTAAAGCAAAAACAAGTCCGGTTCCGTACAGGATACGAGTAGTTGCCTGATTATTGGCACCCAGCGACTGAAAGGCACTCCAGAAACCGTGCCGCAGGTGAAAACCCAGAAAGAGCATGGCAGCCACTTACCAGATCACATACCACCTGTTCCGGAACACTTCCACCACCAGCCGGTACAGGTCCCGCATGATCACGCCATTCACAGTAGTTACGTATTCTTCCTTAATTCCCGGTCCGTACTTGAAAGTGGTCAGGTGAATGACGTTAAAAGTAATGATCACAATTCCGGTATATATCATGGTGCGGGATGAGAGTGTCTTTTTGCTCTCCCCACCTGCACTCTTCAGCATGACGTATCCTGCGGAACGGGTCCTGAGATTTCTAAGGGTCGTAACCACTGCCAGGGTCATATGAAAAAGAAAGGCTGCCGCCAGGAGAAATTCGGCAATGTAAAGCAGAGGGCCCAAGCTGATCAGTCTGTGCGAGTAAAGATTAAAGGCATCCGCACCACTGAAAACCAGGCTTAGATTACCCAGAAGGTGGATAATCACAAAAAGAAAAAGCGCCAGGTCAGCCAGTGAAATAATTAATTTTTCTCCCACCGTTGACCAGAAAACCGCATGCAGAAGTCTGTTTTTCTTCATACCACTCCCTTAAAATACCTGTCTAAACCAAACCTCATAATTAATGGTATGGAGTAATCTTTTTCCGATCTGCTTTTTAACGGGAAATATGAAAGAATTGCCTGCTTCCCCGGTTCATTACAGGGGTATTTGTCCTCAGGCCTCCCCTGTACCCCAACGGCAGTCAACAGATCCCTCCCGTAATTCTGCCGGGCTAGTGATGCTCTTTCAAATGTTCTTTATCTTCCGGTCCGAAATAAACATCATGGAATTCCTTGAGCAGCGAACGAAGTTTTTCCACATGAGCCAAATCAGTGGTTTGCTTCGTTTTCATGGCATAGTAGAGCATCTGCTGAAGCAGGGCCAGTTTTTGGGTATAATCCTTATATGCATTTGTATCGGAAGGATCTGCCGGCGTTATCCGCTGGGTTAAAAAATATGCATTGACAATATCCTGGATTTTGCCGGCATGTTCCTCTTTATTTGTAATCCAGCGAACCAGCTGATTATAATTCACGGGCGATTCTTTTGAAAGAGCCGTTATCTGATTCATGGATTTTTCAATAGTTGTAATATCCTCATCGATTATCTTAAAGCACAACTCATCCCCATAGATTCCGCAGGGAATCTGGCAATGGGCCAAAACGGAAGAGGTACTCAGTAATAATAACATAAAGCTTACCACAACCAGTGTCAGTTTATTTACAACATTCATATCGGGTCCTCCTGTTTTATTTATTAAATAAATCTTTCAACTTCTTCTTGGCTTCCTCCCCGGCTTTATTTTCCAACTCTTTCTTTTTCGCGGCAATCTGTTGTCCTATTTCTTTCTGTTTATCAGTTGCCGCCTGTTTCTGTTTATTCACCTCCATTTCAATTTTTTCAATCTGTTTTCTGATTTCCTGTTCCTTCCTGGTAATCCAGAGTCCCCTTAATATCGAGCGCCACCTGATCCCGGCGCGTTCCACTCAGGGTAATGATGGTTGGTTTTCCGATCACGCTCTGGCGCGACACAATATTTTCCACTTTACCGGCTATCTGCGAGGGGGAAGCGCCAGAGCAAAGAATTTTAATCAATTTACTGAAATGTTGAAGGAAAAACATAGCACCTCGGCTAATTTAACAAAGTGATAATTTAAAGTGATGTCACCCGCGATACAAACTTTTTCCGTGAGGCGTTGAGAAGATCCGCAAATCAGTTCATAAACCAGTAGATAATGTGTACTCCCAGAAATGCATAGATGCCTGCCAGTAAATCATCCACCATGATCCCCCAGCCACCTTTTAATTTTTGTGATGCATTTACCGGGGGTGGCTTTACAATATCGAACATGCGAAAAAGGAGGAAGGCGATCAGAAACAGCGGCCAGGTCCTGGGAATAAACAACAGGCTAATGCCCATTCCGACCATTTCATCAATTACCACAATGGAAGGATCCTCGCCGTACAGTTTTTCCATGACAGTGCCTGAATACACGCCTATAATAAAAAACAAGAGGATGAGCAGAAGCAACAGCAGGGAGCCGGTGGGGATAAAGAAATAGATAAGCAGCATGCTCAACAGACTCCCGGCGGTTCCGGGAGCCAGAGGTGAGTATCCCGCTCCGAATCCGGTGGCGAATAAAATATATATTAGTCTCACGTGCAACCTTTTGAACAAAATTACTTACAAATTCTGAGTTATTAATCGAAGAGTGTCCAGTAGATGCCGAAGCGGAACAACCGGTACACCTCGCTATAATCGTCCACCAGGGCATAATCCTGGGACAGCAGATTTTCCCATACAAAAAATAGAGTGGCTGTCTTAATATGAGCCAGGATTTTAGCGTCCATAAGATGCAGATCATCAAGTGCCTGACCGCTCTGATAATACTGATTTACCAGCGGATCAAAATCAACCCGGTACCATTTCCTGATGAAGTGATAGATGCCGTAATTTTCAAGTTTCAGTGCACCACCGAACAATGTAATGGGTAATCTTACTTTAATGATATTATTTATTTCCGGGATATAACTTTTTTCAAAATTATAGGTAAATTCATCGTGGATATCAAAAACCCAAAATTTTATTCCGGCATCACAGAGAATCCCCGTGTTGTCGAAATTCTGCTGGATGAATTGCTGATCCGCAGTACGGTAGGTCCAGGCATTGGAAAATACATTGTAATACGGTTCCAGACCAATCTGCAGACCGGGGATCGAGGACAACCGAACCTTCCAGGAGAACCCCTGGCGTATTGGCAGTTTGGGATCGGAAAGAGCGGTAACGAAATATCCGGTCCAGTAAAGAACGCTGAGGGGCAGGCTTTGCGGTTTCTGGTAAAGAGAAAGCACACTCTTCAAGTTGTGCAATGGCTCCCAGCCCCAGCTGGCGGCCAGTTCGGGGGCACTACCCACGTCCGGGACAAACCGGTACCCCAATCGCATGTCCAGCCAAATATTTGAGGTTCCCGTTTGCAAACTGGCGGCGATCTGCCCGTCATACTGTTCTTTTTTCCTGAAAACGAAAGCCCGGGTAATTTTATGGCGGATGGCGTTGCCATCCAATCCAAAAGTTCCGAAGCGGGTGACTCGCTTATAATTCGCTTTCAGGCCGCTGGAATAGAGCTCGGTTTTCCGTTGTTGTGTATAATTTTCAGTGTGGAAACGGTCTCCCCACTTGTATCCGTAAGGAGTTATCACCAGGTTCTGAGTTGAATCCGGATCAAAATGCAGATTAAGCCAGAAGACCTGGCCGATCCGGTGGAACTGCTGGAGTTCCGAGACCACCGGAAACGGTGAAAGCGCAAACTTGTGACGCAACTGCCAGTACCACAGATCCGCACTGATTTTTCCTGAAAACTGATGATGAAATTGTACCCGGTAAGTATTTACATGAAATTTACTATATGATCCCGCAGAGCCGTTTCGAATAAAATTCTTACCGCCCAGCCTGAAATAACTGTTTTTCCGGTAAAAGCGGGTTAGGGTACCATCCAGATAGGACATGCCAAACTGGAAATCCTGGGCATAGGCAATGCGTGTTACAGGAGTCCCCTGCTCTGTAACCGCCAGGGGAATGAGCTGGTAGGTAAGATCGGTCTGATCTACTTTACCCTGACTGATAATTTCAATGGGTACGAGTTGATTATCCCAGTATCCCCACAGGGGATTAACCAGGGGTACCCACTCAAAACGCGTATCCAGAAATCCGGGAGGCATTCCCCGCCAGGTGGGGGCACTCTGGCGTCCCTTTTCAGCCAGGCTCAGGGGAAAAAAATCCGCCCGGTAGAACTGCATTTCTTCAGCGGTCAGCTCTACTACAGCCTGAGAATCCGAAGCCGCATAGACTTCCTGTGCCCTTGCAGGCAAAACGGAAAAACCGCTCAGTATCACAAAAAATAAAAGTAATCCGGTAATTTTCATGCAGTCCACTCTATTCCAGAATTGTCACAGTATCATCTTTTGCCAAGCGACTGGTCGGCCGGGGATACGTTGCCGGTTTACCGACGGGTATCAGGGCCACCGCTCGCATCTCTCCCGGCAACTTGAGGATTCGTGAGACTTCATTTTCATCAAACGCCCCTACCCAACAGGATCCGTAGCCTAATGCCGTGGCCAGCAGCAGCAGATTCTGCACCGCGGCGGCGGTGTCCTGATAAACATATAATTCCCGCCCGCGCTGGCCGTAGCGGGATCCAGACTGCCCGGGGATAGCGCACACTACGAATATCAGCGGTGCCTGCGAAATAAAATGCTGCCCGTAAGCTGCCCGCGCCAATTCATCTTTAAGCGACTGGCGGTGAACAAGGATAAAATGCCAGGGTTGCCTGTTTCCGGCTGACGGCGCCCAGCGCAATGCTTCAATGAATTGATCAATATGGTGCCGGGGAATTTTGTCTGAGAGAAAAGCCCTGACTGATCGCCGCTTTAATATGATTGCTAAAATTTCGGGAGTATCCACCTTGGACTTTATTTTTTAACAAATCTAAACAATAGAACCGGTCAGGGCAAAATAAGAATCTTTTTTAAGCGGTGATGCCAGATTTTAGCATCCCGCAGAAAATGTGTAATAATCCAACCAGAAAAGCTAAATAGTACTCGAACTTCATACCTACCCAGCACTTGCTTCTTGATTCTCATGCCTTGTTCCTTGAGTCTTGATTCTGGATACTGGATAAAGGATAAAGGACAAAGGCTAAAGGCTAAAGGCTTCCCAGGAACAAAATTCGTGTAATTCGTGGACTACTTTTGCCGACCGCTTGTCCGGTGATCGACAGCGAGACGGCCCGACTGCCTATTGACACCGGTTCCTGGCACCTGAATCCTGTAACCTGCCTTTAGCCTTGAGCCTTAAACTTTTAATAAAAGTCTCACTTCACCTCAAACAAAGGCGGATGTTTGGTCTGAAAACCGGTGGAATCCTGGAATGCCTTTGCCACGGCCATAAGTGTGCCTTCATCATACAACTGTCCGGTAAAAGTAATACTTACCGGATGCCCGCTGTCATCATAACCATTGGGGAGCACCACAGCGGGATGACCGGTAAGATTGGTGACTAAAAGATTATTTCCGAAAGAAGGTGCCACAAACAGGTCCACTCGCTGCATCAGCTCATTCATCTGCTGAATCAGGATGGTTCTCAAGCGGTTGGCCTGCAGGTATTCCACAGCCGGAATGAAGCGGGAGGCTCTGAATACATTAGGCCAGGCATTTTTTATCTGGCGCACCAGCAGGCTATCCAGTCCTGAACGGGTGAGATCATCAAAAGCTGCAGCGCCTTCAGCCGACAGAATAATGGACATGGCATTCACGGGGAGATTGGGCAGTTCAATGGGAACCAGCTGTGTCTTCCATTCCCTCAATTTCGCCAGGGTCGCTTCATTTTGGGTCTGCCGGAGCGTATCTTCCTCAAATTCCTTGTGAAGATAACCAATGCGCAGCTCCTGCCAATGAATGTCGGACGGATAATTAAACGGTGCTTCGATGACCGTGGCATCTATTCCGTCCGGCCCGCGAATGGCATCAAAAATCATGGCACAATCCTGCACATTTCTGCAGATGGGCCCGATCTTGTCCATGCTCCAGCTGAGGGCCATGGCTCCGGTGCGACTTACCCTGCCAAAGGTGGGACGCAATCCTGTGGTGCCACAGCGGGTAGAGGGGGATACAATGGATCCCCAGGTTTCGGTGCCAATGGCAAATGCCACCAGCCCGGCTGAAGTTGCTGCAGCTGAGCCGGCTGATGACCCGCTGCTTCCCTGTTTCAGATCCCAGGGATTTTTCGTCTGGCCCCCAAACCATTCATCCCCCCAGGCCAGTGCCCCCATACTCAGTTTGGCCACCGGTACAGCTCCGGCATCGTTTAGTTTACCTACAACCGTGGCAGTTTCATCCAGATATTGATCCTTATACGGTCCGGCGCCCCAGGTGGTTTTATAACCCTGAACGGTTAACAGGTCTTTTGCGCCATAAGGAATACCATGGAGCAGTCCCCGGTAATTCCCCGCCGCAATCTCGCGGTCTGCTCTTCTGGCCCGGGCCAGGGCACTATCCTCGGTGAGGGTAACCACACAATTCAGCAGGGAATCATATTTTTTCAGACGCTGCAGGTACATGCGGGTCAGGGCTTCGGAGGTAATCTGCCTGGTGCGGATGAGTTCCGCCAGTTCACCTACCGAATAAAAAGCCAGTTCTTCGAAATTAGACGGGACTGTAATCTGCTGAGGCAGTCCCCACACAATGGGACGCTGATTTAAGTCAAAGGCAAAACCCATGGGCACGGGATTAAAAATAAGAGCCGGCGGTACATTGTTTCCAATATTTACACCCCGAAGCTGTTTATAATTTTTCAGATTATCTTTCAGTTCATCCATCATGGAATCCCGCTGGGCCTCATTGAAGTGCAGCCCGATAAGTTTTTCGGCTGCGGACACATCACCCACTGTCAGACTGTCCCCGGTAGCCAAAAGGCCTTTTGAAAAAGCCAGAAACAAAATTGCCGTCACAACGGATTGAATTATTTTCTTCATAAAATTTATCCTTTCAAGAGTGAATACATATCCCAAATCCGAATTTTTTTATCCGCTGCAGCCGATGCCAGCCAGCGGCCATCCGGAGAAAACGAAATACCATACACCCCTTTGGCCGGGATGGAAATTGTTCTTGCCAGCTTGTGTTCCCCCACCTCCCAGATTTGTATGCCCTTTTCCACCGTTACCGCCAGATAGCAGGCGTCCGGAGAAAAGGCCATACAATGCACACCGGGCATTTCCAGTGAATATGACCGGATTAATTGTCGGTTTGGATTAGACCACCATTTTATTCTATGATCGTATCCTGAAGATATTAGGTATTCCCCGTCCGAAGAGAACAGCAGTGAATAAACAGCGGTGGGATGAGCATTTATTTTTTGGTTTTTCTCCTTACTTTTCAATGACCATATGACAATTTCACCACCCAGGCCGGCAGAGGCCAGCAGGGCTTCATCCGGACTGAAGGAGAGGGTAACCACATTGCGGGTATGATGTTTCAAGACATGCGAATCGGCCGGATTATCCGGTTTCCATAACCTTACTCCACCGTCATAGGAAGCAGAGGCAAGCCACTCACCGGAAGGCGAAAATTTCACCGCCGCAACCGTCTTTTTGTGTCCTTTGAATCTGTGGAGAATCTTTCCATCCGGAATGGACCACAAATACACCTCACTGTCAGTCGAACCACTTGCCAGCAGATGCCCGTCGGGCGATAATGCCAGGCAATTGACACTTTTTTCATGACCTTTAAAAGCAGAGACCTGTTTCCACCTTCCTACCTCCCATAATTTAATAAGGCGATCCATTCCGGCAGACAGCAGGTATTGGCCATCCCTGCTGAATAATACGGTGGTGACGTGATGTTCATGGGCGGAAATTTCCCATAATTCCGTCATATTAACCTGCCTTCCAGTGAATATTTGATGCTTTCTTCTGATAAAACGGACCCAAATTAAGGAAACCTCGCAGGAAAATGTCATGAATTCTGACTAATTGAAGAGAAAATAGGATTTTCCCGGGTGAAAATCAACCGAAAGCTAACGGCAGGAATTGAAGAGAAAAAATTAAAAATGACCTGCTGAAGAGTCGGGACTCTTTTAAGTGGTCATGAGAGCCGAATGCAAATGGTTTTGATCCCGGGACGGAAAGGAGTAAAAATAGTTCCGCATGACATAGATCTCTGCACCGGGCATTATAATTACACCAGATGGCAATCCCGGGTGAAGCCGTTCAACTGCCGGCATTTATTTTCAGGGCTTTAATCTTTTTGTGAAGATTGGTTCGCTCAATTCCCATTATTCTGGCAGCTTCCGAAACATTTCCCCCGCATTTCTTCAGGCATATCTCAATATAATTGCGCTCCGCCATCTCGCGGACCTTTTTTAGAGGGGGGGTACCGTTTGTGAGATCCGGTTGTGAGGATGAGGAGGAGATAATGTACTCCGGGAGATGCTCTGTCCTGATTCGCTCATCGTCGGCCAAAATTAATAATCTTTCCACCAGATTCTGGAGTTCCCGTATATTTCCCGGCCAGGAATATTTTTTCAGAATGTCCACCACCTCCGCCTCCATAACCACCAGCCGGCGGTTATTCTTGCGGCAGAACCGGGTCAGAAAGTGGTATATCAGCAGGGGTATATCGCCGGGGCGCTCCCGCAAAGGCGGTACCGTTATGGGAAAAACGTTCAACCGGAAGTAAAGGTCTTCGCGGAATTCTCCCGTTTTCACCATATTCTCCAGATTCTTATTAGTGGCGGCAATGACTCTTACATCCACCGAGAGGGTATCTTTGCCGCCTATTCTTTCAAAGCTGCCATCCTGCAGCACCCGCAACACCTTAGTCTGAACCCGCAGGCTCATGTCGCCGATTTCATCCAGAAACAGCGTGCCCCCATCTGCCATCGAAAATTTCCCATCAGTTGTTGCAGTGGCCCCGGTAAAGGCGCCTTTCTGGTGGCCAAAGAGTTCACTTTCGGTCAGTTCCTCCGGTATGGCCGCACAATTCATTTTTATGAAAGGATATTCCCGGCGGGGGCTGAGGTGGTGGATAGCCCAGGCCACCAGTTCTTTTCCCGTCCCGCTTTCTCCCCGGATCAGCACTTTGCTCTCGGCCGGGGCCACTTTTCCGATCTGCTCCATAATCCCGCGAATGGCAGGACTGTCCCCTACCATCTGGTATTCCCCGGATAATTCCTGCCGCAGGTTTTCATACTGTTTATGAAGAAAATGCTTCTCCTGCAGATGGTTTAAAGTCAGTAAAATTTTTTCTTTCTGAAGCGGTTTTTCAAGAAAATCATAGGCACCGTTTTTGGTGGCCTGCACAGCCATACTCAATGTGGCATGGCCGGAAATCATAACGATCTCTATTTCAGGATGTTTTTCTTTAATTCCGCTGAGAACATCAAGCCCGTTCTCATCCGGAAGAAGCACGTCCAAAAAAATGATATCCGGTGGTTCAGTAGCAACCTCCCGGTGCGCTTCAGCAGCAGTACCTGCCGTGCTCACTGAAAATCCTTCCCCCGCCAGAATTAATTCCAGCGAACGCCGGATGTTTTTTTCATCATCAACAATCAGTATATTCATTTCCGGGCTTGTTTTGGATGAATGTTTAACGGCAATTCTATGATAAATTCCGACCCTTCACCCTGGAGGGATTTCACCCGTATCAACCCCTGCTGCTCCTCAATAAACAGGCGGGTAATGGCCAGACCCAATCCGGACCCCTCCTTTTTACCGGAAACATACGGCTCAAAAATCCGGGGTAATAGCTCGGAGGGAATACCCTCTCCCCGGTCTTTCACTTTCAGGAGGATGTGATTACCGGTCAGTTGCGTGCTGATTATAATGGGAGAATTTCCCGGATCCGCCTGCATGGCATTCTCGATAAGATTTATCAGCACCCGTCGCATGCGGTCCAGATCAAACCGGCTTAATTCAATTTGCTCATCCAGCCGAAGCTCAAGACGTGTTGCATAAAGCCCGCTTACATCCCGTATCAGCTCATTCAGATCAGCGGTTTCCAGCGTAAGCTCAGGCAAACGTCCGAATTCGGAGAATTCCGTTACCAGCCGGCGCAGGCTGCCGATCTCTTCCTGAATTATGGCGGAACATTCATTCAGCAGGCGAGAATAGTCTTCATTATTATCCGGATATTTATCTACCAGTTGCTGGATAGTCAGCTGGATGGGTGTGAGCGGATTTTTGACCTCGTGCGCTATTTTTCTGGCCATCTGCTGCCAGGCACCTATTTTCTCCAGATATATCAGACGTTCCTGGTTGGTTTTCAATTGCTCTGCCATTTGATTGAAATGCTGCATCAGCTGGCCCAGTTCGTCTTTACCGTGCTCAACCGGCAAACGAAAGTCCAGGTTGCCTTTTCCCAGTTCCGACGTGGCTTGGACCAGCTTCGAGAGAGGCGCGGTTATGCGGGACGACATCCATATACCGGCCAGAACCACAACCACCAGTAAAATACCTGCAATTACCAGAAAGGTGTACAGAAAACTTTTTATCAGGGAATTCCGCGCCAGGTCCAGTGACTGATAGATCTGATGAACCTGCAGAAGATGATCCGATTGTGCCAGAAATGACGGTTTCATTGCCGCCCGCAAAACCATAAAGCGGGCAGGACTCCCAGGCGGACTGTATTTCAAGACGGCGGAATAGAGATTATTCAGGCGGTCCGAAACCACAATTCCTTCCTGCGGCTGTGATTCCAGCTCTTTAAGAATCCGGGGATCAAAATTTGCTGGCTTTTCCGGCTGGTAATTTTTCTGAGAAAGGATATGGTCCTGCTCATCCAGCAGCAGCAAAGAGCGGAATTCCCAGTAAAGGGTATCAAAACCGGCCTGGTCGAAGAGTTGGGACTCTGTTCCCGGAATTTCCCCGCCGGCAGAGATGGATTGACCCAGCAATTCCAGATTTTTGAGCAGATGTGTCCGCTGCATATCATATATACTTTTCGAAAAATACAATCCATTTTCCAGGGCAGCTTCAATCTGGGGATGCACTCCGATCTGGTAACTGCGCTGTATCAGGTTGAATACCACAACAGAAATTGGTACCAGCGGAATGAAAACCGTCAGTACCAGTACTGCCACTATTCTAGTCCGTATTTTTTTCATGGATAATTCAGATCCGCCACAGTAAATTTAGCAGAGAGCACCGATGCCCGGAACATTTCCTGTTTACCTTCACCCGAGAAAAATAATTGAATCAGCTGATTCAGGTTAAGGCGAAAACCGGTAGAACGATCCTCCGTGGCAATATCCTCCTCCGTCTGATCACTCTTCTGCAACCAGGATGTCAGTTCCTGACTCTGCTTTTTTCCCAATATAACTACTTTCAGTTCGGCTTTCACCCGATAAAATTCACCGGTCTTCATTTGATCAAACGAAGTCAGTGTTAAACAGCAAAGATTCCCGAACCAGTCCTGCAGCTGCTCCAGAGAGCTGAAACCGGGATTAGCTTCCCCCAAACCCTTTACCTGGAAATGTTCCTCCCACACATCGTAGAGTATCTTGCCGTCATATACTTTCTCAGCTATTTTTCGCTGCGGTGAGTTCAGCAAGATGAGTGAGAGATCAATATCCAGAGGAATGCCGGCCAGAAGAGTTTTTCGGATTTTTCCCTCGGGGAAATTTAGCACGGCTATATCCACCATGAGGGAATCATTTTTCAGGTACGGAAGAATGGTGTTAATACGGTAATCCTGTCCCCAAAGCGGCAGGACTATTAAGAAGGAAAGGCCCATCCACAACAGGCGGTTTCCCGTCAGCCTGCAGACCAGCCCGAAACCGGTAACTATCCGGGATTCATCTGGTATTTTTTTACCGCTTTTCTTCAAATAGACCCATTCGTTTAATATTAAACCGTATTCCGCATGAAATCAATTTCCTGATTTGCCCCGTCATTTTTTCAGAAGATATGGCCCAGAGAGAGAACAACTCTCATGTCATAATCCGGCACCGGGTAAGCGAAATCCAGCCGCACTAATCCGATAAACGGGATATTAACGCGGAAACCATAGCCCACATCACTGTGCAGCTGATCTGGCTGGAAGGAATCCTGTCTATTCCAGGCCTGTCCGATATCATAAAATATCACACCGGTAAGAAAATGTCTGGGAAATCCGTCACTGGTCATGGGGAACCTGATCTCCGCGCTGCCCAATACCAGGCGGGAGGCATATCCCTGGGGATTCAAACTTCGCTCTGCATAACCCCGCAGTGAATTGGGTCCGCCCAGATAAAAACTGTCATAAAACGGGGCCTGATCACTGATCCATCCCCCTTTAGCTTTCATGGCAAAGACCCATTTGCGGGTAATTTCCTGATAGATGCGTAAATCAAGGATCCACTTATTATAATTGGTGAACGAGCCCAGCTGGGTGCTCACCTGGTCCAGAGATAGGCTTCCCCACCAGCCGCTGGTGGGATAAAACGGATTGTTACGAGAATCCAGATTGAGGCTCACCACAAATCGTCCGATATTCTTTTTGCCTTCAAAGGGCTGCAGAACCTCCGGCAAGGCGGCCTCGATATCCCGGTCACCCGCTTTGCGGACAAAATCCTGGGCCGTGTAGGATTCCATGACGAAATCGAACCACAGATATTTCATTACTCCCTTATTTCCATTAAGCCGGAAACATAGCCCACTGTTATCGACTTTCTGCAGGTATTTATCCCCATCTATATAATGAACAAAATTCCAGCTGCGCGTGAGGAGCCGCACGCCGAAATTCAGGGAAGATTTCATGATGCTCGGGCGCAGATAGGAGATATCGAGTCCGGTAAGCCGGTCCCCGATGAGAAATTCGATTCCCATATAATTACCGCGTCCGAAAATATTGTCAAATCTCAAGCCGATGGGACTGAGATACCAGCCGTCAAGCTCATTAAAACCGCCTCTGAACTGAAAATATGGCCAGTGCCGTTCCTTCACCTCCACAAAAACGACTACTGTCCCGCGGGACTTTCCCGGCTGAGTATAGACATTGACGGACTTGAAGAAATTGGAATTTTCTAAACCACGCGAGCATTCTTCCAGTTGGTATTTGTTTATTTTATCCCCTTCCCGGAAAGGAACAAAAGAGCGAACCACACCCGGAGTCGTTTTGGTATTGCCTGATATTTCGATTGATTCAACTTCCAGAGTAGCCTGGGGCCGGGGTTCATCCTGTCCAATAGCGGGAAACGGGAAAGGCCAGGAAAAAATGGAAATGATAAAAAGGAATCGTAAAGAAAGGTTAATCATTTCAGTAATTCTATTTTCAAAATCTGCGCTTAATTTAGTCATTTTGTATAATTCCAACAAGGTCTAATCCCGATAAAACAGAAAGGGGCCGGAACGGCCCCCTCTCATGTCAATAACCGTTTACGGTTTTACTTGATCCCTGATCATCGTGCACGGTCATATTTCCATTGGGCTGGACCTGCACGGTGTATTTATTTGCATTTTCAGTAATCTCACCATCACCGCTTCCGTCGGGATTAAAGTGGATGTAGATGGAGACCAGTGGTGGTTCACCATTCTGATAGGCAGTTTCACTCAGATAAACAGTTAACCACAATTCCCCACTTCCGTCACTGTAAAGAATGGCATGAATGAGGCTGTAATAACCTTCCCGTCCGATGTAACTGCCGTCCAGATCCTGATATTCCGGGAAAGCCGTCACCAGCAGATCTGCAACCGAGCCATCACTCCTGGCGCCTACCAGATGAGTTTTTTTCAAACCGTTTTCATAAAATTCTGTCACCTCAATCTGGCTGGTGTCCAATCTGCCAGAGCTGAAAAACAGTTTCTCATTGAATAATACCCGCGTGGTGGAATCAGCAGAATTGAGTGTTACATCCGCCAGTTGCTGAATCTTATCCAGCAGGTAACCACCGGGAAAATCTATTGTTCTCTGCACCTGTGCATGATTATCATCTTCCAGCCGGTCAAATGTTCCGGAAACATGCGTTCCGTCCCGCCAGGTCTCACTGAAATCCCCCGTGTAATCCGGATAGAAATTGATCATCTTTTCCAGAAAGGTTCCATCCCGGTAATCCAGCCGTTCACTGATGGAACCGGATTCATCCGGATTTATTTCCAGGGTTTGGGTCAGTTGATCCAGCCGGCTCTGATCTCCGTACCATACATGATTAGAAGCCGTTGCCCCGGTGACCTGATTATTGGCATCATAATCAGTGGCCACGGCTTCGGCTTCAATTTTTCTTACAAAAAATCCATCCTTAAAGAGGGTTAGCTTGGAGAGAGAAATGAATCTATCGTCCGTGGAAATATCAAGTGTAAAATTGAGGTCGGCCTTTATTTCAGTGGAATCGTAGGCTAGCCGCAGCTGGGTGGGAAACTGGTATATGGCTTCATAATAGCGGGCAATTCCGGTCATCCTGTTATAGTATAATGCTTTGCGCACCGATACTCCGCTAATGGGATCCGTCCAGTCGATAAACAACAAAAGGGAATCTTCACTCTCTATCATACCCGGAGCCCTACTGGCAGTTGCCACCCTCAGATCTTTCTGCAATTTAGCATACTCGGTACGAATCTCCCTAACCGAATTAATACCGGTAAATTCCCCCTCATCTGTCTCCGGCCCATCTGAAAGCAGGCTGTTCATTTCTCCCATGGTATTAACCGAATGGATCGTTTGCCAGCTGCTCACCAGACCGTCCGTTACCCCGCTGCTCAGCTTGAGCTCCGGCGCTTCCGGTTCGGTGGTATTTTTATCGCAAGATTGCAATACCAGCATTAACAGCGAAACGGCCATAATTAAAAACCTTAAAAACTGCTTACTCCTTCCACATAACATGATAAATCCTCCTTAATTTGTGTTCATTATGCATTTTTTTATTATCGGCGCTGAAGACATAATTTCCATTATTTTTTGCCTTCTGTATAGATTCTGCTGTTATTCAGATCTTCCATGCTTTTCTTGCTACAGGTTTCATGCCAAACAATTATAATTTTGTTAATTTGAATAATAACAAGATATTGAAGCAGGAAACAATACTGGCCAAAAAATGCCTAGGCTGTGATAATAAAAGACTGCTGTGAATAATTTGCAACAGTATGACCCGAATTCAAAAAGGATATGACCGCCAAATAGAGATTGACTCCATTGCAATATTTTATTTTATTTCACCAGTTGTATATTGTTTTCAGATAAATAACGGAAACCACGGGCTGTTTCAGATAGATACTCTCCAGAGATGTTGAGGAGAATGGGAACTTCGCGAAAAGATAGCCTATTTATCGATTACAAAGGTTAAATTCATGAAAACTGCGGGAATAATTTCCTTTATCCTGTTAGTCATTTTATTTCCTTTTCAGTCCGGCTGGAGCACTGTCCCCCGGAATATAGATGCTGCGGAAATTCAGTTGGCGTTGGAAAAAATGCGGATTCTGGGCAGTGCACTTTACATCGCTGCTCATCCGGATGATGAAAACACTGCATTGCTTGCCTACCTGTCAAAGGGAAAACTGGTCAGAACCGGGTACCTGTCAATCACCCGTGGTGACGGCGGTCAGAATCTGATCGGCCCGGAATCCGATGAAATACTGGGTATTATCAGAACTCAGGAACTCCTGGCCGCTCGCCGCATAGATGGTGCCGAGCAATTCTTTACGAGCGCCATCGACTTTGGCTATTCCAAATCCCCTCAGGAAGCACTGTCCATCTGGGGAGAAGAAAAAATTCTTTCTGATGTGATATGGATAATCCGGGAGTTTCAGCCGGATATTCTGATCACCCGATTCACACCTGAAGTGGGCGGGCACGGGCATCACCGGGCATCCGCCATGCTGGCTCTGGAAGCATTTAATGCCGCCGGTGACCCCCGGCGCTTCCCGGAACAGCTGCAATATGTTCAAACCTGGCAGCCAAAACGGATTTTGTGGAATGCCTGGCATCCGGCTCTCAGGAGCCAGAATATGGACACCACCCGCATGCCCTGGGTAGACCTGGGGAGTTATAATACCCTGCTGGGAAAATCGTATGGTGAAATTGCCGCGGCCAGCCGCAGCATGCATAAAAGCCAGGGATTTGGCGCTGCTCCATGGCGCGGAAGTTCCCGCGAATACTTCCAGATACTGGCAGGAGATTCCGCCCAATCGGATATATTTGAGGGTATACCTCTGGGATGGCAGCGAATAAAAGGCGGGAAAAAAATAGATGACCTGCTTGAAAAAGCTGTGCAGGAGTTTAATACTGCTCAACCCTCCCGGAGCATAAACCTGCTGCTGCAAATCCGTCAGGCGATTGACCGGCTGCCCGCTTCCAGCCTGATCACACGGAAGCAGAAGGAACTGGATAATATTATCTACGCCTGTGCCGGCCTGTGGCTGGAAGCAACCTCCGATAATTATTATGCCACACCCGGTGATTCCTTGAACCTGACTTTGACAGCCCTGAATCGATCACCCCAATCGGTCTCATTGGCGAATATCGATTTCCCCCTGGTGCAAAGAAAGACGCTCATTGGAAAATCGCTGGATTTTAATTTGCCCCGAATCTGGCGCACCCGGCTAAAAGTTCCGGAAAAGACTCCTATCACTCTACCTTACTGGTTGACAGAAAAACCGGACAAAGGAAGCTATCATGTAAGCCAACAAACCCTGATCGGGCGTCCGCAAAGTCCTCCCGCCGTAACCGTGATTTTCAACCTGCAAATAGGCAAGAATTTGTTCAAATATGAGATGCCGGTGGTTTACAAGTGGACGGATCAGGTGCAGGGACAGCGGGTTAGGCAACTGGTGATTGCCCCGGCGATCCTTGCAAATTTTGCTGAAAAAGCCTACATCTTCCCGGACAAAATCTCCCGTCCGGTGGAGGTTGACCTGACCGCCATGGATAACAGTGAATCCGGAACCATTCAATTAGGATTACCCACCGGATGGGAAACCGAAACACAAAACCACAGCTTTACAGATCTGAAAAAAGATCAAACCGCGGCAATCTCATTCAACACTATTCCCTCACAAACGGATTCACGAATCTCTGTGCAGGTGCTGACGTCTCAATCCGGCATTTCCCCTCTTCCTCACATGGTTACTATCGATTATCCTCATATTCCCATGCAGACCTTATTCCCGCTAACGCAGTCTGTTTTTCTGCGCCTGAATCTGAATTTACCCCCGCGTGAGATCGGTTACATTATGGGATCCGGGGATGATGTACCCGGCATCCTGCAGCAATTGGGTTATGAGGTAACACTCCTGGGTGAAAATGATGTGAGCGGTCTGGATCTGTCAAAATTTGACGCCATCATTTGCGGCATCAGGGCCTACAATACCAATCCATGGCTGAAACGTGACAATTCCAGATTACTGGATTATGTATACCGGGGAGGTACACTGCTGGTGCAATACAGCGTCACACGCGGTCTGGTACTGGACAGCCTGGGGCCCTACCCTTTCCGCATATCGCATGAGCGAGTATCGGTGGAAGATGCTCCGGTTTCACTACTAATTCCTGAGCATCCCCTGTTGAATGCCCCCAACAAAATAACACTGCAGGATTTTGACGGCTGGGTGCAGGAACGCGGATTGTATTTTGCTGACCAGTGGGATTCACATTACCAGACTCCGCTATCTTCGCATGATCCGGGAGAAGAACCCCGGGAAGGCGGATTACTTTACACCACCTACGGAAAGGGTGTTTATATCTACACCGGAATTTCTTTTTTCAGACAGTTGCCGGCTGGAATTCCCGGCGCCATTACACTTTTTGTCAACATGGTTAACGGGGGAAAAATGAAATGAAAAATTCATCTGCTGAAGAAAAGGTTCCCATTTTCCCCAGCTGGAAATGGTGGTATGCCCTGGTGCTAGGTCATCTTGTGCTGCTGATTCTTTTTTTCACTCTGATCAGCAAAATTTTTTCCTGACTTAGCAGGCCAATTTCGCACTCCGGTCATTTCGGGAAGTCCAGGACAAAGGCCGGCGCTGAAAGTGGCAATATCGGCATTAGTATGGTAAAATAGGCACTGGTAGGTTTATCTTCTATTTTATTCATTAATACTTTTTAAACAGGTAATCATGAATTGACGGTTTCAAAAATCGGTTATTTAAAGACATGGGAAAAGGAGAGAACATGGATCAAGAAAAGGATCTCAGACAAAGACTGGATAAAGTACTGGCCGGGAAAGGCGCTCATATGGATTTTGAGAGCGTGGTCTCGGGTTTTCCGAAAAAACTGCACGGCAAAAAACCTTCTTTTATTCCTTACAGCGCCTGGCAGCTACTGGAACATTTGAGGATCGCCCAGTGGGACATTCTAGAATTCAGTCGCAATGCAAATCACGTCTCACCGCCCTGGCCGGAAGGATACTGGCCCAAAGACCCACAGCCACCGAAGGAGGAGGACTGGGATCGCTCAGTACAACAGTTTCAGAAAGATCTGAATGACATGCGGGCGTTGGTTTCTAATCCATCCACCGACCTGCACCGGAAAATCCCTCACGGCAGCGGGCAGAATATTCTGCGGGAAGCCCTGCTGGTAGCAGATCACAATTCATACCATGTCGGCCAGCTGATGATGCTGTGTAAAATTCTGGAAGCCGGTGCGGAGGAGCATTGAATTCCCTGCGATATTCCGGGCAGCGGAATATCGGGTTAACCTGACCATACCAAGCTTATGAGAACACTGGACTGGATTATCCTGATAACCACCCTGGTTTTTATTGTCCTGTACGGAGTCTGGAAGGGTCGGGGCAGTAAAGATATCCAAGGTTACCTGTTGGCCGACCGGAACATGAAATGGCTGGCGGTATTATTGTCCATCATGGCCACCCAGGCCAGTGCCATTACTTTTTTATCCCTGCCGGGACAGGCGTATGTGGATGGAGTGCGCTTTGTTCAGTTTTATCTGGGATTACCCCTGGCCATGGTGATTCTCTCCATTACCGCTATTCCCCTCTACTACCGGATGAAAGTGTATACGGCCTATGAGTTTCTGGAAAACCGCTTCGATTTAAAAACGCGTTCCCTGGCCGCATTACTGTTTCTGACTCAACGCGGTCTTGCCGCCGGCTTGACCATTTTTGCCCCATCCCTTATTCTTTCGGTACTGCTGGGTTGGAATTTATACATTACCAACTTCATCATCGGTATGCTGGTGGTCATCTATACCGCTTCCGGCGGAACCAAGGCGGTCAGTTATACTCATTTTCAGCAGATGATTGTTATTACGGCAGGCATGTTTGTGGCATTTTATATGGTGATATCACTTCTTTCAAAAGATATTTCATTCGTGGATTCCCTGCGGTTGGCCGGAAAAATGGGCAAATTAAATGCCATTGACTTTTCGTTTGATTTAAAAAATCGTTATACGATCTGGTCCGGTATCATAGGAGGCCTCTTTCTGCAGCTTTCCTATTTCGGGACCGATCAGTCGCAGGTGCAGCGCTATCTCACCGGAAAATCCATTGCCCACAGCCGTCTGGCCCTGCTGTTTAATGGCATTGTCAAGATTCCCATGCAATTTTCAATACTGTTTCTGGGAGCTCTTTTATTCATTTTCTATCAGTTCCAGACTCCACCGGTCTTTTTTAACTCGATAGCCACAGCCCAGGTGAGAGAAAGTAATTATGCCGGAGAATTCCGGGAGCTGGAAGCACAGCATGAAGCGATTTCGCAGGATAAAGCCAGAGCTATTCGTGAATTAGCGGCTTCCCTTGATGAGACAAATGAAAAAAGTTTTGCAGAAAATCAGCAGAGAATCGAAGAACTGCAAGCCAAAGCCAGAAATGTGCGCCGGCAAGCGGTGGAAATTATGCAGAAAAATAACCCACAAATGGATTCCAGTGATACAAATTATATTTTCCTGAATTTTGTTATTCATTTTCTGCCGGCAGGAGTTGTTGGCTTAATCCTGGCAGTCATCTTTTCCGCTTCCATGTCCTCCACCGCCTCAGAACTGAATGCCTTGGCATCCACCACAGTAGTTGACATTTATAAACGGCTTATTAGGAAAGAGGCTGATGAAAAACACTATCTCCGAATCTCGAAAACGGCCACACTTTTCTGGGGGATTTATGCTATTATTATGGCCGAATTCGCCAGCCGGCTGGGATCTTTAATTGAGGCAGTAAATATCATCGGTTCTCTTTTTTACGGGACTATACTGGGGATATTCCTGGCCGGTTTTTATTTCAAAGCACTGAAAGGAACGGCGGTTTTCCTGGGGGCGATCCTGGCGGAATTGATTGTCCTGTATTGCTTCTTTTTTACCGGAATTACCTTCCTGTGGTATAACGTCATCGGATGTGGGGCGGTTATTTTGTGCGCCTATCTTCTAACAGCGCTTTTCCCCTTACGAAGAAAAACCGGTAGTGCGGGATAACCTTGCTAAAATGCCGGCGTGGCCAGACCCCCGGATTCAACAATGCAGGGTATCCAGGCCAGGCCAAACCATTGGACCAGTATGTCGCTTTTACGAGGTTTTAACTGGTTTTTCAGGATTTCCGGCTGAACAAATCCACTTTGAATCTGCAGCGTTTTAATTTCCTGCTCGAACTGATTCTGTAAATCTCTCAGTTTCTGCTGCAGATCCAGAAGGTTGTCTTGAGCACGGCGCACATCTTCCTTCTCCCGGGCAATACGTCCTGCTCCTCTCACGGTTGTGGTCGCACGGCCAATATTACCGGTGCTGGTTATCTTTCTTCCAAAAAAGGCGCCCAGACAGTGGCACCCAGCGAAATGGCCGTTTGCATGCTCTGCTGGCTTACCTGCGATTTTTCCCGGTCCAGCCGGCCCTGAGCTTTCTGAATGCGGTCCTGCAGAGACGCCAGTTTAGGAGTATAATGCTGCCGTAATTTGTCTACTTCCGCGTCCCGCTGCTCACGCAATTGCAGTGACACCCGTGCCAGAAAATCACTCTCCGATTCGCCCGGGGTGGATGACATTTTCAGAGCCGGTGCACCCCAGATTTCATAAGAACCATGCTGGTAAAAATAACTTTCCAACATTTTTTTCCAGGAGCGGTAGTTTTGCGGCTGGACGGCACCGGCCGGTAATGAATCATAGAGAACACCTTCCAGGCCACTTTGGGACAGAGTCAACTCCTGCTCTCTAAATAACCTTGCTGTATTCCAATGTAAATCCTCCCCATTTCCGCCAAATGGGGCAATAAATACCCCCGTCTGCCACAGATCGATACTATTACGGGTGTCGGTAAAATGAAGTCTGGCTTTTCCCAGGGCATAAGGCCGGTACAGCCATTGAGAATCCGGGGTGAAGGATTGCCGGGGAATAACATAATATTCTTCAATTCCCGGTGGTACGACCGGTTTTCTCCCCTTGCTGACTGTTTCCTGAGCCTGTTTCACAACATCTGACGGCAGTGCCGGTTCAGTTTGGGGGGGAGTTTTCTTACCGAAAGTACGGCTAACTTCCTCAGAGGCCATTACTGTCTGAATCTGGGGCAGCGTCAGAGGCCCACGCAGGTAGGACAATGCCCAGCGGGTCTGAAAAAGCAGCGGGCTATTATCATGCACATTCCTCATAAGGAAAATCCTGCTGGCCAGTCCGGAAATGATAGTTTCCAATTGATTCCTGTCCAAAGAACTACCGGAATTCTGGCTTTCCAGCCCTTCAATCAGTCGGTTTCGGTCCCGTTCCGTTTGCAACCGGCCGATAAACCAGGTGCCTGTATTGGATAATCCTTTATAATCCAGATCTACCGGATTCTGGGTGGCCAGAATAATTCCCAGGCCAAATGCCCGCGCCTGCTTTAGCAGAGTAAGCATGGGGGTTTTGGATGGAGGATTAGCAGTGGGCGGGAAATAACCGAATATTTCGTCAATATAAAGCAGGGCTCTCAGACTGGTAGTACCGGACTGCATGCGCATCCATGATAATATCTCGCTGAGAAGAATCGTTACAAAAAACATTCTCTCAGCATCATTCAGATGGGCAATAGAAAAAATTGACAGACGGGGTTTCCCCTGATCATTAAACAGAAATTGCTGGATATTAACAGGTTCTCCTTCCATCCAGGCGGCAAAGCTGGGAGAAGCTATAAGATTATTGAGCATAATGGCCAGATCAAAGCGGTCCCGGGAGGGATAAAACGATTCCAGATCCAGTACACCTATTTGGGAAAATGGTGGTTTCTGGATTAGCTGAACAAGCGCTGCTATATCCAGGTTTTGACGGTTCTGCCAGCTATTCTGCAGGATGCTGGAAAGAAGAATGTGTTCACGGCTGCGTATAGGATCGGCTTTTATGCCCACAAGTTCCAGCAATCCTGATACTGCAGAAAGAATTCGCTCTCTCAGACTCTCCGGATCGGAAAGCAATTGAGGTGGTGGGGCATCAAAGGAGCGGAGAGCAGAAACGGAGATACCGGCAGAGCTCCCCGGGGTATAAATGACCATTTCCGTAGATTCTCGTAGCCGCCGGATCCGGTCCGGTGTCTGATCCCAGGCGGCCAGGCCATTACGCCAGGTTTCCGCAGTCTTTTGCGCATAGGCATCACGGGACATTCCCTGCCTGGATGCCTCAGCATCATCTACCCATGGCTGGAAATCGGCAGCCTTCATATCCGGAAAAGTGAGCAGTAAATTCCCCAGATCTCCTTTAGGGTCAATAGCAATGGCAGGAATACCATCAATGGCCGCCTCCTCCAGTAGGGAAATACACAAACCGGTCTTGCCACTGCCCGTCATGCCCACACACACTGCATGAGTCGTCAAATCTCTGGAATCATATAAAACCAGATTATGTTTCAGCTTATTACTGACCGGATCAAATTCTTTCCCCAGATAAAACGCTCCCAGTTTCTCGTATTCTTCTATGGAATTTTTCATAAAAATAATCCTTTGTATATTAAAGACTATTTCATTTTTTCTTCCACTCCTGCAGCAAAGCTTCCATATCCTGGATGTTAAAGGGAACTCTTTCCATTGCTTTCCCCATCTGCAGGGCGGATTCCAGGGTCTTGACAGCGTCTTTACGTTTTCCGTCCTTATCCAGCACTCTGGCCAGCAGGGCGGTATTCCAGTAATTCCGGTCAATGGCCAGTGAAATATCCAGCCACTTTCGGACTTTTGTCATGTCAAGATCATTCTGCAGGGCATAATCCGCTGCCTGATAGGGGGTGCGCCAGTTTATCTCCCGGTCCGCCCCTCCCATCACCAGTGAATCCACATTAACTGTGATATTAAACGGAACTTTGAGTTTCTCCCAGTGCAAAACCACCAGCGCCGAATTTTTGGTAACATTATCGAAAGAAAACATCATTCTTTCTCTGAAATCAGCAATCTGCAGTTTTATCGTAAAACGCAGGAGGTCGTCCGCCTGTTTGTATCCCATGGCTCCCAACAAACTGGTATCCTTATTCAGAATTACTGTCCACTCCTGCTCCCCGGGAATTGTAAAAAGACTGTACTTTCCGGCAGGAACTGACATTCCTTCGATCTTTGCCTCCGTGTCAAAGGAGATAGTGGTGCAGTGATTTGCACCGGTACGCCAGATTTCATTGTAGGGAACCAGTTTGCCCCATATAACCCGCTCCTTGACACCGGGGCTGTAATAATCTATGATCGCATTAGTAATCCCGATCGTCTGGGAGACGGATGCTTTGGGACTGGGTCGGGGTAAATCCAGCTGACTGAAAGCGACAGATACCAAAAAAATCAATATGTTAAACGAAAAAATGACTATCCGAGACTGCATCATGGCAATTCCTCCATTTATGTTAAAAATGAAATTAAACGATCAGTTAAATTGCTGCTAAATATACTAACGGTGGAGAAGAACAACCAAGAATTTTCAAGGGTTTTTAAAATGTTTAAATTCTATTCTGTTGATAACCACCGAGTACGCGGGCATTTCTATATAATTTTATGGTATTTATCTAATATGTCACTTTAAATTTATTTTAAGCTGAAGGAGATACTATAAGTCATGTGGTTTTTTTAATTTTAGGTAATTTCTCAATGCTACATTTTCTACATAATGAATAAATCTTGAAAAATATCTATTTCAGGTCACGAATAAAATCAGAAATTTCCTGCCAAAACAAAACCGATGAAAACAGGTCACTATGCCCGGCACGGGGAAGTTCCAGGTATCGAACGGTTAAATTGTTGGTACCGGATAGTTCTCGGCCATGGCTTACCGGAATGATTTCATCCTGGGCACCATGAATAATCAGGATTGGAACTTTAAGTTTTTTCAGGGCAGACGCCAGGTCATAATGTTCCGTTAACAACATTCTGACCAGCCATACCGGATAGTGCTCACGGGCTACGGTATCCAGAGACAACCAGGGACTCAGTGCAATTACCGCCCGGATTTCACCAGGATGCCTGGCTGCGCTCTGAATTGCCACAGACGCACCCAGTGACCAGCCGGCTAATATCAGGGAATTCCCGGGATGGTTCTCTTTTACCCAGCGAATCACCTCTGAAGCACTCTCCAGCACCGATTCCTCCGAGGGTTTTCCACTGCTGTTACCATAGCCGGGATAATCCATTACAACAAAATTTATTTTCAGTTGTCGGAATTGGGTATATAAACCAGAAATCCATAAGGTTTCTATGTTTTCTCCATTACCATGGAAATAAATCAAAACAGGATCCTGCAGACTATCGATAAAATACCAGCAGTGAATCCGTTCATTTTCAGAGATTGTCAGCATGGCTTCTTTTAGGGGCGCAGGCGGGGGCGAAGGGACGCTGATCCAGGGTGCCGGATAAATCAGTCTTCTGACAAGAAAATTATTCATAAAAACGAAAAAAATAAAAATTAGACCGGTAATAATCCAGAATTTATATTGAAACAATATAGAAAAGATTTTCAAATAATTACCAGAAATTAATTTGAAAAATTAATTTAATTTAAAAATTGTGAGAAAGGTGGTAAGTGAATTTTTCAGGTATGCCGGTCATTTTTTTCGAAACCTTTCCGTATATTCTATCCAGCGGTTGGTCAGCCAGAATCCAAGTTTGCTGCGGTCTCTGGCTAAAAATCTGTAAATGATTCCTGCCATTTCGTCCGTTCGCAAATATCCATATGATTTATGGGGATTTCGTTTTTTTTCAAAAGTATAATTATTGTTGACGGCCATATCTGTGATTCTGACTTGACGGGTATTGCTCCCGAAATTGTCATTTAAATTATAATTGAGGGCAATATGATCGTCCAGATCTGCCAGGTTATACCAATCTTGCCTTATATTTTCCGGAACTTCTGGTTTATGCTTCTCATCAATCTCTTTATTCAGTTCGCTAAAAAACTTTTTCATGACTACCGGCTGTCCCAACGGTGAACCGGCGGTCACCAGAGTATTCACCACCACATCGCGGGGATGTAGCGTTAGCACTTCATAGCTGATAATCGTCCCCATTGAATGTGAAATCAACAGAATCTCCTTGTCCTGATGTTTCTTCAGCGCCTCCATTAAGCGGTTCCGAATTAGTTCCTTACAAGGGACTTCCTTTCCATCCTCCTTCACAAATGAGGTATAATAATGGTCCAGGTCCTTGAAATAATATTTTATTATGAGATCAGATACTGAAGTGAAAGATGTAGACATTTCTTTTTTAGAAAATAATCTGTCCATTTTCTTTTCCAGAAAATCCAGTATCTTTCGCCTGAATTTACTGGGTGGCTTCCGCGTATAATCAATGGCAGGCACATAGGGATATTCAATGTAATTTGGACTTTTTTTATCCCTCTCATTTTGATCCAGTGGACGGGGATGGAAAATGTCCGCCCAGTAGACCAGTTCAAACCTGAAAAAAATTCCCGGATGTCCAATATGATCAAGTCCTTCATGAATAGCCTTTAACCACCACTCTCTGAGAACAGCAGCCGGAGGTTTATTACCTAATCCGTGGATACCGATTATAATGCGGGCCATATATGATCCCCAGTGTCAGTGTTTAATATAAGAATATACCCCGAATAAATTACACAATTCACTAATTTTTGCAAAAAAATATTTTTTTTACTGGTGTCCTTTAAACTGCTCGGTGTATGGTCGGCATTGCGGTTCTGGGAATTGTTGCAAACGTTTTGGCGATGCTGCGCCTGCGGCAGGGCGGAAAAGCCTTAAAGATACAGACCGTGATGCTTCACCTGCTGGAAGATGTGCTGGGATGGACAGCTGTGCTTGTGGTGGGAATCGTGCTTATTTTTAAGGACATCCATATTCTGGATCCCCCTCTCTCACTGCTGATTATTGTATATGTACAGCTCAATTTAATACGGAATCTGAAAAAAACATTTAAATTGCTGCTGCAGGGGGTACCGGAAGATCTGTCCATCATCAGCCTGGAGAATAAAATCAGAAATATCGAAGGTGTCCTCTCCATTCATCATACCCATGCATGGTCGCTGGATGGGGAACATCATATTCTGACCACACATGTGGTAATCGGTCCCCATGCGGCTAAAAAGGACATTGTACGGATTAAAGAACAAGTCCGCAAGCTTGGCCTGTCGCAGAATGTTCAGCACATTACAATTGAGATTGAATTTGCAGATGAGGAATGCCTCCTCTCGACTTTGACAGTTAATTTTCGTAAGTCATTGTTTTTATTGAAGAGTTTTT
>CAYWTB010000032.1:0-44781 GCA_964461135.1 uncultured Caldithrix sp. | reverse complement strand
ACTCTGAAATTAATCTTTTTCAACAAAGGAGGGGCCATATGGCACTATCTCATCAGCACCATCTTTTTCGTCTCTACAAAGTCGCCAGTCTGCAAGCGATACACATACACTCCGCTGGCCACCCCAGTGGCATCCCACTCATAGACATAGGAACCAGAAAGCAGTGAAGCCGAAAGCAGGGTAGCGACTTCTTCTCCCAGCACATTAAAGATCTTTAATGTGACCTCGCTGGTCCTTGGCAGATCGAATTTAATGACAGTGACCGGATTAAAGGGATTGGGATAATTCTGATATAATTCATAAGAACGCGGCAGGGCCGATTCACTGACTTCTATTCCCACGATTACCGATGTATCCTTTTGCCAGAACAGATACCCATTACTGTAAATATTTAGCTTGAAATCAAAATCCAGGTTGCGGGGTATGCTGTCGACATAGAAAAAATACCAGTTAGGACTTTCCCGGGATTCACCGGGGTTGATGTCGCCAAAGCCCTGGTTATTATTCTCGATGGCCTTGACTAAAAAGGTATCATAGAGAACAACTTCAGCCGTTACCGACCGTGCCGGAGAAACCAGTCCCATATTTTTTAGTACCAGTTTAAAACCAAAATAAGGAAAGGGTGGGGAGGAGGATATACCAAAATCATGGTAATCCTCGAAAACAACGGGGCCAATCGTCGTAAAGTACGCCGCATTGTTTAAAAAATAATTGATTCCTGTATTATGCGAGTAAGTCTGAATTTTGATCGAGTAAGTTTGTTCTTCAGGCCGAGTTGGCCAGGAACCTCCATATATCCCGTCACCCGCGGCACTATCCTTGTGGCTACTATCATCAAACATTGGAATGGAGTCGACGATACTATGATTTAGATATTCGATAATGACTTGTACTGAAATCTGTTGCGTATCAGGATTTACAATTTGTGAGGTGACCCACACAGTATCCATACCAGGTATATAATAACCGGAATTTGTCTTCGCATATATAGCGTGGGCCGGGATTGATTGTAATAATGTCAAATATGCAGCCATCAAATCAGTTTTAGTATTTGCTAATATATGCGTTCCATTATTTGAAAATTTTAGCAACTGATTCGGTTGCTTTCGGCTTATTTTAAGTTCTGGTTTATGGGCAAATCTTTTAATGAATTTTGCTGTATTCTCATTTTTTATTTGACTGAGTATTTGAATATCAGCTAATGAGAATTTTTCAACCAAAGGATTTATTCGGTTTCTTGAAATTGTTGCTTCACTACTGCTGTCAACCAGATCACCGAAACAAGGTACAACCCCGATAGCAAATCCTGATTCAGATACAATATTCCACACCCCACTAATTGCATCGGTACTACTATTTTTCCAGATGGGGATTGAATTTATGGGAAGTAATTCCTCCAGTACATAGGATAATCCATTATAACCAAATGAGAAATTCGAAAAATAATCAAAGCCCTGAATACCTGGTAAACTACTTGTATAAGCATTTATATAGGCAAGGCTGAACCAGGGTTTAATGTCATATCTGGGTTCATCAGGATTCGAAGAATCAACATTGAAGCATACCCCGCCCTCCAGGTACAACTTTCCTCCATTTAAAAAATAAACCTCGAGTGCCTGCGGTTCAGGATCATTCAATTCTAAAAAGTGACACTGATCATATTGACCCAGAACCACAAAAATACCCTTAAAGACACTCAGGTCGGTTCCAAATTCGAAAAGGTTATTGGTTAAAAAGACGCTTTCCCCATTGGCGGCAATGGCATAAAAAATGCTCTCCGCACTGGCAATGGTCGATAGCACTGCTCCGGTCCCCACCCACACCAAATAATCCGGGATGGTGCCGACAAAACACTCAACCGAATCACTCAAAACACTGTAGTGAGGAGGTATTTCAATATCAACAGCCCGTAAAGTATAGAATACAGTGGAACCGGGAAGTGGATAATCAACAATGCCTTCCACCCCGGGCAAGACGCCGGCAATGCTGTCACCATCACGGTAAATACATATTTTATCCAGATCATCGAGAGGAGTACCATCAGCTTGGGTTACCGGATCATCCCATTGTAATAATACGCTATCTCCTTCCACCTGGCAGGAAAGATTTAGGGGTGCAGAGGGAAAAGGCGAACCACCAGCATAAACAGATACAATTACTCCATCACTCAAACTGTCTGAGGTTAGATCGTGAGTATATAATTTATATTCATATTGTTGTCCATCGATTAATTGAGAATCCGTATAGTTTTCAATACCCTGATTAACATTTGTTAAAAACTGATTGTCGCGCCAAATTTCAATTTCAAAGTTTAAAAGGGAATTACCTCCCACGGAGCTGACCGGATCATCCCACGTGATATAAGCTGAAGTGAGTGTTAGATAATCACTATATACCGAAACATTAGAAGGAGGCATGGGATTGGCGATTGAAATATTCGCCAAAAGTGCGGCATAAACATCTATCACTCCCATTCCATAAGTATTGTCTTCTCCTGTTACACCTAAATCAGCTGCATTGTCATAGAGCATTTGTTTTAATTCGGTGCCGGTTCTGCCCGGGAAAACCTGTTTTAAAAGAGCAATGCCACCGGCAACATGGGGGGTTGCCATTGAGGTTCCTGACCGATATTCATAACCAGCATTTGGAACACTAGAGCGCACATCGACTCCCGGAGCAGAGACCTCCGGTTTTATCTGGTTGCCTAAGCCGGTACAATAGGTTGGGCCGCGGCTGCTCCATTGAGCGATGGGTAATTGTGGCAAATTTCCATTTAAAGCGCCAACAGAAAACACATTCATCTCGGTTTTATTTATCATAGCTGGTGGGATGATAGTACCAGCCGAAGGACCATCGTTTCCGGCAGCGAAAACCAGGGCAATTCCGGCTGCTTCCAGGGCATCCAGAGCCGGTTGAAAGAAGGGGTTACACTCCCAACCCGAACCCCAGGAATTACTGATAACGGCAGGCATGTCGTTATTTGTATCAGGATGCCCATCCGGATCAATTGCCCATTGGAAAGTGTACAGTAACACACTAGCGATTCCGGTATTTTCAGGTGTAATAAAACGGCCGGCTATCCATTCTGCATCAAAAGCAACGCCTACCGTATCATGAGTAGCAATATCTAATCCAGCGATGGTACCCATGGTATGCGTACCATGCCCGCCTATAGAACCGGGAGGATCAGTGGGAAAGGAAGAGCCATCTATTAAATCAAGCCATGCCGCAGAGGGGGAGACCCCCGGATCATTACCCCGCCAACGCGAAGCAAGGGCAGGATGAGTGCCGTCAACTCCTGTATCCAGATTCATGACGATAACACCCTTTCCGGTTATGCCCATTTTCCATAATCTATGGGCGTTAATCGCTTTTAATCCGGGTTCCACACTGTTAGGTGACGACAATGCAGCTCTTTTTTCAACAGGTTTGATCAGTTGCAAACCCGCATCCAGATCCATTTGATATATATCATCTCGTTTGGCAAGATTGAGCAGGATATCCGGTTGTGCTTCGATAGTTATAATATTGGCAATCCAGAATTTCTGATATTGAGTAACCTCGTTCTTCGACTTTGATTCTAAAACATTCACCAGATTTGCCTGGGTACGCGTCGCGTGTTTCTGCAATTCAGTAATCACTATATAAGCTCTTTCCTCTACTGCTGTTTTGTTTTCATATAATTGTTTATCCAGGGCCGAAATATCGTACTGGTCTTTCAGCACAATGATTGCCTTAACGGTTGTTCCCGTTTTTTGAGCTATTAAAATTGCCTGTGAAAGGGAACTGGTAATTTCTGCCTGAGCAAATAAATGTGAACTAAAAAGAAACAGACCGAACAGGATCAATAAAGTCTTTTTCATTTCTTATCTCCTTTTAAGCTTTAACCTGAAAACTTACCTTACCAGCAACATTTTTTTTGTGCAGGTAAAGTTGCCGGTATTGAGCCGGTAGAAATACACACCGCTTGCCATTCCTGTTGCATCCCACTCATAGACATAGGAACCAGAAAGCAGGGTAGCAGAAAGCAGGGTAGCCACTTCTTCTCCCAGAATGTTGTAAATCTTCAAAGTGACCGGACCGCTATTGGGTAAATCAAACTCAATAGTGGTACCTGGGTTGAAGGGATTGGGATAGTTTTGATGAAGCGTGTATGAATTTGGAATATTTACTATAGGTTGTGTTTGAATTGAACCCGACGGATCAAACTCATAAGCCCCCATGTCCGGGGCAAACCCCAAATACAATAGTGGTGGTACAGATAAAGTATCCAGATCATTGTTATAAACAAGAAATGTATCTTGAATTCCGGCATCAATACACGGAGAATCTGCTTGAAGCCTGAAATCATTACTGTCTGGATTCACTACCATTGGATCAATAGCAATGTTCCCATCCAGCCAGTGAACTATACCATTGTTATTCGTAATTATTCCCGGTAAACTATCCTGAATATCCGAATAGGCAACTGTAATGGAATTTGCAGATCCAGAATTCTCAAAATAGATTTCCTGCGGATTATTATTCCATAGAATAGTATTAACAAGAATAGGCTTTGAATTATTCTTGCATACGATGCCTCCGCCAGACGCACCGGCAGAATTTCCGGTTACTGTTGTATTTACTAAATGCGGATTTGAATTGTTCTCACAGTAAATCCCACCGCCACTATTGGCATTATTGTGATGGATTAGGACATTGAATAAACGGGGATTTGAACTGTTGGTACAGAAAATTCCACCACCCCCAATGCCTATAAATGCATGACTATTTCCCTGAATTGTAACGCTCATAATTTCAGGACTGGATTCATTACAATAAATCCCGCCCCCGCCAGAAAAAAGGGGGGCGGATCCACCGGAAATTGTTAGATTTTTAAGAATATTGCCTTTATTTCCGTCACAATAAAATACTCTTGCTATATTTTCTGCATCCAATTTCACGCTATCCTGAGATTCACCTGAAATAGAGACATAATCCGGCATAAAGATTGGAAATTCTTCTCCAGTTTCAGAAGTACGATAATATCCATTGGACAGATGAATAGTGAGTGGATTAAGGCTATCTGCCAATATTTTTGACAAAGCAAACCAAATATTTTTTAAGGGCTCCGAAGGGGATAATCCGCCGTTATTATTGTCACCCGCCGGATTCACATACAGATCAGCAGTAACCTGCGTGATTTTGGCATTGAATATATCAAAGGTAAAAGCGGTCAATGGAAAAGCATAGTAATCGGTGGGATTCAAAACAGTAAAAGTATTAACGACTATTTCACTTATTGGAGAATTTATCGAATATAAATCAGTTCCTATAGGTGCTTTATTTAAATATATATTACAACGATTCTGATTATTAAAAACCAGGCTGGATTGGTACAAACAAATACCGCCACCCTTCGCCTCTGCAGTATTGTCCCTGATAGTCACATTTGTTAAATTTAAACTGGAACTATCACAATAAATTCCGCCACCGCTTCCAAAACCACCAACGTAAGAGACATTATTATTTTTCACAATCACGTCAATAAGAGTAAGTTGGGAGTTGTTGTCACAAGAAATACCACCACCATAACCACTGGTGTCATTCTGGATGAGAACATTCATTAAGGTTGGGCTGGAGTTTTGACAGTATATTCCCCCACCATGAGCACTAAGTGCCGAATTGTCAATTAATTTCACATTCGTAATAATTGGATCGGAATGGTTACCGCAATAAATACCCCCGCCACCTCCACTCGGTGAAAATCCACCACTGGTTGTATTGTTTTTTATTACCAAATTCTCAAGGACAGGACTTCCGGGATTACAAAATACTCCTCCCCCATATCCTGAATACCACATATCAGTGCTTGATCCATTCCGAAGAGTAAATCCAGCCAAAATGGTATTAGAGTCTTCTCCCGAAGTAAAAGAAACTACCGAACCTTTCCACGGCTCATTGGGCTGTGAACCATCAATAATTGTATTGTTGATATGGTTGGTATCCAGATCCATAATGTAATAGCTGGCCACAGTGATAGCTTTCTCATTGAAATTTATATTCTCATAGTAAGTGCTGTCCGCCACCAGCACCGTGTCGCCGTTGACTGCAGCGTTAATACCCGCCTGGATGCCAGGTTGGGTTTGTGGAATGTGGATGATTTTACAGAAAGCGGAAGAAAAAAGAAAAAAGAAAAAAGTAAAAAGGAAAGACAAAGTATATTTTGACATGGTATATCTTCCTTTATTTCATGTATGATTCATTTTACATAAAAAGAGGATATTCAGGCTAACACAGATGTTTCAAAGATTAACACAAATGTTTACGAATGGGACTTTTTACCGGTATAAAGGGATGGAGATACACCGAACTGCCGCCTGAAACACCTGGCAAAATAGGAAAGATTGTTAAAACCGACCCGGAAAGCGATTTCGGTAACGTTACCACTGTGTTCGTCCAATAATTGGGCAGCATGGTTTAGCCGCAAACTGCGGATAAATTCGCTGGGCGAATAATCGGTCAGTGCCCGCAGTTTACGATACAGCAGCACCCGGCTCATCCCAATCTCCTTACCGAAAGAGACGACACTAAATTGTTCATCGGATAAATGCGACGTGACAATTTCCAGGGCCTTTTGCAAGAACCTTTGATCGGTAGAGGTGACTGCTATTTCCTGCAGCTGCAGAATCCCTTCTTTACGATAGCGTTCCCGTAATTTTCGACGCTGCTCGATCAGATTTTTTACCCGCACTTGCAATTCACGCGCATCGAAGGGCTTAATGATATAATCATCGGCGCCGGTTTCCAGGCCACCGATCTTGTCTTCGCTGGCGGCACGGGCGGTCAGCAAAATAACCGGAATATGGCTGGTGCGCTGATCGGTTTTAAGTTGTGCACAGAGTTGAAAGCCGTCCATTTCGGGCATCATAACATCGCTGATCACCAGATCGGGAAGCGCTTTAATGCTTTTTTTAAATCCCTCTTCGCCATCCGCTGCTTTTAAAATTCTATACTCATTCTCGAGATTGCTGCTGATATAAATACGCATGTCGGGATTATCTTCCACGATAAGCAGAATAGGAAGAGATTTTCTGATCGTTTTTTTAGTTTCCTGAAATGTTGGAATTTCAATATCAATACTTTCGCGACCCCCCTTGTCTTCCCCCCTTAGTAAGGGGGGAGTGAGGGGGGTAGTGGCATCAGCGATTTCCTCTTCGCAATAAGTTTCTTTTCCTATCGGCAAGCGAATCACAAATGTGGTGCCTTTGCCCACTTCACTGGAAACGGTAATCTCACCTTTATGGAATTCCACCAGTTCTTTGGTCAGTGCCAGACCAATACCACTACCCTCCTGTTCTTTGGTGTAAGAATCATCCATCTGATAAAAGCGGTCGAAGATGTGCGGAAGTCTGTCCGGTGGGATGCCGGAGCCGGTGTCGGAGACGGAGATTTGAATATATTCCACTGACCCCCCTTTGGCGTAAGCCACCACTTCCGTGGTAATTCCCCCCTTATATATAAGGGGGGATACAGGGGGGTTATTTACTGTCACCGAAATCCTTCCTTCCTCCGAGGTAAATTTAAAGGCATTGGACAACAGATTATTGATAATGGTGTCCAGTTTATCTCGGTCAATATATCCTTTAATTTTTTCCTGATCTGCTTTAAAAACCAATTTGATATTTTTCATTTTGGCCAGTGATTCAAAAGCCTGCACAAAGCTGCGCAGCAGAACGACGATATTCTCCTCGCGTACTTGCAGTTTCATCTGTCCCGCCTCTAACTTAGACAAATCCAGAAGCTGGTTAATAAGGCGTTGCAGGCGGCGGGCGCTGCGCTGCATAATTTTCATGTCCTGCTGCGAATCCTCCTCCTTTGAGCGGGAAACCAGGCGTTCCAGCGGGCCCAATATTAAAGTGAGCGGGGTGCGGAATTCGTGGGAGATATTGGCAAAGAAATGTGATTTCATCCGGTCCACTTCCTCTAACTTCTCCGTGCGAAGATGTTCCATTTCCAGTTGATGTCTCATCTTTAATCGATTCAGTTGAAAACGCCAGGCGCCATAAATCAGTGACACAAATAACAATAAGTACAAACCGTAAGCCCAGCCGGTCTTCCACCAGGGCGGGGTTATAATAATTCGAACTGAGACGCCTTGCTCATTCCAAACACCGTCGTTGTTGGAGGCTTTTACACGGAAAGTGTATTCGCCGGGATCGAGGTTGGTATAGCTGGCAAAGCGGCGTGATGCATCGGTGTAAACCCAGTCGGGATTGACCCCTTCCAGTTTATAGGCATATTGATTTTTAGCAGGCGCGTTAAAATCAAGCGCTGCGAACTCAAAGGAAATGATGTTTTGATGATAATCCAGCTTTATTTTATCTATGGTGGCAATGGATTGTTTTAATGGCGAATTGGGTCCGATCCCGACTGTTTTATAGTTTATTTTAAAATCAGTAAACACAATTTTAGGCGGATCGGGATTGTCTAACAGGCTATCTGGATGAAAGACGGTTATACTATTCATACCACCAGAATAGATCGCGCCGTTTTTTGTTTTATAAAAAGCCGCAAAACCTGATTTGATCGACTTACAATACTTCAAGCCGTCACGTTCATCGTAAACCCGTAATTTTCCGGTTTCCGGATTAAATTTTACGATTCCCCGCAGTGTCCGTAGCCAGAGGTTTCCTGCCTTGCCATCAGGGAGTCCCTGATCATCCTCTAAAATGCCCCATATGGCCTCGTGGGGTAAATCATCATTTCCGAGGGTCGCCTTAAAACTTTTCTTTGCCCGGTCGAACAAAGACAATCCTGTATCGGTACCGATCCAGAGACGCCCGATCCGGTCTTCATAAATCGCTAAAATCAACTTTCCTTTATTGTTTGCCTGGTTAATCGGACTTTGCCGATAGCTAATAAACTTTTCCTCTCCGGTACTGTCAAGAATTAGCTGACAAAGACCATCCTGGGTCCCTATCCAGAAATTGCCTACTTTATCCTGTAATAATGCAAAAACAGCGTTATCGCTAATACTATTTGAATCAGCTGGATCATGTTTAAAATGATCAAAAGTTTCGTCGGCACGGTTAAATCGTTCCAGACCGGCATTTGCAGTTCCGAACCACATGGTTCCCTGTTGATCTTCATAACAACATAAGGTATGTGTGTAAGCATGACTTTTAGGATTGTCCAGGTTGTGCCGATAATGTATGTACGTGCCGGTATTTCGATTCAGGCATGTGAGATCAGGTTCAGTTGCAAACCAGGTATCACCATATTTATCTTCACAAATAGCATAGACCATACCCTCACTTAAACTAGCCGGATTTTGCGGATCATGGGTGATGTGTGTAAAATTTCCGCTGTTTCGATCGAACAGGCTAACGCCGCTGCGTAGATTGGTTATCCATACTATTCCATTCTTATCTTCATAAAAATTTGAAACTTCTCCGGCGGCAAGGCTATTTTTGTCTTGCGGATCGTGAACATAGTAGCTAAATGGTTTTTTCCATTTGCGCACCATATTGATGCCATTATCTTCTGTTCCGATCCAGATGTTACCTTGTTTATCTTTATAAATGCATGATATAGCATCACTGTTTAATTTTTTTTCATCATTATTAATAGGTTTGTAGTTTGTAAAGTGTTTGCTAACCCGGTCAAAGATATATAAACCTTGGTTGGCGGTACCAATCCACAAATTTCCCGACTTATCTTCACAAAAAGAGGTTGGGACGACGTTAATACCCAAACCGTTAAGATTTTGCGGTTCAGGTTTATAAAATCGGATCAAACCTGTGTTAGAATTATATTCAGCAATACCTTGATTAGCAATGGCGATCCATAACTTATGCAGTCCGTCTTTAAATATTGTGTATACTAATGGCCAATGCTTCTTTTCTGGAATTATACCAGGTATAATCGAAATCTCTTCAGTTTTAGTATCAAATAGTAGAAAATCATTCATTGTAGCCAATAGCAGTTTACCATCTTTACTTTCATTAATTGCGCTAATGATATTGTTATTCCATGCAGTACTTACCGAATCAAGTTGGCCCGGGAAAAAATAGCGGGTAAAGTTGTCATTTTGACAATTAAAACGGTTAAGACCATGCCCGGTGCCAATCCAAATGTTTTCAAGACTATCTTTAAATATAACAAAAGTATAATCATCGCTAATGCTATTGGGATTATTCTGGTCTAAAAAATAATGGGTGAATTTTTCGATTTTGGGATCAAATCTATTCAATCCGGTACTGGTTCCTATCCAGATTAATCCTGAAGAATCTTCATGAAGTGCGGTAATATAATTATCGGATATGGAATTGGAATCATTTGCATCCTTGGTGAAGATTTTAACTGTATAGCCATCCCAACGATTTAAACCATCAGAGGTCCCGAACCACATGAAGCCCTGTCTGTCCTGAAGAATGCACTGCACATTGTTATTGGATAAGCCATTTTCTACTGTAACATGCTCAAATTGGAGATCATTGGATTGCGGGTAGGGCAGCACCGGTAAAAGAAGAACGGTGATGATTACCCAGAGATTCCGGTTAAAATTTATCATGGGAATTCACTTTCAGAATTTAACCCATACCCATGCGAATAAAATTCCCGGCCAGCCAGTAAGCGTACTATTCTGTTTGAATCTTCACTGTATAAATTATGGATTTATTAGCCGGTAGTCAATTTTAATAGATCGGAAAATGAAAAAGGCGACTTTTTTTAAACCTGCTAAAGTCGCCTTCTGTTATTTTTTTTCATCTCTTCCAAAAATTCCTTTTGGGAAGGTGGATAAACTTTTTCTTTTAACGGATTAACATAAGCTTTTTGGTTTGCACAAAATCTCCCGCTTGTAGCCGGTAAAAATACACCCCGCTCGCCATTCCACTGGCATCCCACTCATACTGATAGTGACCGGAAAGCAGGGAAGCCGAAAGCAGGGTAGTGACTTCTTCGCCCAGGATGTTGAGAATCTTTAAAGTAACATTTCCAGCTTTGGGCAGAGCAAATTTAATGGTAGTGACCGGATTGAAGGGATTGGGATAATTCTGATATAATTCATAAGAACGCGGCTGGGCAGATTCACTGACTTCGATTCCCGTTATTACTGAAATATCCGTTTGCCAGAACAGATAACCATTACTGTAAATATTTAGCTTGAAATCAAAATCCAGGTTGGGGGGTATGCTGTCGACATAGAAAAAATACCAATTGGGACTTTCCCGGGTTTCACCGGGATTAATGTCGCCAAAGCCCTGGTTATTATTCTCGATGGCCTTGACTAAAAAGGTATCATAGAGAACGACTTCTGCAGTTACCGAACGTGCCGGAGAAACCAAACCCATATTCTTCAATACCAGTTTGAAACCAAAATAGGGATAGGGTGGGGAGGGGGAGATACCAAAATCATGGTAATCCTCGAAAACAACGGGGCCAATACCGGTAAATGGACTGAGATGGGGAAGAGTCCGGATGGTACCGGCTGCCGAGTCTTCGGTAGTGACACTCACTAAAAATGATTCCTCTAAATTGGGAGGGATATAATAGCCAGCCCATAGGCTATCCCCGGCTTCGCCATCTCCATGCAGACCATCATTATATAAAACAGACGAATCAATGGTCACATAATCAAAGTTATCCAAAGAAATGCTGACATTCAGCTCATGCTGATTGGGATTTTCAACAATGGCCGAGATATGGACCGAATCACCGTATGTAAAATAGGAATTAGAAACAGATACATCATGGGCATAAGATAAATTAGTGATCCATTCCAGCGCCCTTTCAACCACTGCATCTCTTCCATTAGCGGCGTCATCCGGATTGTGCCAGACCGGGTAATCGATTGGAAACTCCGCCCGGTTAAGGTATTGGCCCGGTTGATTGACATGAAACATGTCACCGATGGAATAGCGTAAAACCCAGTCAGTAAAACCTGTGAGATCCAGGTTATCTCCCATACTGGCTCCGGGAGGTTTGCCAAAAAAGGCAGCCATGGGGTGGTAACGAAACCGCTGAGCGGTAACGTCTCCCATGCTTATGCAGGTTGGTCCTAACAATACCGCTATCGGATGTTCATATAATGAGGTGGGGGTCAATCCATCAATTTGATAATAGCCGGCGTTTGGTACTGGACTTAAAGAAAGAGTAGATGGACTACTGCGATAGGCATCATTAATAGTGAAGGAAAACTCCCCGAATAAGATATCAAAAGCCTCGTCAAACAATGCCCATCCGCCAAAGTTTAACCGCATATCAATAATCAATCCATCGGTATTCCGGAGAGCACTTACCGCCTGGGCGAATTGCTGATCAGCCGTTTCTTCCGGCCACTCTGCAAAAAGATAAATATATCCGATATTGGTATTATTCAAAATCCCATAAGTAACTAACTGATCATTAAAATAAGTTGGAAAGGGAATCCCGGGAATTTTAACCTGCTCATTATTCAACATGTGCGGCACATTCAGGTTGATCATCGGGGCGACAGGGAGATGCAAAGTATCACCGGTGGAGTACTGAACGATATCTATGGTATCGAACAGATGCCAGTTCATACCGGCGCCCAGCAATAGAAAATCTGAATAGGCGCTGGCGGCACCGATACCGTTAGGTACAAAAGGCAGCCCGGCAGCGAGCAAATCCCGCACTAAAATTTTCCAGGGAACGCCTTCATAGCCCAATACAATATCACCGGGTTGCAGACCCAGAGGGTGATTGGGGACGGCTCTTAAAACCAGCAACGTACTGTCCGGCAGGGCAGTAAGTACGGTACCGAAATGTTCAATTGTTGTATAGCCGGATAGTATCAATAATGGAATACCCGGATTCAGCGGTGTCCAGGTCACACCGGTATCAACGGCCCGGGTGTGAGCATCTCTTAATGCATTGGCCAGTTGACTCATAATTGCGGAAAAGCCACCCCGGCTGGTTGTGCTATCAATCATCGTGCGATAATGATCACTTAGAGAATCCCAGTCGGTGAAGTCCATTCCCAGGGATAAAAAGCCGTCAAACTCCGCTCGTAAAGCAGTGGTATAGCGGTCGAATATCAATAACTTATCTGTTAGGGATAAGCCGGGCCCCCAGGTGGAGTCTATAATGGCCCGCCAATTATTGCGGGATTCATAAAAAGATTTCTGGGGAAAATTCTTAAAGTTGGGATCGTGATTCTGGGGTTTGACCAGAAGCGGGTAATCCGGACGGTACTTGTTGCTTACCCGTTCCTGTGAAAAAAGCGGAATTACCGAAAAAAAGAACAGTAGCATTAAAAGATAACGTTGATACTTCATACAGCACCCCCGAATTTTAGTTTTTTATAATTGACCATCTCACTATTTTTTTACCTCATTAAAATCATCTTCCTGGTTTCAACATAATCACCTGCTTGCAGCCTGTAGAGATAAACTCCACTGGCCAAACCGGAGGCATCCCACTTGTACTGATAGTGACCGGAAAGCAGGGAAGCAGAAAGCAGGGTGGTGACTTCTTCGCCCAGGATGTTGTAAATCTTTAAAGTAACATTTCCTGCTTTGGGCAGGGCAAATTCAATGGTGGTGCTGGGATTAAAGGGATTGGGATAGTTCTGGTACAGCCGGAAATCGCCGGAAATGTTTTGAGGGGATGAAATCTGGTTGAGCATGTTAAATCCGTACATGATGGCTGCTACGGGCTCTGAAATGGAATGCTCTCCCAGGATATAGGTCCGGTGGCGGGTGGAATTGTAGGACCACCCCTCACCGGCGGCCATGAGCGCCAGTGAATCGGGCTGACTGCTTAGCGTCCTTCCATTCCAGACCAGGCTGTCCGGCGGTCCGTCACTTAAATGGATGACATACAGCAGTGTGCGCCGGTCGGGCTGACCGGCATAGCTCCCGGCGGGTGTGCCTACTGACAATTCCAGCTCCGTACCGTTGCGGTCAAAGGCCAGCGTAGTAAGTGCATACGCCCCTTGCTGATAAGCAAGCGTTAAACCATCGTCTTCGTATAAGGAAAAGCTGCCCTGATTACCCGGATATACTTCTACAATGAGCGTATCTGCCGGTGATTGCATTATAAAATCCTTCACTAACCGGCGGGGAATAATAGATCCGGCTTTGACGAAGATCGGCATTCCCGATAACGGTTCAACCACACTCATAGTCTGATTACCAGGGTATATCTCATCGGTCCAGAAATTGATCCACTGACCTTCCGGTAAGTAGACGTTTCTGGGGTACCAGCCTGCTCCCATCACCGGGGCAATCAGGAACGATTCACCCCATAAATACTGATCACCCAGATTGCGGGTATGAGTATCTTCCGGGTATTCCAGGACCAGGGGCCGCACAATGGACAGCCCGGTTTGCCAGGTCTGGTATGCATAGCTGTAATTATAGGGAAATAAAGAGGCTCGTAATTTGATAAAATTGACCGCAATGGTTTCGACTTCAGCGGTAAATGCCCATGGTTCCACACTCTGGAAGGAACTGTGTGGACGCATGAGCGGGCAGAATGCCCCGTATTGAATCCAGCGGGCATAAAGTTCGGGAGTGGTGGCCGGTCCGGCAAACCCTCCGATGTCCGAATTGTGATAGGGAATACCGGATAAAGCCAGAGACTGCATCAACATCGGCTGTACCTGTAGCCCGCCGAAGCTGCGCTGTACATCGCCGCTCCAGGTGATAACGCCGTAGCGCTGGGAGCCGGCATACCCGCTGCGGGTGAGGTTAAAAAGGCGCTGGTTTCCCGATTGCTGGTAATGATCATAGAGAATCTGGCTCCAGAGCAGGTTCATGATATTGTGCACCCGGCGGGCCTCCCCCCAGTAATGCTGCATATCGTCCGGATGCAATTCCGGCTCGCACAGATCCGTCCACCATCCTCCTACTCCCTGATTGATCAGCGGATCATACAGGGTCCAGCACCATGCCTGTGCCGAAGGATTGGTATAATCCAGCAGGGCAGCCGAGCCATACCAGAAATTGGGAAGAACGTAAGTCTGCCCGTCCGGGGTTTCCCCCAGATAGCCATTGTTCGCGGCCGGATTATAATTGATAGAGTTGGTCATAATATAAGGTTCGGTAATCAGAACAGTTCGAACGCCCTGAAAAAGAAAATCATTCATCATTATGGTTGGATCCGGAAAGCGGCTCACCTCCCATTGGAAGTCCCCCATATTGGTAAACCAGAACAGGTCCAGTATTAGTCCGTCCAGAGGAATTCCTTTTTGCCGGAAGGTGGTAACCACCTGCCTGGCTTCCAGTTCATTCTGGTACCCGAATTTTGATTGCACGAATCCTAGTGCCCAGGCTGGTGGCAGTGGTGATCTCCCGCTGAGCCAGGTATAGGATTGCAGAGTATTCTTGGGATTGTCCGCCACAAAAATATAAAATTGCATCCAGCGTTCCCCACCGCTGCGATAAAACCAGCTGAATGGATTCGACTGGCCCAGATCGAAATATCCAGGGTAACTCATGTGGAAATACATTCCGTATCCCTGCAGTGACAGGAAGAAGGGGATATTGATGTTCATTTCTTCAAGTGGGCCATCATATCCGAAAATAGCCTGATTTCTCATACCGAAAGCGTGGCCCCGCCTATCCAGATCGATACTCTTCTCCCCGAACCCGTAAAAGTGGTCATCGGACTGCATTTTATACTGAATTTCGCTGGTGCCGGAATTCCACTGCACGCCATGGTTTTCCAATTCCAATATGGTCTTACCGGCTGCGTTGCTGACGGTGAAAGAAAAGGGAGATTTCTGAAATTCGATGGAATAGCCGGGTGAAATGATTTTTAAAGTCGTGGAAGAGTCCTGTACCTGGAAAGAAAAATTTAACAGGCTGTCGGCTAGTTCCGGAATGGCTAACGGATCGAACATCACGCTGTCCGGCTTGATGTCTATCCGGAAAATGTCGCTGGCATAGGCCGTCACCCGGACCCTTGCCTGGCTGCATTGAATTTCGATGCTGGCGGGGTAAACCGTATAAGAAAGAATATTGCCCGGTTCCTGGGCCAACAGGGTGTATGATAAAAGGGGTAAAAGAATCAGAATCCATCTGCAGCAGGAAGTTGGTTTTATCTTCATATTTCAACACACCCGCTTACCTTGGTACTAATATCATCATTTTCGGATATTTTTACAAGGGATAAATGGTCTGAAGGGAGCATCATTTATAAGGAAGGAAAGAGGGTGATCGGATTTTGATTCTCGCAAATAAAGTATGCACCCAAAGGTGAAACACATATAAAAGGAATTAAAATGAAACGGGTGAACAGGATTAACAGAATGTAAGAAAGAACGGGCAATTTGCTTTATCCGGTTAATCCTGTCAAATAAGAACCGTCTGTATATTTTTTATATCAGACGCAGATGATCATTTGATACTTACTTCATCAGAATCATTTTACGAACTTCCATATACTCCCCGGCTTTAAGTTTGTACAGGTATACCCCGCTGGCTAATCCTGCCGCATTCCAACTGCATTGGTAGCTACCGGCTTTAAGATTCTCAGACAACAAAACGGCTATTTCCTGTCCTATTAGATTGTATATTTTTAACGTGGTGAATTCCGCATTGGGAATTCGGAATTCGATATTCGTGCTTGCATTGAAAGGATTGGGGTAATTCTGATATAAATGTACGCGTTCGGGAATACCGGAATTAACCGCCGGCCTGATAACAGGTGTGAGGTTGCCGCCGCTGGTGGTTTTAAGGATAGCCCCGGAATATCCTACCCTCCAGCCAACTTCCGGATTAATAAAAAATATGGCAGAAGAAGCGCTCCAACCAAGGGGTGGCTCTTGTGCGACCCAATTTGCTCCCCCATCCGTGGTATAAATTGTATTATATGCGTTCAGGTTCCATAAGGTGGACCATCCCACCGCCCAACCATGCCGGGCATCTGTAAAGAAAATATCATTCCACCATAATACTTCTATCGGCGTTTGGATGAGGTTCCAGGTAATTCCTCCATCCACCGTTTTATATACTATACCGCGACGATCATAGAAATATTTTCCGAGACTATCCCCGATAACAAAACCAGTATCCGGGCTGATAAAAAAGATTCCATTGAATTCCAGGGCCATCATTGGATTAACAATAATCTCATTCCAACCGGAACCCCCATTACTGGTTTTATATACCTTATTATAGGTCAACAACCAACCATCAGCAGCTGAAAGGAAAAATATATCGGTAAAATCATTGCCACTGAATACAGGACCCCAACTCAAACCACCATCGGTGGTTCTAAGAACAATATCATATCCAGCAATCCAACCCGAATCAGGACCCATGAAGAGAATAGAGTTTAAGCCATGATCAGAGAGGTTTATGGCCAGCGAGTCCCAGGAGATTCCACCATCGTTAGTTTGAAGAACAACTCCTCCCAGTGTATCATTTCCGACAGCCCAGCCACGGTTTTGGTCGATAAAAAAAACATCTTTTAGATGTTTCGATTTTCCCGCGACTTGTAGCTCCCAGGCATCTCCTCCGTTAGATGTATGAAGAATTATACCATAATCACCCACCACCCAGCCGGTTTGTTCATTTGTAAAATAAAGAGCATTTAAATTTTGTAGTGTCACTGCATTGGAACGCCAGCTTACTCCGCCGTCCGTACTTTTTAATATCTGGCCTGCGTCGCCAACCGCTATTCCGAAACTGTTGTTCCGAAAATACAGTGCCCCGGGACCTCCCCCATCATTTAAGACTGTTTCATCCCAATTATGTCCTCCATCTTCAGTCTTATAAATAAATCCTTTGGAAGTAAACCAGCTTGTGGAAACAGAGCCGGCAGCCCATCCGTGATCAGAATCGGTAAAGAAAAATGAAGTGGCCCGTCCTTCTCCCAGAGAAAGTGAATCCCAGCTAATTCCCCCGTCTGCGGTTTTATAAATATATCCCGGATCACCCGAACTGCACCCGATCCATCCGGCCTGAGAATTGATAAAATAAATACCTCTGTAATCATAATTACCGTTCTTTATCACCGCCCAGGTATTGCCCCCATCGGTGGTTTTCAGGACTTGATCGTACCCTGCCACCCAACCGGTATCAGGATGAATGAAAAATATGGAGGTGAAATCACGGCTGCCACCAATACCGGGATTAATTTCGATCCAATTTATACCTCCGTCGGTAGTTTTAAAGATTGAGGAATATCCGCACGCCCATCCCATATTTCCATCAACGAAATAGATATCATTTAAAGATTGCGCACTGAGCAAGATATTGAAATCCCAGGTCAAGCCGCCGTCTGTACTTTTACCTACCAAGCCCAGGCTACTGTCCTGAGTGTAACTTGCCGCCGTCCAGCCAACCTGCTGATTGACAAAATGCACCGAATTGAAATGAATGATTCCAGTGCCGAAGGCCAGTTGATTGGTATTCCAGCTATTGCCGCCATCAATTGATTTCAGTATGGTGCCGTCTGCACCGACTGCGATGACAATATTATCACTTAATATCTGTACGTCTGTCAGGGCGTTGCACTGCGGGATAGGATTTTGCCAGAGCCACCCGGGCAGGGTTTGGGGAAAAATGAAGTTCGTTGAAAAAATATTGCTGAGGATTAACAGGATCAGAATTGATTTTAATGGGATTTTCATTTCTTTCTCCTAAATGGTTTTTTATATATAGTAATCCGCTCCTATCAGGAATCTAGGGAAGTGTCTCCCCCAAATTAAAGTTTATTTACTATCCTGAAGAATTCACCGATAATTACACGGAGATACATCAATACCCTTTGATTAAATAAAGAATTTTGGGTTTTCTTAAATTTTTAATCGAGTTCCAGGTATTCTGTAAATGAAAATAGTTTTAAGATACAATTGTGAATATAACCTGTGTCACCGATGGTTTATGAATCGATCAGGTTATCAGGTAATATTCCCATCCGGAAAATTTTCCCTATTTCATCAGAATCATTTTACGAACGCTCACATACTCACCGGCCTCCAGTTTGTAGAGATAAATCCCACTTGCCAATCTGCTGGCATCCCATTCGAATGAGTATGAGCCTGCAGAGAGCCTGTCTGAAACCAGTGTAGCCACTTCTTCCCCAATAACACTGAAAATTTTCAATGTTACTTCGCTTGTTTTTAGCAGCTCAAACTCGATAGTTGTTATTGGATTGAAGGGGTTGGGGTAGTTCTGTCTTAAGACAAATCCTTTAGGGATTCCTGCCGGTGAGGCGCTTAAACCGGTCACAACATCTGCGGTTGCCAGCCCTATTTCTCCAACGGTCAAGCCATAGTCATAATATATAAAATAGGTACTGTCCTTTCGTGTAACAGCCGGAATTTCCAGTACCGCTCCGGGAATACCGGCAACGTATGGGTCATCCTGCTTTCGGAAAACGGGATTGCCGGTATATTTATGCCAGTGGATGCCGTCGGAACTGCTGGCATATCCTAATTCCTCGATCGTTCCATTTCCCCCAGTGTAAAACATTTCATATCCCTGTGCAGTTGGTAACACGCTGCACTCCCAGGCATGTAGGAGATCCCAGCTTCCGGCAGCTCCCACCTTTAACACCGGATCACTGGCACCGGGTGTACCGGAAGAATCATATTTGGTCCAGTCAATACCATTTGTGGAGGTGGCCATGCCAATCTGCCAGGTTCCGTTTGGGAAATTCATGTTGCCCGCTGAATAATACATGATATACCCGGTATCGATCCTAAGCACCGTGTTGGGTACCATAAAGCCATCATCCCATTCACCTGACACGCCAACGCTAAGAACCGGATTTTCTAAACGGGTCCAGGGACCTTCCGGATTGTCTGCAGTGGCCCGGCAGATAGTATTACCTGGCCCTGAAATCGGTGCAGATTGCGCACTATAATACATAATCCACAAGGAATTATCGATCAGGATTCGTGCGTCGCTCACCGCGTGGGCATCAAAGCCACTGCCGTCAGCCAGGAAGATAGGATTCGAAACACTTTTGGTGAATGTAAATCCATCAGCAGAAGTGGCCAGGCCGATGGCGGCGGGTTGTGAAAATATGTTCTGGCTGCCGGTATAAAATAAGTAGAAGACTTGATTATGGTAAAGAATGAAGGGATTAAAAGAGACCCCTGAGTCCCAGGTGCCGGGATTACCCTTATGCAGTACCGCGTTACCGAGATAAGCCGTTAATGGCCAATTTGGCTGGGCAAAACAGATTGTTGAAATTAAGGAGAGTAACAGAAGCATAACAACAAAAGAGATGAGTGTAAATATCTTCATGACAACCTCCTTTAATGATGCTACCTGTTGTAATTTGTTGATTTTTAGTTCAATTTAATGGAATAACACAAGCGTTGTCTATCCCATCAAGATGGGATTTTTATACCGAGGATAAATAATGGAGTGATTTTATGAAACAGAAAAGCAATGTCAATCTGATTGACTGGTGAAGAAAAGAATACTATATTTGGGTATATATTTTGGTCAAAATTAAGGACATGATTTATGAAAACACTTAATATATCAAATGATATTGTCCCTTTGGGCGAGTTTAAATCTGCAATATCTAAATGGTTAAAAAATATTAAAAATACGGGGCAACCTCTGGTAATTACTCAGAATGGCAAACCCGCTGGAGTGTTATTGTCTCCGGAGGAATATGATGATCTGACTTATACCAAGAGATTTTTAGAGTCCGTTTTCACGGGTCTTGCAGAAGCCGAGAGAGGAGAAACCATGACCACGACTCAATTGAGGTCAGAACTTAACAAGAAGCGAAAAAGAAATCGCTGATGAAATTATCCTGGACTCGAGAAGCATTAAATAAACTGATTGAAATTGAAAATTTTATCGCACAAGACAGTCCAGCGAGGGCTGAAGAATTTATTAATGATCTTTTAGAGCGAACAAATATACTTATGGACAATCCTGAAATTGGTAGAATAGTCCCCGAGATATCAAATGCATTGATAAGAGAACTATTGATTAAACATTACCGGATAGTATACCGGATAAATATTTCTGAAATTGAAATTTTAACCGTATTTGAAGGCCACAGACTTCTTAGAAGAGATGAAATATTAAGAAACCAATAAAAATAAGAAATCGTTTCCCAGCCAGCACTTTCAGCTGATCCCGTAAAAAAAACTTCGCCCGTCCTGCGGACAGATACAAAAGCTCAGTTGCTGTAAACTGCCCCACTCTCTCACCCATTTTTTTTTGGTAAATAATGGTCTTTCTCGACGGTAACTGAAGCGCAAAACTGTAGAGAGGTCAAATTTCCCCACTCAGGGATTTGCGGATCACATCTGCCTTACAGTGCACGTGCAGCTTGGTATAGATGTGTTTGATATGGGTACGCACCGTTTCGATGGAAACGCCCTGTTTGTCGGCGATCATTTTATAGCTCAGGCCATCCACCAGGTTTAAAACGATTTCTTTTTCTTTATCAGTGAGGGGGGATTTGGTTTGTAATTCCTTATCCGGATGAAAATATTCGATCACCCGCCGGGCAATTTGAGGAGTCATTGGTGCTCCACCGGCATACAGTTCTTCGATAGATTTTTTTATCTCTATAAAAGGGGTGGTTTTCAGCAGGTAACCGCTGGCTCCGGCGCAGAGTGATTGAAAGATTTTGTGCGGATCGTTATGCACGGTGAGCATGATGATATCAATATCCGGATATTTTTCTTTAATGAGCTGAATACCGCTGATCCCAGACATTCCCGGCAAGCCGATATCCATCAGGATCACATCGGGAACATTCTCGGGGCGGAGACGGCGCAGGAAAGCTTCTACCGATTGCGAGGCCAGCTCACAGAGCAAATTCGGCTGGGCATCAAGAAAACTGCAGATGGCCTCGCGCACGTCCTGGTCATCTTCGATGATCGAGATGGATATCATGATTTAATATCGGTTGTTTACCCATTATATTCCTATCCCATGTTGATGGGATTTTTTGAATCCTTCTTTATATTGCTTTCGCAGTCAATATTACTCGCGTGCCTTGCCGGGTTTCAACTTTTAGATCTCCGCCGATTCGCGCTGCCCGCAATTTCATATTTTCCAACCCATGATGTTCGGTATGAGTCTTATTCATATCTATTCCGGTACCGTTATCGGAAATCTCCATACGGAATTTACCATTTCCGTTGGTCAATTGAATGCGCAGCTGGTTGGCCTCGGAATGTTTGGCAGCATTATGAACCGCTTCTTTAAAAATCAAATAAATATTCTGGCGTAACTCCTGGCTGATCTTCTGCTGGAAATGCAATCCCCTGGTCCTAAACTCTATTTGAATGGTACCCGGCTGAAACACGGCATCGAGAAAATCCCGCATGCGGTCGGTCAAATCCCCCACCGTATCGTTGCGGGCATCGATGGACCAAACGACATCACTGAGGGTGGTGATGATCTCCCGGCTCATCTCTCCGATTTTCCGCGAGGACTCCCTCACTTTAGTTTTTTCGCCTGTGGTTTGAATGATTTCGGAATTAACAGCAATTTTGGTTAATGTTGAACCGATGTCATCGTGCAGATCGCTGGCGATCTGAATACGCATGCGCTCTAATTCCAGTAATCTGTTTATGCGGTAACGATAGATTAGATAAATTAATCCTGCCGCAGCGAGTAGTATTAATAACCTAAACCAAGCAGTCTTCCAGAAAGGTGGAGTAATGATAATTTTTACTGAAGTCCCCTCCTCATTCCACACCCCATCGTTGTTAGAGCCTTTTACGCGAAAAGTATATTCGCCGGGATCGAGGTTGGTGAAGGTGGCGGTGTTATCATTACCGTTATAGATCCAATCGTCTTGAAAACCCTCCATTTGATATGAATACTGGTTTTTTTGTGGATTGGTATAATTCAGGGCGGCAAACCGGAAAGAAAAAATATTTTGTTTGTAGGAAAGTTTTATTTGCTTAATGAATGTTAAGGATGTATCCGGCCGGACCGATTCATTAAATATTTTAAAACCGGTTAAGCATACGGCCGGCTTATGTGGATTATCTTTAATCTGATCCGGTTGAAAACTCAAAACTCCCTGGCCGCTAAAGAACAGTTCTCCGGATTTATTTTTGAAACAGGAAGCATTGGAACCGGATGTGAAGGCAACAAACGGGAGGCCATCCCCTCTATTATAATTTTTAAATGATTTTGTCAGCGGATCAAACCGGGAAAATCCAAGTTTCATACCGATCCACAAATAACCTTGATTATCCTCCAGTATGCCTTCGACGAAAGAGTCCGGCATACCATCTTTTTCAGAAAAAAGATTAAATTTTCCTGTTTTTTTATCGAAGCGATTTAGTCCGCCGGGAGTCCCGATCCAGAGAATACCTTTTTCATGCACTATGCTTTCCGTAATGGAAAATATGGTATTGTAGCTGATGCTGTTTATATCTTTAGGATTATACAGATAGTTTTTAAAGTATGTGGTATCGGGGTCTTTCCATATCAACCTAGACAAGCCGCTGCCCTGCGTCCCAATCCACAAATCTCCTAAAGAGTCTTCATACAGTACTGATACAACGTTACCGCCAATTGAATTAGGATCCGATGGATTATTTTGGAAACGGATAAAGCGGTTTTTCTCTCTGTCAAACAGATTCAGGCCACCCAATATGGTTCCGATCCATAATTGACCTTTTCTATCCTCAAGAATTGGTAATACCAGGTCTGAACCGAGGCTGAAAGGATCATTCGGATCATGATGATAATGAGTAAATACTCCGGTTTTGGGATCAAAACAATCCAGCCCGTTATAGGTGCCTATCCAGAATATTCCCTGCCGATCTTCGTATATGGTATTGATTTGATTGCTAATGAGACTATTTGGATTAGCCGGATCATGCCGATAGTGTATATACTGATTTTTATCCCTGTCATAACGGTCTATCCCTTCCTGATCGTTGCCGAACCATAGATTGCCGTGGCTATCTTCCATGCAACACCAGATAAAATTACTACCCAGGCTGTTGGGATTACCCGGTTCATGGCGGAAATGGGTGAATTGATGCTTATGGCGATCAAGATAGAGGGTACCACCGCCTTTCGTTCCGAACCATATGTTTCCGGTTTTATCCTCCATCATGGAAAGAATAAAATTAGTTGTTGGATTGTACCTGTTATTGGGATTGCTTCGATAGTGAATAAATCGAGGTGGTTTGTTTTTCCCGTCCCGGTTGTATTTAATGAGATCGATTGCTGGTACAACATTTATTCCCCCGTCTACTGTGCCGATCCAAAATAATCCGGAACTGTCAATTAGCATCGTACAAATAAGATCGCTGCTTATGCTGTTGGGATCGTTTGGATCATGACGAAAAGACGTGAATTTTTCAGTAACAGGGTCAAACTTATTTAAACCGCCACCCTGAGAGGTTTCCCATCCGCCGGTCCCGATCCAAAGATTTCCGGAACCATCTTCACAAATGGCACTAACGGTATTGTGGCTTAAACTATATGGATTTAAGGGATCACGCTGATAGTGGGTGAATTTCCCGGTGATTTTGTCAAAACGGTTTAAGCCACCATACATCGTACCAATCCAGATTAAGCCGTTTTTGTCCTGGTAAATTGTTTTAATGTAATTGTCGTTTAAACTTGATGGATCGTTTGGGTTGTGTTCAAAATTCAAAAAGTGTGCCAATATGTTATGGTCCCATTCCAAATGTGATAAGCCCTTTTCCGTGGTACCGATCCAGAGCGATCCGTCAACATCTTTGCATAATGCAAAAATATGATCACTGCACAAACTATTGGAATCGGCGGGATCATGTCGAAAATGAGTAAACCTTTGAGTGTATTTATTAAAACAGTTAAGACCTCCCCCCACGGTTCCGATCCACAGATGTCCGGTTGTATCTTCAATGATTGAGGTGACCCATACATTGGAAATTGAATTAGAATCGAAAGGAATTACTTCATACGCGATAAATTGATATCCATCATAACGGATCAATCCCGTCTGGCTTCCCAGCCAAATAAAATTTTCTTTATCCTGAATAATGGTAAACACGGGTGGGGAATCCAGCCGATCGAATTTAAAGTCCTGGTTTTGAGAATAGATGAATGCTGTATAAAATATCAGGAGCCCCGGGAACAGGAAAGTAAATCGGAATCTGGTAGCCATATATGCCGCTCTACTTTAATTTAAATTCCAATATAGACAAGCAGAAAACCGGCCAGGATTCAGATTTCTCCGATGAAGGAGGAAGTCCGGATCGTAATTAAATTTACTGAGAATAAAATTCACAGGAAAGAATTAGTAAATAAAAATGTAAAAAAAATGATTAAAACAAATTTTATATGTCTAAATTAATAAAAAACGGTATAATGTATCAAAGTTGATATACTCTAAGAAATTAAATTGTCCCGGTTTTTATAGTGGGGATTAAAAAATTTAATATATTTACACTTTGGCCGAATTAAGCCGGTTAGACCTTTTTAGTGCACAGGTGGCCCGAAGCAGTTGCTTTGAATACGGGCAGCATCTTCTTACATTTGAGTCCAAATATATGGATCAATTTTTCTTATTTATCCCGAATAATTCATCACGCAAAGCCGAAGACCAGGACGTAAAGAATAGTTAGAATTAGACTAAAACAATATGAATCCAGAACTCTTATGAAGAAATAAATGTCTATGTATAATAATTATAACTTACTAATACTTAGCGGCTTGGCGTCTTTGCGAGAAATTTGTGAATTAACCAGAATAAATGTTTTGTTTTGACAGAATAGAAAAGCTGACGATACCTTTTTAGGTTTAAAATTCAATATCCGAATGCCTTTTCTTTACAGCTTCCAGTCACGCGAATATTATATCACAGTGGTTTCAGGCGGAAGATCATATATGATGACTTACATCAGGTTATAAGTTCTTATAATTTCCTATCCACTGCTCGGCAAAGAATGCGCCCCACAAAAAGTTTAAAATGGAATGGCGAAGATTTTTACCCTGTAAGGCATCATTTAATAATTCCTCTAAAATTTTGGGGGACACTATCCGGTTAATATTCCCGTTGGTCGAGAGCAGGGTATCCCGCACAATATGATTGAATTGTTGGGTGGTTAGCCACTTGACCAGCGGTGGTATAAATCCACTTTTCTTTCTATAAATAAAATCTCCGGGCATATGTTCTTCGAGTAATCTCTTCAGGGGCCATTTAATTATTCCATTATGAATCTTAGCTTCCCAGGGGATTCTTCCCTGTGCAATCAGGACATCCAGCCAGATGTAGGGATAGAGAACCCGGATTCCCAGATTTTCCCCTACCGAAAAGGCTTTGGCAGCCCAGCGGCGGCTGTTGACATGCATCAGTTGGCGGATGGTGATTTCTGCCCGGTAGCTTAGCTTTTCACCCTTTTGAACATAACTGGAAAAACCATTTTGCATGATGGAATTCAATTCGGAGTCCCAGCTCTTATAGATATTTAGTCCCAAAAAATTAACCGGCGTCAGGACCAGAAAATAATTAATCGGACTCAACTCATGGACATCGGTCAATGAAAAAATTTTAGATATTAATCTGTTCTGGGATTCCCACTTCCAACTTGTGGAATTTTTAAACAGAAACGAAGTAGCTTCTTTCAATACCCCGGGAAACAGGTTCTTGAGTTGGAATTTTTGCCGGCTGTTTAAATCAGGAAATCCGAAACAGTCATCACCCCCGTTTCCTTCAATCAGAATATCCGCGTTTTCCACATGATCTTTTGTGAATTTGAGAATATAGACAATCGGCATACTCGAAAAATCCGAGAAGGGATGGCCGGTCAGGCGTACGGTGTCTTTCAGGATCTCCAGGGCATCCTCTTCCTGCATTTTTCCCACCTGAAACCGGGCATTTATGGTTTGGGCGAGTTCCCGGGCAAAGGGGAATTCCGGGTCATGGTCACCGAAAGTACAATGAATTGCCCGAACCGGATCCGGGGAAAATTCCTTTAAATAGTGGGCATACAGACTGGAATCTATGCCACCGCTGACCAGGATGGCAGGTTGTTGTTTACTCAAAAAATCTGCTGATTTCCGGAGGGTGAATTTGGCGGGTTGAAGGTATGAATCGAGTTTGCTTTCGCTAAATTTTTCAGAATCACAGGGAAATTCAAAGTAAAAATATGTTCGAAGTTCAGACGAAGCATTCCGGGGATCATAACGCAGGTATTGTCCGGGAGGAACAGCCCGGATTCCCTCTGCGATGGTCAGCGGTTCCGGGATTGCCCCGTATTTCAAAATGGCGTAAAGGGCCAGGTCGTTTACCTTGAGAGGTGTCACTCTAAATAAAAAGCGGATATCGGATGAAAAAAGTATCCTTGAATCCGCTTGATAATAAAACATTCTGCCATTTCCGGCCCGGTTTGAGGCCAGGTAAAGAACCGCCTCTTCTTGAGTCTGGTCCACAACGATCAACCGGAAGTTATTCACGATCTTTTTAAAGGATTCTACTTTCTCCTTTTCAAACCATCCTGCAAATTCACCGTCCGGATGGAGTTGTCTGAAATTTCCATCGCTATCCCCGGTAATCAGTAGGTCCTGGGTGAGGACCTTAAGATTTTCTGAGGAATAAGAGGTGGTTTGGTTTTCAGAGAAGCCATTATCATAAAACAGGAATCCGCGTTCCGCGCACTGAATAGAATGGAAGGAATCATGCAAAAGCTCTTTCAGCCGCGTATCGATTACCTTGTCTTTTTTTTGAAAGATATAGCCACCGATCATAGAGAATGCCTCACTTTTTCAGTTTCATTAGACTTTTGTAATATGTAATTAATTAAGAGACCAGAGAGATTCAATCATCCGGGCAAAAGGAATATACGGAATTCCTGATACGGGAAAAAGGTGAAAGGCGAAAGGAAAGAGGCGCAAGGCGCAAGGCTAAAGGATAAAGAAGTCGGCAGAAAAGCAAGATGAAGGATTAAGGATGAAGGATGAAGGCTTAAAGTGGGAAAAGGACAAAGAATAAGAAAGTCATTTTTTAGATAAAGTAGTGTAATTCGTGAAAATTAGTGTAATTCGTGGATTAAAAAAGCCTTTGTCCTTAAGCCTTTTGTCAGCTGATAACCATATTTTCTTTATCTCCGCTCTGCGCTCTGCGCTTTCTGCAATGCGATAAATCTGACTTCCGAGTCCTGAATCCTGTGTCCTCACTATTTCAGCAAAATCATTTTTCTGGTTTGGACATACTCCCCTGCCTGCAATCGATAGATATATACTCCGCTGGCCAAACCTGCCGCATCGAATTCAACGGAATGATTACCGGCTGGCTGCTGTTGATTAACCAGTGTAGTTACCTCCTGTCCGGTCAGATCGTACACGGTGAGTTTAACCGGACTGCCCACGGCCAACTGCCAGCTGAGGGTAGTTCTTGGATTGAATGGATTAGGATAGTTCTGATAGAGCACCACATTTTCAGGTAACAGATCTTTATCCGGTGACTCAATTGGCAGCAGGATGTTATATGCCTCCTGAAGTTTGTTCAGGGCATAGTCGGCACATTGGCCCTCGAATGCCAGCATATCCGGGATAGTTGGTGTGCGGGTCCGCCAGTTCTGCAGGATGGAGTCGGTTGCCGCCATGATGGAATCCTCTGCTGAACAGGTATGGATCCACGGGCCGCCGCCCAGACCATCCCGTAACTTATAGGTATTTATATAGACAGTATTTAACGGCCAGTCAAATAACTGGGAGCGTATGAGATTTGCCGTATCACATAAGGGAGCGGTGGGCGTCTGTCCGGCCGGCCAGTAAGGCACAGCAATAGCAGAGGCGGGTTGTCCCAGGATAGCCCAAAGGGTGCTTAAGCTGGCTTTTTCACCCGGCAAAACTCCCTGGATAACGGCAGTGGAAACCGTGGAAGTTCGACAAATACTGACCTCAGTATAAATATAACCGAAGGGTATTGCCGGTGAAAGTTGATCCGGGTAGGTAATCTGAAAGGGAAGACTGGCATAATCAGAAAAATCGCGCATCTGATAGCGTAAAATGCTGCGATAGTTCAGGGAATCACCGGCATAGAATGCGGCCATCAGATCACAGGTGCGCCGGTATCTCTCGATGCCGCCGTTGCCACCGCCATTCAAAGCAAAGTTGGTTCGCAGGACGTAACCATCGGGAGCCTGAATGGTGTCACTGGCATCAAATTTCCAGTACTGGTTTCCGGCGGTTTCGTAAATAGCGGCGGCACCGCTGGAATCGATCACTCCGAAGTTGGCCTGGGTTTGTCGTCCGCTGACATTGGTGCTGTCCAGAAGATGTTGAAATTCAGCCACGCTGCGGCAGGTCCCCAGGGCATAAGCCATCAGGGTTCCGTTTCCCATACCACTGCTTCCCGGCGGGAGGTCACCGGAGGCGGAATTGATGATGGCAAATCCGTATTCATTTACTCCCATCCAGGAATAGGCCGTCTGGCCGGCAGAAACCACCGATACAAAATGAATCGGGAAGGCAGTATTAAAATACACTTCATTATTGATGGCCTGGGCATCCCGGGTTTTCCAGAGCAGGGGCCGGCCATCGGAAGTGGCCCGGCCGGCGGCCACGCCTACCGTGCAACCCTCCGGGGGATCCTGGTATTCATCAATAGCTGCCAGCAGAACGGAGATGAGTAACAAAGATAAAACAAGAATGGTTTTGATAATGGATGGGTTCACTGTAATCATTCTGATCTCCGTAAGAAAATTAAATCAAAATTAATGAGTTTCTCCTCTCATTTCAAGAGCAGAACGGCAGATTTCCGGGTTATTTCAGTAGCAGAAGTTTTTTTGTCTGCTGAAATTGACCTGCCGAGAGACGGTAGAAATACACTCCGCTGGCCAGCCCGCTGGCATCCCATTCTACCGAGTGGGAACCGGAAAGCAGAGAAGCAGAAAGCAGGGTGGCCACTTCTTCTCCGATCAGGTTGTAGATCTTCAGGATAACAAAACCGGTCTGGGGAAGAGAAAATGCTATGGTGGTAGTTGGATTGAACGGATTAGGATAATTCTGGTTTAATTTTAAATTGGTAATTTTATATTCAGCCAGCTGTTTAATGCCCACAACAGACGCGGTTTCCAGCCCAATGCCCGCCGAATTCGGGCCATTGCCATAATCATAGGTGAGAAAGTAACTGGAATTATAAAGTGCAACTGTAGGTGCCTCAAGGAATGTATAAACAGCCAATGGATCTTCCCAAAAAGTGTAAATGGGATTTCTCGAATACTTTACCCACTGAATCCCATCCGGACTGGTTGCATAACATATAGATCCTTCGGTACTTGAAACAAATCCGGCATAAAACATTTCCCATTGATTGCCATTCCTGACAATCCCGGCACCGAGAATCCCATCAATATCAAAACTTTCCGGCCCGGCTTTTAATACCGGATCACTTTCCGCATAGGGCGGGTCTGTGGTTGCAGGATCATCATATTTCTGCCAGGTCTGACCACCATCGGTGGAAGTGGCCAGACCAATTTGGATTTTAAAGAGGAAAGGATACCACTCATCCGATCCCCAGTAGTACATCACCAGGCCGGTATCGGTCGGAAGGATCTGTAATGGACTGGTAGTTTTATCATCCCACTCTCCGTTACTGCCACCAGTCAGCAGGGTATCATCGGTTTGTGTCCAGGGGCCATGCGGGTTATCGGCAACAGCCCGGCTGATAATCCTTCCGGGCATATTGGGTGGAGCCGCCAAACCGTTATAATACAGATACCAGCTGCCATTGTCATAATAGAGTAATCCAGAGTTAACTGTGTAGGCATCGAATCCGCTGCCATCTCCGGTGAGAATGGGATTGGCCGTGCTTTTGGTAAAAGTATACCTATCAGTTGAGATGGCCAGACCGATGCTAACAGGTTGAGTCTGCTGATTTATTGATCCATTATAACATACATAAAAAGTGTCGTTTACAACCGTAAGACATGGTCGGAATGCTAATCCCACATCCCATGAGCCGGCAGGCCCCCTGGGAATGATCGGATTTCCGGCGGTGTAGGCCGTAAAATCCGGTTGAGCATAGGCTTGTGTGATTATCATTGAAAACAATGTTAAAATCAATAAATTACTTTTCATAATCATCTTCCTTCTGTTTTGAATTTGTTTTCAAAAGAATTCAGTAAAATAGTAAGAATTAATAATACGGATGTCTAACACCCATTCCGCAATTTATAACACTCATTTTGCATAAAATGGGTTAGGGAGAATCTTTGGCTGGATGGGAGGATAATTTTACTGAAATCAATCTGAGGTGGTGTTCAATTGAATACCACCACCCTTTAAATATTCCGAAGGTAGTTGACCAAACTGAAATTTAAAACTGCGGGAAAAGTAGGATAAATTATTAAAGCCGCATTGATAGGCAATCTGAGCAATATTGCCGGCTTTCTGATCCAGTAATTGTCTGGCACGCAACAGTCGGCGGGAGCGGAGAAATAAACTGGGAGATAAACCGGTTATACTCTCCAGCTTACGCACCAGCTGGGAGTGGCTGAATCCAACCTCGCCGGCAAATTGTTCCATGCTGTAATCGGGATCTGCCATATGCTTTTCGGTTACAGCAATGGATTTATTGAGGAAGGTTTCATCAGCTGAGATAACTTTAAGATCACTTGCTCCCTGATTCAGGATTTGCAGGTAATAAATCCTTAACTTTTCTCTCTGGGCAATTAAATTTTTTACCCGTACCTGTAACTCCCGGGCATCGAACGGTTTGATTACATAATCGTCGGCGCCGGTCTCCAGACCATCGATTTTATCCTGGCTGGCAGCCCTGGCCGTTAACAGGATAACCGGAATGTGACTGGTGCGCTGATCAGCTTTTACTTTTTTGCAGAATTCAAAACCGTCCATTTCCGGCATCATCACATCGCTGATAATCAGATCAGGAATTTTTTCGATGGCCGTTTGCAGACCTTCATTACCGTTGGCGGCTTCCAGGATAGAGCAGGAGGACTCCAGATGACCACGAATATAAAAACGTACGTCACTATTGTCTTCTACTATCAGGATAATAGGGAGTTTTTTTCTGATTTTAGGTTTCCGATTTCCAGATTTTCCAGGCTCCATTTCTAGCTCAGCCACCGGTTGACCGGTATCCGGCATGGCCGTGGTGATAATGTCCTGTTTGCGCAGGTGTTCTTTGCCCAGCGGCAGCCAAATGGTAAAGGTGGTTCCTTCATTTTGCATGCTCTGGACAGTTATTTTCCCATGATGCAATTCCACCAGCTCTTTGGTCAATGCCAGACCAATGCCGCTGCCTTCCTGCTCCCGGACGGAGGAATCATCCGCCTGGTAGAACCGGTCGAAGACCCGATTAATTTTATCAGCAGGGATACCCTGGCCGGTATCGGAAACCGAAATCTCAATATATTCCCCTGACCTCCCTTCATTTCCCCCCTTATGCATAAGGGGGGACACAGGGGGGTTATGGATTACAATTGCAATTTTTCCACCCTCCTGGGTGAATTTGAAGGCATTGGACAACAGATTATAGACAATCTTTTCGATCTTATCGCGATCCACGTACAGGTGAATCGATTCCTGCTCAGCTGAAAATTTGAGAGCAATTTTTCTTATTTTGGCCTGCGATTCAAAGGACTGCACGTAGCCCCGCAGCAGCTGGACGATGTTTTCCTCCCGGGCTTGCAGGATCATGCTGCCCGATTCCAATTTGGACAGATCGAGCAGTTGATTGATTAAACGATACAGACGGTTGGCATTGCGCTGCATGAGCTGCAGATCCTGTTTCAGCTCGTGATTCCTTAAACGAGGCAGCCATTTTGGGATCGGTCCCAGGATAAGAGTGAGCGGGGTACGGAATTCATGAGAAATATTGGCAAAAAAACGGGATTTCAGACCATCGATTTCCTGCAGTTTTTCTGCTTCCATATGTTCCAGAGCCAGTTGATGTTTCAGGCGCAGACGGTTCAGCTGAAATCGCCAGCTGGTATAAAGAATCGTACCAATCAGTAATAGATATAGGGCATAGGCGGGTTTGCTGCGCCACCAGGGTGGAAGAATAATTACATTTACCGATATCCCTTCCTTGTTCCAGATACCGTGATTATTGGATCCCTTTACCCGAAATACATACCGCCCCGGATCAAGATTAGTAAAACTGGCGGTTCTTTCATTTCCGATATGAATCCAATCGTCGTGAAATCCTTCCATTTTATAGGCATACTGGTTCTTTTCAGGGTTAGTAAAATTCAGAGCGGAAAACGCAAAGGAAAATGCATTCTGGTCATGATGGAGGATTAACGTTTTTTTAAATTGAATTGCCGTATCCAGTTTAACACTCTCGTGAAATATGTTGAAATCGGTCAGCCGGATGGGTGGAACATGAGGATTGTCTTTTATCTGATCCGGGTATATGCCGATCGATCCATCGCTGCCACTGAAGAACAATTGTCCGTCAGCTGATTTGGCCGTATTCTGTCGCGCACCACCAAAACTGATAAAGGGCAGCCCGTCCCCCCTCCCATAATTTCTGAAGCTGTTGGTCTGCAAATTAAACCTGCAGACACCTTTGGTTGTGGCTACCCAGATATCTCCGGCGTCATCCTCCAGTACGGATAAAATATAATTATCCGGTAAACCGTCTCTCTCATAAAAATGTGTAAAAGTCTTACTGATTAAATCCAGGCGATTGAGTCCATTATCGGTGGCAATCCAGAGGGCGCTGGTATCGTAGACCTGCGGTCGGATGATATCGCCTATATTATTGTTGCCCAGACTGGTGTGGTCTTGGGGATCATGGGTATAGTGCTCTATCGCGATTAACTTCCGCTGATGTACTGACAAACCGTATATTCCGTTTTTCCAGGTTCCGATCCACAGTATTCCCTTGTGATCTTCGTAAAGCGTAGAAAATTCAACATCTTCAGTATCGTTCGTTTTAATATCAAAATCGATAAACCGTCTGTTTTTGACATCGAACAGTTGTAATCCTTTATTTTGCAGGGCGACCCAGAGATCCCCCGCACGATTGGTGATGAGACATCTGATAAAATCGGATCTTAAACCATGGGGATTTTCCGGCTCACTTTGCAGATTTGTAAATATTCCGGTGTTGGGATCATAGCAGTCGATACCGCTTTCTTGGGTGCCGATCCAGAGATTTCCCTTCGCATCCTCGCAGATGCCATTTATCCAGTTCGACGCGGGCCCCTTATTCGATCCGGGGATGTGGGGAAAGTGCGTATAGCGGCCTGTGACGGGATCATATTTATCCAGTCCGGAAAAATGATGGCCGAACCAGATATTCCCTTTTTTATCTTTATATATACATTCTACCCCTGAATCCCTCATGCCGTCGGGTTTGCCTCTGATGGGTCCATAGTATATGAAGGGACTCTGGTAACGGTCGTATTTATAGATGTACATATCCTGAGGTGCGATCCAGATGTTTCCTAACCGGTCCTGGTAAATATTATTAATTATTTTATTCCCGAAGTTTGAATAACGCCTGAACGCCGGTTTCTTTTCCCTATATAATTCTTCCAGAGGCACCGAGGTAATACTCTTATCCGCCGTGCCGATCCATAGAATACCCTCCTGATCGATCTCCAGACAACTGATAATATTCGAGCAAAGGCTGGACGGATCATCGGGATCATTTTTATAATGCCGGAAAGTTTCAGTCCGCCGATCAAACTGGTTCAAGCCGCCGCCGCTTTGTATCACGACATGTCCGGTTCCGATCCACAGATAACCCGAGTCATCTTCACAGATCGAACTGACCGCATTATGACTCAGACTGTTCGGATTTTTTGGATCATGTCTAAAATAACGGACCGTCCCACTGATCGGCTCAAATTGTATTAAACCGTCCCACAACGTGCCAATCCAAAGTGTATTGTTACGATCCTTAAACAATGCCGCTATGCTGTTATTTGAAATTTCGAGCCGGGGATCGGATCTCTGGTTATAATGCCGAAATATGGGATTACCGGTACTATCCCACGACATATAGCTAAGACCGTTACCCCTGGTGCCCAACCAGAGCGAACCATCTTTATTCGGTAAGATCCGGGTAATCATATTACTACCGATATCGTTCGATTTTTGTGGATGATGTATATAACGGGTAAATTTTTCTGTTCGTTGATCAAAATAATTAAGTCCGCCGCCAAGGGTGCCTATCCAGAGATTTCCTTTGGCATCCTCTTTAATTACCATTACATAATTAGCAGACAGCGATATGGAATCGAACGGTTCAGGATGATAATACTTTAATTCATAACCGTCATAGCGAAATAAACCTACCTGGGCACCGATCCATACAAAACCGTGGGAATCATGTAAAATACAGTTGGGTATGCCGATAGGCAGAGCGTCGAAGAGCGGCTCAACCGACTGAGAATGGAGGATAGAACAGATAAAAAATAAGAGCTGGACTAATATAATTTTAAGATAGCCTCTCAAGATACTCCTATTAGAGCTTTATTCTTGATACTTACGCATAAAGCTATTATCCGGCCAAAGTAAAGGCAAGAAAAATCTCCTATGCTTCAACTACTGAAGGGTTTAAGCTTTCCTCACCGGAAGAGCTCCATACTACTTGATCAGCACCATTTTCCTGCTCTGCACATACTCTCCAACCACTCCCTTCATGGATCCTGCGGAAAGACGATAGAAATACAAGCCGCTCGCCAAATCCGAAGCATCAAATTCAAAGCTATAGAAACCGGAAAGCAGATGACCGGAAAGCAGGGTGATGACTTCTTCACCCAGCAGGTTGTAAACATTCAAAGTCACAAAATCGGCGTGGGGAAGGTCAAATTCAATGGTGGTACGCCGGTGAACGGTGTCGTCTTATCATGTTATTACCTGCCATTCCGGGAGTGAAAAAGGATAACCCTATATTTTTTTTACTGATTTTTTAACCTGCAGAGAAAAGAAAATATTCTTTGTACAGGAACAACGATACCACAACAATATAAGTTAATAAATCCGGGAGAATTGTCAAGAGGGCGGGGGATAAATAATTTATTAAAATATTCGACTGCTTCTTCCACCGCTTCGATTTAACGGAAAAAACGATGCTTCAAAGAATCCGATCTATTTAGAAAATGACAGGGATTTCCTCTGTGCGGTTAGAACTCCGCAATCCACAGCACCAGCTTTGGAATGTTAAAAGTTACCGAGTATATATCTGAGAACGGCTATTCTTTTGGAGTACCTTTAACTGATTTTGTATAATCGACCAGCATGATTAATATCGCCGCAGAACCTAGGATTGCCGGAAAGAAATAGACATTCTCATATCGCACCCACGCGAACCAGTGTCCCAGCACCGGGGACCCCAGCCAGGCGCCGATCCAGCCGAAGATCACTTTGGAAATAAAAGAATTAATACCGGGCCTTACATAATATTTGAAACCATAGTGTAGTATGGCCGAGACAATGAAGCTGATAATCAGTAAAATAAGAAAACTGACGAAATCCATTCCGATCATGACCGAGCCTCCTTTGGTTTTGAAATAATTACAGTTTCCTCGCCAATACTCCTGATATTACAGGAAACTTTTTTTCTTCCCGGATTATCTCTGTCCGCAACTAAATAAAAACGTTTAGTTCTACAATTATCACTTTAAGGTACTTAATTCTTTCGGTTTAAATAATTCCTGACCGGTGATTGCTTTTCCTAACTTTACAATATACAAAATTCTAGGAATTTGTCAAGATATAGAGGTGTAAAAATTTTTTAACGTAATATTTTCTGTTATTAGCTTTGGTTTAAAATAAAATTACCATAATTACCTTTTCTGAGAAGCAGTAAGTACCTTTTTTTAGGCTTTATACGTTTTGGCCGTGGTCAGGGTAGCTGTTTTTTACTCTTTACCACACCATAAAGCTCTTTATAATGCACCGTCCATAGGCATCAATGACCGGAAAAATTTCCCTATTTCAGGAGTATCATGGGGTGGGTTTCCATAAAATTGTCCGCCTGCAGCCGATAAAGATAAATCCCGCTGGCCATGCCGGAGCCGTCCCATAGGTAAGAATGGAAACCCGGAATTTGGGAGCCCGAGAACAGGGTGGTCACTTCTTCACCCAGACTGTTAAATATTTTCAAGCTAACCCGGCTGGCCCGGGGCAGATAAAATGAGATGGTGGTAGAAGGATTGAAGGGATTGGGATAATTTTGAAACAGCCGGGGAGTTTCTGCCAGAACCGGTGCGCCGCTTTGGATGGTTGAAGACGGATTATTGTTCTGGAAATAGTTAAAGGTGCCGCCATAATTTCCCAGTGTTATATCGAGATCGCCGTCTCCGTCCAGATCCCCCAGAGCCGGTGCGGTGTTCTGTCCTCCGCTTATTCCGCTGACTACAGCGGGTTCTTCGATCCAGGATCCGGCATCGTTCTTAAAATAGTGAACTTCGCCCCAAATATCGCCGGTGACGATATCGATATCGCCATCATGATCTATATCCCCGGCGGCGGGAACACAGTTGGTGCCCACGTCTATGTTCCCGAAATATCCGGGTATTGCCTGCCAGCTGGCTGAATCCGGAGTGCCGGTATTTTCAAAATAAAACAGATTACCGTTTTCATTACCGGCCACAATGTCCAGGTCGTTATCGTTGTCCATATCCACCAGTACCGGCGCCGACCAGTCGCCGATGTCAATTCCGGAAAATACTGCACTGTTGTAAGTAAAACCCGAACCGTTATTGCGATGGAAAAAAAGTCCTCCGTTCAAATCACCGGTAATGATATCCGGCAGAGAATCTCCGTTTACATCACCGGCGGTAACGGCGGAGTAAATGGAGTGACTGATGGAACTGAAATAGTTACTTTTTTCTTCCCAGGCCGGGCCAGCCGGCGTACCAGTATTTTCGAAATACTTTATGGGGCCCAGCTGAGTTCCGCTTAACAGGTCCAGATCACCGTCATAATCAAAATCGATTAGAAAGGGAGAGCTGGCACCGCCAACGTCCAGTACCCCTCCAAAGGGGCTGCTCTGGGCCGTCCAGGCTGGTGTCGTCAGGGTTCCCGAATTGATAAAATAGTTTAATGGTCCGGCGGCGGTTCCATAGACCAGATCCTTTTTTTGATCATTGTTCAGGTCCACCAGGCAGGGTGAATTCCAGTAGGTGGTCTGGGCGATTCCGGCAAACAGGGAATTTTCCGGTTGCCACTGCCACTGGGATGAATCTCCGGTATTGCGGTAAAAAATAAAGCCGGTTCCGTCCTTTCCCACCAGTAAATCATAATCCCCGTCATTATCAATATCTGAAAAATAAGGATAGGCGTATAAACCGACATCGATCCAGGTTTGGGCGTTGGACTCCAGGAATATGGCCGAATCCGGGCTGCCGGTATTTTCAAAGAACTTTATTGCCCCATTTTCACTAAGGCCGGTAAGCAGATCCGCATCGCCGTCGGCATCAAGATCGGCAAGAGTCGGCACCGGATTGGAGCCCACATTCAGTCCCTGGAAAAAGGAATCGATTTTTCTTAATTGCGGATGAGCCGAATCTCCGATATTTTCATAGAAATTCAGACCGGTATATCCTCCGCAGATAAAATCAAGATCATCATCATTATCCAGATCAACGAAAACTCCCATTTCCGCGTCGAGATAAGAAACGACTGAAAAGATATCGGTTCCCGGCCGGAAAGCCGGATTGGAAGCCGTACCGGTATTTTCAAAATAGAGGGGATGGTCGTCAATATTTCCCAGTATCATATCATAGTCGCCGTCCGCATTCAAATCTGCAAAGCGTGGCTGGGAAAAGGAGAGCGAGGGAATTCCGCTGGGATTAAAGATAAGGTCATTCTGCTGCCAGGGTTGGCTCTGTAAAAAAGAAGTTGTAAAAAGAAAATAACAGGTCAGGCATAAAAAATGGAAATGCCGGTAAATTAAAAAATGTCCGGACCTACACATACTGATACTAACCTCCTGCTGATCAGGTAATTTTTTTTGTGATTTTCCCTGAACACTAACGCAAAACCAAGGGGAAAGCAATTGATAATTAATAATGTATAATGTGTCATTGATAAGTGATGGTACAAGTAGAAGTTTTCAATAAACTTGAAACCCAATATATTTTGTCAATAATAGTTTATCTTTTTTGTTAGCCAGTCTTAAAGTTCGTTTGAAGTTTTTCAAGACATATAAAAATTACTTTGGATCCATTTGTGCCATCCTGTAATGAGAAAAATAGTAGATCTTGTGAGTCACTTAAATTAAAATTTGTTATTTTTATTGATGTGACTTTAGCCTTCAACGAATAAGGAGTCAAAATCTATGAGAATCACATCCAATTAACAAAATGAATAGAAATTTGCCTTACAGGTGGCTTGTTTTAAATTTTATTTATATGATTATTGCTTTTAATCCGAAAAAACGGATCCTAATTAATTGAATGTCATTGCGAGAAGCGATAGCGACGAAGCAATCTCCTTTGTAAATCTTAACCGGTTTTCCTGTCTGGGATCGTTATAGATGTCTTCATCGATAAAAATGTATTTTAGGCCCATCACAAAAATGGATAACTAAGAAAGCGGATATATGATATGTTTTTGACCGGCGAAATACTGTTTGAGCAATACCCATCATTACTTTCGGTAAGAACCTGGGCGAGTTTATTTCGCCGGAGGACTTTTTGGTTACTTTTTGGTCCGTCAAAAAGTAACAAGAAAAGAAATCTTTTATGTAAGAAAGTAATAATCGTTTTCAATTTGGAGCGAATAATATTATGATAACTCAATCTTTGCAGAAGGTTATTAAGTGACCTGATTTTACTAATTGGTTTGACTTCTTTCCATAATTTTTATATGACATTCATGTATAAAAAGGGCTTGCATAGAAGTTTTAATAAATTCAGGTACTTATTGTTGTGAAGAATCATATTTTAAATCATTTGACAAAAATCCATCAATATCTATTTTTTGAAGTAATCCTTTTTTAGGCCATGGAGTAATTTTAAGATCAAATTCAATTATTTCCTCTATTGGAACAGGAACTAAATCAGGTGGTTTTATATATTGACTTCGAAATAATTCCGCTTTATTTCTTATAAAATCCCAACTCAACTTCTTAGGTTTAAAACCTCCCAAATTTATTCCTCCTTTAATATTTTTATTAAGTCCTCCAATTCCTTTCTGGTAGGTGATTGACCCCTTAATGTTCTGAAAAAAACAGGTAGCTTTCGAACAATATCTTCACTATCAACTAAATCCTTAGGAATAAATGATATTGCAGCCAGATCAAATAATAAATGGTATTCATGACTTTCTTCTTCTAATTTTAATATTTTAGCGATTTCTTGAAGTAATAATTTGCTTTTTGGTGGTTGAAGTGTGCCTCTTTCAATTTTACTCCAATTGCTGGGATCAATTCTTGTAAGTCTGCAAAACTCTCTTAATGTTATTCGATTTTTTTCTCTCATAATTTTTACAAACTCGCCAAAAGTTTTCATTTCAGCCTCCGATTATAGCTTGTGGTATATATTTACCACATGGTAAATATATACCACATACATAAAAATGTCAAGTGATTTTTATTTATTTTCTTTTGTGATTATTAAATTTTGTCATACGACGTAATACTTGCCTTTCTCGTTGGCACTGCTGGAGTTCCGTCTCGCTCTCGTTCACCGGGCTAGCCTGCCCGGGTTCAGACGGGGTGAGTTCATCTGCCTCAAATTTAATTTCATTCGATTTAAACCATTGGTATCTGTATTTAATCTGTTGAGCCAGGAACATAATCATGAAATGTTAAATTGGGCCGGCCGGCTTTGAGTATTTGTAGATTACAACTCCATTTATTTTAGTCATTCCCGTCAGAAGCTTTATATTCGAGAATATCTCCCGGCTGGCAATCCAGGGCTTTGCAAATTGCATCCAGGGTTGATATTTTAATCGCCCGGGCTTTTCCCTGTTTCAGAATGGATAAATTGGAGATGGTAATTCCCACTGCCCCTGACAGCTCCGTCAGTCGCATTTTCCTTTTGGCCAGCATAACATCAAGATTTATTATAATGGACATGGCAGACTCTTTATATGGTTAAATCGGATTCTTCTTTCATCTGATAGCCTTCCCGAAATGAAATCGAGATCACATATAATATTATGGCAACAAAAAGCATCCTGAAATCAATTGCGCCGATGAGGTTGGCAGGCCAGGATTCTGCAAAGGTGGTAAAATTAATGCTCTCGGTAATCAGATCAAGTGGGATAAATAGTGGTATGACCTGATACCTGATAAAATGAAAAATTACCCACAACAATACCACCAGGGAAAGATTCCTGATGATTCGAATGGTGGTCAATTCAAAGAAGTGTTTATTATGAATAGCTATAATCAGTTTTTTCAGTTGTATAAAGATTATTAAAATCAGGGGTAAGAATAGTATCCTTCCCATCAGATCGTAGGTGAACAGGCTCTTATTCATATCTTTAAAAAGCACCGCATCCAGCTGCAAAATATTTTTATCCAACAACAAAGTCACGGAATTGATGGGATGAAACCAGGGTACCTCCAGTCTCAGGACATCAATTTTATCGGGCGTAAGAATCAGGGTATACGATTTAGTTAAAATACTTGAAAATCCCATGATCAGGGTCACGATAATCAGGATGTTCATAATCGATTTAATGAGAGGCAGGCTAAGTAATTTTGGCATGATTATTTCCTTTTAATTTGTTGACCTGCTTTTGTTGAATATAAGCAACTATTTATTGTAACACAATAATTATTTATTGTATTACAATAAGGTTCGGGTGGCGTGCATTTTAAGGTAAAATAAGGTATTCTATTATTTGAATGGTAACTTTTTGAAGATAAGTAGATTATGGAGTGCATAGAGCCGCACGCATCCTGCAAAGCGTAAAATTAAGATTCAGGAGCTGGGATTCAATTTAGCAATGAAAGATGGGAGGGGCACCAGATATCAGAAAGCAGTAACAAGAAACCAATATTTTCCACGACCCGATCTTCTTGCAGTCGACCCGTCGGAATGAAACTTAAAACGGGAGGCCGGTGATCGTCCAGAATGTTGCAAATAATCAGGCGTTATGAACCCGGAGCCAATTAATAGAAAGCATGAATATGGAACCAGCTGGATAGTCCACCGTTGGCAGTTTACTGGCCAGCCCGGCTGCCTGTCTGGCACCGGACCGAGCGCAGCTGGACTGCCAGCCGAACATAGCGCAAAGCGTAAAAACCTCTTACTGAAATGTCATAGGTTCTGCGCTATGCTGCCTCCGCACTATGCTATTAAAGTTTGGTTCAAATTACTCGCATTACAATTTTACACACGCACAACCCATTGTTTTCAAATAAGTTGTGCCATTTTGAACTAAATCAAAATTGGCTCATAGTACGTAAATGTTTGTTGAGATGGTGATTTTCCAATACCGCTTAAATATGTTTAAGTAATAAGATTACCCTTAATTTTCAAGTCATGGTCAAAGAATAAAAAGCTATACCAAGACCTATGGGAACACATTTATACCTTTTAGAAGAATAAAAAAAGTATATACGAAATAGAGATTGTTATTTAATGAGGTGTTTTTCCACCTGTTCATTTCCCTTGTATCTTATGATTCTTCTATATTTTACAATACCGATATTTAAATTACCATTTTATTTTACCGATACCAATAACACCACAACTCTACTACGCCCTCTCCGGACCACCGCTGGATGGTTTCAGGTTCAGATCCGGCCGGAGACACTCCAGTCCTGATTGAAGAAAGAATTGCTGCCCTTCAGCGTGAAATGATGCTTACCCTCGTCGTAACTACCGGATACTACCCTGCCCTGCATAATGGTCTGAAAAAGTGGATCGGGATAGTTAGTGTAAGTGACGGCGGTTTTGCCATCCGCTCCGAGCACCGGTTGTGTCTTCAGATTTATCACATCACCACCATTCACCGTGAGAGTGAAGTTACCGTTGCTTCCGGATAGCTCTATAACAGCATCTTGAACCACTTTAACCGTTCCGTAGCCTCTGAAGAAGGCCTGTGCCATTGCTGCGGCGGTCCTGGCCTTTACCTGATCTTTTGTCTGGACAAAGACCCGGACCCATTTATCGGCAGTGGCGAAGGCCATTTTCACGTCTGACAGATCCACACCGGCATAATGACCGCTTGAGATGATCATCGCTCCAATTACCTGACAGTCCGGGACCATGGCGCCGTTGAGGTCGCAGGCACAGACCAGCTTGCAGCTGCAACCTTCCAGGTAAATGCCCTGCAGCTGAAATGGCTTCTGCTGGGTCCGGGCACCCACGGCCAGGATCAGGAACAGAAATGAAACGAGAGTAACATTACGATTTATATTAAACATAACCACTCCTTTCTGAAGAAATAATAGAGAAAAAAATTATGTACACTATAAATTTTAAAGAGGTACATGCTTCATACTAACTCAGGGAATAGATTTTATCAAATACTTTTCACTGGTCTGACAAAATTTTGTCAAAGGCCTTGGTTTTTGGATCTATTGTTCAGTTAGTCGGTTGGTTCGTACACCACATCTTTAGGACTGGTTATTTTATAGGTAAGATGGTTATCATCATTCAGGAAATAGAGCTTGGTTAAACTATCCTTTTGTTGATATATCCAAATTTCCAGGTCTGTGCCCGGCGGTATTTCATCCCAGAATTCCTCTTCAGGCCCCCAGATGATTTCAGTCGTTTTTGTAAGGTGTTGTATTTCATCCGGTGCAGGGAAAAATTTGCTGATCTGTTCTTTGGTTTCTCCGGTTTTGACAGATCTGAGGGAATTTAATTGTTTACTCTTTTCACCCGCACAGGAGAGAAACAGGAAAATAAAAGAGAAAAGGAATATTTTTGTCTTCATAGTTCGATAAAACATAACGGTTGAGCTATCCTGCAAAAACGGCCTCGCGCGTGGAATCACTCTGAGTAAGGTGTTATGCTAAATTAGTATTTTTTCTGAAAACCATATTTGACCAGCAAAAGGGAACCATCTTTAATCAATCCTATACCAGGAGCGTAAATTTTGTATTCTTTTACTCCTGGTTCCAATGGAGTAGTTTCTTCGATTTTAAGACAGTTTTCAAATTTACCAGCGGGAGTTTCTAGGGTTTCAGAATTAGAAATTATTTCAGCTCTATCCATGGCAAGATTGGGCGCTATTTCCTGATAGTATTTCTTACCCACTTCAATTTTGGCTGGTATCATTAATCCTAATTTTGCTCCTTCTTTGCCCGATTCCCAGGCGCCCTCATGACTTACAATTTTACTATCTTTGTAAATATCAACCATTTCTCCAAAGTAGTAGATATCATTATTTCCTTTATCCAGTGCAAAGTAATTTCTGGAAATTTCGACTAATTTCCCTTCTCTACTTTCTTTTTCCTCTACAACTCTGGTTTCGAAACCGTCAATAATTTTTGTCTCATTCAAAACAGTAATTGTTAAAACAACATTTTTACCATTTTCTTCGCCTTGCAATGTTAACTTATATCCAGGTTTTAAAATAAAATGGTCATTTTCACCGGTTGTTGTAAATTTTTCTGGTTCCACATCGAACGATTTTTTCCAATCGGTTTTATTTACCTTGCTTTCGGATTCTTTTGATTCAGCATTTGATACTTTTTGTTCTTTCTTCTTTTCACAAACCATCAGAGAAACAGCAAAGATAAAAATAAAAACGAGCCCGAGTGTTTTTAATAGCTTCATAACTTACTTCTCCTTTTTATTTATTAACCAGCTTAATTCACAAATGGTGGCTAACGCCCAAATATATTGGGATTCTTTAATCCCCGGTTTAAGAACCGGGGCCATTTTATTTCTTTGAATATAACAACTTTGATGCAATATATCGTTTTTTATGAATTAAGCATTTATAAAAAGTTTCATCATAAAGACAGAAATCTCCTTTT